>JAFMVE010000001.1 GCA_025499705.1 Carboxylicivirga caseinilyticus
TTGGTGTTAATTATTTAAATTTCAGATACTTAAATATAATCAAAACCTTGTTTATTTCCTTGTAAATCAGTCAGTTTTTATTTCGAACTCAGGTTATTAGCATAATATATACTTTTTGCTATTTTTATATTGTTTATTAAAAACATCATACTCAAAATAACCTTTCAACCTTAATAATAATTACCATGACAAAAAAGGACTTCTTTATTCTTATCATTAAACTATTTGGTTTATACTCAGTAATAACTTCAGCCTTTATCACAATACCTCAGAATATTTCCCTTCTTATGATGGATTTTAATCTGGTATCCTTAATTTTTATTAGCCTGGCTGTGGCAATACCTATTACTTTATTTGTTTTCCTTATCTTCAAATCTCATCGTATCGCGAGAATGCTGAAACTGGAACAGGGTTTTGATACTGATACTTTAGAGCTTGGAAAGCTTAATTCTAATGAGATTGTTAAAATTGCTGTATTAATAATTGGGGGTATTATGATTCTAAATAATTTACCTCATTTTATTTTTCAGTCAGTCAGCTGGTTTCAGTCAGAAATGAGAAACAATATTCTTAACACTCCCGATAATTGGAAATGGTTTGTAAGTGGATTTAATATTACAATTGGTTATCTTTTAATAACGAATGTAAGACTGGTTGTAAAGATCTTAAACTACAAAACCAAAAAATTGGATTAGTATGATAATTAAAAAAGCTTTACACCAGGAAAATATGGTTCAGCTTTTTTTAAAACTGGAGTTAGCTAATTCTCAGGAAAAGGAAATAATACTGGCTGAAATTGAAAGACGAAATCTTTCTGAAGAAGAAATGAATCGTGCTAAAAAAGAATATAAAAGTTTCAAAAAATATCTTGAAGAAGAAGCCAGCAAACCTTTACCCCGGTACTGGAAAGTAAGTTGTATTATGGTACCTTTTTCTGCCAGTGAATCATTTGGAAATAACAAACTAAATGAGAGAGATTTTGTAATGATCAATTCAACACATAACACACTACAACGAAAAGAAATATATAGATACAGTAAAATAGGCTTAATCATTTACGGTCTCATTATCATACCACTAATAATTGCTAGGATAGTCACGCAAATATTTTTTAGATAAATAGTCTTCTTTCCATACAATTTTAATAGATAATATTCTATGCTTTCAAATCTACAACACACTGTTATTTTGAGCGTTGTAACCTTTAAGATAAATGGCAGTATACATTGCAGTTGACCGATATGAAAGAAAACTAAAACAAATGAAAAAAACTGCATTACTATTACTGATCAGCTTATTTGCTATCACAACTTTCTCGCAAAAAATAGAAGATATTGTTGTCGAAACCTCTTATTTAACCTATCCACGAATACCTGTTAAAGACATTAATTGGAGCAGCTTAAAAGCTGAGGTTGCTCATTCCGAAATCAGCGTTGGTGATAAAGCCATATTGAAAGGGTCCAATCTCTGTAAGGCTAAAGGTGCCAGCTTAAAAGATGCGAAAGTTATCGAAAACTTTTATTACAGTATAAAATACACCACTCCATCAGCTATTTTGGTCTTAACCGATAATTCCGGCAAAGTATTGTTCAGTAAATATACATCTGAGAGTGGCGAATCAAGCGTTTTATTTGGAAAAGATGAATGTTACTTTCTTGAACAAATCCTAACGGATGTATGGAAAAAACAGGAAGAAGGGTTTGTAAATGACGTTGCGACTGACGAATATAAGGCTGTGCAAACTACTGCACAAAACTACATGGATGAGGCAGTAATCTTCCGATATGTTCCTGAAAGTGTAGAGGTATTTAGTCCAAAGACCAACAAAGATCACAATTATGATCGATTGACTGAAATAGCTCAACAAGCTGCGAAGGGATATGAGTTATTGAAAGATGATTACCAAAATGCAGAAGGTAAGGCCTTACTAGAAAAGTCTATCACAGAGTGGGAGAAGGAGCTGGAAGCTACTGACCTGAATGACCGTAAATCGCGAATCAATAAGAAAGTTGCCGGAACATTAAGAGCTAATATTGCATTGGCCTATGCGTATCTTCAGGAATTTGACAAGGCCATTATACAGTCGCGTAAAGCACTAACTATTTATACAGGAACAACCAATAACAGAACCCTCAAATGGGAAGCTTTGAATGACAGATGTCGCGAACAAAACACTTATTACCTGATGAATAAAGATGCTCAGGTAGATTTGACTGAGCATAAAATTATGGTAGAAAACAGGGGTTTGGAAGAATTCGATTCATTTAAAACTCAATACAAAACTTATGCTGCCAACCAACAGGGTGCAGAAATTATGGCTGCCAAAGATGCCCATGATAAAGCTGTTGAATCAGGAGAAATAAATAAATACGAAGGGATGATTACACAAACAGCCACACAAGGCTATATGTTAATGTATATGTCCTTTCAAAAGCTGGGAGAATTTCCTGTTGAGGTTTGTGAACTAACGCAACTAAACCAGATTTACTTTAGCAATCAAGGCATTAACAGCATTCCTCCTGAAATTAAGAATCTTAAAAATCTGAATAAACTAACCTTATCCAATAATAATATTTCGATAATTCCTGATGAGATTGGAGAGTTGACCGAATTAAAAACACTGAATTTAAAAGGGAATCCTCTTCCTCAAAGCGAATTGGATAAACTAGCCCGTTTATTACCAAACTGTAAAGTAAAGTTTTAGAAAATAAACATAAAAAATAGAAGGTCATCCAAATTTAAACGGATGACCTTTTTTATTGGCCTTCTTTCCGACAATGCATAAATTATTACTTCAAATATTGTACATTTAAACACATTAAATAACCTTTAGCTTTAATAGTATGATTTTAGGAGTTTGTAAATGGCTCAGCTATAAACTTGGCTGGGATGTAACAATTATTAGAATTGCTTTTGTAATCGCAGCCTTGTTTTTTGGTACAGGAGTAGGTTTATATCTAATACTTTGGATAGTTAAAATTCTTTCGAAATAATCTATGAATAATAAACAATTGCCGATAGGTCGAACCTACCGGCAACAAGTGAATGAGATATTCCAAACCAATATTTTATGAGTTTCTCATTGCTTCATCAATTTTCATTACCTGTTCATTCGAAGTTATCATTCCCCAGTTGACAAAGTCCATTTTCCATTCATCATTTTCCAGAATCCAGTTTACTGTCATTCGGTATGACATTGTTTTGGAAAACAAAGGCTCAAAAAATTCTTCAATACTGGTGGCCGAGTTTGCATCATGATACACCCGAACAATGCGTTTATCAATGTTATAAGTAAGATTCTGATTCAAATGCCGCGCAAATTCAGTGGCGTCTTTGATAAAACCGTATTTATCAACAACCTCAGTCTGGTCAGTACCCATATATAGCATCTCTTCCGACATCATATTGCTCACCGTTTCAATATCCCATGTTTTAAAGGCTTCATGAAACTTATC
Organism: Carboxylicivirga caseinilyticus; assembly: GCA_025499705.1. Classification (GTDB taxonomy): domain Bacteria; phylum Bacteroidota; class Bacteroidia; order Bacteroidales; family Marinilabiliaceae; genus Carboxylicivirga; species Carboxylicivirga caseinilyticus. The sequence continues at coordinate 3,456 of JAFMVE010000001.1, forward strand.
CAACAAAGAATGAATTTCCTGCTGAACTATTTTTAAATCAATCTTCTCGTTATGCGTTGCTTTCATAGTAAAGTATTTTAATCAGTAACCGGTTCTTCTTTTAGTGCAGTGTTTATGGTAGCAATATCTTCGTTGTAGGGTATAAAAGCCCAATCCATGAAATTGATCTTCCAGCTCATATCAGATTTAATCCAGTTGGTTGTTAACCTAAATGGCATTTCTTCACTCCAGTATGGAATATAGAATTGCTCAACAACAATACATGATAATCCATCTTTCGAAACCTTTAGAACACGTTTATCGATATCATATTCAAACTGATCCGAAGTATTTTGTTTTGCTTCTTCCCACAACCCGATTAGCTTATTTTTATCCCAAAACTCTGTAGGATCTGAACCTATGAATAATCCATCATCATCCATCATGCTTGATAATCGGTCGATTTTAAGTTCAACAAATACAGAATGAAATTCATCAAGAAGTGCGGTAATTTCCTTTTCAACCACTTTAGTGTCCACTTCACTTTTAGGAGGATTGGGAGCACACGATACAAGAACAGCCACTCCCACCATAACTACAAATAATTTTAAGTTCATTTTGCTATTTTTTTGGGGTTCAACACAATCATTTACAGATCAATAATTTTTTGAATGAATGCAAGTTACAACCCAAAGCAAAACCTTGTCAATAAATGCAAGACACAAAAAAAGATTGCCTTTCGACAATCTTTCTCTTTTAAGGGTATGAGATCATTCACACGGAGGTCTGAAATTCCCATTCATTGAAACCCACTGAAGATTGGTAACAATACCTTCTTCACCGACCACTCTCATTAAGATTATCTGACCAATCTTCACATAATTTTCAACTCTTACAAAATGATAACGCTTACCACTGACCAAACCATAAACATCGCTTTGTTTAACGCTAAAGTGAGCAGCATTACCATTTTCAACCACTTGAAAAACAACGGTACCTACCAGCTGTTCTCCGGCACACATACAATAGAAATCAATTGCAAAAGGCATTTCATAGGCCTTACTGTTTGACTCCGGGTTATTAGCACTTGTACTTAACACCATCATAAAAGATAGCAACACACCCATTGTCCATTTTACCAATGCTTTCATAATAACATGTTTTAAAGTTCGCAATACAAATGTCCTTCAAAGCATGTTGCATCGTTAGCAATAAGGTTTCAGAATTTTTCGATCATGTTGCAAAAACAGAAAGCATGTTTCATTAAAGAAATAAAGTAGTACTTAGAAAATAAAAGAGGTCCTTTTCTCAAAGAACCTCAAATTATTTCTAAGAATGAAATATCAACACTAACAAAAAGACCTCTGTGACTATAGACCTTATTACCTGCTATTTATTAAACTTATCCACGATAACTGCGCAGGCTGCGTCACCTGTAATATTTAACATGGTTCGCAACATATCAAAAACTCTGTCCAGGGCATAGAGTAAAGGCAGACCGGCAATTGGAATATCAGCTGAAACCAAAACGGCAATCACCAGTAAAGATGGCCCTGGTACACCTGCCTGACCAATTGATCCCACTGTTGATGTCATAATAATGGCCAGGTATTGTGTCATGGTAAGATCAACATCAAACAACTGTGCAAAAAACACCGCCACCAATGCATAATACATGGCACTACCCGTCATGTTAATGGTAGCACCCAATGGTAATACAAACCCTGTTGTAGCTTTCGTAACATTAAGTTCCTCCTCACATATTTCCATATTTACCGGTAAAGTGGCCATTGACGAACTGGTTGATAAAGCTACAATCTGAGCCTTAGGCATCTTGGATATAAATTTTCGGATCGAAGCTTTTGAAAATAACTTCAATGTTAAAGGATACATGACCAGTAACAGAATGATACCTCCCAGGATATTAACCCATAATAAATCGAGCGCCATGGATAAAAGGTCAAAGCCAAAAGCTCCAACGGATGAAGCCATTAAGCCAAATACTCCAACAGGAGCTGTCCACATCACAATTTTAATCATCCAGATCAATGCTTCAACCAGGTAGTTCATTCCATTCATCAGTGGCTCCTTTTTGTTTTTCGGTAATGTAGAAATACCAATACCCAGAAATAACCCAAAGAAAATGATTTGAAGAATGTTACCACTAACAAGTGATTCAATTGGGTTAGCAGGAATGATGGATATAATCGTATCCCAGAATCCAGCTGAAGAATGAACAGGCGCAGCTTCCTGTGGAAACATAGCCAACACTTTTTCAGGTTCCAATCCTTTACCCGGCTTCCAAATTTCGCCCAACAACAAACCCAACGATATTGAAATGACAGTTGTGACAATAAAATAAGCAATGGTACTTAATCCAATCTTACCGGCAGATTTGGTAGCTCCCAAAGAAGCAGCCCCGGAAATGATAGAAACAGCCACCAAAGGAATGACCAGCATTTTAATTAACTGAATAAAAAGATCGCCAAGGGGGGAGAAAATGGAAGCTTTGGGTCCCATAAAAATACCTACAGCCACCCCAACAATCATTGCTACTAAAATCTGAAATCCTAAATTCTTGATTAATTTTTTGAACGTCATTCCTGTTTATTCTTATCTGTTTTTAATTGGCGCGTAAGTTCGTAAGAATTTTTTAGGTATCAACAGCCCTTGTTCGTTTTAATACCAACCTGTTTATTCTTATCTTTGGCGCTTGCATCTGCACACTTCAAATTGATACCAGCGTAAATGATTGATCAGGTAACCATCGATAAAATATTGGAGACCGCCAACAGCCAGATTGTTGACGTGGTGTCTGATTATGTTACCCTGCGTCGTCGTGGAATAAATTATTTAGGTAATTGTCCCTTCCATAACGAAAAAACACCTTCATTTACGGTTTCGCCACATAAAGGTATTTTTAAGTGCTTTGGTTGTGGTGAAGGAGGTAATTCCCTCAATTTTATCATGAAGCATGATCAACTTTCTTTTGTTGAGGCCATCAAAGCTTTGGGTAAGAAGTTCAATATTCATGTCGAAGAAGAAGAATACTCGCCCGAACAGCAAAAACAGCGCAACGAACGTGAAAGCATGATGGTTCTGAGCGAATTTGCGGGTAAGTACTTCACAAAGATGCTTAATGAAACAGATGAAGGCAAATCTGTTGGACTTGGATATTTTCGTAGTCGCGGTTTTCGCGACGACATCATTCATAAATTTGATCTAGGCTATTCGCCTGAGAAAAAAGATGCTCTTACCGAAGAGGCCGTCAAACAGGGCTATAGGCTTGAATACCTTGAAAAAACAGGACTATCCATTGTACGCGATGATTACAAAGCAGATCGTTTCAGAGGTCGAGTAATGTTTCCTATTCACAGCCTGGCTGGTAAAGTAATTGCATTTGGAGGTCGTATTCTGAAAACAGATGCCAAAACAGCGAAATACCTCAACTCGCCGGAGTCTGAAATCTATCACAAGAGTCGTGTACTTTACGGTATTTATCAGGCAAAGCAGGAAATAACACGTCAGGATATGTGTTACCTGGTTGAGGGCTATACCGATGTTTTATCATTTCATCAGGCCGGCATAACCAATGTAGTTGCATCATCGGGTACAGCTCTGACTCCGGATCAGATAAGGCTAATTTCGAGGTTCACTAAAAATATCACCATTATTTATGATGGGGACCCGGCTGGTATAAAAGCGTCGCTTCGTGGAATCGATCTTGTCCTGGCCGAAGGTATGAATGTAAAGGTTCTTTTATTGCCCGATGGAGAAGACCCTGACACCTTTGCCAAAGAACGAAGTGAAGAAGAACTGACACAATATATTAAGGAGAATCAGAAGGACTTTATCAAGTTTAAAACTTCGTTGCTTTTGGAAGATGCCCAAAACGACCCCATTAAAAGGGCTCAATTGATACAGGATATTGTACGAAGTATATCTACCATTCCCGACTCAATTATTCGTTCGGTTTATGTAAAAGAGTGCAGCAGCCTGTTAAAGGTTGATGAACGTGTTTTGGTTCAGGAAACAGGCAAGTTACAACGTCAGAAGCTGGAAGAAAACTTTCGCAGGAGTACTACCAGTAACGAGCGTCCGGTTGGATATGAAAAACCTTCTACACCACAAACTCCGGCAAACACCAATCCATTTGAATTGGAAGAACGCGAGGTTCTCCGGTTTATGGTAAAACATGGTGAAAAACTGTTGTCTGATTTAACTGAGGATGGACAGAAAGTTACAGTAGGTCAGTACATCATTCATGAACTGAAGCAGGATGATCTTTTAAGCATCAATCCTCTTTACAATAAAATGATGGAAGCTTATGAGGTGGTTTGCCATGATCCTGAGGTAATAGCACAGAAATTTTTTGTGAACAATGCCGATACCGACCTGAGTCGTCTGGCATCAGACCTGATTGGGAAAGAATACCAGTTAAGCAGAATTCATGAAAAATTCGGGAAGGTAACACACGAAGAAGAAATTTATCAGGACCTGGTAATGAAGGTTGTTGCTGAACTGAAATGGAAAAAAGTAAAGGTTGTTTTAAAGGAAAAACGGTCACAATTACAACACATTGGGGCTAACGCTTCTGAAGAAGAGTTGATGGAGCTGATGAAGGAGATTAATACATGGCAAATGGTATTAGCTCACATCTCAAAAGAATTAGGCGGCCGAACCATAGTTTGATAAAAATAAAAAACATATACCATGCAAACACTTAACCACACAGACATTGAAGTTATTGAAGCAATTATACGTAAGTGTGACATCTGTTTTATCGGGGTTGTCGATCCTGAGAATAAACCTTATGTGTTACCCATGAATTACGGATATAAAGACCAGGTTATTTACCTTCACTCTGCACCCACAGGACGCCTGATTGACATCATCGAAAAAAATAATAACATATGCATTACCTTCTCGACTGACAACGAGTTGGTTTTTCAGCACCCTGAAGTGGCCTGTAGCTACCGAATGAAATCGAAAAGTGTTGTGGTGATGGGCAAGGTTGAGTTTGTTGAAGATATGGATGAGAAGCGGGAAGCTCTTAATATCCTGATGAAAACATACAGTGAGAAGGAATTTAAATACAACGATCCTGCCGTTAAAAATGTTAAGATCTGGAAAGTTCCTATGGATGAAGTGTCCTGTAAAGAATTTGGAGCACCTCATGATGAATACCGTCTTAAAAGGGATCTTGAAGATTTGAAAAACCACCCAAGAAATAAAGCCTAACCAATTTTTAGCTATATTCAACGTTCTATTTGTACTTAAACCTCAGAATTGACGCTTTATGAAGAAAGCATTTTTGTTGTTCTCTTTTTCGCTATTCGTAACTTTTATATTTGCACAAAACGATAAAGAGACTAAATTAAAAACCATTTATAACCAAGGCTTTAACAACGACAAGAGCACCGATGATTTTGAGTTTTCAAATGAAGGTAAATGGTTAATCAGTAAGATGGGAAAACCCGGCAAATCGCTTAAATGTTCAGGAAAAGGTGATTACACCAGTGCTCATGAGGGCCCATCAATAATTGCAGTTTTGAAAAATTATGTAGTCTCCAGCTTTGAATTGGAGATGACTATTCAACAAAACGGAAAAAATTTCGATTTACTTGATTTTTGCATCTTCTTTGGCATAAAAGACAAAGAACATTATTGTTATGCTCAGATTGCCGGGCATGCTGATAAAAAGACACACAATATTTTTAAAGTTGACGGATCAAAACCTGAAGTAACAGGCCAAAGTCTGAATAAAGGTGTATTGTGGGGCATTAATGAATGGCATAATGTAAAGGTGATCAGAGATGCTGATGAAAAAACAGTAAAAGTATATTTCGATGATGAATTAATACTGGAATCAAGCGATGAGTCTTTTGAACCCGGATTCATTGGTTTTGGGTCAACAAGCAGTGCTTTAAAAGTGGATAACATTAAACTATCTACAACCGAATTTACTGAAAACACAACCTCCATTTTTAAATAAACCCTATGGCACTGAATTATTTGTGGATTGCTTTCTTTTTAATTGCTTTTGTGGTTGGACTGGTACGACTGATATTTTTTGGCGATATGGAAGTTTTCCCCAATATGATCAATGCCACATTTGATAGTGCTAAAACCGGTTTTGATATATCCCTTGGATTGACCGGAGCACTCACCTTATGGATGGGACTAATGAAAGTTGGTGAAAAAGGAGGCATGGTACAACTTATGTCAAGACTTATCGGTCCTTTCTTCAGTCGTCTCTTCCCTGAATTGCCTAAAAATCACCCTGCCTATGGAAGCATGATGATGAACATTGCTGCCAATATGTTGGGGCTCGATAACGCTGCAACACCAGTAGGCTTAAAAGCCATGAAAGAATTGCAGGAATCAAACCCGCATAAAGACACTGCATCCAATGCTCAGATCATGTTTCTGGTCCTTAACACAAGTGGGCTAACCATCATCCCGATAAGTGTTATGGCAATACGTGCAACAAAAGGAGCTGTTAACCCATCAGATATATTTCTACCCATCCTGTTAGCTACCTTTTTCAGCACTTTAGTTGGAATTATTTCGGTTTCTGTAGTTCAGAAAATCAATCTTTTTGATAAAGTTATCCTTGCCTATCTTGGTGGTTTTATCACTTTAATCGGAGGTCTTATCTGGTATCTTTCAACCTTACCTCGAGAAATGATTAATACTGTTTCATTGTTGGGTGCCAACCTTTTACTTTTTTCCATTATTGTTGCATTTATCGTAATGGCTTTACGTAAAAAAGAAAATGTGTATGACGCATTTATCGAAGGAGCCAAAGAAGGTTTTGGTATAGCCATAAAAATCATTCCATTCCTGGTTGCCATTTTAGTGGCAATTGGTGTGTTTCGTGTATCAGGAACAATGGATTTTATTGTTAATGGTATTGGAGATGCATTTGCTTATATGGGTTTGGATGCTCGTTTTGTTGATGCACTTCCGACAGCTTTTATGAAACCTTTGAGCGGAGGAGCTGCCCGTGGTATGATGGTAGATGCCATTCATACTTTTGGTGTAGATTCTTTTGTTGGTAAGGTAGCAAGTACCATTCAAGGTTCCACAGATACTACCTTCTATGTATTAGCTGTATATTTTGGATCGGTAGGCGTTAAGAGAACACGCCACGCAGTTGGATGTGGTTTATTGGCCGACCTTGCAGGAATAGTGGCCTCCATCTGGCTGGCTTACCTTTTCTTTGGTTAAGCAGAAATATGTGAAAGAATATTTTCTTGTGAATGAGGCTGCTTACAAGGTATTTCGATATAAAAAGTACTACCGGATTCAGGTTCTGATTCAAGCCAGATAATACCTCCCAGCATTTTTACATATTCTTTGGTAATAGATAAACCAAGACCCGATCCTTCAAATTCGCTTGAATAAGAGATATCAGCTCGCACAAACTGATTAAAAATCACTTCCTGTTTATCCTTACTGATACCAATACCTGTATCACTTATTGCAAATCGGGCAAAGGTTTCTGAAATAGAAAAATTGATGGTTACCTTACCTTTATATGTAAACTTAATTGCATTCTTTAGTAAGTTGGTTAAAATGGAATGAAGCTTATATTCATCCGTTCTTATTTTACAAGGATGGATACAATCACCTTTTTCAACCACCAACTCAATACCTTTCTCTTTTGCTTCAACACTGAAAAACTCACCAATTTCTTGAATCATCTGCTTCAGATCCAGATCCTTTAGTATTAGCTTTTCAGCACCTGATTCTATTTTAGATATATCAATGATGTTATTGATGGTTGACAACATTCGGGCACCACTTTTCTGAATCAGACTTATATAATAGCTCTGTTCTTCCGACCCGTAATCAGCAGACTTAAGCAATTCTGAGAATCCAAGAATACCATTCATTGGAGTACGAATCTCATGACTCATATTAGCCAAAAAAGCAGATTTCATCTGGTCGCTCACTTCTGCTCGTACCTTTGCTATTTCAAGCTCCTGTCGAATTATATTATTCAGTTCTAACTGATGTTGCAGATGTTTGGTTTTCTGCCTCACCTGCTTCTTTAACAACCGATTGAAAAACAGTAATATTCCGATAATAAGACTTAATACAATACCACCAATGATGATATCTTTAATATAGTATCTCCAACTATTAACTGGTTTATCAAACTCCCTGATCCACTTGTCATATATTTGCTGGTAAGTACCATTAGCCATAATGATTTCCAAACCATTATTTAGTATCTCGGCCAGTTCGGGATATTCGCTGCTTACCTTAAAGCCCATATTTCTTTCCAGAAACACATCATTGGTAGCCTGTACAAAATTGAAATTCAAATTCTTTGCAAAATACTTGCCGGCATTTTTCTGAGCTATTGCACACACAACATCTTCTCGTTGTAAAGCTTTAAACAGCTCTTCATAATTATTGACGAAAATAAAATCGGAATTAGGATTTAGCGAAAGCATATAATGCTCAAGAACATCATTCTCCCAAAGCACCACTTTAGGTCGCTGTTCTGTTCTTATATCTTCAACAGATAAAAAGGATCGATAATCACTATTGTAGAAAAAACAATGACTGGTACTTATTACTGAACGTGTATAAAAGTATTTTTCATCCGATGAACCGGGATAATGTACGCCGGCTACAGCCTGTATTTCACCTGAATCTAATAAACTGACAATTTCCTCCCAATCACCAATAGAGATCTTAATCCGATTATCATAGATGTTATTAATTGCTTTTATGATATCAATATTAAAACCAACCATCTCACCATTAGTGTTATAAAAATGATAGGGTGGATAATTATGGCTGACCATAACATGATATTGTCCCATTGCATTCAATCTGGGCAATATCAGGGTAAATAAAAGAATGTAAAATATGGTCCGCATTCCAAAAAACAATTTTATAGAAAATTCAGGTGTTTATTTTTTCCAGAGTTATTTACGATCAATCTTATAAATCGTTACACTATTTACATATTAATGCCTTTTTAAGAAAGTAATTCTCAATTGAGCACATATTTCTTTTTCAACCCTGAAGTTCTGCGAAAATAAAACACTTTTAAACATTATTGCTATTCAGAATTAAATAAATCAACCAACACAAACCTCATATAGTTGTTTTTCTGTTTATTACGAGTTTTACATTTTTTCACATTTACACATTTGTGCAAGTTTAAAAACCATTTGTGTAAGGGTGTAGCTTCCATTCGTAGGTAAATTCGACGAAAATATTGTTCACATTAAACCACCAAATTTATGAATGACAAAATCAAACGATCTGTTAGAACATATTGTAATCCAATATCATTTTTTTTGATACTGGGTTTTGTTCTTACTTCATCAACCCTTTTCGCTCAAAACAGAGTTGAAGGAGTAATTTATGATGAAACGAATACACCCTTGCCAGGAGCTGCCATAATGATTAAAGGCACAAGCGAAGGAACTATTACCGACATGGATGGTAAGTTTAGTATTGACGCTAACTCATCAGATGTTTTAGTAATTTCTTTTATTGGCTATAAAAACTATGAAATTACAGTGGCTACACAAACCTTTATTACCATCAGCCTTCAACCAGAATCTGTTGGCCTGGATGAAATTGTTGCCATTGGTTATGGAACACAAAGGAAAGGAGATATAACAAGTGCCATCGCCAGTGTTAAATCAGAGGACTTTTTAGTGGGTAATGTTCAAAATGCCGCCGATCTGATTAAAGGTCAGGTTGCTGGTTTGGTAATCACCAAAGCATCCGGAGACCCTAATGCCTCATCAAGCATTAATATCAGAGGTATGGTATCGTTAATAGGAAGCTCAAATCCTCTTGTACTGGTAGATGGAATACCTGGTGATTTAAATACGGTTGCTCCGGAAAACATAGCCTCCATCGATGTATTAAAAGATGCTTCTGCAGCAGCTATTTACGGAACACGTGGAGCCGGTGGGGTAATAATTATAACCACTAAAGGAGGACAGCGTCAGGGCAAACCGGTTGTTTCTTATGATGGATATTATACCACTTCTGAGTTTTACAAAAAAGCTGAGTTTATGGGTCCGGAAGACATAAGAAATGGATTAACAGCTTTTAAAGATGCCGGATACGATACCGATTGGCTAAAAGGAATATCGCAAAACGCCTACACTCATAACCACAGTATTAGTGTTACCGGAGGAACTGACAATGCAACTTATGCTGCAAATGTTACTTATCGTGAGGAAGAAGGAATTATTAAATCAACAGGAAACAATACCCTTAAAGTAAACTTTGATTTAAATCAGTACTTTCTTGACGATATGCTTAAACTTAATTTAAACATAGTAAAAGGCATTAGAAAATATGATCTTGCTGATCCGGCATATGCTTACCGTCAGGCGTTAATAAGAAACCCAACGCTACCGGTATACAACGAAGATGGAACCTATAGGGAGGATTTTACTGTTTTGCAATATTTGAACCCGGTTTCAATGTTGAATGAAAAAATTGGAGAAAACAGAAGTGAGTATACACGATTAACAAGTAATTTGACTTTTGAGCCAATAGATGGTTGGCAAACAAATCTGATGTTGGCTACGCATCGCAGTTTTTCAAATAGCAAAAGCTACACTACTTCACAATTTTATACTGCAGAAACCAATAATAGGGTTGGTGAAGCCTATCAAAGCTCATACAATGATCAGAAAGACTATTTGGAGTTAACCACTAAATATGAAAAAACATTTTCCGATCATCGCATCTCTGCATTGGCAGGATATAGTTATCAATCCAATATGCAGGAAAGTTTCTGGGCTTCAAACTATGGATTTTTAACAGATTACTACCTATACAACAATTTAGGTGCTGGAGAAGCCATTAATGATGGTAACGCCGGAATGGGAAGTGGTAAAAGTGATGACTTACTTATTGGTTTTATCGGACGTGTAAGCTACGGGTATAAAAATAAATATAATGTATTAGCGAGTATCAGACACGAAGGCTCATCAAAATTTGGTGACAATTATAAATGGGGTAACTTTCCTTCTCTTTCGTTAGGATGGACCATCAGCAATGAATCATTTATGTCATCCTTTGAATGGCTAAATAACTTAAAACTAAGATCTGGTTTCGGTGTAACAGGTGTTATACCGGGCGATCCATATTTGTCTTATCAAAGGTATTCAGGTGGCGCTAACTATTTTGATGGCACCCGTTGGAAGAGTGGAACGCAGGTTATATCCAATCCTAATCCTGATTTAAAATGGGAAGTATCAGAAGAATACAATGTTGGATTTGATGTTTCTGTTTTAAATAACAGGGTTAATGCCTCAGCAAACTATTACTGGAAAAGCACTTCAGACCTACTTTATTATTACAAGGTACCAGTACCACCATATAAATATCCTGAGATGTTGGCAAATGTTGGCGAGATGAAAAACGAAGGATTCGATATTTCGGTGAATGCCTTGCCCGTTAAGTTAAGTAACTTCCAATGGAGCACAACTATTACGGCTTCTCATAATAAAAATAAACTTGTTAGTTTATCCAACGACTTGTATGAATCAGATAATTTCTGGAATACAGCATATGCAACAGATCCAATTTCTCTGCCAACTCATCGTGTTGAAATAGGCATGTCGATGGGACAGTTCTGGGGCATGAAGTCTGTGGGTTTGACAGATGATGGCTATTGGTTAATTGAGAACCCTGAAACAGGAGAAGCTGTAAAATTTAATGATGATATTAAAGCGAGCGAAGATTACCGTCAATATTTAGGATCAGGTCTACCCAAAATAACAATTGGCTGGAACAACACCTTTACCTACAAGAGTTTTGATTTGGTTATGCAAATGAGCGGTCAGTTCGGACATAAAATCTTAAACGGTCAGAGAATGTTTTACGAAAACAATTCCATCCAATACAACCGTTTAAAAAGTGCAGCAAACGATGTATATGGTGTTGCGCCGTTAGCAAACAACCTGACTCAAACATTTGTGAGTTATTACCTGGAGGATGGAGACTATATGAAGATGGATAACATCACATTGGGCTATACCTTAAAACAAAGTAAATATCTTTCTAAAGTAAGAGTTTATGCTTCTGTAGAAAATGCATTTGTTATAACCAATTATTCAGGTTTAGATCCAGAATTAGCTACTAATTTCTTATCTGCAGGAACTGACGATAGAGATAAATATCCATCTATTCGTTCGTATACAATTGGACTTAACATCACCTTTTAACGGTTACAGAAATTATTAAGGTTTTTCAAAAACTTGAAAATAGAAAAGCATGAAAATACAATATATCACAAATAGAATAGCAGCTATATTCCTTATTGCCATAATAGGTTTTAGCTCTTGTACCGATCTTACAGAGAAACCCTTCAGCGTAATACCTGATCGTGGATATACATTTAGCAATGAAGAGATTAAGTCATTAAATGGAGATGTTTACCAGAATTTGAGATGGCTATATTGGGGTTGGAATGGAACTTTTGATATTTACGAGGAATCATCAGACTTAATTATGACTCCCCTTCGAATTGGTATTGGTTGGGGTGACTTATACGTTACCATGCATAAACATACTTACACGGCTACTACAGGTCATTTCTGGACCATATGGAATCAGGCCTATAAAACCATCAACGGATGTAATCAGTTACTGGAGTATGACATTGTTAAAAGTGCACCGGTATCTGCTGCAGAACTAAGAGGTATCAGAGGCTTATCATACTATTTATTGCTTGATAATTTTAGAAATGTACCGTTAGATACCATCTTTACGCGTGATGCCGGATTCTTGCCGGAACAAGAAGATCCTCAAAAATTGTTCAGTTTTATTGAACAGGAAATGAAAGATGTAAAAACCATCTTAAAAGACGAAGATATTCTTTATGGCCAATTCAATTATTATGCTGCCTGCATGGTTTTAGCTAAAATGTATCTTAATTATAATGCATGGTTCGGAACAAGTGACAATTCTTATTACGAAAAAGCTTACAATGAAGTAAATGAAGTAATTAATGATGGCAAATTCACCCTTTCATCAGCCTATACCGAACCTTTTATGGCTGACGGATCAACCTGCTCTGAAATTATATATGCTATCGTATACAGCAAGCAATACAATGCAACCGGCAACTACCTGTCAAATAAATGTTTACACGGTGGAAGCAAAGCAACCTTCGGTCTAAAATCTGCACCCTGGAATGGTAGTTGTGCAGTGCCACAATTCATCGACACTTACGATATGGATGATTCCAGATTTAGTGATACCTGGTTGATTGGTGAACAAAAAGACAAATCAGGAGCATCTATCACCATTGATGGTACTCCTCTTATCTATACTCAATCTGTTCATAGCATTGATAATCCCGGAGCCTATCAAATGGAAGGTGCACGTTTCCATAAATATGAAATCGTTTCAGGAGAAGATGGTACCTATGGAGATGATGTTCCATTCTTCCGTTTGACTGATGCCTATATGATTAAAGCAGAATGTTTACTTCGCTTAGGTGGATATAATGGAGAAACAGAGCAAACAGCTGCAGACATTGTTACTATGATTCGTCAAAGAGCATTTAAATCGAATCCTGAAAAAGCAATAAGAACAGTTGAGCAATTGAAAGGTCCAAGTATTTATAACTACGGACATCAGGAAAATACAGGACTTGAAGGTGAAGATGACAATTGGGTTATTACTGAAGAAGGAGGAAATGATATTGAGTTGGGTGGCCTTTTAGACGATCTTGCCTGGGAATTTGTGGGAGAACACCACCGTCGTCAGGATCTGATTCGATTTCAATTAACAAACGGAAATAATGTTTATACAGGAAAGTCACGCTTCTGTTTTGATGCTCATAACAATTCTGATAAGAATATTTTCCCATTGCCTCAGGATTTCTTAGATGCCAACTCAAAACTTGTTCAAAACCCTGGTTATTAATTCTTATTTAAAAGTAAAATATGAAAAAGATAAATATATATTTTCTGGCAACCTGCTTTTTAATAGGCTTGTATAGCTGCGAAGACTATGATGACTTTTCATCTAAACACGTCTATTCTGAAGATGAAAATCCATACCTGAGAGTAGATGCTGATGCTACAATTATTACGGATACCGAATTTGAAGTGGGTCGTTTTGAACCTTATACTATCCAACTGGATGATTATGCTGAAAAGTTCGAAACTGAAATGGGTATGACTGTTGATCAGGTAATAAGTGGTTTAAACAACGGTACTGTTTTATTTTATAATATCAATTTGAGCAGAAATATTTGGAATAAAGCTGCAAAAACAAAAGGAAGCAATGGGTGGTATTATAATTCTTCAGGGGTAATTTCTGCCGAAGGAGATAATAACCTTACCGCTACAGTTGAAGTAGACCCCAATAGCAAAACCCTTATTGTTAATGCATTGGAAGCTGCCAAAGCTGGAACAGTTTTTCAAATAAATGTTGGTTTTGCTGTTAATGGCCCTGATTACGATCAATATATCCGATTCCTATTTAATGTATCCATTACCGATCCATCCATTATTTTAACAAGTATTACCATACCTGCAGGAGACTACAATAACTTTGGTATTGATTTAGAACAATATGCAGATATCATTGAGTATAATATTGGTATGACTTTAGATGATTTTGTAAATAGTTTTGACCACAATGGTGGAGGTACTATTCATATGAATATGGTAGATATTGAATCAACTGAGTGGGATTTAACAAGCAGTTATACAGCCAATCCTCCGGGATACTGGTTAAACAATGAGGCAAAAGTGTGCAATTGGGGCGAAACAGGATTCTCTTTATATGCAGAGACTAATTTAAGTGATAAGGTTTTGTATATCGGAAGAGCACCTGAACTTGCATCTGGTAATAAATATAACCTGAGTGTTGGTTATCGGGATACATCTGATGATTCAAAATTCTTTAGATTTATAATTACTGCCACCCTTGAATAATATTGAATGAAACTTTTAAATGTTATATTAAACAAACAAAAGCCGGTAAATGCCGGCTTTTGTATCATACACCTTGTAATAATATTATTGCTGTTTACATCCTGTGGAAAAAACAACTCCATTGTAGCACAAACTCCCAATAATGGAAGTGAGAGCGATGATCCAAAGTCTGATGTTGTAGTGCTTACAGAAGATGATGTAACCGACTATCAGAAATATTACAAACCAGCTGAAATGGCAGATATGGATGTGTTACGAAGCGACAGTAAATGGTCGTTCGTTCGCAGCAGACAATCTGATCATTTTATTGTGTTTTGGGAAGAAGGTTTTGGAGATGATCCTAATTCAAGTGACTTAGAAGAAAAAATGCGAATTGATATTGATGACCTGCTACAAAAAGCAGAAGAATTCTTTAGTATTAATATCAACACCTTAAAATTTGCAGACTTAGGAACATCCAAAACAAATCTTGAGACCTATAAAATGCAAATCTATTTACATTATACAGAGGAATGGATGGCTTTCGGAGCGGGATATGATGATGTAATCGGAGCCTTATGGGTGAACCCGGCCACTTGTAAACCTGTTGGTTCAACCATTGCACACGAGATTGGTCATAGCTTCCAGTACCAGGTATATGCCGACTTACTGGCCCATGGTGAAATAACAAACGATTTTACCCGGGGATTTAGGTATGGATTTGGTGGAAATGGAGGGAATGCATTTTGGGAACAAACCGCACAATGGCAAGCTTTTCAGAGTTATCCCATGGAAGCATTTACATCATATAATTTTTCAGTTTATTGTAATAATTACCATCGCCATATATGTCACGAGCATCAACGATATGCAAGCTACTGGATGCATTACTTCTGGACTGATAAACATGGCATTGATGCGGTTGCAAGAGTTTGGCGCGAATCAGTCAGTCCTGAAGATCCATTAGAGACTTATATGCGAATTTATGAATTGAGTGTAAGTGATCTTAATGATGAGATTTATGAAGCAGCAACCAAATTTGTTACGTGGGATTTGGATGCGATCCGTTCAAATGGAGAAAACTATATTGGTCAGTTGAAATATAAGTTTTATCAATTAGAAGATGGCAGCTATCAGGTTGCCTATAGTCATTGTCCAGGTTCAACCGGTTATAATGTGATACCTTTAAATGTACCTGATGCAGGAACTACTGTAACAACTAAGTTTACAGCTCTTTCGCCAGGATCTGATCTGGCACCAAATGATCCAGGTAATTATGCTGATAATGAAACTACCTTAGTAACTACACATTATAACACTGGTTCGCAAGCAAGAGCAGGATGGAGATACGGATATGTTGCTTTGTTAACAGACGGTACAAGGGTATACGGAGACATGAACCAAAACACCTCAGCTGAGATAGATTTTATAATTCCTGCCAATTGTGAACGCCTATGGTTAGTAGTAACAGGTGCCCCAAAAACATATATCGCACATCCTTGGGATGAAATCGAAAGCAACGATGATCAATGGCCTTATATAATTAAATTTACCAATACTGATTTGTTGGGTAATGTAACCGTTGATACGGATAAGGATCCTGAAAATTTAACATTGACTTATAACTTGGAATTTAAGGCTGATAAGGAAAACTATACCGGAACAATTGTAAATCTGTTTACCAATGGTGATATTGCTAAAGTAGCTCAGGCCTTATCAATACAACCTTCCGATATTGGTTCTAAAATGTTAGAAGCTAAATCTTCTCCCTCAGAAGGTAAAATTGCTTTCGCTGCCGTTGAACCAGATGAATCGTTAAACTATGAAACAACCGCCAACGGATATGGCTTTTGGTTCGACAGTAATGGATCAGTAATTGGATGGGGAGAAAGCAATGATAGTAAGTTATACTGTGAGCTGAATGCAGGAGGCATGCAATTCTCAATTGGTCAGTTTCCGGGTAAAAGTTCTGCAGGTGATTCATATCAAATTAAGGAAGCATTGGTATATACCAAAGGGGGTTCTCAATATGTGGTGACCTTTATATTTAATGTTGGCCTACAATAATCACAAATGTTCGTTTCTTTAATGTAATGTCAGTATATTATTGAATTAAAAGGAATAAGAATAAGGGTTAATAAACATTTGTACTAAATATTAATGAAAACGTGACATAATAAGTAACTCCCCCAACTTATTTTTACAATCTATAATCCAGAATCATCAAAAAATTAAATACAATGAAGAAAATTGCCTTCTTACTTCTGTCCTGCATCGTTTTTACAACCTATGCGCAAGATAAGAATAGTGGATATCCAATCTCTCCAGTGCCTTTTACCTCGGTAAAAGTTAACGATGCTTTTTGGGGACAACGTCTGAAAGCAAGTCGTGAAGTGACCATACCATTGGCATTTAGTAAATGTGAAGAAACAGGTCGGTATCAAAACTTCATCAATGCAGCCCATCCGAGTGATACAATCAAAGTTGGAGGTTTATCATTTGATGATACCGATGTATATAAAACCATTGAAGGTGCGAGTTATTCAATGCAGACTTTCCCGGATGCTAAACTAGATCATTACATCGATAGTATTTTGGTGATCGTAAAAGCGGCTCAGGAACCTGATGGATATTTGTATACCAGCAGAACCATGAATCCTAAACATCCACATGAATGGGCCGGTTCGAAAAGATGGGAAAAAGAGGAAGACTTAAGTCATGAGTTATATAACCTGGGGCATATGGTTGAAGGTGCCATAGCTCATTACCAGGCTACTGGTAAAACCAACTTTTTGGATATTGCTAAAGCCTATGCTGATTGTGCTGTTCGCGAAGTAGGTGATGGTCACGATCAGGCGTGTGTGGTTCCGGGTCACCAGATTGCAGAAATGGCTTTAGCTAAATTATATGTGGTTACCGGAGAACAAAAATACCTTGACCTTGCAAAATTCTTATTGGATAAGAGAGGTTATACTACCATCAAAACAGAATATAGTCAATCGCATAAACCCGTTCTGGAGCAGGATGAAGCAGTTGGACATGCAGTTCGTGCCGCATACATGTATTCGGGTATGGCTGATGTTGCAGCTTTAACCGGCGACACTTCATATATTCATGCCATCGATCGTATATGGGATAACATTGTTGGAAAGAAACTATACATTACCGGAGGTATTGGTGCAACCAACCACGGTGAAGCTTTTGGTAAGAATTACGAATTACCAAACATGTCAGCCTACTGTGAAACATGTGCTGCCATTGGTAATGTTTACATGAACTACCGCTTATTCCTTCTTCATGGAGAATCAAAATACTACGATGTATTGGAACGTACGCTTTATAACGGATTAATCAGCGGAGTTTCATTAGACGGTGACGGATTCTTCTACCCTAACCCCCTGGAATCAATTGGTCAGCACCAGCGTCAGGCCTGGTTTGGATGTGCTTGTTGTCCATCCAATGTTTCACGTTTTATTCCTTCTGTTCCCGGTTATATCTATGCCGTTCACAACAGCGATTTATATGTGAACCTGTTTATGTCCAACACATCAACATTGGATGTAAATAGTAAAAAGGTAAATCTAACTCAAAAAACATCTTACCCCTGGAATGGTGATGTTGCAATTGAAGTAAATCCTGAGAAAAAACAAAGCTTCAATCTCAAGATCCGTGTTCCGGGCTGGGTGCAAGGTCAGGTTGTACCTAGCGATTTATATTCATTTGCTGATAAAAAACGCTTATCATACACTGTAATGGTAAATGGTAAAGCTGTTGAAAGTGAATTAACCAACGGTTATTTTACTGTTTCGCGTAAATGGTCAAAAGGAGATATGGTTTCTGTACATTTTGATATGGAAACACGTGTTGTCAAAGCTCATCCATTGGTTGAAGCCGATCAGGGTAAAGTATCTTTCGAACGCGGACCAATTGTTTATTGTGCTGAGTGGCCCGATAATGATTTTAGCGTGCTAAGTGCTTTCATTCCTCAAAAACCAGAATTTACCGTGACAGAAAAACCTGATATGCTTTATGGTTTAAACATGATCCAGACCAATGCTCAGGTGCTTGCTTATAACAAAGAGGGCAAGATAGAAGTAGAGGATGTAGAATTGAAACTTATTCCTTACTATGCATGGGCCCACCGTGGCAGCGGAGAAATGGCAGTCTGGTTCTCAAATGAACTACGATCAACACGTCCTGTTCAACAACCAACCCTGGCATCCGAAAGTAAAGTGGATGCTTCGCATATGGTAAAAGCTATTAGTGCCGTTAACGATAGACTGGTACCCAAAGATGAACACGATAGATCGATTCCTTATTACCATTGGTGGCCCAAACAAGGAACAACCGAGTGGATTTCATACGAATTTCAGGAAGAAAATACGGTTTCAAGCTCATCTGTAATTTGGTATGATGATGCACCATGGGGTGGTTGCAGAATTCCTAAGGCATGGAAGATTTACTATAAAGACAGCGAAGGAAACTGGACTCCGGTTGAAAACGATACAGACTATCCAATAGTGAAAGGAACCCTTAATACCATTTCATTCAAGCCGGTAACCACAAAAGCTGTAAAAATTGAAGTTCAACTTCCGGATGATAATGCCGCAGGACTTTTCGAATGGGAAGTTGAATAATCAGAAATAAACTCAACAACAAATTGATGAAACTAAAACATTTAATATATTCCTCAATTCTAATCCTTTTGGCCTTTTCTTGCGTGAGTAAGGAGGGCCAAAAGGCTCCCCTAACACCTGTTTCATTTACCGATGTAAAGCTGACAGATGCATTTTGGGCACCTAAAATTGAAATCAATCGCACTGTTTCTATTCCTTCGGCCTTTGGTAAATGTGAAGAAACAGGCAGATTGGATAATTTTGCATTAGCTGGTGGGCTAATTAAAACTGATCACCAGGGTGATTTTCCTTTTGATGATACCGATATTTATAAAGTATTAGAGGGCGCATCCTATACTTTAGCTGCCCAATATGATGCTGACTTGGACAATTATTTGGATAGTGTGATCACATTAATAGCTGCAGGTCAGGAAGATGATGGTTATCTAACCACTTGTGTAACCAATAAATGCGAACGATTAACCGGATGGTACGGTAAAGGTCGATGGGATCGTTTAAACAGTCATGAGCTCTATAACAGTGGTCACCTTTACGAAGCAGCTGTAGCACATTACCAGGCAACCGGCAAGAGGATTCTGCTGGATATTGCCATCAAAAATGCCAATCTGGTGAATGAAGTATTTGGGCCTAATGAAGGTCAGAAACATGTACCTTCGGGCCACCCAATTATTGAAATGGCACTGGTTAAACTTTACAGAGTTACCAACAATAAGAAATACCTTGATCTGGCACGATACTTTGTTGATGAAACCGGGAAAGGAACCGATGGTCATAAATTAAATGCATACAGTCAGGATCATATGCCTGTTGTTAAACAGGAAGAAGCTGTTGGACATGCTGTTCGCTTAGGATATTTATACTCAGGCGTTACCGATGTGGCTTCATTGCTGCACGATCAACAATTAATGGAAGCTACCAAACGCGTTTGGGAAAACGTTGTTTCTAAAAAGCTATACATCACAGGTGGCATTGGCTCGCGTGCTCAGGGTGAAGGTTTTGGTCCTGATTACGAGTTAAACAACATGACTGCCTATTGCGAGACCTGTGCATCCATTTCGAATGTGTACTGGAATTACCGCTTATTCTTGAATGAACACGAAGCCAAGTATTACGATGTTCTGGAGCGGACTCTTTACAATGGAGTAATTTCCGGAGTGTCATTAAGTGGTGACAAATTCTTCTACGACAACCCTCTCGAATCAGTTCATAACCATGAAAGAGCTCCCTGGTTTGGATGTGCTTGCTGTCCGGGCAACATAACCCGCTTTATGGCATCGGTTCCGGGGTATATGTATGCTACAGATAAGCGAACTATTTATGTGAACCTGTTTGCTCAAAGCACGGCTAAAATTCCTTTTGGAGAAGAAACCATTGGCATTAGTCAGGAAACCAAATATCCATGGGAAGGTAAGGTTAACATTACAATTGATGAGCCTTCATTAACCAAAATGGAACTAAAAATCAGAATTCCGGGATGGGCCCACAATCAACCTGTTCCATCTGACCTATATCATTTTGCCAACGAAAACAAGGATGCATATGCGGTAAGTGTAAATGGTAAAAAGGAATCTGTTAAAACCGAAGATGGTTACATCTTATTAGATTCCAAATGGAACGCTGGTGATCAAATCACTATTGATTTTCCAATGCCGGTTCGTAAAGTTATTGCCAACGAAAAGGCAACCTACGATCAGGGCAAAATAGCTTATCAAAGAGGACCGGTGGTATATTGTTTCGAGGATAAGGATAACCACGATGGTTTCATGTTCGATAACTTTGCATCTGCTGATGCTAAAGTAACTCATGAATTTGATGATTCTCTATTGGGAGGAGTGGTTAAATTAAAAATGCCAGCTCATAAAATTAGTACAGAGAAAGCAGAAACAACCGAAGAAACTGTTGAGTTAACAGCTATTCCTTACTATGCATGGAACAACCGAGGAACTTCAAACATGTTGGTTTGGTTGGCAGCCAATAAAGAAACAGCTATTGCCAAACAAGCTCCATCATTGGAATCTAAAGCAACTCCGACTGCATCTAGCGGATGGGCTCCCGGATTAAATGATGGATTCGATCCTAAAAACTCAGGTGATGTAGACAAATCATATTTCTACTGGTGGTTGAAAGAAGGTAGCGAAGAAACCGTTGACTATGAATTTGAATCACCTGTTACGATAGCACAATCTTCGGTTTACTGGCTGAATATGGATCATTACGATGGTAACTACCGTGTACCTGAGCATTGGTCAATCCTTTATAAAAACAAGGCCGGAGAATGGAACGAAGTTGAAACAAGTAACGAATTTGGAGTGGCTTTAGATCAATACAATACCGTTAACTTTAAACCTGTTGAAACAACTGCAATTCGTATCAAAGCGAAGCTACAGGAAGGCGAGTCAGCTGGTATTCTGGAGTGGAAATTAAAATAGTTGGTACTACAACGCAACAAACTAACCATTTTTAAAGGGAAGAAGAATGAACATAAAATCGATTTTACTTTTAGCCGTGATGATGACTGTTATACTTTCATTATCATGTGCCAATAACAACAAGAAAAGTAACAGTGTATCAGAAAAATATACTATTACAGCACCGCCTGCATCGTTAAATCTTGATCCGTTTTACAAAAAATATGCGAACATTAATGGTATTCATATCATGAGTTCGTGGCGTGTGCCCGATTCTGCCTTTGTGAAAGCATGTGAGATAATTGATTTTATGACTGCTGATTTGCCTGAAGATGTTTTAAACCAAATGGTGAAAGTTGGAGCCCGTTTAGGAATCATGGCACGTTACGAAGGAACTACCGACATACCCGAACATGCTCACCTGGCAAATGATACAACAATCAACTGGGATGTTCGTGCCCGGGGTTTAGGTGGTGATATGGAATTACCCTTAACCACCTGCGCAGAGGAGAATCTTCTTTGTTATCAAATTGACAAGTACCATGCCGAGGATATTACCATTCACGAATTTGCGCACGCTATTCACCTGATTGGTATAGCTCCTATTGATTCAACCTTTAACGATACACTTCAGCAATTACTCGATAAAGCAATGTCTGAAGGAAAATACGTTAACACGTATGCTGCCACAGATATCTACGAATACTGGGCAGAAGGCGTTCAGAACTGGTTTAATGTTAACGCCGAAGTGGCAAAGACAGATGGTAAGCATAACTGGGTTAATACCCGTGATGACATGAAAAAATATGATCCTGACTTATATGATTTGGTTAGTAAATATTTTTCCGACTTCAAACAAAGTCCTTCCTGTCATAGTGCAGAAAATCTCTACACAGAGTAATCAAATACGATTATTATGCAATTAAAAAACCTAATAAAAAGCACTGTATTTTTAGGCCTTATGTGCTCTGCCATTTCTTGTAATCAACCTACTGATTCAAGAATTGAAACTGACGGACGGGAAATAGTTGATTTCAAGGTGCTCACTTTTCCGCTGGAAGATGTCAAACTTTTGGATGGCCCTTTTAAGCATGCAACAGAATTAAATGAGCAATCGCTCTTAAACTACGAGCCTGACCGCTTACTGGCCAAATTTCGTTTTGAAGCCGGTTTAGAACCCAAAGCCGAACATTACCATGGCTGGGAAGATAACACCATTGCCGGGCATAGTTTAGGTCATTACCTGTCAGCCATCTGTATGATGTATAAAACAACCGGTAACGAAGAATTTCTGAATCGGGCCAATTACATTGTTGATCAATTGGCAGAGTGTCAGAAAGCAGATGGTAATGGCTACATTGGAGCATTCCCTGATGGGAAAAGGATTCTGGAAGAAGAAGTTGCCAAAGGAAATATTCGCTCACAAGGTTTTGACTTAAACGGCATTTGGGTTCCTTATTATACCCAGCATAAAGTGATGATGGGATTGATGGATGCTTATGAATTATGTGGAAATCAAAAAGCTCTTGAGATCAATAAAAAGTTTGCCGATTGGTTACTAACTGTTGTGAAAGATCTGACAGATGACCAAATCCAGTTGATGTTGAATTGTGAACATGGTGGTATTAACGAAGCTTTAGCTGAGTTATACGCAGTTACCGGTGACACCACCTATATGAAAATGACGGATTCTTTCTATCATAAGTCTATTCTAGATCCATTATCCAACAACGAGAATATTTTGCCCGGAAAACATGCAAACACGCAGGTACCAAAACTGGTTGGTTTGGCACGTATCTACGAATTAACCGGAAACGAGAAAGATCGTCGTGCTGCAGAATTTTTCTGGGACAGAGTTGTTCATCATCATTCGTATGTAACCGGTGGACATTGCAATCATGAGTATTTCGGAGCACCCGACTCTCTGCGCGATCAGTTAAGTGATGGTACCACTGAAACCTGCAATGTGTATAACATGCTTAAGCTTTCGAGTCATATGTTTAGCTGGGAAGCACAACCCGAAGTGGCTGATTTTTACGAACGTGCTCTTTTCAATCATATTCTGTCGTCTCAACATCCGGTAGATGGAAGAGTTATTTACAACCTTTCACTGGAGATGGGAGGTCATAAGGTTTATCAGGATCCTCATTGGTTTACCTGCTGTGTCGGAACAGGAATGGAGAACCACTCAAAATACGGTCGTAACATCTACTACCATAACAACGATGAGTTATATGTAAGTCAATACATTGCATCGGAACTGAACTGGAAAGATAAAGGTGTAAAGATCATACAGGAAACTCAATATCCTGATGAGCAAGGCACTCAATTGACAATCAAAACAGATCAAGCCAAAAAGTTTAGCTTGTTATTACGCTATCCTTATTGGGCTGAGCAAGGCATTGAAATTACAGTGAATGATAAAGCGATTACAGTGAATCAAAAGCCGGGCAGTTTTGTAAGCATTAACCGCAATTGGAAGGATGGTGATGTGGTAAAGCTTAAGATGCCATTCAGCCTGAGACTGGAAACAATGCCTGATGATTCCAACCGTGTAGCCATTATGTATGGGCCATTGGTACTGGCAGGCGATTTAGGTCCTGAAGATGATCCTAAGGTAAGTAAATTGATGTATGTGCCGGTATTGATGAGCGAATCACGCAATCCATCTGATTGGATGGAGCCGGTTGAAGGAAAAGTAAATACTTTTACGACACATGATGTGGGTCGACCTCGCGATGTGGTTTTCAAACCATTTTATCAAACGCATGAAAGAAGATACTCTGTTTACTTCGATTTGTTTGACCAGGCTGACTGGGACGAGAAACAGGCTGAATACAGAGCGAAACAAGAACAGAAGAAGAAGATTGATAACATGACAATTGATTTCTTTCAACTGGGTGAGATGCAGCCGGAAAGAGATCATAATTATGAGGGTGACAAAGTATTTGTTGATCAGTTTAAACAAAAAAGATACCGTCAGGCTGACAGAGGCGGATGGTTCTCGTTTGACATGACAGTCTACTCGGGCCAGCCTATGGCACTGGTATTTGAATACTGGGGCGGTTTCCCTTGGTCACTTACCTTCGATATTTTTGTTAATGACCAGAAACTGGTAACTGAAAACCTGAAAAATAAACAACCTGGAGAATTCTTTTACCAGGTATATGAATTACCCGATAATTTAACCGTTAATGGTGGAAAAGTAAAGGTAAAACTGGTACCTCATGAAGGCCATCGGGCAGGTCCTGTATTCAGTGTTCGAACCATCAAAAGATAATTGGTTTATAATTAATATTAAGTGCTAAATTAGATTTCGAATAAAAGTCAAAGTTTCATCTTTGACTTTTATTTTTTAAACACTACAAGTATAGAAACCATGGAAAACATCATAAAGAATCGTCTGCAACAACTAAGAAATGAAATGAGAAATAAAGGAATCGCAGCATGGTACATGTCGGGTTCCGATCCTCATCAGAGCGAATATATGCCCAATCATTGGCAGATTAGGGAGTTTATCAGTGGTTTTAATGGTTCGATGGGTTTTATGGTTGTTACCTTAAACGATGCAGCGTTATGGACCGATTCGAGATATTTTCTACAGGCTGCCAGTCAGTTGGAAGGAACAGGTATTCAGTTAATGAAATTCAGAATAGAAGGAACTCCCAGTCCGGCTCAATGGATCAGCAGTCAATTAACATCCGAACAACTTGCCGGAACAGATGCCAGCTGCATCTCCATTTCTGCTTATGAGTCATTACAGTCAGAGCTTTCTGGTTATGATATTACCCTGACAGATTGTGGTGATTTATTGGACTCATTCTGGACGGATCGCCCCGAATTACCATCTAATCCAATCTTTGAACATGAAGTAGATTATGCGGGTCATTCACGCATCGAGAAGATTGATCAGATAAGAAATCATCTGGATGAGAAAAAAGCTGACTACATTATTTTAACTGCCTTGGATGATATCGCCTGGACATTTAACCTTCGTGGTAATGATGTTGAATTCAACCCTGTGTTTATAGCTTTTTCTCTCATCAGTAAAACAACATGTACGCTGTATGTTAACCAACAAAAGATTCCGGATTCATTAAAGGATAAACTGGAAAACGAAGAAATAAACATACTTCCTTATGAGCAGATTTATTCAGATGTTAACAACATTCATGGCAAATTATTGATTGATCCGGATAGAGTTAACTACGCTTTAAAAAATGCCTTAAGTAAAGAAGTCAAAATTGAATATACTTTATCGATAGCTGCCATCTTAAAAGCCATAAAGTCAGATCATGAAATTAAGATGTTTGAGATCGCCATGCAAAAAGATGGAGTTGCCATGGTCAGGTTTTTAAATTGGCTATATCAAACAGCAGGAGTTGTGAGTTTTACAGAGTATGATGTTTTACTTAAACTGGAAGAATTCAGATCTGAACAGGCAAATTTTATGGGAGCCAGCTTTCATTCCATTGTCGGCTATAATGGCAATGGTGCAGTAGTTCATCGCTCTGTCACACCCGAAACGGCTGCTTCCATTACCAATGATGGTATTTTGTTATTTGATTCAGGAGGGCAGTACTTAGAAGGAACAACCGATATTACGCGAACTGTTTGTTTGGGTGATCCAACTGATTTGGCAAAAGAAGATTTTACCATCACACTTAAGGGAACCATCGGACTGGCTGAACTTAAATTCCCGGCCAATACCTTAGGTTGTAATCTTGATTTGGCTGCCCGTCATGCCATGTGGCAAACAGCCCGAAACTATGGTCACGGTACTGCTCATGGAATCGGATTCTTTCTAAACGTTCACGAAGGTCCTATGAGCATCCGACAGGAATACAATAACCGAGTGATTGAACCCGGAATGGTAATGTCGGACGAACCAGCTTTTTATCGTGAAGGATTATATGGTATAAGAACCGAGAATGTGATGGTTTGTAAAGAATGGGTGACAAATGAATATGGTCGTTTCCTTCAATTTGAAACCCTTACCCTTTGTCCCATCGATACCAAACTGATTGAGAAAAGTCTATTAACTGAGGCCGAAATCAGATGGATAAATAATTATCATCATCAATGCTTTGAGAAGCTTGCTCCGGCTTTAAATGATGAAGAAAGAGAATTTTTGAAAGAATTAACTCAGAAGATTTGATTGGATTATGAATAAATTTTCAGCAATTGGTGTTATGAGCTAAACATTTGTACTAGTTATTTAAACCTTCATGACAGCTGTTGCCGGAAATATTTTTCTTCTTCACCATGAGAAAAAATCAGTAATCCAGGAAAGAATAATATATGTACAAATTATCGCCGCCCCGTATCAAGAAGAAACACACATTAGTTGTCACAACTCTTTTATTATTGATTTCTATGTCATGTAATCATGACAAACCAAAAGCAATTGATGAATCAGTAAAACCCAGGGTTGAGTTGTTTTCTATTAAAGATGTTACATTGCTCGAAGGTCCATTTTATCATGCCACCGAACTAGGAAAGAATACTTTACTTGCCTATGAACCGGATCGCTTCCTGGCAAGATTCAGAACCAATGCCGGATTGGAAGCCAAAGCGGAACATTATGAGGGATGGGAAGGTGAATCACTAGCCGGACATAGCCTCGGACATTACATGACAGCTATTAGCCAAATGTATCAAACCACTGGCGACAAAGAATTTTTGAATCGTGCCAACTATATCGTTGATGAATTAGCCTTGTGTCAGGATCAAAGCAAATCCGGTTTTATTGGTGCTTTTGAAAACACCGAAAAGATACTAACCGAAGAGGTTGCCAAAGGACAAATTAAAGCACAGGGATTTAACCTCAACGGCTTATGGTCTCCATTTTATACCGTTCACAAAATAATGGATGGATTGTTTCACGTTTATAAACTTTGCGATAATAAAACGGCACTTGAAATTGATGAAAAGTTAGCCAGATGGGTTGGGCAAATTCTAAAGGACTTAAACGAAGAGCAATTACAGGAAATGCTGCACTGCGAGTTTGGTGGCATGCCTGAAACACTCCTCGATCTTTACGGAGAAACAGGCGATACCATCTATCTTCATTATTCCAAAAAATTCAGACATAAAGCCATTATTGATCCCATCATCGAAAACAACGATATTCTGGCGGGCAAGCATTGCAACACACAAGTCCCTAAATTTCTAGCTCTCGCACGTAGTTATGAATTAACAGGTGATACAAGTGATTACAAAGGAGCAATCAACTTCTGGGATATGATGGTGCATCATCATGCATACGTAGCGGGAGACTTCGACAATTACGAATATTTATACGAACCGGATCAGTTAAACGATCAATTGAGTAATAGTACGGCAGAAACTTGCTGTGTGTACAATATGCTGAAGTTATCAAGGCATCTTTTCCAATGGAACCCATCCGTAGAAATTCTTGATTATTACGAAAGAGCTTTGATTAATCATATTTTGTCATCACAACATCCTGAAGATGGAAGAGTAATCTACCATTTGTCGCTGGACATGGGTGGGTTCAAAGTTTACGAAGATCCGCATGATTTTACCTGCTGTGTCGGATCCGGAATGGAAAATCACGCTAAATACGCACAAAACATTTATTATCATTCTGAAGATGAATTAATTGTAGGTCAATTTATTGCTTCAGAAGTTAACTGGAAAGAGAAAGGTTTTAGCTTAAAACAAACTACCCTATTCCCCGAAGAGGAAGGAACAACTTTGGAAGTAATAACTGATCAAGCCGAAATTAAAAACTTATCCTTAAAAGTACGTTACCCGGCTTGGGCTTCACAAGGTTTTAAAATAAGCATTAATGGTAAAACATTCGCTTTTGATGCTCAACACGGATCATTTATTAATCTGGGTGATACATGGAGAAATGGTGACCTGATTAAAATTGATATGCCATTTAACATCCATACAGAATCGATGCCGGATAACAAAAACAGATTAGCCATATTTAACGGTCCGGTTTTGTTGGCTGGTATTCTGGGACCAGAAAATGATCCAAAGATTGCTGATCCTTTATATGTTCCTGTTCTGATGACAAAAGATGCAAATCCTGCAAGCTGGTTAGTTAAATCCGGAAAAGGTTTTAATACATTTAAACTAACTGATATAGCTCAACCAAGGGCGGTTGAATTGCAACCATTTTATCGCACGCACAATTGTACCTATACCGTTTACTGGGATTCGTACACTCCAAACGAATGGAAGCATCAGCAAAAGAAATACAAAGAAGAACAGGCTAAAAAGAAAGAGCTGGAACTAAAAACAATTGATCTGTTCCGATTGGGAGAAATGCAACCGGAGCGTGACCATAACTTTAAAGAGGAAGCATCGTGGGTAGGTGAATATAAATCGAGAAAATACCGTGAGATTCCTAAGGAAGGTTTTGCTTCCTTTGAAATGGCTGTTGATCCGTCGAAAAAGAATTCTCTTGTATTTGAATACTGGGGTGGTTTTGCCGGAAGCCATACCTTTGACATTACAGTTGAAGGTCAGGTAATTGCTACCGAAAACATCACAAATATGGCCCCGGGAAAATTTATTAATGTAACTTATGAAATTCCGGAACAACTGATTGAGAATAAGAACAAGATTAAAATAGAACTCCTGCCTCATGACGGTCATCGTGCAGGACCTGTTTTTGCTGTTAGAACAATAAAGTCATAATCGCCCAAATAACGATAAAAACTTCATCAAAAGCATGTACAAACATCCATTCATACTAGTATTACTAATTGTTCTATTTTCAGTTGTTGGTAAGGCACAATCGCCTCATATGCTTCCCGGAAATGGTAATCCTCTCCTACCCGGTTACTTTGCGGATCCAACCATCAAGAAATTTAATGATACTTATTACATCTATGCAACCAGCGATGGAGTAAAGTTGGCATCAGGCGAGCCATCGGTATGGATTAGCGATGATCTGGTTCATTGGTACAATCAGGAAATGGATCTGGATTTACCCGAAGGATTGACCAATTGCTGGGCTCCAGATGTGGTTAAAGGTGATAATGGAAAATATTATTACTACATGGGTAATTGCCAATTTGGATGTAATATCTATGGCTATGTTTCAGACTCTCCAACAGGCCCCTGGAAACCGGTAAACGAAGGTAAAGCTGTAATACCCGTTGGAACCAGTAAGGAATATTTACCTGCTTTGGATGCTCAGTTTTTTAAGGATGATGATGGATCGTTGTACAGCTATTTTGGAACCTGGTGTACCTCGTTTAAAGGTATGGGGTGGGTTAAAATCAATCAGGATGACATGTTCACGATTGAAGAAGAAGGATTTATTCCCATCGAACAGATCCCTAATGCTTTTGAGGCCGCGTATCTTCTAAAGAAGGATAGCATTTACTTTTTGATGTATTCCGCCGGAGATTGTCGATTGAGCTCTTATTCTGTTCATTATGCCTGGTCGAAATCTCCTGAAGGGCCCTGGAACTATGGCAAAAACAATCCCATTTTGGAGACATCCGAAGATGGCTTAATCCATTCTCCTGGTCACCATTCTGTTTTAGAGGAAAACGGCGAGTATTATATTGTTTATCACCGACATGATAACCCACATAGCTCAGGTGGAGAGTTCCGTCAGGTTTGTATGGATCGCATGGTCTTTTCTGATCCGTATTCTATTGAAAAGATTAATGCCAGTCACGAAGGAATTTGCAGACAAACAGATGAAATATATCCAAAAAATCTGGCTTTAGGGGCTAAATCATCAGCAACATCTTATTATCATTTAAAAGCCGAAGTTAACAGATACACCGAAAAAGAAACGGATTATGAATATCTGCCTCAACTGGCTACAGACGATAATAACGGTACAATCTGGAAAGCCTCCGGATGTTCTTTACCGCAATCGCTTGTAATCGATCTGGGTAAAAATCAATCCATTCAGAGAGTGATGATAGAGTTTGAATATTCAACCTATTTTTATCAATATAAAATTGAGACATCTGAAGATAGCATTCATTGGAATTTATTCGCCGATCGCACCCTGAACAAACAAAGTGGTTGTCCAGTAATTGATGATAATAAAGCCGAAGCCAGATATATTAAAATTACGGTTACCGGAACAGAGAAAGCTGGAATGTATGCTGCAATCTGGAACATAAAAGTGTATGATCAATTATTTGAAACACCGGAACTAAATAATCATATCCAAAATGTTGAAGCAGCCAATACTGTTTCTAAAGGTTTATTAGTTGACTTTGATGTACAAAAACAAAAGGCAAAAAATATCAACCAGTTTAAAAACAAAGGTTTGATGGGTGGTGATTTTATTTTGAATGGAGAAGCATCATTTATAACAAAAGAAGGCGTAAAAGCCATTGAGTTAAATGGAAATGGCTACTATGAATTATCGGCAACACCTACTCAAAGTCTGAACTGGAATTCACCCTTTACCGCATCAGCATGGGTATACGTATCGGAATTGCAAAATGGAGACTGCATCATTAAGTGGAACTCACGAGATAATATGCTACAAGCCTCTTACGCAGCAATGATGTTCGGCAAAGGTCCTTTTGGTGCAATTGCTCATGGCGACGGATCGGTTGATATGGGATTTAAAGAAACTCCATCGGCAAATCAATGGCATCATGTAGCAATCTCTTTTGATGGAATGAAGGAAAGTATTTACATAAATGGCAAACTTGACAGAGAAATGCCATTGATGCTTTTTGTTGAAAGTGATACAGTATTAATTGGAAGCTCTGGTTTTGAAATGGAAAATTTTAAAGGATTCATTGCTAAAGTTCAATTATATGATAAAAGCATGAATTCTGATGATATTACAAGATTGTATAAACAAACGAAGCCCAAAGGGATTAAATAAAATTCACTGGTAATACATAAATCATTAAGTTTATATTTTTAAAACCCTTTAAAATCAACCTAAGCTAATCCATTTCTCATAAATTTAAATCTATGAATAAAGTGTTTTTAGCTAAGTATCTGTTTATAAATATTTTGGTATCGATATTTGGTATCGTAACTATTCAGGCTGAAATTTCTGAAGAAGAACCACTTTATTTTAGTCATTATACCAATGAGGATGGACTACCATCAACCTACGTAAAAAGTATTGTTCAGGATGTGGATGGATTTATTTGGGCAGCAACCCGCATGTCGGTAGTACGGTTTGACGGAAAAACATTTCGTGATT
Organism: Carboxylicivirga caseinilyticus; assembly: GCA_025499705.1. GTDB lineage: Bacteria > Bacteroidota > Bacteroidia > Bacteroidales > Marinilabiliaceae > Carboxylicivirga > Carboxylicivirga caseinilyticus. Next base: position 35,596 of record JAFMVE010000001.1, read on the forward strand.
TTCCGAGCTACAACCAGCAGCACGAATTAGTTCAGATGTATTGCAATAAATTGTTCTTCACTAAAGACTCGATGCTGATTTGTCGCACCAATGATGAAGAATACTTTTATTACGATTGCAGCCTCGAATGTTTTTACCCTTATGATTTACTAACCACATTAGGTTCAACAACCTTAATCACTCCTACTGATAATGGATTTTGGGTTTGTCAGAATAACAAAATCTATTTTGTTGACAAAGCAACTGCTGAGCAAACAGATATCCTGACAAAACTGGATATAAAAAGTATCTACAAGAAAACGGTTTTCTTCGATATAGTTGAAAACGATCAATGGCTGGTTTTTTCAACAACTGGAGGACAAATATATGTCTACAATAAAAATACTTTTAAAACATACGAGTATTCATTACCATCTGTAATTGATGTTGCCGATCACGATTTAAGATACATTGACAGCCATAACAACCTCTGGGTTACTTCTTCCTTTACAGGTCTGATAAATTTAAATCTGGTAAACAAGCATTACAGTCATTACACAACCAATCGAAACGATGCTTATCGATTACCACATAACCTCATCCATGCTTTTTCTGAAGATAAACTAGGCAGAGTCTGGATGGGTACAGAGGCAGGTTTAGCCATTTACAACCCCTCATCGGATAAGCTTCGACTCTTAAAAAGTAAATTATCAGAACCGCAGGGATTAAATACAGATCCTATTTACGACACCTTTTGTGATAAGGAAGGTAATATGTGGCTGGGATCCTATTTTGGTGGGATTAACTTCTGGAGCGGAGAGCAAAACTTTTTCAGAACATGGACACCCGGATTCGGCAAATGGCAAATTAATGGTAGGGTAGTAAGTTGTTTCGAAGAAGATCTGGATGGTAATCTTTGGATTGGTTTTGAAGATAAAGGGCTCAATAAACTAGATATTGAAACCGGGAATATGAAACTTTATTCTTCTGATTCAGAACCTTATGGTTTATCATACGATAATCTTCACGATTTATTATTTGTTAATGATGAAGAATTATGGATCGCAACGTATACGGGTAGTATCAATGTTTTAAATACCCGCACCAATACCTTTAGTTATTATCATCGTAACAACGAAGAGCAAACGCTTTCAGATGTAATCTATCAATTTAAGAAAGTAGGTGATACCATTTATATAGCCACCTCAGAAGGGATTACTTATTACAGTATCAAAAAAAGGAAATTTACAGCCCTGAGGCCCGACATCCTGCGATCGATCCAGTTCGAAAGCATAACCAGTACTGATGATGGAATAATCTGGTTTTCTTCCTACAATCAGATTTACCAGTATAACCCGGTTAGTGACTCACTGTATACTTTTGATCGGGTCCCACATATGAAGAACATCAATTTTGTAAAAACAGATTCTAAAGGCAGACTATGGATTGGCGACTGCTACAATGGTTTGTGCATGTATAACATAAAAGATCAGTCGGTTCAACAATTTAATCGGTCCAATCATTTTCCTGCCCACTGGATATTTAGTCTTGAGGAAGGAGACAATGGCTGGTTTTGGGTAAGTACAGATAAAGGATTAATTCATTTTTCGCCCGAAAAAGAAATATTTACTCTGATAGACAGTAATTCAGGAATCCCTTTTAATCAGTTTAATTACAGAGCTTCATTTACTGATAGTAAAGGAAACATTTACTTCGGAGGAAACAGTGGAATGGTATCTTTTAATGAGGAAACTAATATCCCTAAGAAAGAGCATCTCCCTATCGCCTTAACCGATATTAAACTGTTTAACGAATCGCTTCAACCCGGAAGTAAAACTCTCAGCCAATCCATCAATAAAATAGATCAGCTGACTTTAAAACACAACCAAAATGTTTTTACCATAGAGTTTTCAGCCTTTAGCTATTCCACACAAGGCAGGTGTCAATACATGTACTACCTCGAAGGACTGGAAGCTGACTGGAACAATGTTGGTAACCGTAATTTTGCGACTTATACCAACATTAGTCCGGGAACTTACACCTTACATATAAAAGCTGTTTACAATGAAAAACAGTCAGATACTGAAGAAAGGCAATTAATAATTGAAGTACTTCCACCCTTCTGGCTTACAGGTTGGGCTTACGGAATTTATTTTCTAATTATTCTTTTAATCTTTCTGGTTGTTTTCCGTGTGGGTAAAAACATTGAAAAATCCAAAGCTTTGGCCGAGTTGGAGCACCGCGAGAAAGTGCATGCCGAAGAAATAACACGTGTTAAACTTGAGTTCTTTACCAATATTTCTCATGAATTAAAAACTCCGTTGACCCTTATTGTAGGTCCCCTAAGCAAAATTATGAGTGAAGAAAACATCACTCCTGCTTTTCGTAAAAGGCTAATGGGAATTGAACGAAATGCAAATCGTTTGTTTCAACTAATCAATCAGCTTTTAGAATTCAGAAAAATAGAAACCGGAAAAGAAAAACTGGAGGTATCCCCAACAAATCTTAACGATTTAATGAATGATGTAACCGATTCATTCAATAGTATTGCTGAAACTAAAGGCATTGAACTATCAACCCAACTGAACTTATCAAACGAAATTGTTTGGATTGACAAAAATAAGATGGACAAAGTGTTCTGTAATCTTCTTTCCAACGCTTTTAAATTCACACCTGAAGGTGGACTTATTGAGTTTTCACTCAAAACCAAAAAGAGAAAAGGCAGAAATATACCCGAATTATATGATTTGATCATTAAAGTCTCTGATTCTGGTAAAGGTATTGAGCCCGAACTTCTTAATAAAGTATTTGATAGATTCTTCCAGATTGAAGATGAGTCCAACAAGGAAGGCGGATCAGGTATCGGTTTGGCATATGTAAAAAGTCTGGTACAATTACACAAAGGTCAAATTTCAGTGGAAAGTGAAATGGATAAAGGAACGAAGTTTAAGATTATCATTCCTGTAAGCCGCGAAGATTATCAAAACGATGAAATTTCAACCATTACAAGACCAACCAACACTTCTTACATTATTGATGATGAAATTCAGTCAGAATTTACCAAGTCAGATTTAATTAACATTGATGCATTATCATCTAAACCCACCATATTGGTTGTGGAAGATAATGTTGAACTTGTTTCATTTATGAAAGAGAATCTGGAAGAGAAATATAATGTAATAACAGCATTAAACGGCAAAGAGGCTTTTGATAATCTTGAAAAAGACAGACCCGATCTGATTATCAGTGATATTATGATGCCGGTTATGGATGGAATCGAACTAACTAAGAAACTAAAAACAGATATTAACTATTCGCATATTCCGTTAATTCTTCTGACATCAAAAGATAGCATAGAAGATAAACTACATGGTTTAAGTTGTGGTGCGGATTATTACATGGCAAAACCATTTTATCCGGCCATACTTGAAAAATACGTCGAAAATATCATTAATACACGTCAACGCTTAATCGATAAGTTTAGAAGCGATGAGGAGGTTAAGGCAGAAGATATCTCATGCTCCGAGTCGGATAAAAAATTTATTGAGAAGCTTACTTCAATTATTAAAGACAACATTAGCAATCCGGATATGGATGTTAGCTTTCTGATGAAACACATGGGCGTTAGTCGTTCGTTGTTGCATTTAAAACTTAAAGGATTACTGGGATGTTCAAGTACAGAGTTCATTCGTGCCATCAGACTAAAAGAAGCTGTTAAACTAATTTCAAGCGGACAATGTAACTTCTCTGAGGCAGCTTACGAAACGGGCTTCTCCAGTCCTACATACTTTACAAGACGATTCCGCGAATTCTATGGTAAGTCTCCACGGGAGTATTTTGGAAAATGATTTAGCTACTCTTGAACATTTATACTGGTTTTATAAACATTGCTACTAAACGTATGAATGTGTTTTAGCTTTCTTTACGTTGCTATAAAATGTACTAACAAAACCATCATGAATACAACTTCACAAATACTGTCCATCCTATTGGCTCTTGTATTAATCACTTCTTGCATTTCAGAAAGTGATAATACCTTTAAGAAAAAAACCTATTTCTCATCTGAAATTTGGAATGTGGAGGAAGGCAATGATTTTTCAGATAGTTTGGCCCAATTTAGCAAATATCGGATGAAAGAAACTGATAATCTTGCCATTTTATGGGAGCAGGCATTTGGATCTGATCCGGCTACTACGCCTGATGAAAAATATCGCTTTCAAATGAACGATCTAATGGAAGAAAGTGAACGGATGTTTGTCTTTTATCGCGATAGCTTAAAATTCATCGAAAAAGGACACTCGAAGACAGACAGTCTACGTATGCTGATTTTTGCCTATCACAACGATGATGGAACAGTTTATGGTGGCGGAGCTGGCGATACAATAGGAGTTGTTTGGCTTTCTCCTAATCGCATTCAAAAAAAACCTTATGCTGCCATGGCTCACGAGCTAGGTCATGCATTTCAATTTCAGGTAGCAGCTGATGGCAATGATGGCTTTGATCCGGGATCGATCTATGAAATGACCTCGCAATACATGCTATTTCAATTCTATCCAAACTGGATGCAATTAGAGACTTATCATTTCGATAACTTTATGAATAATACTCATAAGGCCTTTCTTCATGAAGATAATATGTATTGTACACCTTACGTATTGGAATATTGGTCAAATAAATATGGACGTGAATTCATTGGAAAACTTTGGAGAAGTGCAAAAAAAGGAGAAGATCCTGTAATAACCTATAAACGAATTCAGGGGATGGATCAAAAAGCTTTTAACGACGAGATAGCCGACGCATATCTAAAATTTATGACATGGGACATGGATCGCATCCGCAATATTGCGTGTGAATTTGCCAATAAACACACCAGTACCTTAAAACCCATCAATGATAACTGGTATCAAATATCGGAGGAAAATTGCCCACAAAACTATGGTTATAATGGTATCCGCTTATCTATTCCAGATGGAGAAACGAAGATATCAATGGAATTTAATGGACTTATCAACGCCAATGGTTATAACATTATTCAAACAGAAAAAGCTGGATGGCGGTATGGTTTTGTTGCCGAACTAAAAAATAAAGAACGAATTTATAGCCCCATTTTCTCTAATAAAACAGATACTGTGACATTTACAGTACCGGATAATACATCCAATCTTTGGTTGATGGTATGTGGAGCACCAACTGAGCATTGGATTCATGAAATGGATTTTAAACCTGAAAATGATGAGCAGTGGCCATATCAAATCAGACTTTCGGGTACAACAATTTTTAATGATGACAAGACAAATAACTAATAAACTGATTTGTTTATGAAAATAAAACTTCTCTTGGTAACCCTTTTTGCCTTTTCGATGCAAATTTTTTCGCAGGTTGCATCCGTTTCTTCACCCGATGAATCCATTAAAGTAAATGTTAAAATAACCGATCGGATTTATTACGACTTGATGGTTGATGGGATAGAAACTATTTGGTATTCACCAATTTCGATGACGACTAACAAAGGTGTATTAGGACTTAAACCAACTCTTTTAAATCAATCAACCGCAACCGAGAATAAAACCATTAAAACGGTTTGGGGTATTCGTTCTGAAGTAAAAGATCAATATAATGAACTAACTCTTGATTTTAAAGGAGGCTATTCTCTTATCTTCAGAATATACAATGATGGAATTGCATACCGATTCAAAACCGCATTAAAAGGCGATTTAGTTGTTTACGATGAAGAGGTTGAATATCGTTTCTGGGAAAATCACAAGATGCTTAGTCATGTTGTTGATTCGTATACCACTTCTTTTGAAAAGCTTTATACCCGCCAGACTTTAAGAGAAGTGACACCAGATAATCTGATTAGTTTACCTAGTACAATCATAGCTGATAAAATCAGACTGACAATTTTGGAATCAGACCTTTTTAATTATCCTGGAATGTATCTGTCCAAGTCCAATAATCATGCACATCGCTCATACCTCACAGCTAAATATGCCAAGTACCCAACTGAATGGGTTCAGAATAATTTTCGTTTAAAAATTACCGAACGAGCTGATTACATAGCTAAAACAACAGGAACACGATTTTTTCCATGGAGAGCTATTTCCATAGCGAGATCAGATATTGAAATGGCCGATTCTGATTTAGTTTATAAATTAGCACGACCTTCACAGATTGATGCCAGTTGGGTAAAACCGGGAAAAGTTGCATGGGATTGGTGGAATGCATTAAACCTGCAAGGTGTTGAATTTGAAACCGGAATTAACAATAAATCCTATGAATATTTCATTGATTTTGCTGCTCGCAACAACATTGAGTATGTAATAATGGATGAAGGATGGTCGGATCAATTTGATGTATTATTACCGACTCCAATGATTGACATGGAACATCTGACTCAATATGCGAAAGAAAAAGGTGTAAAATTGATTTTATGGGCTGTTTGGCACACAATCGACAAACAATACAAAGAAGCATTCGAACTGTTTGAGAAATGGGGTATAGCTGGTGTTAAAATTGATTTTATCGATCGTGATGATCAGATTGCCATTGAATTTTATGAACGCATGATTATAGAGGCTGCTAAGCATCACTTATTAATCGATTATCACGGATGTAGCAAACCAACCGGTTTGCATCGTACTTATCCTAACCTAATAAATTACGAGAGCGTCCATGGAGGTGAGTACAACAAGTTTAATGATGAAGAAACACCATCACATAATGTTGATATCGCCTTTACACGTATGATTGCAGGTCCAATGGATTATACACCTGGAGCGATGAGTAACTCAATTCAGGGCGATTACAAAGTGAGTTATTATAATCCTCAAAGTATGGGAACCCGTTGCCATCAATTAGGAATGTTTGTGGTGTATTTTGCGCCTTTACAAATGTTATGTGATGCTCCAACAGCCTATGAAAAATACCCTGATATACTGCATTTCTTAGGTGAAGTTCCAACAATATGGGATGATACGAAAGCTCTGGAAGGCCAGGTTGGCGAATATGTTATTATAGCAAGAAAAAGAGGTGACGATTGGTATATTGGAGGTTTAAATAACTGGACAGAACGTGACGTTACCATCGATCTTTCAAAAATAATTGAGAATGGTACTTATAAAGCCTCATTATTGATAGACGGTGTTAATGCAAACAGAAATGCCGAAGATTATCAATATCAGGAAAAGTATGTATCAAGTACAGATCAGCTAAAAATAACAATGAAGAAAGGTGGTGGATTTGTCATTAAACTAAGTAAATAATAACAAATGAATCAAATAAAAAAAAGCAGTTACCGATGGTAACTGCTTTTTTTACGGGGTGGGCCCACCTGGGCTTGAACCAGGGACCCCCTGATTATGAGTCAGGTGCTCTAACCAGCTGAGCTATAGGCCCGGCATCAAAAGGCTTAATACCTTTTCAGCGGATGCAAAAATAGAAAGGAATTTCATATTATCAAAAGCCTTTCGCAATAAAATTATGCTTATTTTATTTATGAATGCTCATTACTTCTCTATTATTCAAATAAACAATAAGATATAAGCAGAACTTTTTAAAGTTATTTTTTCTTGCCTGCCAAATTTCCTTCAACTATTCCTTTAATTAATGCAACAATGCCAATAATAAAAAGAATTTGAGGATAGAAAAAGATAAATCCGGCAGCTAAACCTCCAAACCATACAATCGCAATTAATATCATAAAACACCTCTTAAAACACCTTATTTCAGCTATGTATTTCCGGACCTAAAAATCCCCCTGACATTTCTTCCTCCTCTGCTTCATCTTGCAATTTTTGAAGTCTTTTCGCTTCGTTCTCATCCAACTCTCCTTCTTCGGAGCGACCAATAAAAATTGGTTTCTCATTTGTCAGTCCACATATTAAGCCAATTGATGAATTGAATTTTCATATAGTACAAACTTTGCATTGTTGTCATAGGAATTGAATTTGACTAACTTTACAACAATATATATACGTAATAATATTTTTATCAAACTACAGAAGAAAAATGAATTGGATCTATTTCGTTATTAAATTTTATTCTAAAGAATGAATAGAATTACCAATTCCAATAATAGCAGGTTCTTCAGATAATCAAAACTTGCATATCAGAATAAAGATATATGATTTAACAAATATTAAGACTGGTTTGAAATCATTACTTTTTATTGAAAATAATTATTCAATAGCTTATCATATATTTTTTGGAAAGTATCGCACTATAAAACAATGAAGTACAAGTAAATGATAAAAGGCTTTGCAATGCAAAGCCTTTTATCATTTGGATTTTTATCTGATTTAAGGGAAAGGGTAATCTTTTCCGTTTGTTAAATATATATAAAATTTAATCCTTCCCAAACTTAACTTACAAATAGAAGCCAGTAAGAGCTGATTTAAATATTTTCAATTTTCACATATAAATTTTTTAACCCCCTTCGAAACGAGTAATAATTTGAAATAAACGTTAATTTTTCAATTAGACCCCTAAATATTTAAGCATCATCTATAATTTTAGCATATTTATACAATTTAACCCCCTTTTTAATATTTTTTCGATAAATATTTCAAAAAATATTATTTATAACCATTCTACATAATAAAAACCTAAAAATATGAGGTCTGAATTAAAATTTGTGAAGTTATTTTAACCTCGATCCTGGAATTTTATATCCTTTAACATTACCTGAAGAGTGGTAATACCATTATAGAAATTTTCTTCTACTGTATAACAAATATCAAAAGCACTGTTTTCTTTAATCTTTTTTAAGGCATTACCCATCGAAAAGGCAATTCCTTGTTTGATAGCCGCAGAATGTTCTTCTATTAATTCAAGCTTCAAATGATCTTTATCCTTGCCTACCGCTTTACTGGTTCCGTAATCAAATACATTTCGGGTCACAAAAACCGGTTTCATATTCCCTGGACCAAAAGGTCTGAATTGCTTTAAAATACGATTAAACTTTGGTGTAATATCCTTTAAATGCAAAAGCGAATCAACGTCAATTTGAGGTACTAACTGTTCTGGCTGAATATTATCCTCAACATATTGTTCAAACCGTCCTTTGAATAACGGAATATTCTCAATCTTCAAGGTCAAACCGGCAGCATACATATGCCCACCAAAATTCTCAAGTAAATCACTACACGATTCTATTGCTTTATATAAGTCAAAACCTTCAACAGAGCGGGCACTTCCTGTTGCAAAGCCTTTTGACTCCGTCAATATAATAGTTGGTCGATAAAAGGATTCTGTTAGCCTTGATGCCACAATTCCAATAACTCCCTTATGCCAGTTAGCATTAAATAATATAGTAGATTTCTTATTTAAAAGTTCTTCGTTATTGGCTATGAGCTCATGTGCCTCAATGGTTATACTTCGGTCAAGATCTTTCCGTGTTTCGTTACTGGCATCAATGTTCTCACTCATCTCTTTAACAAGATGCTCATTCTCCTGATCGCACACCAATAATTCAACTGCATCACTTCCGGCATCAATTCTTCCTGCAGCATTTATACGCGGTCCTATCTTAAAGACTATATCGCTGATGGTGATTTCTCTGCCTTCCATTCCGGCAATCTTAATAATAGATTTAAGACCGATACCAGGACTGGAGTTCAGTTTTTGTAAACCGTAATATGCCAGAATTCTGTTTTCTCCAATAATAGGTACAATATCTGAGGCAATACTAACAGCAACTAAATCGATTAAATCATAAAGCTGAGACTCCTTAAAATCATTAAAACGACAAAACGCCTGCATCAGTTTAAAGCCAACCCCACAACCCGAGAGGTTTTTATCAGGGTAATGACAATCACTTCGTTTTGGATCCAGACAAGCTGCCGCACTTGGTAATTCATCACCGGGCGTATGATGATCACATATAATAAAGTCTATTCCTTTTTCTTTTGCATAATCAACTTTCTCAACTGCTTTAATACCACAATCGAGTGCTATTACCAGTTTAATACCTTGTTCAGCTGCAAAATCAATTCCTTTATAAGAAATTCCATACCCCTCTTCGTAACGATTAGGAATATAAAACTGTAGTTTTTCGTAATGGATTTTAAGAAACGAATAAACCAAAGCAACGCTGGTTGTTCCATCCACATCATAATCACCATAGATCATGATATCTTCGTGTTGATCAAATGCTTTGTTTATTCGATGCACAGCTTTTTCCATATCCTTCATTAGAAATGGATTGTGCAAATCGGTAAGTTTCGGGCGAAAAAATGCTTTGGCTTCATCATAGTTTGTCACCCCTCGCTGCACCAAGAGATTGGCCAACACATGATTTATATTGAGAACCTCGGCTAAGTGATTAACCATTTCTGGGTCACTCTCGGGTTTTATGCTCCACCTTTTTTCCATTAATAATAAGCCCGTTTATGACCTCAAATTTTTCTAAAAATTTACTTAAATCAAAGAAACGTTATAAAATAATACTTTTTTGTTACGTCTTATTCGAATTAATAAGCAAGTTATATAATTAGCCGTCACTTCCTTAATTCAAGATTAAATATTTTTGATATTTTTTTCAACAGTATATCTTTTACTTCAACCATATCCAAACTTCTACCCAATTCCTTTTGTAATGATGTCACACCTTTATCAACAAAACCACATGGATTAATATGATTGAAATAGTTTAGATCGGTATTTACATTCAGCGCAAATCCATGCATCGACACATAACGACTGGCTTTAACTCCAATTGCGCAAATTTTTCTTGCTTTTCCCGGAACTTTAGTATCCAGCCATACTCCGGTAGCACCTTCTAAGCGCTCACCCTCTATTCCATACTCTGCAATGGTTTCAATTATACTTTGTTCAAGATTATGAATATAACTCTTCACTTGCAGTTCCATCACTTCTAAATCAAAGATTGGATAACCAACAATTTGACCAGGGCCATGATAAGTGATATCACCACCTCTGTTAATCTTATAAAAGGTTGCATTTATCTGCTTCAGGAATTGCTCATTTATCAACAAATTATTCTGAACACCACTTTTACCTAATGTATAAACATGAGGATGCTCAACAAACAATAAATGATTAACTACTTCTTTTAATACACTCGGATTCTCACGATTATATAACTTTGTATCAACTACTTTTGCAAAAAGTTCTTCCTGGTAATCCCAGACTTTTTTATAATCACTGATTCCTAGATCTTCGAAAATAGTAATGGAGGGGTTCATATATTTATTTTAATGCATTAATATGTTTATCAGCGTGATATGACGACCGAACCAATGGCCCACTTTCAACATATTTAAATCCTTTTTCTAAACCCACTTCTTCATACTTCTTAAACTGTTCAGGTGTTATATATTCAGCAACAGGTAGATGATTTTGGGTTGGCTGAAGATACTGCCCGATGGTCATTACCTTTACTCCAACAGACAGAAGATCATCCATTGTTTCATACACCTCTTCCTCCTTTTCTCCTAATCCAAGCATAATACCTGATTTAGCCACCATACCAGCGTCAGCAATATATTTTAAAGTTCGTAAACTAATGTCGTATTTAGCCTTGGTTCGTATTACAGGGGTTAATCTTCTAACTGTCTCAAGGTTATGTGAGATAACCTCAGGTTTAGCATCCATAACCGTTTGTACTAAATGATGCAATCCGTTAAAATCAGGAATTAATACTTCCATCGTTGTATTTGGATTTAGCTCTTTGGTTTTTCTGATGGTAGCAGCCCATATTTCAGCTCCTCCATCTTCCAGATCATCCCTATCAACGGATGTTATAACCGCATGTTTTAATTTCATTATCTGTATGGATCTTGCGATCCTGAGAGGTTCTTTCAAGTCAACCGGATTTGGTTTACCGGTTTTTACATTACAGAATTTACATGCACGTGTACAAATATCTCCAAGAATCATAAAAGTGGCAGTTCCGTTACCCCAACACTCTGCAGCATTCGGACATTTACCACTTGTGCAAATCGTATGTAATTTATTATCTCGTATGGTTTTATGCATCCAATTATAATCGGCTGTGTTCGGCAATTGAATTTTTAGCCATTCTGGTTTGGATACCCTGCTTTTTATTTTCACCATTTCTCTTAAAACTCTTTATAGCCAAATATTTCGACAATAATACTTAAAATTCGGCTCTTAAAACATGAATAATATTTGGTATTAACCAATAACTGTTACGAATGGAAACAGCACAGTTTCTTCAATGTTCATCTATCTGCAAAATACAAAATGTAAACTACCGTAACACAACCTGTAACAAACTGAATTTTGTCATATTACAGTTTAGAACAAAATATTAAATTGCAGGTTCTTTGGGAAACAACAATCACGTAAATTATAAATATATAGAATGAAACAAATCTTAGCATTAGCTTTGGTCGCATCATTTGTTATAAGTGGATGCAAAACAAACCAAAAAACTGAAACGGATATGAATCCATTTTTTGCCGAATACAATACTAAATTTAATGTGCCTCCTTTCGAAGAAATAAAGGTTGAACACTTTCTTCCTGCTTTTGAAAAAGGAATGGAACTACAAAAAGCAGAGGTAGAGGCTATTATTAACAATACAGAAGCTCCATCATTTGAAAATACCATTGTTGCATTGGATTATACGGGTAATCTTTTAAGCGAAGTCTCTTCAGTATTTTTCTCTTTAAAATCGGCTCACGGAACTGATTCTCTTTTAGCAGTTGCTCCTGAAATTCTTAAAAAACTTAGTGTTCATAACGATGACATTAATATGAATCCTGATCTTTTTAAAAGAGTACAGGAAGTTTATACTCAAAAAAATAAGCTTGACCTTACAACAGAGCAATCAATATTACTTGAAAAAACATATAAAGGCTTTATCCGTAGTGGGGTGAATCTTAAAGGAGAGCAAGCTGAACAACTTCGTAAAATAAATATGCGCCTGTCAGAATTGAGCAATCAATTTAACATGAATGTTTTGGCCGAAACAAACGCATTTAAATTAGTAGTTGACAAGGAAGAGGATTTGGCCGGACTACCAGAATCTTCAATTATTGCAGCTGCCGAAACTGCGAAAGCGATGGATTTAGAAGGTAAATGGGTTTTCACAACTCAAAAACCAAGTATGTTACCGTTCTTATCATATGCTCAGAACCGTGATTTAAGAGAAAAGCTATACAAGGGCTACTACATGAGAGGCAATAACGACAATGATAATGACAACAAGAATATATTGGTTGAATTAACCAACCTTCGTGTTGAAAAAGCTCATCTGCTGGGATACAACAGCTATGCCGATTTTGTACTGGAAGAGCGTATGGCAAAGAATGCTGACAACGTTTATGAATTACTTGAGCAATTATGGGATAGGGCTATTCCGGTGGCAAAGAAAGAACGTGCAGAAATGCAGAAAATAATTGATCGTGAAGGAAGTAATTTCAAGCTTCAATCATGGGACTGGTGGTACTATGCTGAAAAAGTTCGTCAGGAAAAATACAACCTGGATGAAAATGAAATTCGCCCATACTTTGAATTAAGTACTGTTCGTGATGGAGCATTTGATTTGGCAGGTAAATTATTTGGTCTTCAATTTGAAGAAATAAAAGGGGATTTTCCAAAACCTCATCCCGATGCGCAAGCCTTTGAAGTAAAGGAAGCAGATGGTTCGCACAAAGGAATTCTTTATATGGATTGGCATCCGAGAGCAACCAAAAGTCAGGGAGCATGGTGTGGAGCTTATCGTAAACAGTATCGTAAGAATGGAGAGAATATACCACCGGTAGTTACCATTGTATGTAACTTTACACCCGCTATTGGAGATAAACCGGCACTTTTGAGTTTTGATGAAGTAAGTACTCTATTTCATGAATTCGGACACAGTTTACATCAGCTTTTGAGCGACTGTACCTATAATATGTTATCGGGCACATCAGTTCCACGCGATTTTGTTGAACTTCCATCTCAGATAATGGAAAACTGGGCTGGCGAACCGGAAGTAATGAAACAATTTGCACACCATTATAAAACAGGTGAGGTTATTCCTGATGAATTGATCAAGAAGCTGAAAAACAGTGGCAATTTTAACCAGGGTTTTGCAACAGTTGAATATCTGGCAGCTGCATTATTGGATATGAATTATCACACGCAGACAAAAGTTCAGGATATTGACCCGGTAAAATTTGAAGAAGATTATTTGAAGGGTATTGGATTAATACCGGAAATAATATCTCGCTATAAATCAACCTATTTCAAACACATATTTGGAGGTGGTTACATGGCAGGATATTATAGTTATATCTGGTCAGGTGTATTGGATGCTGATGCCTTTGAAGCTTTTAAAGAAACTAGTCTTTACGATCAAAACACTGCAAAGGCCTATCGCGAAAACATTCTTGAAATGGGCGGAACAGAAGATGCTATGACAATGTATAAGAATTTCCGTGGACGTGAACCTAAAATAGAAGCTCTGCTTCGTCAAAGAGGTTTAGACTAAAACTCACACAACTTTATATACATACATGAGCTGCCTTAAGGGGCAGCTTTTTTTATGCAGTAAACAAGCTTTCTATCATCTTCTTAACATTTTTGTAATGATAAACAGTGTCCTGAATATCTATAATATTTTTGCCTAATAGTTTTATTTTCATGTTTTAATGTAACATTAGCTTACAATATTCGTTTAAATCTATATCTTTACTTTAAAGTTATAATTAAAAAGTCCAACACACATTTATTAACACAAACTAGAAATTAACATGAAAAAAATTCTATTAGTACTTGCTGTATCAGCATTCGTTGTATCATCATGTGGATTAAAGTCAAACGCACAAGGTGGTGAAGTAACAGAAGAAACAACAGTCGTAGAAGAAGCAGTAGAAACTGCTGTAGCCGACTCAACAGATAAGGCATGTTGTGAAAAAGACAGCACAAAAGCATGTTGCGAAAAAGATAGTGTAGAAGTTGAAACTCCTGTTGAAAGCGCAGAATAATCATCATCTACTGATTATCTTTTTATTAAAGTATCATAAGGCCGGATTTCCCGGCCTTTTTTTATTAAATAAACCTGATGAATGATCTGTAAAAAAATATTTCAAAAAAATTAAAAAATTGGGTAGGGTGAATTATTGCTTGTGCGGTATATAACTGTAAACGCATTTAAATTAGATATAAAAAAACATAACTTAAAATTTTATAGTCATGAAAAAATTAGCATTTGCAGTGATCACAAGCGTTCTGGTACTTACAGCTTGTAATAAAAATGAGAATTTGGTACCTGTTCAAACATTAGAAGATGTTGATCTTAAAATGACAACTGAATCGGTTGTTACAACTGACGCAACTTTGGAGGATGTTGTTGAAGCAACAGAATATGAAGTTGAACTGTACTCCGGAACTTCAGAAGCTCTGTCTATTGTAGCTGTTGAAACTGAAACTCCTGAACTAAAATTTGGAGGTAACGATAATCCATTCAGATACAGATACAGAAACGGTGTTTGCCCTAATGTAAATGTTGATTCAGAAAACGGTACTTTCCCTAAAATTATTACCATCGACTACGGCGACAGCACAGTATTAAATAATGGTCGTGTAATTTCCGGAATTATCACCATTGAAATCTCAGCTCCACGAACCGTGAGTGGTGCAACACGTACCATAACATTCGAAAGCTTTACTGTTGATTCAATTTCAATTGATGGTGTTATTGTTAAAACCTTCTTGTTGGATGAATATACTATCAGCATCACCCGTAATTTAACTTTTACTTTACCTGATGGAACAACTATCACAATTGAATCAGAAAGAACAAAAGTATGGGTTGAAGGAATGGATACTCCATTTATTCACGAAGATGATGTTTTTGAAATTACCGGCTACTCATTGATATCTGATTCTGATGGAGACGAGTTTAAGAAAGAAATTACTGTACCATTAATCAAAACAGGTGATTGCAGATATATTGTATCTGGTGAAGTTACTCTTTCACAAAATGAAGTAGTATTTGCTGTTATTGATTACGGTGATGGAACATGTGACAATATTGCCACTTATACAACTGCTGATGGAACAACCGAATTTATTATCGGACAAAAAGTAAGAGATAAAAAATATCAAAACACTAATAATTAACTAAGTATTTCCCGTTCACTTATTTAACTTAGTTTTTCCCGAAGATTAGGACGCTACTCTTCGGGAAATTAAAGAAAATTAGATTAGCAGCAAATTACTTATTTTCAGAATCATTAACTTTAGCCAAAGCAAAATTCAACAACTTGAGACGGGAAGATTTTAAAATTCTGTTTGATCAACATTTTGATTCGCTTCGAAAGTATTTATACTACCGATGTGGAGATACAGAATTATCTACTGACATTGCTCAGGAAGCCTTTCTTAAATTGTGGGAGAAAAAACTGAATAAACCACCTGATGAATTAATTGGTTTATTATACAAGATTGCAAAAGATGCTTTAATAAGCAGCTTACGAAGACAGACACTGGAAATGAAATTTACTTCAAAACCAGCAGAAAATGGCAACAGTATCACACCAGAAGAAGAATTGAGATACAAAGAATTACAACTAAACTATGAGAAAGCTCTTAATGAAATGCCGGAAATACAACGAGTCGTTTTTTTAATGAGCAGAAATGAAGAACTTAAATATCACGAAATAGCAGAACGACTTGATTTAAGTGTCAAGGCAGTTGAGAAAAGGATGAAAAACGCCTTACAATTTTTAAGACAATCACTGACAGTAAAATGAAAACAGACAAGCAATATAATCTACCAGAATCAGACAAAGACTTTTTAAAGTCTCTGCCAGGGCTTGATGTTTCATTTTCAAAACCCAAAGAGGAAGTATGGAATCAACTGTCAGAATTGATATCTTCCGAAGAAGAGAAGGCACCCGTTATTGAAAAAACTCTTCAACCCATTAAATATCTAAGAATCGTTTATGCAGCGGCTGCTATTTTAGTCCTTATGATGGTTTCAACAGCATTTATGCGCTTTTATACTAAATCAGTTACGTGCGAATCCGGTCAGCATTTAACAGCATTCTTACCCGATGGATCAAGCATCGAATTAAATGCAGGATCCAGTATAGAATATCACCCTTATTGGTGGAATCAGGAACGTCACGTTCATTTTGAAGGAGAAGGTTTTTTCAAAGTTGAAAAAGGTAAATCATTCGAAGTGTTTTCATCAAAAGGAAAAACTGTTGTGCTTGGTACCAGTTTCAACATTTTTTCGAGAAAAGATGAATATAAAGTTACCTGTTATACAGGTAAGGTAAGGGTAATAAGCACAGCAAGTGGTGAATCTGCTGATATTTTACCCAATCAGCAAGCCATCATCCAAAACAACGGAAATGTAATTAGTCACACACAACAAGACACAAATAATACCATTTTGTGGAGGGAAGGAATGTTTATTTTCACCGCCACTCCAATCAATCAGGTACTTGAAGAAATTGAACGTCAATTTGGTGTTTCAATTAAAACCAATACCAAACTAAGTTATAACTATTCGGGAAATTTCAGCAGGGAACAATCAATTGAAGATGTAATGCATACAGTATGTCTGGCATTAAATCTTGAGTACAAAAAAGTCAATGGTGGTTACCTGGTGAGTAAATAAAGGACGGGTGAAGAAATTCATTTTACTTTTATTCATTGTATTCAGTTCAGTACACATTTATGCACAAAAAATAAAATTAGAATGTACTGACAAACCTTTAAATGAACTGCTAATTGAGTGGCGCTCGCTATACAATTTGCAGTTTTCATTTAACGACGAACTATTATCCCAATTCAAAATTACCCGGTACCGAACCTACGAAGATTCAGAGAAGGCTATTCAGGATCTTCTTCAAGGGCTTCCTCTCTCCTACGAAAAAAACGATCAGGTTTATATCATTTACGCAGTTAAACAATCCACAGAAATTAAAACCTACTACTTAATAGGTAAAATAGTAGAGAAAGGAACCAACGAGCCATTACCCTTTTCGCATATTTCGGCAAACAATATTCAAGCTGTTACCGACATTAAAGGCATGTTTAGCTTTTCTTTCCAAGGCGACAGTATCTATCAGGTTAAAGCTTCTCATTTAGGTTGTTATTTAATGGATACAGTCCTAACTGCCGGAAATCATCACGTCATAAAATTAGTTCCTTCTGTAGTTGGTCTTCCCGAGGTAAGAGTCACCAATAATATTGTTGAAAAATCAGCGCAGGTGGGTGAAAAACCCGGGTTAATAAAACTCAACCATCATATTGCCAATTATCTGCCCGGAAATGGTGATAATTCGGTATTTAACCTTTTGAAACTTCAACCCGGAGTAACCGCAACAGGTGAAAATCCAAACGACTTAATTCTATGGGGAAGTTCGGAAGGAACAAGTGCGGTGCAGTTTGATGGATTTACAATCTGGGGGCTTAAAAATCTAAATGATAACATAAGTGCAGTAAATCCTTACATGGTTAAAAATGTTGACATCATGAAAGGTGGTTACGATGCCTCTGAAAGTGATTTCATTGGGGGTATAGTTGATATAAACGGAAGAACCGGTAATTTCACCAAACCGTCCTTTCATCTTTTCATCAATAACCAAACCATCAACGGAATGATGGAACTGCCTGTTGGAAACAAATCATCCCTGATAGCGGCATACCGACAAAATTATTACGACTTGATTTCTTCTGGTGACGTTCAGCTTCAAGAGATTAACAACATCGAAAAATACAACTGGAGTTACGATCAACCCAAATACACCTTTAAAGATCTCAATATTAAATACTCACTTCAGGGAGATAACGGTGACCTATTCTATATAAGTGCTTTAGGAGGGGGTGATGAATTTAGTATGCTTGCCCAACGGGATACAACCATTGACCGCCCCAATACAAGTCTTACTATTAACGAAACACTGGATGTTGATGAGAAAACTAATCAAATTGGTGCTGCTGCATTTTATGGTAAAACGTTTCAATCCGGTCATTCCTCTTCTCTCGAATTGAGTTATTCGTACTATGATAACGATTATAATATTCGTTCATCACGAGAATTCCGTAACTCATCAATTATTCGTTATACAAGAGAGGCAACCAATGAAATTGAAGAAATAAAAGGAGATTGGAAAAATCATTTTCTAATAAATAACCTCAACAAATTAACGGCTGGATTTTCATTTATTCAAAATAATACCGTATTAGCAGAAAAACTCAACGATTCAACGTACATTGACTTATTGAGTAACGCATCTCGAGTTGTGCTTTATGCACAGGATGAATTACAAATAGCAAAATCATTAACTGCAACAGCAGGATTTAGATTTAATTATCCTACTCATATCAACAAAACCCATTTTGATCCCAGAATATCTTTATCATACAAACCAGGTTTATTCAAGTTTAATGCATCCTGGGGTATTTATCATCAATTTATCGCCCGAACCTCAATTGTTGATGATAACAATCGCATCCGTTATGCCTGGTATGTGAGCGGATACAACGATGTTCCAGTTCTAAAATCAACCCATTATGTAATGGGTGCAGCATATACACGAAATAATTTTTTAGTTAGCTTAGATACCTATTATAAAAAAAATGAAAACCTTACCCGTTATATACAATTTACTCAAACAGCCTACGTATCTGATGGAGAGAGTAAAAGCTATGGTTTAGATTTATATATTAAGAAGGATTTTAATGGTCATTCAATCTGGACAACCTATTCTTTGAGCCGTACAGAAGAACTATATGATTATTTTACCGACAATGAATACAGACGTGCTCCTCAGGATCAAACCCATGAATTTAAACTGGCTGGCTTGCTAAACTTTGGTTCAATTCACACATCTGCAAGTTATGTATATGGATCTGGTTTTCCATTATTTACCGATAATGTAAAATATGAATACTTAGAACCGGATTATAACCGGGTTGATTTTTCGATAATTTATCAAATTACTGGCAAAAAAATTGCAGGCGAAGTGGGACTATCGATTCTTAATGTATTTAATAGCGAGAATGTTAAATATAATAGTTTTCAACTCTTCCCTATTGATGAATTCAACGACGTATTAATTAATGAAAAAGCAATTCCATTTACGCCACTATTGCATTTAAAAATTGAGATTTAAACGGCGGGTATATTTGCACTTTGATGTTACAGCCTCACGATCTATAGTTACAACTTGCATACATCCAATACGGTTAATATATCGAACTATTAATTTTAATGGATTATTTTCCATATCAAAACCTGTAAGATAACCTGACCTGCGACGCCCCTTATGGAAAAAAGTAATCTGATCGCCAATGCAAATATTATTTGCCTTCTGCCATTTTACAATTTGATGATATGCATTCGTACTTTTCACAATACAATCGTTTTTACATCATTCAACTTCCTCTACCAACGTCACAAAAATAGTAAAGTTCTAATTCCCTGAATAATGCTTAATGGTACTAAATGATAAACTGTAAAAAGCTTTCCATAAACAGCCCGATTAAATGGATAATATTTTTAAAGTCTTACTTTTACTACATTGTAACCAAATCGAATGACCCAGACTCCTAAACATATAAACTTCAATTTCAATAATTTAGATAATATCAACGATTGGTTTGATGTACTATTTAAAGAGTATTATCAATCCTTATGTCGTTTTGCACTTACCATTGTCCCTTATGAAAACCTGGCTGAAGAAGCCGTTCAAAATGTATTCGTTTACTTATGGGAGAAACGAAAAACATTGCTCATTAAAACTAACGTTAAGGGACTACTATACCAATCTGTCTACAACGAAAGTATTCGCTTACGGAAAAGAAGATTACAAAACAAAAATTACGAAGCTGAATACCTGCAGCAACTTTTACCAGAGTTTGAAAACAGTGATCAACCCGATCTGGATTTTATTAAGACAGCTATTAGTAATGCAATTATAAATCTACCCGAAAAATGCCGCGATATTTTTATTATGCGTCGCAAAGAAGGATTAACAAATGAAGAGATTGCCAATTATCTTGGAATTTCTGTTAAAACGGTTGAAAGTCAAATGACCATAGCACTTAAGAAATTACGAACAGAACTGACTCCAATCATCAAGCATTTACCAGCAATATTGATTCTTTTAGAAATTTCTTAAAATTTTTTCGAGGTTTTTAGGGGATATACATTCGGCATTACTCTTAATAAAAAAACGCATGTCGAAAAATATACCCTATAATATTATCGTTGCTTCGTTAGAAAACACAGCAACTATTGATGAACAAAAAGAATTGGATGACTGGCTGTCGTCAACAAACGAAAACAGAGAAATCTTTGAATCCATCAAAAAAACCTGGAGTAAAACACAGCTAAAAAGATCTTCTTTTAATCCGAATATAGATCCCGCTTTAACACAAACCAAAAAACGAATCCATCGACGCTTGTTTATAAAACGCGTATCGGGTATTGCAGCCATTTTATTGATTGGTTTAATGATTAGTACACTATTTAATCCATTTGATAACGATAAGCGATGGCAATCTGTAATTGCTCAACAACAAGAAAAAATAGAATTACCTGATGGATCAATAGTGGTTCTTTCTCCCGGATCAGAAATTAAATTTCCTGACAAATTTGAAGCTAAATCACGCAGGGTAAAAATAAAAGGAAAGGCATATTTTGATGTAGCACATAATAAAAATCAACCCTTTATTGTTGAAACCAACCACACTAAAACAAAGGTACTGGGAACCAAATTCACACTTGTTTCAGATGCTTTAGATAAAGATGTTCTTTACCTTGATGAAGGTAAGGTAGAATTTAGTTCCCTAACCTGGTTCGGACCAAAACAATTAGTAAAACCGGGAGAAGAAATCTCTTTGATGAATGGTAAACTCATAAAGAGAATTGCCATTAATGATAACCTTTCAACATGGGCAACTGGTAAACTAACCTTTAAAGACATTGCTTTGATTGACTTGGTAAAACAATTGGAAGATTATTACCAAACACCCATTACTCTTTCAACTTCATTAATAAATGACTTACACTTTAGCGGTAGCATCACACAAACAGAAGCAATAGATGCGTTGCAAATAATAGCATTAACCCTTCAACTGAAACTTTCAACCGATAACCAAACTCTAACCCTAAGTTTATGAAGTATATACTATTCATCCTTCTTACTATAAGCTGCTCTATTACAGCCCAGAAACAAAGTTTAAAAACTGTACTCGACAGTCTGTCACACAAAAATCATTTTGAAATATGTTACAGCAATGATCTTGTCAATCTGGATCAGAAAGTTACCCTACCTTCCGATTCAATGAATTTGAATGATTTGCTTAAAGAATTAACTCTACAGTCGAAAATCAACATTGAAAAACACGATTCAACATTAGTTATTACCCCACTCGAAAAGAAAAATATATTAATAAGTGGTAAACTAATTGATTCTGAAAATGGTGAAGAAGTACCATTTGCTCACATTTTACAAAAGGATTGGGGAACTGGTACCATTACAAATGATATAGGCAGGTTTGAGATAAATATTCCTGAAATATTAACAGGCAAGGAACTACGATTCTCCAGCATGGGATACGCTGATACAACCATACTAATTCCTGCATCTGATTCCATCAATTTAACAATCAGGATCAGGCCCAAACCCTATAGTTTAACAGAAGTAATGGTGTTGCCCAATGGTAATTCTGCAGAAGATCTGGTTAGACTGGCTGTTAAAAATATCAAACGAAATTATCATAGAAAAACCGTTCAAATGGATGCCTTTTATCGTCAGGTTGCCATGCGTGATGATGACTATGTAAATTTGATTGAAGCAGCTCTACTGATAGAAGACAAGGGAATAAATTCGGAAAACAATACCACAAAAATTAAGATAGAAGAAATGCGTAAAAGCACCAATTATCTAATACAACACGACGCTAAACACAAGCTGGCATATAAGGTGCTTGATAAGATTTTCGGTCATCGTAATATCTTTTACAAATGCTATGGACAAAACACCGTTCGCCATTATCGGGCTGAATGGTGGTACCGACCCTTAATGGACTACGACCATTTTGAATATGAATATGAAGGAGCCGTTTGGATGGATACTCTTAAAGTGTATAAAGTAAAATACACCTATGTCCATATACCAGAAATAATGGGTGGAGGCAAACGAAAATCTATACATTCATGGGATGGCGGATACATCTATATCAACTCAAATGATATGGCTATTGTACAACTAGATAGATTCTGGAAGTTTTTTGAATCTCATTTTGCATATAAAACATTTAAAGATGGAATATTTTGGCAATCCTCACGCTCATATCAAAAAATAGGTGATAAATATTACCTCAAATACATTAAAGGTTTAACCTATCCTGATGCACCTATGTACTCAATAAAAGAAACGAATAATGATACCATTATAGAGAACAGGCAGTGGGCTGAAGAGATCCTCTTAATTACCGATGTTATTACCGATAAACGACTTCAGGACAGAATTAAATACAAGGATAAATTAGCCAGAGATGAAAAAACATTAGAAAAGAAATACCCATACCGTCCTGAATTCTGGGAGCATTATAACATTGTTCAGCTAAAACCACTACCCGGAAAAGCAATCAAGGATCTGGAATGGGAAAAATCACTGGATTTACAATTTGAAGAAAACGGAAGTAATGATACTACAAATAAGTAATCTGAGTCATCAGTTTCAAAAGTTAACCGTATTGAAAAATATTAATCTGGAAATAACTAAACCGGGTTTGTATGTTTTTGCCGGGGCAAATGGATCAGGTAAATCTACTCTATTTAACTGCATTACCGGAATGCTGCAAGCAAATAAAGGAACAATATCCCTTAACTCTCAAGATATCGGAATTGTTTATGAACCTGTAAGTACCGAACCCAATCTAACAGTGCTGCAGATAATAAAGATGGTAATTTCCATACGTAATGCTAAAATGGATGAACTTGATTATCAAATCAAATATTGGGATCTGGATGAAAATAGAAATAAAACATTTAAAGCACTCTCACTAGGTATGCGCAAACGACTATTGATAGCTTGTTCATTAATAGGTAATCCGAAAATACAAATATGGGATGAACCTTTCAACGGTTTAGATCCATTAGGGATGAATAAACTAAGAGAAGTTATTAATAATCAAATCAAACAGGGTAATACCATTCTTTTATCAACCCATATATTAGGAGAATTAGATACGCTGGCTGCCGAAATCTATGTTTTAAAAGAAGGAGGGTTAGTTTATGGCTTTAAACCCGATAAATCAGATAATAACTTAAAACAACAAATTATTGAAGTCCTATAGCTATGATAAAAATGCTCCGCTTTGAATTCAATTTTCTTAAAGGAAAACGATTAATACTGCCACTTACGAGTCTTGTGCTAATCATTGGATTGATGGCACTCATTTCTTTTCTAACTGCAGATACCTACGATAAAGATCAATTGGCAATTAAAGTATCAACAGCCATGTTAAGTTCTGGACTTATTGCTCTATTTTACACCATCTGGATACTGCAACACTACATCCATCTATATCGATCAGGCTATTATAAAATGCTCTTAGCTTTTGGCTTAAGTCGACATCAATTATACATTTATCAGTTTATACAGAATCTGATTTTTGTAAATCAATTTTTGTTTGTGATGTTTTTTGCATCATCCATTTCAGCAATAACAAGAGGTATTCTGCCATGGGAGTTATTAGCCTCAACCCCATTAACATCGGTTATTTCATACTTTTTGTTGTTACTTGCCTTAGGTCAGATAGCAGCTTTACTGTCAACGATTCGCTGGAATCACATGCTATTGCTTCCTGTACTTTTTTATTGGTTTTTCGAAAGCTGGGTGGTATACCTGATAACAAAACACAATCCGGATTGGATTCATTTCCTTCCAATCGATAGTCTAAAACAAATTGTTGGAAATCAAATTTTAACCATTAATCAAGGTCTTATTATAGCCTTTTACTTGGCATTTGTTTTCCATTTGCTGTACCATAATTTACAAAGAAGAAATCTGTGTTAAGATGAAAAAAATACTACCTCTTATATTGACCATTTCATTTATCACCATTCTAATTGCTAATACGCAACTAACGAATTGGAATAACAGTCGCATTTTTCGAACCTATAAATCCATTGATGAACCTATCCGTGATGCACTGTCAAATAATGACTTTCTATCAGACGAAAGAGATACAGAAATATTGGTCATTAATTTATGGGCTACCTGGTGTCAACCATGTCAAAAAGAGATACCACAACTAAATAAATTATTAGAAAAATATGAACAGGACAATGTTTTATTTTTGGCCTTAACAACTGAGCAGCAACAAGATGTCAATAATTGGATGGAATTACAGAAATACCCTTTTCTGTATTATCAACTTTTTGAACAGCATGATTTGATGAATTACTTATTTGAATTAAATCCGGATCTATCCTTTAAAAATGGGCAAAAACCTCAAGGCCTACCAACGAATATTATTATAAAAAACAAGGAACTAATATATTTCCATACAGGATATTCAGAAGAAACAATTGAAGCAATAGAAAAGACCTTAAAGAAAATATTGTGATTATAATCTTATCGATTAAAGATAGGGTTAGGTTAGATAGATTTTTATGACAATGCAATTAAACTGCATTATCTTAATACTTTAAAGAGCGAAGGGGCCTGATGAATTGCAAAGTAGCCCCTTCATTCACCTTCCCAATTATTGCTATATTGTTTGCTCAAGAATCAATCTTTCAGCCTTTTCAATTTGATTTGGAAATAAATCCATTGGCACCATGCTTCCTCCAAGACTTTTAAGTACCATATATCTGGCACATTTTTCATTATTTCCCAAACAAAATTTTCTCTTATAACCGGCTGCAGTAGCTGGCATATTGGCCATCTTTTCATTAAAGAATGGACAATTCTCTACTTTCTCACAAACTGCCATTGTAATTTATCTTTTAAATTAGGTTGAAAAAGAAGCAAGTAGATAGATCCAACTATATATTCACTTCATCATTTCAAAATTAGAAAACAGATGTTTAATAACAGAAGACTCATTACCTAATTAAATTAAGCAATTTACCTAATTAAATGTGAAAAATTAAACACTATATAATAAAGTAAAATACACTATTTAATACCTCGTTAGAATGAATTTTCCAACTCTTCCACTTTTAATACACCTTGTTTAATTCCGGTAACAACCAAATGAACAAGATTTTTGCAGCCTGTCTTTTTAAAAATATTTTCCTTGTGCTTATCAACAGTCTTTTCAGAAATGAATAAAATACTTGCGATTTCTCCCCTGCTTAAACCATTGCATAGATGTCTGAATACTTCCAATTCTCTTTGAGAAAGTACAGAAACAACTGATGGCTCAACTTTTTGTTGAAAACGCATCTTAGTGTTTTCTGATAATGCAACTATAATTTTAGAAGAGAAATAGTTATTGTTTGATAAAACAGCATCCATTGCTTGAGTTAGTTCATTAACGTTACATTCTTTTAACACATAACCATCAACTCCGGCATCCACCATTTTCTCAACATAATCTACCCTATCTATTGACGATAGAGCCAAGACTTTTACACCAGGATAATATTGTTTTATAAACTGAGTTGTGTATAAACCATCACGAACCGGCATAATAATGTCCATAAAAAGAACATCAGCCTTCCCCCCTCCTTTCAAAAAACGTATAACGTCATCTCCATCGCAAAAGGTTAGAACTTCTGCTACTTTTTCATTATTCAATATGATGGCCTTAATTCCTTCACGAAACAAAGGATGGTCATCAACAATCCCTATTGTATACCCCATACTTCAACGATTAATTTTCAAATTCCCCAATTTGAAAACGGTTGTAATCTTGTAGTGCTAAACCGATTTAAACATAATAATTAATTTATCCTAATCCTTGAATTATATAAATAATAAACTGACTTTCTGATGCAAATGTACGAATCTTCTCTTAGTGTGTTAATAATACACATTGATAGATTTCAGTCATCTAATCCTTGTTGCTGGCATCTAAATAAAAACTAACTATTGTACCATTATCTTTGCTACTCTCAAAGGTCAATGAACTATTATGATATGACAAAAATTCCTTACAAACAGACAGCCCTAGGCCAGTACCCAACTCATTATTTGTGCCCAAAACAGATTTAATATCATTTGATGAAAGAATCAGCTTTTTAACCTCATCACTCATTCCCACTCCTTTATCAATAATACTTATTTTAAAAGCATTACCAATTTCATCAACCTTCATATAAATCTTCTCACCAGTATATGAATATTTTATTGCATTAGATAGCAAATTTTGTACAATTATCTTTAACATGTCAAAGTCGACATTTACAATGCAATTTTCACGAGGCAATGTAACTTCCAAAGAAAGTTTTTTGGTCCTAAGGCTACCTTCAAAATATTGCTTAATATCATTGAAAAGTTCGCAAAGACAGATCTTTTTGGGTCTTGGAGTAATACTATTTAACTGAGTCCGTGCCCAGCTTAATAAGTTACTAACCATTTCTAAACTTTGCTTGGCTGATATATTTAATGCTAAAAGTAAATTTTCATTTCGATATGGTTCATTAGGTTTACAACCATTCTGAATAATCAAATCGCTTAGATTGACCATAGCATGCAGCGGAGTTTTCAAGTCGTGTGCTATTATCGAAAAAAGTTTATTACTTGCTTTATTTGAGAGGTTCAGACTCTCATCAATATCTTTTTGGGCAGACCATTCTATATTTGGTACCTGTAACCTATTATTTGATTGATTCTGTAAATATTTTTGTTCTCCCAAACAGTCTAATAAACCTATATTTCGTCCAATAGTTATAACAGCATATTCAGATGAATCACATTTTAATAGTGAAATATTAAAATTAAATGATTCTTGGAGATTGAGCTCAGTCAGACTATCATCATTTATTCCTGAAGTGAAAATAACAGGAGCTTTATCATGAAAAAACGTTTTTAACTTATCAAGGTATTCATCAGTTTTAAAAACTGGTATAATATGATGAAGTTTTTTACCTATTAAGTGGTCTGTTTTTATTGAAAAACTATTCTGAAATGTATTATTAACATATACAATTTGATACTGTCGGTCAATTATACAAATGCTTACTGGTATATAATCATATAAACAAAATTTATCGTCCATATTTACTTCTTTCACGCCTTATTCATCATATCCTCCAATATACTCTGTTATAGTCCAAACAATTTAAATTAACTTATGCAGTTTGGATATTGAGGAGTATACATTTCCATTACAAAAAGGTTATTTGTGGAATAAATCGTTGTTTACAAAACGTTTACTAAATACACTAATTCCCCAAATAATGTATTAAAGTTTCCCGTACAAAGATAAATGGCAGGTTGCCAATAGCACTATTATCAAACACTATAAGCACATGTGCTTTTACCTATTTTTCTATAAGCATTTTGCGTATAATAATAAATTGACCAATAAAAAAGCAGCGAAAATTTCGCTGCTTTAACTTTACTTTACGTACTTATATCTCTTGATACTTTTCTTTGGTGTTTTCTCAAATTCTTCAGGAAAGAGCGTGACGAGTTGAATATTCATGTAAGCTGGAAGCTGAGCATTTGCCTGTTTTTTTATCTCCTGAAGCTTCTGCTCTATTTGAGCCTTATTTAAACCTTCTGAATCGGTTACTTCATAATCCGGATAAATTAATGCTTCGAGTTTTCCGTCATGATCGCGAACCAAACATTCCTGAACATATTCCATTGAATTGATTACAGCTTCAATCTCTTCAGGATAAATATTCTGACCTGAGGGGCCCAATAACATATTTTTGCTACGTCCTTTAATGTATATAAAGTTATCCTCATCAATAACACCTAAATCTCCGGTATGCAACCATCCTTTAGAATCAAAAATTTCATCTGTTGCCTCCTGATTTTTATAATAACCCAGTAAAGTATTTTCACCTTTTACCAAGATCTCTCCAACTGTATTGTAAGGATCTTCAGAATCAATTTTCACTTCCATTCGATCAACCAGCTGTCCAGCTGAAAACTTTCTCGATTCAGTCCATGGAGCATAACTAATTAACGGACCACATTCTGTCATACCATAACCAATGGTAAATGGAAAACCAATCTTACGCAGAAACATTTCTACATCTTTATTGAGAGCTGCTCCTCCAATAATCATTTCGCGGAATTCACCACCAAAAGTCTCAACCAGTTTATTTCTGATTTTAGAATAAACAACTTTATTTAATACAGGAATTTTGGTAAGTGTTTTTATCTTGGTTTCTTCCAATTGAGGTTGAACTCTTTTCTTGAAAATTTTCTCCAGAATAAGAGGAACAGATAAAATAATATGTGGTTTTACCTCTCGAAATGCCTGTGTAATAATTTGAGGAGAAGGTGTACGAGTAAGAAATGTAATGTGACAACCTACGGTAAATGGCCATAAAAACTCGAACAAACAACCATATGCATGTGCCAATGGAAGAAATGAAACTATTCTTTCTTCAGGTTGCAGAATGAGGTGCTCACGCGCATAAACTATGTTTGACCAAATGCTTCGGTGCGGAAGCAAAACACCTTTTGAAAATCCGGAAGTACCAGAGGTGTATGAAAGCACCATCAATTCATCAGCTCCGATAGCAGGAAAGTCTAAAGATTCAAAATCAAACAATGACCCGTCACCTTTTAAATATTTATTGGCCTTTTCAACGGCTTTTGTAAAAAATCCACCTGAATTATCTACCAGAGAAACACATCGGTTAATAGACATTATTCCAATTAACTTCTGCATTTTGGTTTCATCAAGCTTATCAAATAGTAAATCGGTTGAAAATAAAACTTTAGACTCTGAGTGATTTACGATATGATGAATATCTGCCGAATTAAAATCTGGTAATATGGGTACAATAACAGCCCCATAGGTAATTGTAGCAAGATAAACTACGCCCCAACTTGTCATGTTTCGACCAATTAAAGCGACCTTATCGCCTTTTTTTATGCCAATCTCTTTAAATAATTGATGTATTCCCTGAATGCGCTCACCTACTTGTCCATAGGTAATTGTTTCTCCTTGAAAATCACTAAATGCTTTACGAGCAGTATTGTCTTTAAGTGTGGTTTGTACCAAACTTAAGTATCCATTCTCAATCATAAAATCGAATTTTATTAGCCAAAACAATCGACCAAAATAAACTAAAAATCCATATCAGGGGCTCATTTAAACAAAAAAACCTCCCAACATAAAACATAATTAGTTTACGCCGACCTGTTAAGTTAATGAATTATCAGAGTATTTCAATAACTTGTAGTTATTATTAAAGCTGTTGATTCCAAAGCATTTTTATATTTTTGTTGAAAATACATCCAGATGAAATTTATTATCACTGTCTTAATGATTGGTCTATTGATATCGTGTACCAAACCCAAACGTACACCATACCTTACATATACCGCTGATTCATTCAATGTGAATAATGTAGAACTCTACAGACTGGATAACAATTATACTCTTTTTGATCAGGCAGAACGTGAACCGGAATCAATGATCTGGTCATTCAGATCAGACTCCGTACCAGGAGGTATTTACCAGCTACGAATCAATAATAATAATAAAATAACCCTCATACTTGAAGGAAAAATGCCTGTTGGTATTGAACTACAAAATGGTGTTTTAACCATAACAGGCAATGAACCTACAAAACAATTATGGGAAGCTCAAACCATTGCTGACCAATTAAATCAATCCATTCTGTCTTTGGGAGAATCCTTTCCGGATTCATTGGAAAGTACTGCTTTTGTTCATCATAAAGACTCAATATTTAAATTAGTTGAATTACAAAAAGAAAAAGCACAAAAGAAGATTTTGCAAATTATTGATCACAATAAGCATACTCTTCTTCCCTTGCTATTGGTTCAGCTAAAAGCAGGAAATCATCATTTATTCGATTATGGTAATGATGCCAATATGTACTTTACAGTCGATGAATATCTTCAATCCTATAATCCGGATTATGACCCGGTCAAAGACTTTAGCAGTAAAGTTGACTCATTGCGTAGCTGGATATATTATACTTCGGTTAGCTTGCCCGGCAAGGTATTACCCGACCTGAATGTACCCAATGCATGGAATGATCCTATCCCATTATCGCGCTTCAGAGGAAAAAATACGCTTTACATTATCTGGAATTCAGAATCAAAAGAAAGCAGAAAAATAACCCAAAACTTAATGTCCTGGTCACGTAACTATCGATATAAAGGTCTTGATCTGTGTCTTATTTCAACCGATGTTAACAAAGAAAAATGGCAAGAAGCAATAAATGAAGATAATTTACCTTTTTGGCACTTGTGTGATTTAAAAGGTAAAAATTCACCTGTTTTGGCAGGCTTGGGTATAACCAAAATACCAACATTTATTTTGGTTGATAAAGAAGGAATTATTCTTGAACGAAGTTCTGAACAAGCTGATATCACAAAACATCTGGATCAGTTAATACAAAAATAAATTCTATATTTGAACACATAAAAATCTGTATAAACAGAGTTAAGATATAAACCTTAAAATAATGATGAAGCAAAGTCTTTTAACTTTACTTATAGTGCTGTTGATGAGTGCCTGTTCCACAGGAAACAAATTTAAAATCAGTGGAACCATTGAAGACGGAGCAGGAAAGATGTTGTACATCCAAAAAATGGATTTGAATCAGACCACAACATTGGATTCTGTTAAACTCAAAAAAAACGGTGAGTTTTCTTTTACCGGTGAGCGCTTAAATGAACCAACCTTTTTATTACTTAAAATTACAGATCAGAACTACATTACTTTACTGGCTGATACAACTGAACATATTGAGGTAATGGCGAATGCAACCAACCTTGAAGAAAGCTATCGTCTTACCAATTCAATAGGTTCGGCATACATTCAAATCTTTAACAAACGTATTAGAGTTCTTAACTCTGAATTAGACCGGGTTATTAAAGAGTTTCAGGCACTGGACGCTAATGATAAAGCAGGTAAAAAACGATTGGAAGATGAATACCGCCAATTGATCCTTGATCATAAAACCTTTGTTGGTGAATTTATCATGGAAAACTTTACCTCTTTTGCTGGTTACTACGCCCTGTTTCAACGTTTAAATGACAATTCGCAGGTAATGAATGTTATGGATAAAAGTGACCAGGTTTACTTTTCAACATTGGCAACCAGTTTAGAAAATCATTATCCCGACTCGGAAAGAGCTAAACATTTATACAATTATGTATTAGGAGTAAAGGCACAACAACAAAAAGAAGCTCTTACTCAAAAACTGTTGCAAGAAGCTAAAAGTGGTTTCCCTGATATAGAAGAAGCTAATACACTGGGTGAAAAGATTAAATTATCATCACTGAAAGGCAAAACGGTTCTTCTATCGTTCTGGGCTTCTTGGGATCAATCGTCACGTAAAGAAAATAATAACCTGAAAAGTCTCTACAAAAAATATCACAACAAAGGTTTTGAGATTTATCAGGTATCACTTGACAGAAGTAAGATACTATGGCAAAATGCAATTGAGACAGATGAACTACCCTGGATTAATGTGAGTGACTTACGTTATACCGATTCATATCCTGCCAGATTGTACAATATTCAAAAAATACCTTCTAATTATTTAATCAGTGCCGAAGGTGAAATTGTTGGTAAAGATTTATTTGGCAACAGACTTTCTGAAAGATTAGAGGAGATTTACTAAGACTGAATCAAAGTAAAATATCAATAAAAACCACCTTTTATAAGAGGTGGTTTTTTTATGCGATTTAATACATTCTAATGAATAGTTTATCAACTATTTGAATATTATTTTCCAGTATTCAAAAATAGAAGAATGTCAAATTGAAGCTAAACCAGAAGAGAGTCAAAAATACATTTGGTTACATCAGGTATTTTCTGATATATTTGTCCGTTAATTGGCCCAATCGGTTAGTAAAACAAGTAAACTTTTGAATTCGAAGAAAATATATTTTGCCTCAGATGTACACCTGGGTGCACCAGGAATTAAAAATCACCGGGAACACGAAATCCGGTTTGTTAATTGGCTCGATTCTATTAAAAGAGATGCAGCTGAGATATATTTAATGGGAGACATCTTCGATTTTTGGTTTGAATACAAAAAAGCTGTACCCAGAGGTTTTACCCGTTTTCTGGGTAAATTAAGCGAGATTACCGATAGCGGAATTCCTGTTCATTTTTTTACCGGCAACCATGATATTTGGGTATTCGATTACTTAAGCTCAGAGTGTGGAGTAGTAGTACATCGTGAACCTGTAATTAAACAACTAGAAGGAAAAACTTTCTTTCTGGCTCATGGAGATGGATTAGGTAACTACGACAGACATTATAATTTTTTGAAATCTGTTTTCACAAACCGATTTGCTCAATGGCTATTTAGTTGGATACATCCTAACTTAGGCATTGGACTGGCCGATTTTTGGTCGGGTAAAAGTAGAGATAAGAATAATAAGATATACGGAAGCCATTATCTTGGTGATGATAAAGAATGGTCTGTTCTTTATGCCAAAGATGTGCTGAAGAAACAAGCTATTGATTATTTTATTTTTGGTCACAGGCATGTGGCTCGAAAGGTAAGTGTGGGACCTGAGAGCGAGTTGATTTTTCTGGGCGACTGGATTCAACATTTTTCATATGCTGTGATTGAAAACAACCGTGTGGAATTAAAATATTTCAATAGCGAAGTATAGTTTGATATAGAAATAGAGAGTAATGAAACCGAAAGCAGGTATTTATGCTGTGGTTACCGGAACCGGTAGCTACATTCCACCTCATATTGTGGAAAATGCAGATTTTGCAAACAATCGTTTCTTCAACGAAGATGGTACTGTTATTGATACCCCTGGTGATGAGATTGTGCAAAAGTTCAAACAAATCACCGACATAGAACAACGTCGTTGTGCAGATAATAATCATGTTACTTCCGATCTGGCCATGTTTGCAGCCGAAAAAGCTTTGGAAGCAGCCAGTTTCGATCCGGAAAACCTGGATTACATCATCGTTTCGCATAATCTTGGTGACATGAAACACGGTTCGATGTATCCTGATATCCTACCAACACTTGCCTCAAGAGTAAAGAAAAAACTTGGTATCAAAAATCCGAAAACCATTGCTTACGACATTACTTTTGGTTGTCCGGGTTGGACACAAGCCATGATTCAGGCCAATTATTACATCAAATCGGGCGATGCTAAAAGTGCTTTGGTAATTGGAGCAGATACCCTGAGTCGTGCCATGGAACCACACGATCGCGATTCAATGATATTTGCCGATGGGGCAGGAGCAGTAATTTTAGAAGCCAGGGAAAGCAAAGAACCTATAGGAATATTAAAACATGCTGCTCAAACCGATACAGAAGAATACATTGAAATTTTAAGAATGAATGAACCATTTAATCCTGAACTAAAAGGCGATCATCAATATCTTAAAATGATGGGTAGAAAAGTTTACAACTATGCTTTAACCAATGTTCCTCAACTGGTAAAAGAATGTTTGGATATCAATGGTCTTCAATTGTCGGATGTGAATAAAATATTAATCCATCAGGCAAATTCCAAAATGGATGAAGCAATCTTAAAACGTATTTTCCGTTTGTATGGACGTAAAGATGTTGACATGAGCGTGATGCCTATGACAATAAATACACTTGGTAACAGCAGTGTGGCAACCGTTCCAACATTGTTGGATTTAGTTGTACGCGGTCAACTGGAGGGACATGAATTAAAAAGCGGTGACTACGTAATGATGACATCAGTAGGCGCCGGTATGAATATCAATGCATTTATGTACAAAATGCCTTAAGATCGATTTCTAAAATCAGATATACAGACAAAGCAGCCCAAGGGCTGCTTTTTTTATCCTGATAAATGAATTTTTGTACTTAAATAAACTGGCTTCGTTTGTGTAGCAGTAATTGTTATTTTTATCATCTCATATAATCTTTATCAGATGGAGTCAATAGTAATATTTTCGCTACTTAGTCTTATAATTGGAGTTATTGCCACTTTTATATTCTTTAATTTCCGATTGAATCAATCAAAAATAATCAATGCCAGTACCCTAACTGATAAAGACCGCCTCGAGGTTGAAAACCAACAATTAAAGTCAGCCCTTGAACAATACCGGCTTCAGGCAGAAGATTTGAGTAATAGGCTTACAGGTGTTGATGTTGAAAACAATCATTTACTTCAACAGATAAAAGAATTAAAAGAAGAAAAAAAACAGATTGAACAACGCCTTACTACTGAATTTGAAAACATTGCAAACCGAATATTAAACAAAAGTGCTGATCAAATAAGTCTTGATCAAAATAAGCGGCTGTCGGATGTTCTCAATCCTTTCAAGGAAAAAATTGAATCGTTTGAACGAAAGGTAAATGAAACATACGAAAAGGAATTACGCGATAAACTGAATCTTGAGTCTGAGGTAAAACGTCTATACGAACTGAACCAAAAGATAAGTATCGAAGCAGGTAATCTTACCAAGGCACTAAAGGGTGATGTGAAGAAAATGGGTAATTGGGGCGAATTGATACTTGAACGGGTATTGGAACAGTCGGGATTGCGCCAGGGAAGTGAGTACGAAAGGGAAGTGGTAGATAAGAACAGTGATGGTAAAATTATTCGTCCGGATGTGATTGTGCATCTACCCGATGAAAAACACATCATTATTGACTCAAAGGTTTCGCTTACCGCATATGAGCGATATGTTAATGCCGAATCGGAAGAAAGTAAAAATATAGCCTTAAAAGAGCATGTTATCAGTGTGCGAAGACATATCAGTGAACTTCACGAAAAGAAATACGCCAGTTCATCTAGTTTTAATACCCCCGATTTTGTGCTGATGTTTATTCCCGTTGAAGCATCTTTTGCTGCAGCTGTTGAAGCCGATCAGGATTTGTTTTCTTTAGCCTGGGAAAAAAAGATAGTACCCGTTAGTCCTTCAACCTTACTGGCAACTCTGCGAACAATAGCTTCCATCTGGAAACAGGAAAATCAAAACAAAAATGCCCTGGAAATAGCCCAACGCAGTGGTGATTTATACGATAAACTGGTTGGATTTATCTCTGATCTTGAAAAAGTGGGAAAAACAATTGAACAGGCCGGAGGTCATTTCGATAATGCGATGAACAAACTAAGCACCGGAAAAGGGAACCTTATCAGCCGTGCTGAAAAGATTCGTGAACTGGGAGCAAAAAATACCAAGCAGATTCCTCCTCAATTAATGAACGATTAAGTTTTAATAGTCCGACCTTTCCAATGAAGCTTAAAAAATAAAGGATAAGACAAAACCAGTAACATATAAAAGGGATAAATAAATTGATAAAAGAACAGCAAACGTAAACAAGGCACAAAAGAAAAAAACTTGCTACCTTCCTTTATGATTCTGACATCGGCTGCAACCCGAATGATAAAAACGACTAAAAACAATAGCGCTGAAGAAGGATAGAAGAAAGCTCCTACCATAAAAACGGCCTGTAAAAGGTTGGTTAAGGCTACCACAGCACCTGTTGATAAAATAGTCGCATCAGAATAATTTCGTGCTTTTACAGCCCACCTTGACTTCTGTTTGATAAGTTTACCATAGGTTGGTTCAGTTGGAGTATAAACAATCGCATCCTTCGATTTGATATAGTGAATATTTAAATTCTTCTTTTTTGCCCATTCGAGTAAAAACATATCATCACCTGAGGCAACTTTGTCATTCATATCAGCCTCGAGATACAAACTTTTTTTACAAGCCAGATTAGCTCCATTAAGCATAATGGCATTGTTATTTAAAGCTGCTGCACCGCCTGTAATCTGAAGGGCTGTAAACTCATACAACTGAAAAGAAGATAAGAAGCTTTCAGATTGAATTTGTTGCACCGGTCCAATCAAAAGGTCAGAGCCGTTTTCATTGTAATAATGTGCTATTGCAGATAACCAATTATCCTCAAAAGTACAGTCGGCATCGGTGGTTACAATTAACTCACCTTTTGCATGTTTTGCACCTGTCTGCAATGCACTCTTTTTTCCTCCTCTATCAGCATTAGTTAAACATTTTACTTGTACACCAAGATTGTCAATCAATGCACTACAATTTTCTATCCCATTATCCTCCGAGTAGTCATCCACCAATATTAGCTCCCAGCCTCTATAAGTCTGATTTGATAAGGATCGTAATAATACCGGTAAGTTTTTTTCTTCGTTCCGATAAGCAATTATAACTGAGATAAAAGGTCCGTTTAAAGAACCATCAAATGTCAATGAGGATGTATTCTTCCATATTTTTCTCCATCGTTCTGATTGTTGAAAATATAGAACAACAGGCAAAAAAGATAATATGGAGATAATCCAAATCATTTTTAGGCAATAAAAAAGCCAGATATCAATTGATACCTGACTATGATTTATTTTAAGTTTCTTATTGACGTTTGGTTAAGATCCAGGATTCAATACGATTACTGTTAAGTATTTCTTCCTGCCTTTGCTGAGCCTTATAAACTTTATCGAAAGACTCAATACTAACTAAAGTCATTGAGTTATGCTGAATAGTTGTACATTTATCAAAACCTTTAGCTTCAAGTGATTTAATGTAACGCAATGCGTTTTCATTACTTTTAAAACTGCCAACTATGATATGATGAGGCTTATCAATGGCTACAGGCTGAACAACAACAGGTTTTTCCTCCTTCTTCACCTCAGGACCCGCAACAACATTACCCTGCAGTTTATCGTCTAACTTAATACTGTCTTCAGTTTTTGGTTTTTCTACCGGTTGAGTTTTAACCTCTTTTTTAACGGGTGTTTTATCATTATTGAAAAACGAGAAATAAACAATTACACCAATAATGGGAAGCAAAACAAAAATGATTAAGAAAATTAGAATTGATCGATTCCTTCTTTTCTTGTCTTCCTCAATATATTGGTTTGTTACATTGGTAACACTCGTTTTTGATTCCTCAACCAACTTTGGTTCTTCAAACTTTTCTTCCACTTTTTCTTCTTCCACTTCTACCAAAGGATCCTCATTAACCATCGTGATTCCGGGAGTTTCGACACTATCTTCAACCGACTCTTCCTCTTTTACATCTTCTTTAACAAAACCGTCAATATCAAGTAACTCATTTTCCTCTTTAAGGTCTTCTTCTCCATTTACCTCCTCAGCCTGGGTAAACCTAAGTATTCCGGTTGCATCTTTTGTGAAGGTTCCTAATCCGTTAATGATATATTCACCTGATGAATCAAGTTTTTGTTTAACTTCTTCAACATACTTATCTACCTTTTCTGAGGCTTGTTCAGATGTAATACCTTCATTAGAGGCAACATAATCAATTAATAGACCATCATTAAAACTCAAAAAGTTATTAAATAAGATGGTAAATCCATTTTCTTTTGCAACGATGAAAGCTCCGAAATTAGGAATGATAACCCGGTTATTTTCTTTTATGAGGGAAAGTATGTGTTTTTCCATTATTGATGCGAAATCAGGTTAATGATTAATATTCAAGGTTTAAAGATAATCAGAATTCTAAAAATAGAAATAGATTTAAAGACCTCTTTTTAATGAAATACACGAAGATTTTCTTATAAACCCTTTTTAATGTGTAATATCACTCCTCCAATTAAGGCAGGAAAAACTACATTAAAGACCCATAATCCTAAAATAACAATTAATAAAACAGGTTCATTTACACCTAAACGGGCAAAAACAAGAATGGCAGCTGAACCACGTATACCAACATCTGCAAGTAAAAATGATGGAATAAGAGTGATAACAAAAAAATAGACAGGACTTAATTGAAGAACATCAACAAAATCTAGCTCTGGAGCAAACAAAATCATTACAATGATTAATTGTAAATTGAAAACCATGTAACGTACAATTGTTAGAAATGTGGCATTTATTAATACTGAAGACTTAATTTTTTTAACTACAGCCCAGATAGTCTTCATCCTATCTCTAAAATATATTCTTAATATAACCAGAAATAACCCAATAAAAAGTGGTGGTATAATAAGTATGAAAAGGTAATTATTATTGAGATTAATATTTATTTGGACACCCACCATATAAAAAGCAATGATTCCAAAAAATCCTATTACTATATTTTGAATCAAGCCTCCGGTACTGGTCATTAGTAATGCATGAATTCTTTGCTCCTTCTGTATTAAAAGCATACGTCCTCCTGGCTCAGCAACACGGGCAGGAGATCCAACAGCTGTAAATGATCCTGCAAAAAATTGTTTCAATGCATCCCGAAAAGATATTTTTATGAATGGGCCAATCAGAACCTGCCATTTTTTAGTCTCTGATAGGATATTGAGGATCCATAGTAATAAAAAAACCAGTATTAAATTAGCTTGATACCACCCAAATTTTATGGTAAAATTAACCTTATCCCAATATTGAAAATTTATTAACCGATCATAAATGAAATAATAAGCGGCAAGAGAAATTAAGTAGAAGATGAGTCGCTTCAGTATTCTATTCCGAAGCCAGCTAACTTGCATTGGAGGGTCGGTTAATAAACGGCAAAACAATAAAGGCAATTAAACCAACAACAATGATCATCGTATTTTGAGCTGCATGAACAACCAATGCAAAAACACCTGCTGAGTCTGCCGCAATACCATAAAGCTTTAATGTAGCAATAACCATAAAATGCCATGGTCCGATTCCACCCTGAACAGGTGCCAACATTCCCAGACTTCCGGTTAATAAAATGGTAATACCTGCATCAATTGTTAGTCCGGATGTTTGATTCATACTAAAGAAACAAACATATATCATTAGAAAATACATTGTCCAGATAAAGAGAGTATGAAAAATAAAAGCAGGCACATTTTTTATTTTTCTATAAGATTGCAATCCGTCGTAAAATTTATGCCAAAGATTTCGTAAACGACTCAGAAACGACAAACGAGATGAAAAACGGAAGACAACAAGTATACAGATTACAATTAAAGCCAGAATAGCATAAAATATGGGTGATGTAAATAAACTGGTGATACCCGAAATATTCACATTGTTTTGCAGCAACTCTAAAAATAAATCAAACTGAAGTATTAAAACCACAATAGTAATCAAAACGAGCATTAATAAATCTGATAAACGTTCGGCTACAACAGTTCCAACCACACGGGTAAAAGACATTTTTTCGTACTTGCTAATGACACCACAACGCGACACTTCTCCCATACGAGGAAACACCAGATTGGCCAAATAACCCGTCATAACAGCCCAAAAGGTATTACTCAAACGAGGTTTTCGTTCCACCGGTTCAATCAACATCTGCCAGCGTAAAGCACGACTTAAATGGCTCAATAAACCCAGCACAACCGATAAACCAATCCATTTAAAATCAACATCATTCTTTAAAACCTGCAATATTTCATCAGCTTTCTGATCTTTATATAATTGCCAGATGATAAACAAACCTATAGAAGGGAATAAAATGTATTGGATTAATTTGGAAAGTTGCTTCTTCAATTTTGAAAGATTTTAATTTTTTAGGTACCTTCAGCAGTGCTCTGATATTAAAAATATACCTTTGCATCCGTTAAAAAGCGTCGAAAGATATACAATAATGTTTTGTCGACAAAAATGCTTTTTCAAGTAAACCTACTTTACAGTTTCAAAAATGGTAAGAGCTAAAAAACATCTTGGACAACATTTCCTCCGTGATCTCGATATTGCACAACGTATTGTTGACAGCCTGTCTGCATCGCAAAAAAGAGTGTTGGAACTGGGTCCCGGAACAGGTGTTCTTACCCAATATCTGGTCAAAAGAAAAGATATTGATTTAAAGTTGGTTGAGCTTGATATTGAATCAGTTGATTACCTTAAAGCACATTATTTTGAATTAGAAGGTCGTATCTTTTTTAAAGACTTCCTGAAGATTGATTTAAAAGAGTTTTTTACAGAGCCTTTTGCCTTAATTGGAAACTTTCCTTACAATATTTCAGGACCCATCTTTTTTAGAGTTTTTGAATATCGAAATCAAATACCTGAGGTGGTTGGAATGCTTCAAAAAGAAGTAGCAGAACGTTTGGCTGCTGGTCCGGGATCAAAAACATATGGTGTTTTAAGTGTTTTATTGCAGGCTTTTTTCAACATCGAATACCTGTTTACAGTTGATGAACATGTATTTGATCCGCCTCCGAAAGTAAAATCAGGTGTAATCCGACTTGTAAGAAATGATGTTGAATCGCTGGGTTGTGATGAAAAATTATTTGTTAAGGTGGTTAAAGCAATCTTTAATCAGCGACGAAAAGCTATTCGCAATTCCTTAAAAGCAATTGAATTCAATAAGGAAGCAATCAGCGATCATGACTATTTAACCCGTAGACCTGAACAAATGAGCGTTCAGGACTTTATAGAATTAACAAAAATGGTGGAGGCAAATCCTATCCGCTGATTTTGAATATGTAAAAGCAGTATTATTATGGCGAATTTCGAATTAACCAGAGAGTATATAGATCGCTTACAGGAACTTATTTCTGCAAAAGATGAGGATGCTATAAACTCGCTTGTATCCGATCTTCACCCTGCAGATATTGCTGAAATTTATGAAGAATTAACCATTGAGGAAGCAAAATTTCTTTACTTCCTGATGGATGATGATAAAGCTGCCGATGTTCTAACGGAGCTTGAAGAAGACGATCGACGACGATTTCTCGACAGTTTGCCAAGTGAGGTAATTGCAAAACGTTTTATCGATAACATGGATTCTGATGATGCCGCCGACATCATTGGAGAAATGGACGATGAACGCCAGCAGGAAGTACTTTCACACCTTGAGGACATTACTACAGCCGGTGATATTGCCGATCTGTTAAATTACGATGAGAATACTGCCGGTGGTTTGATGGCCAAGGAGCTTATCAAGGTTAAAGAAAACTGGAATATTCCAACGTGTTTACGCAGTATGCGTCGCCAGGCTGAAGAAGTTGACGAAATTTACTATGTATATGTAGTTGATAACGATGGAATTCTAAAAGGTACTCTTTCACTAAAACGGATGCTGTTAAGTCCTGTTGATTCCATTGTGAGCGAAATTTATAATTCTGATGTTATTTCTGTTAAGGTTGATGTTGATGCAGAAGATGTAAGTTACATTATGGATAAATATGGTCTGGTAGCTCTTCCGGTAATTGATTCCATCGGAAGACTGGTTGGACGAATCACCATCGATGACGTGGTAGATGTAATTCGTGAAGAAGCTGAAAAAGACTACCAGTTAGCCTCGGGTTTGACAAACGATGTAGAAGCTTCGGATAATGTAATTCGGCATACCCGTGCCCGCATTCCTTGGTTATTAATAGGTTTATTAGGGGGAATTCTGGGATCCAGAGTTATTGGAGGTTTTGAAAGCATCATCGATGATCATCCTCAGTTATCCTTTTTTATGGGATTAATTGCGGCTATGGGAGGAAACGTAGGGATGCAATCATCAGCTATTGTAGTTCAATCCTTAGCATCCGGAAGTATAGGTCTGGAATCAACTGGAGGTAAACTATTAAAAGAGATTTTAATAGCCCTTTTAAACGCCACCATTTTATCAATACTCATTTTTACTTATAATAAAGTTGCAAGCGAAGATATAGCACTTACCTTAACAGTAACAGCAGCAATGTTTTCGGTTGTTGTGTTTGCCAGCTTATTCGGAACCTTTGTTCCTTTACTTTTAAATCGTATGAAAATTGATCCTGCTGTTGCAACAGGTCCCTTCGTTACTACAATGAACGACATCATTGGTATGTTTATATACTTAACCATCGGTAGTTTCTTCTTCGCCCTTTTGGTATAATTGGTTTTCATTTTATTGAAAGACACCATCCTTTTGTTGCGAAAAACCGCTTATACGTTTAATTTTTTATTTTTAGAAATTATGATGAAGTAGTTTTACTCATAGATTAAATATTACTTCATTTCATCATGAAAATTATTACGCAGACAATATTGTTATTAGCGTTTGTTTCAAATGTATCGTGTTCTAAAAAAGTACATGTTGAAACCAAATGGCAATCCTCAAAAATCACTGTAGATGGAGATCCTTCAGACTGGAACATTCCACTTCGATTATTTGATTCAAATACAAAGCTTAACTACGAGATTACGAATAATTACGAAGGTATCTTTTTTGCCTTTCGAATTAATGAAATGAGTAAAATCAATCAGTTTAATCAAAATGGAATTACCATTGAACTTAATGCCGCTTCATCAAAAAAATCATCACATACTTTAAAGTATCCTGTTGGTGGTGGCAGACCAATGCGTCCGTTAAATGGCGAAGAACAAGCTGAATTTAACCCACAAGACAATGAGATGCCAAAAATGGATGAAATGCCAATGCAACAAGTCAGTATTTCATTAAAAGGACTTTCCGGCTATAATAAAGAGGTTGTTTTAGCTATGGAAGAAGTAACCGATATAAAAGCATCACATTATTTTGATATGGAAAACGAACAATTATTTTGCGAGATTTTCATTCCATACAAAAGTATTAATCCATACACTGATAACATACTTGAAAATAATTCAATATATAACATCATTCTTTCATTAG
This sequence comes from Carboxylicivirga caseinilyticus, assembly GCA_025499705.1. Taxonomy (GTDB): domain Bacteria; phylum Bacteroidota; class Bacteroidia; order Bacteroidales; family Marinilabiliaceae; genus Carboxylicivirga; species Carboxylicivirga caseinilyticus. The sequence continues at coordinate 79,190 of JAFMVE010000001.1, forward strand.
GATCGGGTGATAATAACAGACCTGGACCACCTCCCGAAGGTGGTATGCATGATAATGGGGGCATGCAGGGACCTCCGGGGCAAGGAGGTCCGCCTCCTGGTGGAGGTATGCCTGGAGGTGGAATGAATGGTGAAGGTCAAGGTGGACCACCTGATATGAACAACAACTCGCAATCAAAAACTCAAAATATTAAATTAGAAGTGCAGTTGGCAAAACAGCCTACAGAATAATGACGATTGAATACTTTTTTCAAAAATCCGGACTAATTAATTTTGGTTCGGATTTTTTTATATCTCTTTCCTAACAAAAGAAAAACTCTTAGCTTATTCCATTGTTGAATATCAATAAACCATCAAAATAATACAAATGAAAGAAATGTGGGACGACCGCTTCAAAAATCCTGAATACGCATATGGAATAGAACCAAATCGGGAATTCAAGGAATTTATTAATCAGCAAAAACCCGGGAAAATTTTATTATTGGGTGAGGGTGAAGGAAGAAATGCAGTTTATGCAGCAAGTTTAGGATGGGAAGTGACAGCTGTGGATTTTAGTGAAGAAGGAAAAAAAAAGGCCCTTCAGCTAGCCAACAAACACAATGTTGAAGTAAACTATATAATTCAGGACGTTACAGAATATGATGCACCCGAAAATACCTTTGATTGTATTGCCCTTATATTTTTACATATGCCTTCTGAAGGTTTGTATCCAATGCTGCAAAATCTTCATAAAACATTAACTGACAGAGGAAATTTGTTTATCATCGGCTTTCATACCGATCAACTGAATTACTCAAGTGGAGGACCTAAAAAAGAAGATTGGTTATTGACTTCAGAAAAATTAAAAGTTGAATTGTCTGAATATACAATCATAAAGAATGATCATATTCTAACCGAATTATCACAAGGTTATGCTCATCAGGGTAAAGGTAGTATTGTTATATTCAATGCTACTAAGTAACTTCATCAATATTTAAATTTGTTACAATCTATTAATCTAATCTTAATTCAACGTAATGATGAAGAAATCCCTAATTCTTAATATCCTGCTGTTCGTAACACTGACAATCAGTGCACAAACAAGCAAAAATTTTATTGATCAGCCCTATATTGAGGTAAGTGGTAAAGCTGAATTAGAAATTGTTCCAGACATGATTTACCTTAAAGTAGTGATTGATGAAAAAGATTCAAAGACTAAGGCTACATTAGAACAACAAGAGCAAAAAATGATGAAGGCCCTGGCGGGTATTGGAGTTGACACCAAAAAAGATGTCGCTGTAATTGATTACACAAGTAAGTTTCAGGAACATTGGATCAAACGCACCAATATTAATACCTCAAAACAATATGAAATACTGGTTCATAGCGGTAAAATGGTTGCTGAAATATTCATAGAACTTGAAAAAATAGATATCTCTAATATTTCAGTTACAAAACTTGATCATACAAAGATAGAGGAATATAGAAAAGAAGTGAAAATATTGGCTATTAGAGCCGCAAAAAGCAAGGCTGAAATATTAATGGAAGCAATTGGTCAGAAAGCAGGAAAGGCTCTGTATATTCAGGAAATAAGCCGGAATATATATCAACCTCGAACTATGGCTTCGAATACTATTATGAAACTCAGTTCTGCTGCATCGGATCAATATATACCTGATGTAGAATTTCAAAAATTGAATCTGGAAGCAGAAATACAGGCACGTTTTGTAATCGAATAAGTAGACCTGAAACATTAAAAAAGCCGCAGTAAAACTGCGGCTTGAAAATATAATCAGATAAAATTACTGCGGATTTACTTCAGCCAATGCTTCAGTTACATTAATTATGAAGTCACCTATTTTTTCACACTCCGAGAATAAATCATTAAAGATTATACCTGCCTCATAAGTATAAACTTCGTTTTTAATATTGTCTAAGTGTTCAACTTTTAATTGATTTCGATAACTGTTAATTTCCATTTCCAATAATTTAGCTTTTTCTAAATTGACAGTTTCAGAGCTGTCTTCTAAATTATGGATCATTAATACAATGGCTTCATCAACAAGGCTAAACATCAACTCCAGCTTCTTCATTATTTCATCCGAAAACTTGATGTTTGAGTTGCGCATACGAACCATTGTTCGTGCTAAATTATAATTACTGTCAGCTATACTTTCAAGATCATTAACTACCTTAAACATTGCCCTTACGCGCTTTCTTCCCAAATCACTTAATCTTCCCTGATTAACCTGAGCAAGGTAATTAGCAATTTCAACTTCAACATTATCTGAAATACCCTCATACTTCTCAATACGGGCAAATTTTTTGGTAAACTTTACATCTTTATCAGTTACAGCAAGCTTTTTAACCATCTCAAACATCTTTTGAGTTAGCTGACCAAACCAATGTATTTCCTTCCTCGCTTGTATCACCGATAATTCAGATGTAGATAACATTCCTGTAGTAATGAACTTTAATCTAAATTCTTCATCTTCATTTTCAGTAGCTGGTACTAATCTGACTACTGCATTTTGAAACAATGGTACAAACCAAATAAAAATCAGAACATTTATAACGTTAAAGGAAGTATGAAAAATAGATAAAGCTGTTGGAATGGCAGTAACTGATTCGTTAGGTGAAGCACCGAACTTTTGTGTCATAAAATAGTCAATACCTCCAACAAAAGTTTTAAAGATCAACAACATCCAGATTACACCCAAAAGATTGAATAATAAATGAACCCGAGCAGCACGCTTTGCAGATACATTTGCCACAGCCGCCGCGAGATTGGCTGTAATAGTGGTTCCTATGTTTTCGCCCATTACCATAGCTGCTGCTAAATGAAATGGGATCCATCCCTGTGTACACATTACAAAAGTTAAGGCCATGGTAGCACTCGATGATTGTATAACAATGGTAAGTACGGTACCTATAAATAAAAATATAAGTGTCGAACCAAAACCAAGATTAGTGTAATTTTGAACGAAACTCAGAACTTCAGGATTTTCCTTAATATTTGGAACAGAATCCTTTAGGTATTCTAAACCTAAGAAAAGTAATGCAAATCCAACCAAAAATTCACCCCATGATCTTCGTGAGGCATTTTTTGAAAATATCAATGGAAGGCCAATACCTATCATTGGCAGTGCATATGCACTAATTTTTACCTTAAATCCAAATAAAGTAATAATCCATCCAGTAACAGTTGTACCAATGTTAGCTCCCATAATAACGCCAATTGATTCTACAAGTGACATCAAACCGGCATTAACAAAACTAACCAACATTACAGTTGTTGCTGATGAAGATTGAATGATGGTTGTTACTAAAAATCCTGTTAGAACACCTAAAAACCTGTTAGATGTCATTGCAGACAAGATTTTTCGCATTCGAGATCCCGCAACTTTTTGGAGAGCCTCACTCATCATCTTCATTCCATACAGGAATAAACCCAATGAACCTACTAGAGTTAATAAATCAAAAAGTGAATAATTCATGTTAATTGTAGTAGCTATTCTTAAAATTTAAAATTCAGATTCAAATATGCCAATTTTTCAACTTATTAGCTTAAATATTCAAATGAATTAACACAATTTTCTGGAAAATAGCTTAAAGGACAGATTATGTATAATTAATCTGATTAGAAAAAGAAGGAAATTTTAATAAAGAAGACAATTAAAATACAACCAAAACAATTATCAGAGAAAGGATAAAAATTTGAAGAATCAGAAATCGTTCAGGAATACCAATGCTTTTAAGGTTTTTTTGTAATTGTAAAATTGCCATCTTCATAACACGATGATTTTAAAACGATTATTCTAAATCATTTTGATTAACAAAAATTGAAATGTTTCCAGTTAATAAGGTTAGACGAGTCTTTTTTTAAAAGGTTGCTTTAATTTTAAAATTTTGTTGATTTAATATTTACATAAATACCTAAAGTATTACATTAGTGATATTTACGGATATCATTAAAAAATATCCTATATATTTTAAATGCTAAATTTTACCTGATTTATTTTTTTTTAATACTAAAATGTCTTTATTTGCTTTGCATATGAAATTATTAAATAATCATATAGAAACTATCCGGATTGGTGAACTTACATCACCAATATGTGCTTCATGTACAACAATGATGTGTATGATGATGACAATGTAATTGTCACAACGCATCGTATCTGAAAATCAAAAAAGACATACTAAACAGACCGGTGCGAAAGCTCCGGAAGTTAAACGTGGAATATTAACCATAAAAATTAAATACTATGTCTGATTTTCAATTTGAAACACTGCAATTACACGCCGGACACGACGTTGATCAAACTACACTCTCGAGAGCGGTACCAATTTACCAAACCAGTTCATATCTGTTTAAAGATTCTGAACATGCAGCCAACTTATTCGGGTTAAAAGAATTCGGAAACATCTATACCCGAATTATGAATCCAACCACTGATGTTTTTGAGAAACGTATGGCTGCCTTAGAAGGTGGAGTTGCAGCTGTAGCAGTATCATCAGGTCAGGCAGCTCAGTTTATTGCTTTAACAAACTTTTTGGAGGCAGGTGATAATTTTGTATCTACATCATACTTGTATGGTGGTACATACAACCAATTTAAGGTACAATTTAAACGTTTGGGCATAAAAGTTAAGTTTGTTGAAGGTGATGATCCATCTTTATTTGAAGATGCTATTGATGAAGGAACCAAAGCTATTTACATCGAAACAATTGGAAATCCACGTTTTAATATTCCTGATTTTGAAGCTATAGCAGCTATCGCAAAGAAGCACAATATTCCATTAATTGTAGATAATACATTCGGTGCTGGCGGGTATCTATTCCGACCACTGGAACATGGTGCTAACGTTGTTGTAGAATCAGCAACTAAGTGGATTGGAGGCCATGGAACTTCTATTGGTGGTGTAATTGTTGACGGTGGTAATTTCAATTGGGGTAATGGTAAATTTCCATTATTTACAGAACCGTCAGAAGGATATCATGGATTGAAATTTTGGGAAGTATTTGGAGAAGGAAGTCCGTTTGGTAATATTGCATTCGCTATCAGGGCAAGGGTTGAAGGTTTACGTGATTATGGATCTGCCTTAAGCCCTTTTAACTCATTCCTATTGATTCAAGGGTTGGAAACTTTATCATTACGTGTCGATCGCCATGTAGAAAATGCACAGGAAATAGCAAAATGGCTTGAGAGTCACGATAAGGTTGAGTATGTAAGCTATCCTGGTTTGGAATCAAGTCCTTATCATGAACTGGCTAAAAAATACTTAAAAAAAGGTTTTGGTGGAGTAATGAGTTTCAAGATTAAAGGTGCAACAACCAATGCCGATAATTTCATTCAGAATTTGAATTTAATTAGTCACCTGGCCAATATTGGTGATGCTAAATCATTAATTATTCATCCAAGCTCAACTACGCACGAACAGTTATCTCTTGAAGAACAAAAAGCTTCTGGTGTTGAACCTGGTCTATTGCGTCTTTCGGTTGGTATTGAACATATCGATGATATAAAGGCTGATATACAACAAGCATTCGATAAATTATAACATTAGCAATCACAGAATTTACTGAGTGAAGAGTATTCAAATTACATTAGAAACACAACTTGCAATTTTGGTAAAATCTGTGATTTCATTTTTCAATCATTTGAAACTTTCTGTTGATTAACTTTATTTTTGCAGACAAATTGAAACATTATAATGAAACAGAAACTAAATATCGGATTGTTTGGTTTTGGTGTTGTAGGAGAAGGACTGTATGAAGTTTTAAAAACCAGTCCCTCTTTTGATGCTAAAATAACCAAGATATGTGTTAAAAATAAAAAGCCTCGTTCCATCTCTGAAGATCATTTCTGCTACGATCCTGATCAGATATTAGAAGATCCTGAAATAAATACAGTAGTTGAATTAATTGATAATGCCGATCAGGCATATGCGATTGTTAAAAAAGCACTTCAAAAAGGTAAAAACGTCGTTTCGGCCAATAAAAAAATGCTTGCTGAAAATCTGAGTGAAATGCTTCAACTACAAAAAGAGAACAATGTGTCATTGTTATACGAAGCGTCGGCATGTGGAAGTATACCTGTTATCAGAAATTTAGAAGAGTATTACGACAACGATTTATTATTATCCGTTACAGGTATATTAAATGGTTCATCCAACTACATTCTTTCTAAAATTTTTGACCACAACCAATCGTATACTACAGCATTAAAAGATGCTCAGGATCTGGGTTTTGCCGAGAGTGATCCTTCATTTGATGTAGAAGGTTATGATTCACTTTTTAAATTAATCATTCTTACTCTTCATAGTTTTGGAACCGTAATTGATCCAAAAGATGTTTTAACTTATGGTATATCAAATATCTCTGATTTCGATATTAAATATGCCCGCGAAAAAGGTCAGAAAATAAAACTGGTTGCTCAGGTTGAACGACTTGAAGATAAAAACATCAGTTTATTTGTTCTACCACGTTTTCTGGGTAAAGATAAATACATCTATAGTGTTGAAGATGAATTCAATGGAGTAGTAATTAAAGGCTTAGCTTACGACAAACAGTTTATGTTTGGAAAAGGGGCAGGAGCACATCCAACAGGATCAGCGGTTTTATCTGATATTACCGCTTTGGCTCATAATTACTCTTACGAATACAAAAAATTAAATTATTCCGGAGGCTTTACTTATAATAAAGATAAGGCTATTGAGTTATATGTTCGCTTTAAAGATGAGAGTGTACTCAAACACTTTAATTTTGAGCAAATAAATGAAGAATACCGTGGTCCAGAAAATAGTTACAAAATAGGTTTAATTAAAATTTCAGAGCTTCTGAAAATACAGGATAAACTGCGTGAACTGGATATATTTATTGCTATTACAGGATCGACATTAAACTACTAAACACATAAATTATAAGATACTAAAGGGCAATTAATTTGCCCTTTTTTGTTTTATTAAATTTACTTTACACAGATTATAATCAAATATTACAACGCATCTATATGCACAGTAGCTTGAATATCATGATTTTGTTTAATTAAAATCTCATACTTAGTTCCAATTTCATGAGCTTCATCCAGACTTAAAGTTCCTGGTAATCGAATATGAACTGTCATTTCTGTGTGATTACCATAATGATGAATCAAAAAATGATGCGGACGAATATCATAATCACATACCTGACCGGAAAGTTCAATAATTTCCTTCTGTAAAACTTCATCAATAGACTCACCTAATAAATGGCTGATATTATCCTTTAGAATAGTATAGGTAGTATGGAATAATAGAATTGATACACAAATACCCAGAACTCCATCAATCCACCAGTAATAATCACCTAAAAAGATACCTATTAATATAATGGCTGAAGAAATAGCATCGGATCGATGGTGCCAACCATCAGCTATCATTGATCTAGATTTGGTTTTTCTTCCAATAATTATTGAATATTGTGCCATCAATTCTTTAACAACAACTGATATAATGGTTACAATCATGGCTAATTTGCCAAAAACCACTTCTTCGTGACTTCTAAGTTTTACAATAGATTCCATCAGAAAATTAAAACCTATTACAGCCAATAAAATCCCAACCACCAATGAAGCTATAATTTCAGCTCGTCCATGTCCGTATGGATGCTCATCATCAGCTGGCATAGCCGAAATTTTTAAACCTACTAAAACCGCAACTGAAGATATACTATCACTTAAAGTATGCCAGGCATCAGCTATAATAGCAACAGATCCGCTTACAACACCAGCCCAAAACTTGATAGCAAATAAGCCAATATTCAAAATAATAGATGTATAAGTTGCAATAATACCTGATTTATTTTCCATTTCTTTTTAGGTTTGATATAATCAATTCATTTAAATCTAATAAATATTAAATAACTAAAATCAATTATTAATTTAATAATCTACCTATTACGTTAATATAATCACAGAAAAACAATAATAGCAATTCAATCTTCTGTAACGTAAAACAAATCAGAAATAATACGATCAGTTATAAATTTCTTATCCCGGGTAACTTTACACCACCCATCTACAACTTCTATATTACCAAATTTTAACTGTTTTTCAACTTCCCTAAAGGCAAAAACCTTAAGATCAGAATTGGTCAACTGATTAATAAACTCATAATCGAAACCTTTGGAGGTTCTCAATCCTAGCATTATTCTTTCGTTGTATATATCAATAGGAGAGAGTATCTCATCTTCCCAAAAGCCTTTTCCTGATGTAACTTTATTACTGTAACCAACAAGATCTCTGACATTCCAACGACGAATCTTTCCATCAAATGAGTGAGCAGAAGGACCTATTCCAAGGTAAGGTTCGCCTGTCCAGTAACTGCTATTGTGTTTTGAATACAATCCTGGTTTAGCAAAATTAGATATCTCATAGTTTTCAAATCCTGCACTTTCAAGTTTTTTAACCAGAATTTCAAACTGATCAAAACTTACTTCTTCCGGTAATTCCTTTAATTTTCCTTTTTTCAGTAATTCGTAATAAGGGGTACCTTTTTCAAACGTTAAATGATAAGCAGATATATGTTGAACATCAGCATCTATAGCTAAATCTATATTCCGATTCCATTCATCCCAGCTCATATATGGTAAACCATAAATCAAATCAATACTCACATTATTAACAGATGATTCTTTTAAAATTCGAATTGCATCATGTGCCTGTTTAGCATTGTGCCTACGATTCATTTTTCGTAAATGGGCATCATGAAAACTCTGAATTCCCATACTCACACGATTTACACCTAATTGATGTAAACCTTTGATGTATTCTTGAGTCACATCATCAGGATTTACTTCAACAGTAATTTCTTCTATTTGAGTGAAATCAAAATTACTTCGGAGATATTCAAAAATGATTTGCCACTCAGTAAAAGTTAAAACTGATGGAGTACCTCCTCCAAAATAAAGAGTCTTAATATAATCAATGTTAAAAAAATCCTTTTGTAACAATATTTCTTTGCAGATTGCATTTATAAAACTAGATTTCAAACTCTGATCTGTTGTTTTATAAAAATCACAATATGAACATCTGGTATAGCAAAAAGGAATATGTGCGTAAATGCCCGCCATGTCTAAGATTGTTTCACGTGAAACATTGTGTTTCAGTGCATTATTAACAGTTTATCAACACTTTTTAAACAATTCCGTTATAGTTATTAACAATTTAGAATTTAAAATGTCAAGATTCATAAAATACCACAAAACATTAACCATAATGTTGGTTGTTACCTTCTTAAGTTTGATGAATACATCCGATATAGAGCCTCGAAAAATATTTTCAATTCCACATTTCGATAAAATTGTTCATTTCCTGATGTATTTCACAATGGCTTTTTTTCTTATGTTTGAGTACTACCTTCATCACAAACATAAAATTACACGTATAGTTCAAATACTTTTAATTCCTCTATTTTGGGGAGCCAGCATGGAAATGGCACAATTTTTATTAACCAATTATCGTGGAGCAGAATGGTGGGATATGATTGCTAATACTTTAGGAGTAATAACAGCTTATTTCTTTGTGTATATTTTTAGACATAACAAATTAATAAGCTATCTGATACTCTTTCCCTTTAATAAAAGACAACCTATAATTTAATATAGTCGCCTTTTTCTTTCATATTAGTAATGATTTTTTCAATGCTTTCGTTCACAAAAAAGTCCTTCATCTGCTTACGAATATCATGATACTGATCGTGTACAGGACAAGCTTTTCCTTCACTATGATTACTCTTACATGATTTTAAGCCAATCAAACAGTTTGTAAAAACATCTTCTCCATCAATTATTGAAACAATATCATAAAGAGTAATTTCCCCAGGTTTTCGTCCTAAACCAAACCCACCATGTGGTCCTTTGGTACTTTTTAACAACTTCTGTTTGGCTAAACTTTGAAGAATCTTTCCCAAAAATGGAGTTGGAATATCGAGTTCTTTTGATATTTGTTTAATTCCTATTTTTTTTCCTTCATCATCGTTTACAGCTAAATAAATAACTGCACGAATAGCGTATTTACAAGTATTTGATAGCATGTTGATTTATTTGAAGGCTAAAATAAAGAAAATCATTATAAAACCTTTAACTCTTTTTATTCTTTCTATACTGCTTACTAAAACTTTTTGAAGAAAAGTCAGACAAGTCCTTATTTTCACCTATCAACTGGTGCTGAAATGATTCTTTCATCAAGTTTTTTATACTTCCACTAAATAAATCCATTTTCTTTCTATCAGATAGAACTGAATACATCGATTTATTAACAAAACTACCTTTTGAAGCTTGCTGTCTATTGTATAAAAGTAATTTGGTTAATGGTATTTTTACCGGACAAACCTCTTCACATTTACCACAAAGTGATGAAGCAAAACTTAGATGATTATAATCTCCAAAATCTTTAAAGTGAGGAGAAATAACAGAACCTATTGGACCACTATAGGTCGCAGCATATGTATAACCACCAATGTTTTTATAAACAGGGCAGTAATTTAAACAGGCACCACATCTTATACATTTAAGTGATTGTCTAATTTCAGGATCACTGTATAACTGACTACGTTTATTATCAAGAAGAAATACAACCATTCTTTCAGGACCATCTGTTTCATTTATCTTTTTTGGTCCAAAAAATACATTGCTATAAACAGTTAGCTGTTGCCCTGTTCCATGAGCAGCCAAAACAGGCCACATTTTAGCAAGATCATTTATGGATGGAATAACTTTTTCAATACCAACAATAACTATATGTGTTTTAGGCATTGAAGCAGATAAAAATGCATTTCCTTCATTTTCAGTAACAGCAATGGCACCTTCTTTGGCACAAATAAAGTTACCTCCAGTTATTCCAACATCAGCTGTAAGAAACTTATTTCGAAGATAATGACGAACAAAATCTGTCATCTCTTCAGCAGAAAGATTCAGATCAGTACCAAAATGTTTATTGAATAACTGGGCAACATCGGTTTTTGATTTATGCATCGCTGGTGTAACAATATGATAAGGTTTTTCACCAGCTACCTGCACAATAAATTCTCCTAAGTCAGTTTCAACAGACTCAATTCCTCTTTCTTCCAGATGTTCATTTAATTCAACTTCTTCCGAAACCATCGATTTACTTTTAACAAGCATTTTGGTTTCTTCATCTTTTAGAACTTCAGCAATCTGTTCAATCAATGAATTAGCATCTTCAGCCCAATAAACATCAATTCCATTATTCTTTGCATTCTCTTCAAATTCAATTAGCAAATCGGGAAGTCTGTTAATCACTTCATTTTTAATATCTGCAGTAATTTCTTTAGCTAATTCAAAATCAGAAAAACGTAATTTTCCTGCCTGAACAGCTACATCGTACTTCGAAATATTAAAGTTAATAGTTTTACGATGTTGTAAATCACTGGCAATCTTAGCTGATTGCTTTTTAAATATTTTAGCCTGATTAGTCAATTTAATTACAAAGGAATTTTATCTATTCTTTTTTGATGTCTTCCACCTTCAAAACCGGTATTCAAGAACTTATTCACAATATCAATGGCTTGTTCATTACTAACAAATCTGCCAGGTATTGAACAAATATTGGCATCGTTATGGAGACGAGCCAATTCAGAAATTTCAGCATTCCAACACAATGCTGCTCTAATGCCCTGGTGCTTATTAGCAGTCATATTAATACCATTGCCACTTCCACAAACTGAAATTCCAATTTCAAATTCATGATTTTCAACAGCTGAAGCCATAGGATGAGCATAATCAGCATAATCTGTACTCTCATCAGAATAAGTTCCGAAATCTTTTACTTCTAATCCTTTTTCAACCAGATATTTTTTTATTACTTCCTTAACAGGAAATCCTGCATGATCTGCAGCTAAAGCTATTGATTTAAACATTGTTCCGTTATTTTGTATTGCAAATATAACAATGCTTTGCGGCTTATTTCACTCTTTGTGAATAAACACATAAATATTTGTTAATAACTTGTGAAAAGCCGGTAGTTACTTTTTAAAAATATATCTTGATTGTTTTAACTTTTTTTTACATACAAAGGTTAGGTAATAGGGTGGGTGTTTAAAAAGGAATTTTTTAAGTGATACTTTTGAACGGTCTTAAATATCGTTTTACACACATTGAAAAAAAGAAATTATTAAATTTGAACTTTATTAACGATTTGTTGAAAGGATTCAAAAGTGAATTAATATCAATCGTTTATAACGATTAACTAATGTTAATAAGTGGTTAATTAAAATGGTTTCTTTGGTAAAAAGTTATTCTCAAAGTAATTTTCGAAATATTTGCTAACCAAATTAACAGCATAATATCATCACTATATTTTATTTATTTATTCTATTAAAATATGAATATAAAGAGTAGTTGGTTGAAAAGTGGATTTGTGGACGAACCGGTTCCAACTAATATTGATTTGATACAGGAAATCAATCGTATAAAGAAAGAAAAGAATGCCATAATAATGGGGCATTACTATCAAAAGGATGAATTACAGGATATTGCAGATTTTGTTGGTGATAGTTTAGCTTTGGCTCAACAAGCTGCTACAACCAATGCAGATATAATTGTACTTGCCGGAGTTCACTTTATGGGCGAGACTGCTAAAATTTTATCTCCTGATAAAACAGTTTTAGTACCTGATTTAAACGCCGGATGTAGTTTAGCCGATAGTTGTCCACCTGACGCTTTTAAAGAGTTTGTTGAGAACCATCCTGGCCATACTGTTCTTACCTATGTTAATACAACCGCTAAAATTAAGGCATTATCCGATATTGTTGTTACCAGTACTAACGCTAAAAGTATTGTTGATAGTCTGCCTAAGGATGAAAAAATAATTTTCGGTCCTGATAGAAATTTAGGCAATTATTTAAATGGTATAACAGGACGTGAGATGGTTCTATGGAATGGGGCTTGTCATGTACATGAAAAGTTTTCTGTAGAGAAGATAGTTGAATTGAAAAAAGAATTTCCTGATGCATTGGTATTGGCACATCCTGAATGTAAAAAGCCGCTTCTAATATTGGCAGATTATGTTGGAAGTACTGCAGCTCTGTTAAAATTCAGTATTAATTCAGAGGCAAAACAATTTATTGTTGCAACTGAATCTGGTATTATTCATCAAATGAAAAAGGCTTGTCCTGATAAAGAATTTATACCAGCTCCACCTAATGATTCTACATGTGCTTGCAACGATTGTGAGTATATGAAGCTAAATACCATAGAAAAGTTGTATAATTGTTTAAAATATGAATGGCCTACTATTGAAGTATCAGAGGATATTAGAGTAGAGGCTGTAAAACCGATTAACAGAATGTTGGATATTTCTGAAAAATTCGGTCTCTAATAATACCTAAACCATAATATGCAAAAGCTTCAAAATCCTTTATCAGTATTGTTGGTTGAAGATAATGTACTCAATCAAAAGCTTATCTTTCTTAATTTATCTAAGTATGGCTTTATTATTGATATTGCCAATAATGGTCAGGAAGCTTTGGATAAATTGGAAGTAAATACTTACGATCTAATTCTGATGGATTTAATGATGCCTATCATGGATGGGTTGGAAACTACTGTAGCCATACGAGATCAGGAAAAAATTACAAAAAAGCATATGCCAATTATTGGTTTAACAGCCAATACATATGATGCTGATCGTGATAAATGTCTTGCTTATGGTATGGATGAATATATGGCTAAACCCTTTGATTTAAAAGAGTTTTTTACCAATATTACTAATTTAGGTCTAATCAAATAGTTTTAATGGATTTCGATATTAGAGGATATGATAATGGTGAGGTAGATATTGAGAAGCAACTAAGACCTCTAAGTTTCGATGATTTTAAAGGCCAGGATAAAGTAGTTGAGAATCTCGAAATATTTGTTCAGGCTGCTAAAATGCGTGGTGAGGCTTTAGATCATGTTTTGTTACACGGACCTCCCGGATTGGGTAAAACTACTTTATCAAACATTATTGCAAATCAGCTTGGTGTTGGGTTTAAATTAACCAGTGGTCCTGTACTTGATAAACCAGGCGATTTAGCTGGAATCCTTACTAGTCTCGAAGAAAATGATGTTTTATTTATTGATGAAATACATCGCTTAAGTCCTGTTGTTGAAGAGTATCTGTATAGTGCTATGGAAGATTTCAGGATTGATATAGTAATAGATAAAGGACCCGGTGCTAGAAGTATACAAATAGATTTAAATCATTTTACTTTAATTGGTGCCACTACACGAAGCGGCTTATTAACTGCCCCTTTAAGAGCCCGATTTGGTATTAATTGTCATTTAGAATATTACGACCCTAAAACTCTTGCTGGTATTATTGAAAGGTCTGCAGATATTTTAAAAGTAAGAATTCATGAGAATGCTTGTGATGAAATATCAAGACGTAGCAGAGGTACTCCGCGTATAGCTAATGCTCTTTTAAGAAGAGTTAGAGATTTTGCCCAGGTTAAGGGTGATGGAACCATAAATATTGATATTAGTAAGGTTGCTCTTAATGCTTTAAATATCGATCAGCACGGACTGGATATTATGGACCATAAGATTTTATTAACCATGATTGATAAATTTAATGGTGGTCCTGTTGGTGTGAATACAATAGCAACTGCTGTAGGAGAAGATTCGGGAACCATAGAAGAAGTTTATGAACCTTTTTTAATTATGGAAGGATTTATTAACAGAACGCCTCGTGGTAGAGTAGTAACTGCTCTAGCATATGACCATTTAGGAAAAGACACTAAGTTTAATCAAGGAACCTTATTTAGTTAATTAGTGAGTAAATTAAAGAGTCTGGCAGGTGAAACTATCATTTATGGTGCCAGTACAATTATAAGTCGTTTATTGGCCTGGCTTTTAATGCCGTTTTATATCCGTACTCTTGACCCTGAGTTGTTTGGAGGTGTTACCAATATCTATAGTTATATTGCTGTAGTTCTGGTTTTACTAACTTTTGGATTAGAAACAGGATATTTTCGTTTTGTATCAGAAGATAATAAAGATGATTTACTAAAGTCGTTAACAACATTTATATCGGGCATTTCTATATTATTTGTTTTAGTGGTTTTTGTTTTAATTGACCCTATTACTAATTTAATTGGTAATGAGTTTCTTATCGGTTCTATTTTTAAGTATGGTGCGATAATTGTTTCGATAGATGCTATTGTAAGTTTACCTTTTGCCGATTTACGATACCGTAATTTAAAACTTAAATATGCAAGTTTAAGGTTGATTCAGGTCCTCCTTAATATCATATTGAATGTATTTTTCCTTGTTATTTTACCTTATTTAGCCAATAATGATGTTAGATGGGCTGATATTCTATTTGATCCAAATAACAGGCTTAAATACGTATTTATTGCTAATATTTTAAGTTCTGGGTTAATCGGTGTCTATTTTATTCCTTTGATTTTTACAAATTCAGGGAAATTGGTTTTTCATAGCTTACAACCGATATTAAAATATTCAACTCCTATAATGATTGTGGGTCTTTTTGGAATGCTGATTCAAAATGCTGATAAAATATTGATGCTTCAATTAGTGCCTGAGAACGCTATGAAGGCATTGGGTATTTATTCTGCAAATTATAAAATTGGAGTTTTAATGATGTTGTTCATTCAATCCTATAGATTAGCTTTCGAACCATTCTTTTTTAAAGAAGGAAAACAAAATACATCTAAAGATTTATATGCCAGAATACTTAAGTACTTTGTAATATTTGGAATTATTATTTACGTAGGAGTGCTACTTTTTCTGGATGTGGTAAATCTTTTTCTTCTGCCCGAATATTATGAAGGTAATATTATCATTCCATTTGTACTTTTAGGGCAGTTATTCTTCGGAATTTATTATTCTTTGTCCTTATGGTATAAGTTAACAGATAAAACAAAATATGGTGCTTATATTAGCGGATTTGGTGCTTTTACGGTTATTATTCTGAATATTGTTTTAGTGCCTAAATTTGGTTATTTAGGTGCTGCAATAAGTTCATTTATTTGTTTCTTTTTAATGATGATCTTGTCTTATTTCTACGGACAAAAGTTTTATCCAATTAATTACCCTGTAAAAACAATAGTACTGTATATTTTATCTGGTATAGTTATTGTTTATCTGGCTTCACTAATAACTCTTAATAATAATATATTTTTATTGGTTATTAAAGGGTTTATATTTGTTAGTTATATAGGAACTATTCTATTACTTGAACTCAAGAATTT
Source organism: Carboxylicivirga caseinilyticus (assembly GCA_025499705.1). Classification (GTDB taxonomy): domain Bacteria; phylum Bacteroidota; class Bacteroidia; order Bacteroidales; family Marinilabiliaceae; genus Carboxylicivirga; species Carboxylicivirga caseinilyticus. The sequence goes on from JAFMVE010000001.1 coordinate 95,424, forward strand.
TAAAAAAATATTAAGATGAGTATTGTTAAAATAGTAAATAAAGGAAAACATCAACTTCCTCAATATAGCACTGAACATTCGTCGGGAATGGATTTACGTGCAAATTTAGATAGTCCTGTTGTGTTAAAACCATTACAACGTGCATTAATTCCGACAGGTCTTTATATTGAATTACCCGAGGGTCATGAAGCGCAAATTAGACCAAGAAGTGGGTTGGCAGCTAAACATGGTTTGACCGTTCTTAATAGTCCTGGTACTATTGATGCAGATTATCGTGGAGAGGTAAAAGTTATTCTTGTTAATCTTTCTGATACAGAATTTACTATAAACGATGGTGAAAGAATCTGTCAAATGATTATTACTGAATATACTAAAGTAACTCTTAAAGAAGTTGAAATATTAGAAGATAGTGTTAGAGGAGCTGGTGGCTTTGGTCATACAGGAACAAATTAATCTTATGAAAAAATTTAATTTAATAATATTATCAATTTTACTAGTTGTTACCTCTTGTAAAACTACTAAAAATGTCGCTAATCAAGGTGTTGATGCAACCAGTATAGACAAAGTTGTTCTTGATGAATCTGATCAAAGAAAATTTGATTATTTTTTCTATGAGGCAGGTCGCGAAAAAATGAAAGGTAACCTACAAAAGGCTGCTATGTATCTTACCGAATGTTTGAAAATAGATCCTACTAGCAGTGCTTCTATGTATGAATTAGCAAATATTCTCGTCGCGGGAAATGAAGTTAATAAAGCTCAAGTATTATTGGAAAGAGCCGTAGTTATAGAGCCTGAAAATATTTGGTATAGTTTGTTATTGGCGGAGTTGTATCAACAAAATAAAGAAGGTGATAAAGCTATATCAATATATGAAAAACTTGTTGCTAAGGATTCTGATAATGATGAATATTTGTATGGTTTAGCGCAAATGTATGCTAATAATAGTCAATTTGATAAAGCAATAAAAGCATATGATCAATTAGAGAAACGCATTGGACTTAATGAAATTCTGATACTTGAAAAGGAACAGGTTTATTTACAGCAAGGTGAAAATAAAAGTGCATTAGCTGAAGTTCAAAAATTGATAAAACGTTATCCTGATGAACCACGATATTATGGTTATTTGGCTGATTATTATCTTTATCTTAATGATATTGAAAATGCTAAAAGGGCTTTTAGTATTGTTTTAGAAAAAGATCCTGAAAACGCATTAGCTTATTTTAGTCTCGGTAATATTGCAAAATCACAAAATGATTCAATAGCTTTTAAAGATTTTTATATTAAAGGTCTAAGTCAAAAATCAACCCCTTTTGATGTAAAATTCCAGCGTATTATGCCTCTTTTAATGGAAGGAAATGGCACAATTTCAGAGCATGATTACCTTGAAGATTTTTTCAAAGTTTTAATAGATACACACCCTTTTGAATCTAACGCCTATATCTACTTGGGTAATTATTATAAAGCTATAAATAAGGATGATAAGGCATTGGAATCATATGAGCAAGCATTGGGTATTCAGGCTAAGAATGAGTTAATATGGCAAGAGTATATATTGCTTTTATTAAATAAGGAAGACTATAATCTTGTATTCGATAAATCAAATACTGCAATTTCTTATTTTCCTCAAAATTCTTTTTTCTATTTAATTGCAGCTTCTGCAGCTATGCAAACTGACAGTAATGAGAAAGCTCTGGAATTATTAGAGAAAGGTTATTTGTATGTAGGAGAGAATAAAGCATTAAAAGCACAGTATCTTGCAACTATGGGTGATGTATATTATTCATTGGACCAGGCTGATAAAGCTTTTGCTGTTTATGAAGAATCTTTGAAAATTGACGAATTTAATATTGTTGTATTAAATAATTATAGCTATTACTTGACTCTTGAAAATAAGAATCTTGAAAAGGCTGAAAAAATGAGTAGCAAATGTATTGATTTGGAACCTAGCAATGCTACTTATCTTGATACATATGCCTGGGTTTTGTTTAAAAGAGAAAGATATTTCGAAGCCAAGTATATAATTGAAAGAGCCCTAGATAACGGTGGTAATCAAAGTGATGTTATTGTAGAACATTACGGTGATATTCTGTTTAAAAATGGTGATATTGAAAATGCCGTTAAGCAATGGAAATTATCTGAATCAATGGGTAATAAAAGTGAGTTGTTAAAAAAGAAAATTGAAACCAAGTCATTTATTAAAGAGTGAAAAATAGGTTTGTATTATATGTAATATTTTTAGTACTGGTTTCATGTAAAAGTACCCGCACAATCTATGATCGTCATGGAGAGTTAAAAAATATTACTGATTTAAGATTGATAAAGAGTATTAGCGATAATTATTTAGAGTATAATACTATATTTTTCAAAAAATTCAAGGCTGGTATAGAGATTAATGGTGAAAATAAATCATTCAAAGGTAATATATATCTTAATAGAGATAGTTCTGTAGTTATATCCATTAACCCTTTAATTGGTATTGAACTTTTAAGAGTAAGACTAAGTAATAATAATGTTGAAATACTGGATAGAACTAAAAGGGATTATTTAAAGGGTAGCTATGAGTATTTATGGGAAAAGTTTATGCTTGAATTAGATTTTAAAACTATCCATAGTATACTTACTAATGAACTTTTTGTTTATCCACCTGATATTGATGAAATTGATGCTCTTAAGAAATATAAACATGATGTTTCTGATGATCTTTATGTTTTTCAATCATTAAAACAAGGCAGGGCTCAAAGAATTGAGCGTAAAGGTGTTAAGAAAGAACTAGTTTTACATGAATTTTATATATTGCCTGAAGTTTTTAAGGTTAATAGGACTTATATAAAAGATTTTAATTCAAATGGTGTTGTAGATATCTCTTATGATGATTTTTTTGAAGTAAGGAATGGGTTATTTCCTGGTAAAATGAAAGTTTCCGGGATACGTGGTTTAAATAAATTTATAATTGAATTAAAATTTGATGATATTGAATTTGATAGTACTAACTCATTGGGTTTTAAAATATCTGATAAATATTCTAAAAAGACTTTATAACAATGCATTTAAGATATTCTTTTATTCTATCCTTTCTATTGTTTAATTTGGCTGTTTTTAGTCAAAATATAGATGATTTACAATCAGAAAAGAAACGGTTAGAAGAAGAGTTAAAAAAATCGTCAAAAATGCTTGTTTTATATGGCAATCAAAAAAATAAAGCCATAACAAATATTAAACTTATAAATGCTCAGATTACTTCAAGAGAAGAACTTATTAATGTTTATAATAAAGAGATTAGCTTGATAAACGACGATATTCATAGACTTAGAATAGATATTGAAAAGTCTGTTTCGGAGCTTGAACAAATTAAAGCTGATTATGCGCGTTTGATTCAAAAGAGTTTTGAAAATAGAAAAATTTATAATGAAGTTGCTTTTTTCCTTGGAGCAGAAAGTTTTAATGCAGCTTATCGTCGATTTATTTTATTTAAAGAATATAATAAGTTCAGAAAAAATCAGGGGATTCTTATTCAAACCAGAACTTCTGAATTAGAAGAAAAAAAGTCATTATTAGAAGTAAAACTTAAGGTTCAAAATACCACTTTACAGTCAGTTTTAAACGAGAAAGAGGAATTATTAAAAAGTCGAAAGAATCTTGATCAGTCAATCGATTCTTTAAAAAGGAAAGAAAGACAATTAAAAGCTCAAATAAAGAAAAATCAGGAGTCACTTGAGAAGTTGGAACAAGCAATATTAAAACTAATTGAGGAATCTAGTAAAGAATCATTTACAGCCTCTGATTTCAATAAAGCTATTGGAAAATTGAAATGGCCTGTAAATTCAGGTATTATTATATCTAAGTTTGGCGAACATCAACATCCTGTTTTAAAGTATGTAAAAGTAAATAACAATGGTGTCGATATCCAATGTCAAAATGATAATAAATGTAAGGTTGTTTTCGATGGTGTAGTTTCAAGAATAGTTACTATTCCTGGATATAATAAGACTGTAATTATTCGTCATGGAAAATATTTGACAGTATATGCTAATTTAAAGTCTGTTCTGCTGAAGAAAGGTGATAAGGTAATTAAAGGTTCATTAATCGGTGAAATATATGATGGAGAGGGCGAAAATTCTAATGTTTTACATTTTGAAATATGGGAACAAAATGTAAAATTAAATCCCGAAAAATGGCTAATAAATTAATTTCTTAATATTTTGTAAAAAAAATGGAACACTTTGTTTATTTTGTAGTATAAAAGGATGATGTAGACTTGAACTATAGATATTTTTACCAATTCTAATCGGTATAATGAGATATTAATGGAACTAACTGTGGATAAATTAGTCTTTAACTCTGAAACAAAAAACATTAATTTAGTTGAAAAACTAATTGATGATCTTTCAAACCATTATGATCTTCATAATGATATATATGGAAAGCTTCTTTTAGGAGTTGTTGAAGGTGTTAACAATGCTATTGTACACGGTAATAAATTAGATAAGTCTAAGAATGTTACTGTAGAATATAGTATTCAGGAAGATAAAGTAGAATTCATCATTATTGATGAAGGATCTGGATTTGATTATACCAACGTTCCCGATCCAACTAAACCTGAGAACCTGGAAAAAACTCATGGAAGAGGAATTTTCTTAATGCATCATTTAGCTGATGAAATTGAATTTGAAAATAATGGTAGTACTGTAAAAATGCAGTTTAATATCGTATAAATGGTTCATTTTCAATCGGAAAATGGTTATGTTCCGGAGGTAATTACTGATGTTGTTAGATTATGGATCGAAAGTGTGACTAAGTCTCACGGATTTCAATTAGGAGAAATTAATTATTTCTTCTGTACAGATGAATATATACTTCAAACCAATAGACAATATCTAAATCACGATTATTATACTGATATAATTACATTTGATTATTCCTTAAACAATGTTATATCAGGTGATTTAATTATTAGTCTAGATACGGTTAAATCTAATGCAGATCTTCTTAATATTAGCTATAATACTGAATTATTAAGAGTAGTTATTCATGGTATTTTACACCTATGTGGTTTTAAGGATAAAACTAAAGAGGAAGAAGTTAAAATGCGTGAATTAGAAGATCAAGCACTCAACTTATACACAACTTTTAAGTAATTTTGCTGTTTATCTTGCAGTTAAAATTACTTTTTAATGGAATTCAAATACGATATAATTGTTGTCGGTGGTGGTCATGCTGGTTGTGAAGCAGCTGCTGCAGCGGCCAATATGGGTAGTAAGGTGCTCATGATTACCATGGACATGTCAAGATTTGCTCAAATGTCATGTAATCCTGCAGTTGGTGGTATTGCAAAAGGACAAATCGTGAGAGAGATTGATGCGCTTGGTGGTTACATGGGAATTATTACTGATAAAAGTTCTATTCAGTTTCGCATGCTTAATCGATCAAAGGGTCCTGCGATGTGGAGTCCAAGAGCGCAATGTGATAGGATGGTTTTTTCTTCTGAATGGAGAAAACAACTTGAGGCTATTCCTAATGTTTTTTTCTGGCAGGATACAGTTACTGATTTTATAATTCAGGATAACATAATTAAGGGCGTTAGAACAAAAAATAATGTAACGTTTGAATCAACGGCAGTAATCTTAACTACTGGTACTTTCTTAAATGGGCTAATGCACATAGGATCAGTGCAGTTAGAGGGAGGTAGGATTTCTGAACCTAGCTCAAAAGGACTGTCAGAAACCTTATTTTCTCATGGTCTTAAAGTAGGCCGTATGAAAACAGGTACACCTGTTCGTATTGATGAACGTAGTATTAATTTTAGTAAATTAGAAGAACAAGCTGGCGAAGATTCTTTTTATAAGTTTAGTTTCATGCCTGGATCTAACAAGTTACTTAAACAAAGAAGTTGTTATGTAACTTATACTAATATGGATGTTCATTCTAAATTAGAAGAAGGTCTTGAAGAATCTCCAATGTATAATGGAACTATTCAAAGTATTGGACCTCGTTATTGCCCTAGTATTGAAACTAAGATTGTGACTTTTGCTGAAAAGGAAAGGCATCAGTTATTTCTGGAACCTGAAGGTGAAGATACCGTTGAATATTACCTTAATGGTTTTAGTAGTTCTTTGCCTTTACAAGTTCAGGTTGATGCTTTAAAATTAATACCTGGTTTAGAGGAAGCTAAAATATTCAGACCTGGTTATGCTATAGAATATGATTATTTCGATCCTACACAGTTAAAGCATACATTAGAGGTTAAAGCTATATCTAATTTATTTTTCGCTGGTCAAATTAATGGGACCACAGGATATGAGGAAGCTGCCGCGCAAGGCTTGATGGCTGGAATTAATGCGCATCAAAAAATCAACAATCTAGATGATATAGTTTTGTCAAGGGATGAAGCTTATATTGGTGTACTAATAGATGATTTAGTTACAAAAGGGGTAGATGAACCTTATCGTATGTTTACATCAAGAGCAGAGTTTAGAATACTGTTAAGACAAGATGATGCTGATTTCCGCTTAACTCAGAAAAGCTATAATTTTGGTCTTGCTAAAAAAGATCGGTTAGACTATTTAAATGAAAAAATTTCTTTAAAAGACGACTTAATTGAATTTATAAATACATTTAGTGTAAAGAAAGATAAAATTAATGATTGGCTTGTTACAAAAGGTACTACTCCTTTAAAACAAGGTGTAAAGCTTGTTGATATTTTAATGCGCCCCCAAATTAATATTTTTGATTTATATAGTTTTATTAAACCATTACAAGATAAAGCATCTTGTATACCTAAAGATAGGTTAGAAGAAATATTAGAATCAGTCGAGATATCATTAAAGTACTCTGGTTACATTAAACGTGAAAAATTATTAGCTGATAAATTTACGCGTTTAGAAAATTTAAAAATTAGAGGTAAATTTAATTACGAATCCATCCACACTATCTCTACTGAAGGTAGACAGAAATTAACAAAAATCGATCCAGAGACGATTGGACAAGCTAGTCGTATTTCTGGCGTTTCTCCTAGTGATATTAATGTTTTATTAGTTTTATTAGGTAGATAATGTTTCACGTGGAACAAAAAACCTTTATTTATGATTATAAAAGGTAATTTAGTTGATATACATTTTAATAAAATTTATCCAGTTGAAATTACTTTCGCTAATGGTATTATTAACTCCATCAATCATTCTGTTGAAAAATTTTCAAATTATATATTACCTGGATTAATAGATTCTCATGTTCATATAGAAAGTTCTATGACCATACCGAGTCGTTTTTCTAAAATGATCGTTCCACGTGGAACAGTTGCAGTTGTTTCAGATCCGCATGAAATTGCAAATGTTTTAGGAAGAGAAGGGGTAGAATATATGATAGAGGACGCGGCAACGACTCCTTTAAAGTGTTTTTTTGGTGTTCCATCATGTGTTCCGGCAACAGATTTTGAATCATCTGGAGGTCGGATTGAAGCAGAGGATATTGAATATCTGTTTTTAAAAGGGGCCTCTTTTTTGGCTGAAATGATGAATTTTCCAGGGGTAATTTATGATGATCCTAAAGTAAAGGCAAAACTAGATCTGGCTAAAAAATACAATAAACCAATCGATGGTCATGCTCCGGGTTTGATAGGTGATGACTTAATTAAATATGCATCAGCTGGAATTTCAACAGATCATGAATGTTCGACGCTACAAGAAGCGATTGATAAAATAAAGTTGGGTATGATGATTCAAATCAGGGAAGGTAGTGCTGCCCGAAATTTTGATTCACTACATACTTTGATTCGTTCCTATCCTAATAATGTAATGTTATGCACAGATGATAGTCATCCAGATTTAATAATGAATTCAGGACATATAGATCGCCTGGTTCGTTTAGCATTAAATAAAGGATATTCCATTTTTGAAATATATAAGGCGGCAGTTTTAAATCCTGTATTACATTATAAACTTCCGGTTGGATTGCTACGTGAAGGTGATCCGGCAGATTTTATTATTGTTGATAATTTGAGTGATTTTACTGTTTTAGAAACATATATTGACGGAGTTAAGGTTGCAGAAAATAGTAAATCACTTTTTGAGTTGAAACCTATATTAAAGGTTAATAAATTTGAATGTAATTATATCTCTGAAGATGATTTGTGTGTTACAATACCAAATGATGCTTCAAAAATAAGAGTTATAGAAGCTGAGGATGGTGAGTTACTAACCAAAGAATTTTTATGGGATATAACTAATCAAAAGGATAAGATTGTAAAAACTGATCTGACAAACGATATTCTTAAAGTAGTTGTATTAAACAGATATCAACCTTCAAAACCTGCAATAGGGTTTATTAAAGGATTTGGACTTAAAAAGGGAGCTCTTGCAAGTTCTGTTGCTCACGATAGTCATAATATCGTTGCTATTGGATGTGATGATCAATCATTAGTTAAAGCTATTAATTCGCTAATTGATATGAAGGGCGGATTGGTTGCTTGTACAGAAGATCAATTAAAAAGTTTAGCTCTTCCGGTTGCCGGGTTGATGTCGGATATAGAAGGAGAAGAAGTAGCTAAAATATATACAGAATTAAATCAATTTGTATTTGATTCTGGTGTATTATTAAAAGCTCCCTTTATGACTATGGCATTTATGTCGCTTCTTGTGATTCCTAAATTAAAACTAGGAGACAGAGGTTTATTTGATGTTTCTACGTTTTCGTTTACCCAGTTATTTGTTTAAATGAATAAAGAACAGCAGCGATTAGACTATTTACATACTAAAATAAAGTCATTACCGTCTTTGCCTGGAGTATATCAATACTTTAATGAAGACGGTAAAATTATTTATATAGGTAAGGCTAAGGATCTCAAAAAACGCGTTTCTTCCTATTTTACGAAACAGCATGATTATGGAAAAACCAAGGTGCTGGTAAAAAAAATTACCGAAATTAAACACATCGTTGTCGATTCTGAAGAAGATGCTTTACTATTAGAAAACAATTTAATTAAGAAATATCAGCCTCGTTATAATATACTTTTAAAAGATGATAAATCTTTTCCCTGGATAGTTGTAAAAAATGAACGATTTCCACGCGTTTTTCAGACCCGTAATTTTATTCGGGATGGTAGTATCTATTTCGGACCCTATACTTCAGTTGGAATTGTACGTGCTTTATTAGATCTTTTTAAACAGCTCTACCCATTACGAACCTGTAAACATGTTTTGTCGGAGGATAATATTAATCAGGGTAAGTTTAAGGTTTGTCTCGAATATCATATCGGTAATTGTAAAGCACCATGTATAAATGAATATTCTGAAGATTTATATAACGACCATATTACTGCAATAAAGGATATATTAAAAGGTAATGTTGTTTCTGTAATCAAATTCATGAAAGATAAAATGATGGATTATGCATCAAAACTAGAATTTGAAAATGCAGAGGAAGTAAAGCAGAAGATTCAAATTTTAGAATCACATCAAAGTAAATCAACAATTGTAAACCCTAAACTTACAAACCTTGATGTTTTTTCTGTTATCGAGGATGAGAAATCAGGGTATGCTAACTTTATGAGAGTGGCTAATGGATCTGTTATACAATCTCACACCATAGAGTTCAAAAAGAGATTGGATGAAAATTTACAGGAAATATTAGTATCTGCTATTTCGGAAATGCAATCCAGATTGACCATTTTATCTCGTGAAATTCTTGTTCCATTTATACCAGAAATTGAATTAAAGAACTCTTTATTTTTGGTTCCTAAAATAGGAGATAAAAAAAAGTTATTGGATTTATCTGAGCGTAATGTTAAATATTACCGTTTAGATAAGTTAAAGCAACAATCTATAGTCAAAAAGGAACCGAGAGAAGAACGGATAGTTAAAGTGATGCAAACTGATTTGAGACTTAAGGAACCACCTCGTCATATTGAATGTTTCGATAATTCAAATATACAAGGAACCAATCCTGTTGCTGCATGTGTTGTATTTAAAAATGCAAAACCCAGTAAAAAAGATTATCGCCACTTTAATATAAAAACAGTAGAAGGTCCAAATGATTTTGCCTCAATGGAGGAAGTTATTTACAGAAGGTATAAGAGGTTATTAGATGAAGATCTTTCATTACCTCAATTGATAGTTATTGATGGAGGAAAGGGGCAATTAGGTGCGGCTGTAAAGGTATTGTCACAATTAGATTTGATTGGTAAGATTGCAGTTATTGGTATAGCAAAGCGTTTGGAAGAGATATTTTATCCGGGTGATCCTATACCATTATATCTTGATAAGAATTCAGAGACCTTAAAAATTATTCAGTATTTACGTAACGAAGCACATCGCTTTGGAATTACATTTCATCGTCAGAAAAGATCAATTAATTTTATAAAATCAGATTTGGAAAATATCCCTGGTATTGGACAAAAAACAATTGAGCAGTTAATGACAAAATTTAAGTCGTTAAACATAATTAAAGAAACTACAATTGAAAATTTAGAAGAGGTATTAGGGAAGGATAAAGCTAGTAAAGTATATTCATGGTATCATTCAGATAAAAATCCGTAAATTACAATAAATCAATATTATAAGATTAAATTTATATTTAAGTAATTTTTAGAAGAATAGTTGCAACCACTCATCTTTGGAGATATTTAAAGATCGATTTTTAATATAATTATCAAAAAATATATTAATATCATTTTTTAAATGAATGGTACCATTTAAATTTTCTGATAATTCAGAAAATAGAAGTTCATTATCTTTATTATTTGTTTTGATAACACAATTCACAATTTTACCTTTTGAAACCTTCATTGAATTACTCAATCTGCTTCCGTCGGCTAATTTGATTCGTTTTTTCATTTCATAATTTGGACTGTATCCAAAATTCCACTCGTCGGTTGTATATTTATCCTTAACCAGTTCTTCAATAGATTTTATTTCATCCGGTAAAAGTTCACTGCTTTCGCTGTCTGAAAAATAGTTCAATAAATAATTAAATAAGAAGGATATAAAATCTTGAAAAATAATGTCATTAACATATTCTGAAATATTGGTGACTTCACTTCTGACTGATTTTACAGCCTTGTCTTTATAATGCAATGGATTTGTTCTAAGGGCATTATTTAAAATATCCAGTTCTGAGTTAAATAATAATGTTCCATGATGCATGACCCTGCTTTTAAATACATGGGAGGCATTACCCGAAATCTTTTTATTATCTATTTGAATATCATGTCTTTTACCGAAATTAGCCTGAATGCCTAGTTCAGTAAGAGCTTCGAGTATGGGTTTTGAGTATAAAGCAAAGTTGACCAGTTTATTTTTCTCTCCACTTTTGATAAAACAGAAATTCAGATTTTGCAGATCGTGATAAACAGTACCGCCGCCAGAAAGGCGACGGTACACAGGAATGTTTTTTGAATGAGTATAGTCGAAATTGATTTCAGCCAGTGCATTTTGATGTTTACCAACTATTATAGAAGGTTGATTCACATATAGAAAGAAAACATCATCCTCTGTTTTTCTTAATAGAAATTCTTCGGTTGCCAGATTAAAGGCCGGATCGTTTGTATTGCTTAGTATTCCTCTCATTTTATCTGTTTAATGAAGAATAACTTTTTTAGTGGTGAATTGTTTGTTTTTAGCCTTAATTTTTAAATAATAAACTCCCTTTGATAAATGACTAATATTAACTTGAGATTGTGTGAAATTGGGTTTATTTATGCGATAAACCAATTGTCCAAGATTATTGTAGAAACTTAGGATATTTTCAGAATCATTGAAGTTACCTGTTATCGTAATAATTCCATTGGAAGGATTAGGATATAAATTAAAATCTTCGAGTGAATTATTCTTAACAGATGTTTCTGTAGTCCAAATTAAAGCAACGTATTCTGGATGATCAATAAATGGATTTCTGTTATTCTGAATACCATAAACATCATTGTTTCTGTTTATCTCTTTATCACTCACAGGATCATTGTTATGCCATTTAAATAATAGTTGTAACTGCCAATCTTTAAATACCTTTTCATTAGATCCATCAAGAATTTGTGAAGCTCCAGTATTATTTACCCAGGAACTAATTACATTTTCATATCGGGTGGCCATGTAAAAATAGCTTCTAGCAAAATCACCTTTGTATTCATCTATTGGTTCAAATACTAACGATGAATAACCATCTGTACTGTTATTTCCAAGTTTGCTACCATTAGTAGAAGTCCATGTTGGAGAATCCACTTCTCCAAAAGGATAATTACCTCGTTTACCATTAGTATATCCATCCGTTGGATAAAGGTGAAAAAGATCTGTATACATCGGATATCCATCATCAAACCAGCTTTTAGGCCAACTGTGTTCTCGATTATAACAACTTCCTTCACCGGAGTAATTACCGCATTGATCTTCAACAAAAATGTAGACATATGCTGGAGTACCCCCAGGAACATCAGAATACATATCCCATACGGTTCCATTAGATTTTTTATCAGTAGTTTTAAAATGAGTCCATAAACTCGTGTAACTTTGTTGTGTATGACCTTTAATGATATTGTATAAAGCGGTTTTTAGTTCATAGCCTGATTTACCATCGGCATTATTGTAATAACCGGTCGGTATTTGTGCAAAAATTACAACATTAAAGAAGAGTAAAAATGATGCTAAGATATTTAATTTCATATTAATAGGTTAAATATAAATAAGACAGATTTGTTTTCATTATTATGATTCAAATATAAGTATTAATTTTCGATCGGATATTAAGAATATTTTATGCGTGTAGTTATTCAAAGAGTTAGTAAAGCGTCTGTTACAATAGATCAAAAGGTAAAATCTGCTATAAACAAAGGTTTATTGATTTTGCTTGGAATAGAAAGTGAAGATAATGATGAAGATATCAGCTGGTTAGCAGGAAAAATAGCTCAATTACGTATATTCCCCGACGATGAAGGTGTGATGAACAGATCAGTGATGGATGTTAAGGGAGAATTACTAATTATTAGTCAGTTTACACTGCATGCTAAAACAAAAAAGGGAAACCGACCGTCATACATAAGTGCTGCACCTCCGGAAATTTCAATACCGTTATATGAAAGATTTGTTAGTAAGCTGCATGAAGTTAGTGGAATAGAACCAGAAACAGGTGAGTTTGGTGCTGATATGAAAGTCGAACTGATTAATGACGGACCTGTTACCATTATTATTGACAGTAAAAGAAGAGAATAGATGAATATAGCAGATGCTCAGAAACAAGTAGATGATTGGATTAAAGAATTCGGTGTCAGATATTTTAGTGAATTAACCAATATGGCAATTTTGACAGAAGAAGTTGGTGAACTTGCCAGGGTTATGGCTCGTAAATTCGGTGATCAATCCTTTAAGAAAAACGAAGAAAAACTGGAATTAGCCGATGAGATGGCAGATGTACTATGGGTACTTATTTGCCTGGCTAATCAAACAGGTGTAAATTTAACAGAAGCCTTTGTTAAAAATCTTGAGAAGAAAACTTCACGGGATAAAGACAGACATAAAAACAACGAAAAATTATACTAAAACAATGGAAATGATTCAGGATTTTGCTGATAAATATCCTTGTCCGCTTAAGGAACAAGAAATGAAAGAAGTTATTGCTAAAGCAATTGAAAGTTGTAAAAAAGAATTAGATAATAAGGATGTTCTAAAGTTATTATTTAGTTGTATCGATTTAACTTCATTATATACTGAAGATTCTGCTGATAGTATAAGGGAGTTTGTAGATAAAGTGAATGATTTACCCAAACATTTCGACTATGTTCCACAAGTGGCAGCAATGTGTGTTTATCCTGTATTTGCTCCTGTTTTGAAGGGAGCTTTAAAAGCCGAAGGAGTAAAGATTGCTGTGGTTTCAGCCGGGTTTCCTTCATCACAAACATTTACTGATGTTAAGAAACTTGAAACGGAGAGAGCTGTAGATTTTGGAGCTAACGAAATTGATATTGTATTATCTGTTGGTGAATTTCAGGAAGGTAACTATGAATTTGCCGGTGAGGAAATTTTTCAGATAAAAAGTGTAATGAAAGATGCTCATCTGAAAGTTATTCTTGAATCAGGTACACTGAAAGATATGGAAGAGATATGGCTGGCAAGCATGTTATCCATTGAGAGTGGTGCTGATTTTATTAAAACTTCAACAGGTAAGCAGCAACCTGCCGCTACATATGAAGCTGCCTATGTGATGCTTAATGCTATTAAACAACATTACCAAAAAACCGGTAAAAAAATTGGATTTAAGCCGGCCGGAGGTATCTCAACTCCAGAAGATGCATTGATTTATTATCAGTTAGTTAAGGATATTTTGGGAGAGGAGTGGCTTAATAATGGACTATTCCGTATTGGTGCCAGTAGATTAGCTAATAACTTACTAACTGAAATACAAAAGTTAGAGACTGGTAAAATTGAAGAAGTAAAGTATTTTTAGATAGAATAGAATTAAAGCGGGTTAATCCCGCTTTATTTTTTTCTTTTAATGGTGAAATCAACCATTTTTATCATTGCTTCCTTGGTACTATCTTCCGGATAGATTGAAAGCGCTTCAATAGCCTTTTGAGCATACTTGTACATTTGTTCTTTTGTATATTCCAATCCACCGCTTGTTTTTACAAAGGCAACTATTTCCTGCACTTTTCTTTCCTTCTTATGGTGACGTCTGATTTTTGTTAAAATTTGACGCCGGGTTTTTGAATCTGTTTTTTGAAGCGAATAGATAAGAGGCAGGGTTAACTTCTTTTCTTTTATATCGTTTCCGGTTGGTTTACCAATCAATCCATTAGATTCATAATCGAATAAATCATCTTTTATCTGGAAAGCAATACCCAGGTTCTCACCAAAATCTTTCATTGCATTAAGTTGTTCTTCAGATGAATCGACTGAAAGTGCTCCTGATCTGGTACATGCAGCAATAAGAGTGGCTGTTTTTTTACGAATAATATCGTAATATACATCTTCGGTAATATCCAGTTTTCTTGACTTTTCAATCTGAAGTAATTCGCCTTCACTCATTTCTTTTACCGCTTCAGAAACTACTTTTAATACGCCGATCTGATCGGTATTTAAAGCTGTTGTTAAACCTTTTGAAAGGAAAAAATCTCCAACCAATACCGCTATTTTAGATTTCCATAAAGCATTAATAGAAAAGATACCTCTTCGTTGATATGTTTCATCAACTACATCATCATGAATAAGGGTGGCAGTATGCAACAATTCAATAAGAGTGGCAGCAACATAGGTTGATTCTGAAATTTGTCCGTTTAATTTGGCTGATAGAAACACCAGCATGGGGCGCATTTGTTTGCCTTTACGCCTTAACAGGTAGTTGGTAATTATATCAAGCAGAGGAATTTTAGTTTTAAGCTGTTCCCTGAAATAGGGCTCGAACTTTTTCATTTCCTCTTTAATAGGCTCCCTAATTATGGATGTATCTGACATGAATAGATTCTAAATAAATCTGCAACAACAAATGATTAACAGTACAAAGTAGGCAAATTTATTAATTAATTGGAATTATTAGAATACATATTGATATTATCTAAATATTTAAATATTTTTGCACCCGTTTTAACAGATAAATAATAAGATAGTTATATATTTGTACCTGAATTATTGAGAAAACCACTGGAAAATGAAGATTAAAGATTTAGATGCAGAATTATTAGACAAAGCAGCTGGTATGTTAAAAGCAATTGCACATCCTATGCGAATTGCTATTCTTAGTCACCTTGAAGATGGAAAGATGTTGACAGTGACTGAAATACATAAACTTTTAAATATCGAACAATCTACTACTTCTCATCATCTTGGAATCTTAAAAGATAAAGGTGTTTTGTCGAGTAAGAGAGAAGGTAAAAATACATTTTACTATTTAAAGCACAATAGTTTACGAAATATCGTTGATTGTGTAAGTAAATGTACAATAGCTAGCTGATAAAGATCAATCAATAACAATGGAAGGCTGATTTTATCAGTCTTTTTTTATGGAACAACGATGGGAAAGATAAGATTGACTAAAGAGTTTAGGTTTGAAATGGCTCATGCATTGTGGAATTACGATGGATTATGTAAGAACATTCATGGGCATTCATATATTTTGGCAGTAACCGTTATAGGCGAACCTATTGCTGATGAAGACAATGTGAAGTTGGGAATGGTAATGGATTTTGGTGATTTAAAACGTATTGTAAATGAAGAAATTATTAATCGTTTAGATCATTGTATTGTTATCAATAAAAAAGCACCCACCGCGCAATTGCTAAGTTTACCTCAAATGAGCGATCGTCATGAGTTGGTGGATTATCAGCCAACATGCGAGAATATGTTGTTTGATTTTGCTGACAGGATAAAACGAAGATTACCTGAAAATATACAATTACACAGCCTTAAGCTAAACGAGACAGCCAATAGCTATGCCGAATGGTTTGCTTCGGACAATGAGTAAATTCAGAACAATTTATTTGGGTAGACTGCCAAATACTTTCAGTATGGTTTTATGAAATTTATGTACTCCGGCAACAGGCTCGGCAAACATAAATATACACTTCTTGTGGATGATTTCCTTATCGTATTCTTCTGCAATGCTTAGGGTATCATCTGTATTTGAAAACTGCTGAACCCAAATATTTTTAATGCCTTTGTTAATGGCCTGGCGAAGTATTTCGTCTGTCTGATCCTTTGGTGTAGCAATTAAGAGACTGTCGATGTGATCTGGTAATTTGGTTACATCGGAATAACATGTTTGGCCATCTATTTCGGAAGAGGAAGGATTAACAGGAATCACGTTATATCCGTTTTTCTTTAATTCAGAGAATATCATTCTGCCAAATTTCTTTTCGTTTCGACTAACGCCGGCAATTGCAATTGATTCAGAATTGAAAAATGAATTGATTTGATTTTTGGTGACTTTCATAAAAAAGGGGATTGACTATTATACAACCCCTAAGTTCAGTTATAAAAATTATTTTTTCAATGTTTATTCAAATTTTATAGTATCGAGAGGAAGACCGGCTTCTATCCAGGTTACCAAACCATCTTCCAATTCATACACTTTTGTGAAACCATTGCCTTTTAAAACTTTAACAGTACGTTTCGATCGGTCACCAATCTGACAGTAAACAAAGATAGGAGTGTCTTTAGGTACTATTTTAATAAGTTTCAATAATTCATCCTGACTCTCGGCCAAAACAGCATTTTGTATTCTGTTTTCCTGGAATTTATATCCCGGTCGTGTGTCAATAATTAATGGATCTTTGATTGAAATAAGTTTGTTATAAAAACTTTTTGCATCCAACTTATTCTTCTTTACCTGCGAAAAAGAACAAATCGTTGGAGTGACAAGAAAGAATAAAATAAGCCATTTTAAAGCTTTTTTTTGCATTATATAGAAGTTATAGTGTAGTTTCTTGTTTTATTGCTTTAATGACATTATTAGGGATAATTAATGGAATAAAGTAACAGTATTAAGATCGGGAAACTGATCCGATGAAAGCTGGAAATATTTCCCCACCGCACCAGATGGGTTTGATAAATACTAATTCATCTGTTTAAGTTTCCTGATTGTATTCCATATGAAAACTATAGTCTATCATCTAAAAATCTATTTTTTACATATCCACCTGTTCAAGGCGAGGCTCTATTTTCTTTTCAAACTGATCTAAAAGCTTTACGCGTGAATCTTTTAGAGCATACTCATAATTTCCGGGACGCATACCTCTGATACCCGAAAGCTGATCGGCAAATATTTCGGTCTGAGACTGAGCTTCGAAGATTGATATATTGAACTCAGCAAAAACCAAAAATACTTCGTAACCCTGACCCTTTCTTGATTCACCGGCTACAAACTTAGAATTAATTTTCACTACAAAATCAGCATCATCCATATTGGTTGTGAAGGTGAAAAAGTTGTTGTTGAGTTGTGTTTTAATCATGTTTGAAAAGGCTCCCTGATCGTCCAGTTCTCCAAATACCGATTCTTCGGTTATCAGATAAGCTTTAGATTTTTGCACTTCAATGGCAATAAAAGTTGATGGCATTTGCTTTGGTGGGAAAAATATTTCGAGCAAATTATGAACTTCTTGATCCTCATTATCCATGACACTGTTAAAATCAAAAGTAGCCGTAATCTCTTGTGATTTGCGCTTTGATAGTAGGCGAGTAATAGAAACCCCTGCATATCCATCTATATTGGTTTTGGCTTGTGACGCCAGATAACCTTCACCTTTGGTGAACTCAAAAACCAGCGGTAAACCAGCTAAAGGCACTTTTTCACCGTTATCAGAATGGAATAACGCGTTTATACCAATTGGAACTTCGAGCTGCTTTGAAAACTGAATAGAATAAGATGATTGAACCGGAACCAGTTCTATTCGACGGAATACATCCTGTATAGTACTGAAGACTTCAGTACCAACATTGTACGTACCGTCAACTGTTTTGTATGTCAGGTCACTTTCGAGATGATCTTTAAGACTGGTAGTTGCCTTGGCCAGATAATTAAGAGCCGAATAAGCATCATTAACAGCTAAGGCTTTCTTAGCATCTGATAAAAAAGTACTAGCCAGCATTTTTGCCTTATCCAGTTTCATCTCCTGAATTTGAGCATATCGCTGTTTAGAAAGTTTCATCATCACCCAGTATTCACTTTTGTCTTCCCAGGTGGTTACTTCATATCCTTCAAGCGTTTCGAGTACTGAGGTTTCAACTTTACTTTCGTAATTTTCAACAAACCGGTAGTTGGTTTCAATTTTACTCAATACCGAATTGGATGAAACGGTTACTTTAATTTCGCTACTCATTTGTTTGAGGGCGTTGTTGCGGGCCGCCTGCTTATATTCTACTTCGCTGCCTTCTTTAGGCATCATGGCAATTCCTATGTAAAAAGTGGGATCGTTCGGACGTTGTTTAACCCAGTCAGGTTTTTTCTTGGCTTCCATCAGATTTGGAAGGAAGAACAGAGCTATCAGTAACAGTAGAGCTGATTTTTTCATAAGATGTTTTTTAGTCTAAGGTTATCAGGATATTACATCATGAAGTTTCAAAAATAGTGTTTTCAAATCAAATGATGTAGTCGTTATCAGGGTTATGGTTAAATAATTAATCAGTTTTAAGTTATTGAATGAATGTGCCATTAAGAAACGAATTCTTAGTTGTCGGCATTTAAAATTTCATCAATACATTGAAATATCAGATGTGGTTCAAAGCCACGTGACTGACCAAAACGAGCCAGTGCAGCTTTGGTTTGCCAAACATCCTTGTTTTTGATTTGCTTCAGTTTACCTTGCAATAATTCTGCCAGTTTTGAAAAATAGTCGGATGAATTTATCTCAGCCAGGGCATTTTCGATATCTGAATTGGCAATTTCTTTTTGTTTAAGATGATATTTTATCTTGATTTTTCCCCAACCGTTGAATCGAAATTTATCACGTACATAGAATTCAGCAAAGCGTTGTTCGTTAATGTATTTTTCTTCGATTAAAAACTGAATGGCTTTGTTAGTCTCTTCATCAGATACTTCCCAGTTAACTAGTTTTTTTCTGATTTCAGAAACGCATCTTTCTTGCTGAGAGCAAAGAGCAGCTGCTTTGTACAAAGCTTTTTTATAATCCATTTAATTATTATAGTTCATTAGATTCTAGGCAGCCCCGATAGTTATCAGGGGCAGTTTATTGGCATATTGCCTAATATCAATTATTATACTTTATCGAAGCGTTTACTTAATCCAAACTCCTTTAATATTTACAAACTCTTTCATTCCGTAATGCGATAACTCACGACCGAATCCACTTTCTTTTGTTCCACCAAATGGCATACGGGGATCGGAGCGAACAAAATCGTTTATGAAACAGCAACCGGCTTCAATCTCAAATTCGGCAATTCTTTTACCACGTTCGATATCCTGGGTAAAAACAGCTGCTCCTAAACCAAAAACACTATCGTTAGCTATTCGAATGGCTTCTTCCTCATCTTTGGCTTTAATAACTGATGCAACCGGACCAAATAACTCTTCGTGATAGGCTGGCATTCCGGGAGCAACATCAGTTAAAACAGTAGCGGGGTAGAAGGCTCCCACACGGTTTGGAACATAACCTCCAGTCATGATGGTAGCCCCTTTGGCCACACTGTTTTCAACCTGACGATGTAAATCATCGCGTAGATTATGGCGGGCAATCGGTCCCATTTGTTTGCTTTCATCAAAAGGGTCGCCCAGGGTTACAGCTCTCATTCTATCCGTAAATGCTTCTATAAACGGATTATAAATTGCTTCGGTAACAATGAATCGTTTAGCACCAATACAGCTCTGACCAGCATTTAAAATTCGCCCTGCAACACACGCATCTGCTGTTTTTCGTAAGTCAGCATCTTCTAGAATAATATACGGATCACTACCTCCTAATTCAAGTACGCATTTTTTTAATTGTTTACCGGCTGTGGCAGCTACTGCCTTACCTGCAGGTGTACTGCCTGTTAGAGTTACAGCTTTAATTCTTTTATCAGCTATGGTGCGTTCAACCTTATCATTTCTGATAAGTAATGATCGGAAAACATGATCAGGATAACCCGCTTCCTTAAAAATTTCTTCGATGGCCATGGCGCATCCGGGAACGTTTGATGCATGTTTTAACAGGCAGGTATTGCCGGCCATCAGGGCAGGAGCAGCAAATCTGAAAACCTGCCAGAATGGAAAGTTCCATGGCATAATGGCTAATATTGGTCCAAGTGGTTGAAAAGAAGCAAAACTTTCGCTTGCCTCGGTGGGGATAATCTCACGATTTAGAAAAGTAGCTGCATTGTTGGCATAGTATTCGCAAACCCAGGCACATTTTTCTATTTCGGCGCGCGATTCCTTGATGTTTTTACCCATCTCAACGGTGATGTTAAAAGCCAAACCCTCGGTTTTATCACGCAGCACCTGAGCTGCTTTTAATAATAGTTCTGACCGTTGAGATATAGGAACTTTTTTCCAATGTTTAAAAGCCTCGTAATTTCTTTCAATAGCGTTATCTACTTCGTCCCACGAAAATTGATCGTATTCTCTTACCGTTTCTCCAGTAGCCGGATTGATGCTTTTTAGATTCATGCTTTGATAATTGAGGTTTAAAGTTAAAATTACGGCTAAATCATAAAGTGAAAAAGAATTTTGGTAATAAATTTAAAACGTGGGAGGTTATTGTGTTGTGTATTAATTAAAAAGAAAAGTTGTTTAATAGTAAAGTATAGTTATTGATAAAAAAGAATCCCATTTAGTGTACAGTCGCCCTTTCAGGGCTCAGTATTCTTTACGATGAACTCAGCACTTACGTACTGAGCTATTACAGGCGTCCCTCCGGGACTTTTTCAAGTAAATGGAATAAAAACGAAGAAAAACCTCACACTCAGCCTCTTCAATTTTAAGAGGGAATCTTTACTATCAAATTGAAAAGCTTTATAGTAAATCTTCCTCTCCTTAAGGAGAGGATAAGAGGAGAGGTTTTGAATTTAAGCTGTCAATTTCCTATTTTAAAGTTTAAATAGATCATAAATGTCACAAGAGAATTTTGATAATCTGTTTTATGGAGCCAGTTATATAGTGAGGCAGTTTGCGAAAGATTTACGATCTCACATGACGCCTGCTGAAAAGATCTTATGGTCTGAAATTAGAGACAGAAAATTAAAAGGACTCAAATTCCGGCGGCAACATCCTATAAATTGTTTTATTGCTGATTTTTATTGTCATGAAAAAAGTTGGTAGTAGAAGTTGATGGTGAGATTCATAAATTTCAAAAACAATATGATATAAATCGAACAGCTGAGTTAGAAAGATTTGGAATTCGTGTAATTAGATTTGAAAATGAAGAGGTATTGTTTCAAGTTTCTAAAGTGCTGAACAGGATAATTGAGGTGGTAAAGGAGATTTCCAAAAATTAAAACCTCACACTCACCCTCTTCAATTTTAAGAGGGAAAAAACCAAAAATTATCAATTGTATGTCTTCTGTTTTTCCTTCCTCTCCA
This sequence comes from Carboxylicivirga caseinilyticus, assembly GCA_025499705.1. Taxonomy (GTDB): domain Bacteria; phylum Bacteroidota; class Bacteroidia; order Bacteroidales; family Marinilabiliaceae; genus Carboxylicivirga; species Carboxylicivirga caseinilyticus. Next base: position 117,405 of record JAFMVE010000001.1, read on the forward strand.
TAAAGAGAGGATAAGAGGAGAGGTATTTGTAAATTCTGACCAAACACCTTTCTATATTTATAGTACATACATCCTTCAGGGACTACAATACTAGAATTGTATACTTTAAAGCTTAATAAATTAAACTGCCAATTTGATTTTACCCAACAAAAAACTCCCACCGAAGGGCAGGAGTTTATGAAGATATTGTCAGAGCTATTTAATTAAGCTCTTTTCCATTGTACTTTTTTACCAATGATGGAAACACCAATATAACCTTTAACCATGAGGGTATTTGGATCACCATCGAACCACATCAGGCATTTGTAGGTGCTTCCGCTTTTAGGATCGTAAATAGTTCCGTCTATCCATTCTTCATCATCGTTATCGTAGGTGAATCCTTCCAATAGTTTCAATCCCATTATCGGACGTGTTTTTAACTTATCATCCGGATTTTTATCATCCAGTTTTTCACTTCCATTTTCACGCTTTGGTTCCTTTAACCAGACAATTGATCCTTCAAATTTTCCATCACTGTTTTTAGTAATTGTTACTTTTGAATCTCCGTCTTGGGTTAACCAGGTACCAATAATTTTATCGCTGTTTTGACCATACGATGACGAAGTTATAGTAACCGCAATAAGCAGTAGCATCAGATTTTTCATGGTTGTTATTTTTAATTCGACATAGGTAATACGCTTAAAAGTATGTTTTTGTTTTATACTGTGTGCATGTCAGGTAATAAAAATAGTAGGATCGCATCTAAACCTCATCCAAACCCTCTCCAACTCAGAGAGGGAAGTGTTAAGCGAGAGTCTGTTTTGTCTTCCTCTCCTTGAGGAGAGGACAGGAGTAGAGGTGATTGAATTAAAATAAGATAAGGAACGGTTCTATCTAACCATAACGCAAATAGAGAACCGTTCCCGAACAATTAATCATTAACAATTGAAGAAATTAAGGTACCGGATCGTGTCCGTGTCCACCCCAGGGATTGCAGCTTAATATACGTTTGATCGAAAGCCAAAGACCTTTAATGGGGCCATGTTTTTTAAGTGCTTCAATGGTATAGGCAGAGCAGGTTGGTGTATAACGACACGACGCTCCCAGCCATGGTGAAAGAAACCATTGGTATAGTTTTACCGGTATGATTAGTAATGCCACAATACCATCGCTTAAAAGCTTTATGAGTGCTATAAGAGCAGACTTAATGGTTTTCATCGGGTACAACTTTAGAAACAATCTGTTTCAATGCTTTTTTTACGGTCTTTTCTATATTTGAATAGTCAAGCACTTCACTGGGTAAATAAACAAACGAAACAGCCAATTTGATATTCTTTTCGGTTAAAACGGCCAGTGCCTGATGTTTGTTTAGTCGATATGCTTCTCTGATTCTTCTCTTGACCCAGTTTCGTTTATTGGCTCTTTTAAATCTTTTTTTAGATACGGATATAAGAATCTGCAAAGGAGCTGCATCTTCATCATCGATGGGAAGGATTGTAATGCGGAATGGATAACGAACAAACGACTGACCTTCATCAAACAGTCTTTGAATGATTTTATTACTGCAAAGACGTTCGTTTTTCTGAAATGTATTACGCTGTGTTGTCATCCGTATTAGTGCTTAAAAAAACAATCCTCCTTACCAGTGGCAAGAAGGATGTTCTCCCAGATAGAGGGAAATATTTTTATTTTACTCCCTTGTTGAATTTTTTAATGAACTGCTCAAGAGCCATTGTCATTGACGGAGCCTGAGGCATTGGAGCCTGGATATCCAAACGCAAGCCTGCATCTTTCACTGCTTTGGCAGTAGCTGGTCCGAATGAAGCAATTTTAGTATCGTTCTGCTCAAAATTAGGGAAGTTCTGCAAAAGAGAAGCAATTCCTGATGGGCTGAAGAATACCAAAATATCGTAGTTCACATCTTTCAAGTCACTTAAATCGCTGCTAACAGTGCGATAAAGAATGGCTTTTGTGTATTTCACTTTAGCCTTGTTCAACAAAGTTGGGATTTCTTGTTTGTGAATATCCGAAAGTGGCACAAGGTATGTTTCGTCCTTGTGTTTTTTCACAACATCAACCAGGTCGGCAAATTTACCGGTAGAATGGAAGATTTTACGTTTACGATACACAATGTATTTTTGAAGATAAAATGCAGTGGCTTCTGAGATACAGAAATACTTCATTGTATCAGGAATCGTAAGACGCATTTCTTCAGCAATCCTGAAATAGTGATCAATAGCAGTGCGGCTGGTAAAAATAACAGCAGTATGATCAAGAATATTAACCTTTTGAGTTCTGAATTCTTTTGCAGGAACAGCTTCTACTTGAATAAATGGTCGGAAGTCGATTTTCACATTGCTTTTATCCGCCAAATCAAAGTATGGCGATTTGGGCGTTGAAGGTTTTGGTTGAGAAACCAGTATTCTTTTAATCTTCAATGTTTTTTTATTTTAATTCAACTACACCTTTGTCCTCAAATCCTTACCACTAAAGGATCATGATTTTAATCAAAATCGCTAAGGGTAAAATTTCTAGCGCACAAAAATACAAAAACATATAAAATATTGAAAGCGGTGAGCGTAAAATAATTTTAACACCCCTTAACAGTTGAACTAAATACATTAAAACAAAGAGCACCAAACCTGCTTTTAATAAGAAGGTTGCGGTGAGTTGATCGACAAAGGGAACGACCGATATAATTGGTAGCATACTAATTCCAAATGCTTTGTTTAAAAGCTCTGCATTAAAAATGTATGCTTTGGTGTCGGTGGTTGTATCAAAAACAAATCCCACAAAATGGTATATTGTTTTTTTCAGAAATGAATACACAATTATACCACCAAAAATCACCAATAAAAAATAAATATGAGAAATATTTTCAGGTTGGCGACCCATCACCATGGTATATTCAAAAATTAGAAGCGAAGTGCTTAAAATAAATAAGAAGGATAGTGCCCATCCTGGCTTTTGATTCTGAACATTGAAAGTGGTGAATAATTTACTGGCCGATTGCTGATAGCGAATAGACGAAAAGATATCGTTAAGGTATTTGCCCGATGTCAGCTTTACCAGTCCGGCAATTAAAATAGCTAAAATGATGAAGCCTGATAACCAATCTTTGGAGCCTTCAAACTGATTGGCAGATCTTATTTTAATTCTGTTGGGTATGGGCTGAACAGTTATGGTTTCAACAGTATCTTTCTCCGTTATTTGTTCCTGTGCGGGTTGTTCCTGAGCAACTTCTTCTTTAACGACTTCTATTTTAGGCGTTAACTCTTTCGAGTTGGTTTCTTTTGTAGGTAATTCTGTTTCGAAACTTAATTCGGCATCAAAAATATTATCCGATTCGGCAGGTTTAAGATTTAAGTATATTGAATCCTTATGTGTTAATTTCTGGTAAGTAATTTTTGGACGAACAAAAACAGGTTGTTGTTGTGTAAGGTGCCGTGGTGTATGATCTTCGATTTGCAGGACAGGAGTGCGCAACTGGTTGGTGTTGGAAATGTTGATTTCTCCAACGTTCAGTTGATTGCCTGGTGTTATTACTTTAGTTGTGTCCTGTTGAATCATGTAAATAGGTGTTTCGCGAAGCTACAAAAATATTTAAAATCAAAAGTTACACTAATTAAACTGCCGCAAAACGAATAGCATCTTTGTCCCAGTCAGGAATACTTTTTAAAGCATCCGGAATTTCTTTAACCGAATTAACCACATGCCAAAGCTCACCATGCTCAGGACGCATAAATTTCTCATCAATCATTTTATGCAGAAAATCTACCAGTGCATCGAAATAGTTGTTGGTGTTAACCAAAATAATCGGCTGGGTAAACTGACCCAGTTTTTTTAAGGATAATACTTCAAATAGTTCTTCCATCGTGCCGGTACCTCCGGGTAACACAACAATGGCCTCTACATCTTTAATAAGCAGTTCCTTTCGCTCGGCCATGGTATTTACATGAATCATGTTTTTTACTCCTTTGTGTTCCCATTCGACCTGCACCATAAAATGCGGAATCACACCGGTTACTCTTCCGTTCAGTTCAAGAACTTTATTTGCTACTGCACCCATTGACCCCACAGCGCCACCACCATATTTCAATCCAAATCCGTTCTCAACCAATATTTCGCCCAGTAAAACAGCTTCGTCGAGATAAGTCTGATCTACCTTAGCGCTCGAAGCGCAAAAAACACATATATCGCCCATAATACTTTATTGTTATAATGAATCACCCACACACCAGGCAGCTGCACCAAATAAAATTAAATCTTTTAAAATACTCTGTCCCAGTTTCGATAATTCAGGAAAACCATAACCTGCCTGCCAAACATAACCAGATGTAAACAATGTTAAAAGGCTGATACCTAAAACCAATACCGCCAGTAATCCACCAAACAACGATAATTTTTTTGCAACAGGTTTAATGGCAAGCAAAATACCAATCGCAATTTGCAAATATGCAATCATCAAAGAGAAGGTGTATGAGGTTACATATTTAAGCATCCAGCTAAAAAGGGAAGAGTTTTGCAAGATATCCTTCAGATAATCAGCTTCGGCATTTTTAAATTTTAAAATACCCAGCCAGATAAAAACAAGTGCTAATCCGTATCGGAAAATAAACTGACTAATGGCTTTAAATGATTTTGCGAATATCATCATATGAGTGTTTTATTTAGAAAATGGATATACCTGTTTTAGTTGTAAATAGTTCTAAAGCTTTTGTCCCAGCCAATGAATTACCACATTTGTCTAATCCCGGGCTCCAAACGGCAATGGACAGCAATCCTGGAATAATTCCCGCAATACCACCGCCAACGCCACTTTTACCGGGTAAACCTACTTTAAAAGCAAACTCACCTGCCGAGTCGTAAGTTCCACATGTCAACATCAGAGCATTTAGTCGCTTGGTCTGACTGGCATTTAAGTAGGTTTTACCATTTAGCGGATGCACGCCATGATTAGCAAGATATAAAAAGGCAGTTGCTAAATCAAAGCAATTCATCTCAACGGAACAATGTCCAAAATACACATCGAGTACTTCCTCTACTTCAGAATAAATGTTTCCATAGCTTTTCATAAAATGAGCCAGAGCCGCATTCCGGTGACCATAATTTTTCTCTGATTGCAGAACATTCATATTGATGGTGAGCTTTTTATTGAAGGTAACCTCCCTCATAAAATCCAGGATAGTATTTAAAGGATCCTCGAAATGATGAGTGATGATATCTGCAATAACGATGGCACCTGCATTAATAAAGGGGTTTCGTGGTTTTCCATTCTCATTTTCAAGTTGAATCAATGAGTTAAAAGGATTACCTGACGGTTCTTTCCCCAAACGGTTCCATAGATTTTCTTTAAGCAAGGCAAAGGCCTGGGTTAGACTAAAAACCTTTGAAATACTTTGGATGGAGAAATTGGTTTGGCTGTTTCCTGTCTCAAAAGTGGTTCCATCTAAAAACCGAACCACCATTCCAAATTGGTTTTGATCAACATCACCTAGCTCCGGAATGTAATTAGCAACCTGACCCATTGAAAGTAAAGGAGCAATTTCTTTTTGAATCTCCTCTAATATTTCAGGGATTGTTGCCTTTAATTTTTCGGTGGCGATGAGATCATCCATAGGCTTTATTTCTTTTTCTTTAACGGCAAATAATATTCAAGATTATAGGTAAAACCTACATTGGTTCGATTATCATTTTTACCATAACCGGGGATGGCGTATGGTTCTAATTGTTGTGTGTTATTGGTCAAAGCCAGTAATCTGAAACGAGCACTCCAGCCCATATAAAAGTTTTTGAATATTTCTGATCGCAGACCAAATACAAATTCTCCCCAGTGAGCCGTAGAGGTGCCGCTTCCTATCGAGCCTAAATAATCGCCCCAATAACCATCGGTAACGGTAAAACGGTCGCTTTTATAATCGGCAACACCAAAACCATACCTGAAGCCCAGAATGATGTTATCGTTGTTGCCTGTTTCTTCAACTTTAAAAATATTGTAATCAATACCCAGACGAAGAAAACTTCCGTTTGAATCGTAATTATATGATTCTTTATTAAATGAAACATTTTCGTATCCAAGTTCGCCAACGGCAAACCACTTGCGATTGAATTTGATTCTACCTGTTGCTTCCATACCAATTCGCTCCGGTTCGAAAAATGGAGTAATAAATGTACCCACATTCAGCCCAACGGCAATTCCAGGTTCGAAAGGTATTTTTTTCTTCTCTTCTTCAGTCTTTTCCTGAGAAAAAGAATTGATGCTGGTTACGAGTAAACTAATACTCAATATATATTTTAACATTTTCGGCATCTTCTCCATAATTTATGTTGGCATATCCAATGCTAACAGAATCGATTATATTATTTGTATAAATAATGGTGTCTAAAACCAGGTTGAATGTCATTCCACATTCGCTTGATACATGATTCAGGTGACGCGAGTAATTAAACTGCACAAAATCAGAATCAGATCGAACCTGATTATTTACCAGAACAGATTGTTTAATGATGAAAATCGTACTGTCAGTATTAAGATTTGTTGGCAAAAACAATTGGCTGATATTTAAACTGTCATAAATAAGTGAATCTTCACGATTTGCTCCCCAAATGTAGATTCCTGTTAGGGTTGTATCGTTTTCTGATCCGGATGATAATGAATAAAAGGTAGCCTGAATAGCGTGTTGATTCGATAAGCAAAAATTGTTGTCATCACAGGCATAAAAACCTGCAGCTATTATTAATATCAGCCATTTTATTTTACGAATATATTGCATGTTAAATTGTTTCGTTGCTATAATTCTTTGGTAATATGCAAAAATAGTAGTCTGTAAACAATATGAGCATGAACTGCTTAAAAAATATAATTAATTATCATTTGTGTTCTGTACGATATCGAACATGCCTATGTGCGTATTCGTACAATGTTTATTGTAATGATTTAACACTAAAATATTTCATTTCAAAACATTATAATAAATGGTCTGTTAATTGGTAAGCTCAAAGCTAAAATTTGATTTATCACTTTAAACCAAAGAATTTCATATGAAGAATCGCTTTTCGTTACTGGCTGTAACACTCCTTATAGCCGGTTTGGGATCTGCTAATGCCCAATTGAATAAAATTAATTTCGAAGAATTTGATCTGGATAATGGCTTGCATGTTATTCTGCATCAAGACAAAACCACCCCTAATGTAACCGTTTCGGTTATGTACAATGTTGGATCAAAGCACGAAAATCCAGACCGTACCGGTTTTGCTCACTTTTTTGAGCACCTGATGTTCGAAGGAACCGAAAACATTGATCGCGGACAATATTTTAAGATTGTACAAAATGCAGGAGGAACATTAAACGCCAATACTTCAACTGATCGTACTTATTACTATGAAACGTTGCCATCTAATCAACTGGAGTTGGGATTGTGGCTGGAATCAGAAAGAATGTTACATGCAAAAGTTGATTCATTGGGTATTGCAACTCAAAAGAAAGTTGTGATTGAAGAGAAGAAGCAAAGCTACGATAACCGTCCATACGGAACACTTCTTCAGGAAACCATGAAACGTGCATTCTCAGTTCATCCATATCGTTGGACAACAATTGGCGATCCGGAGCATATTATGGCTGCCAAGGATGAAGAATTTCAACAATTCTATAATCGCTTTTATGTGCCCAATAATGCTGTATTAGTTTTGGCTGGCGACATTGAAATTGATGAAACCAAAGCATTGGTTAAAAAATATTTTTCTGATATTCCAAAAGGTAAAGCAGACCTTACTTACAAGCCTGTTATTGAACCCGCCTTAAATGGTGAGGTACGCGATACAGTATTTGACAATGTACAACTTCCATTGATTTTACAGGCTTACAGAACGCCTGCCATGAATACAGAAGATTATTATGCCTTGGATATGTTGAGTACACTTTTGTCAAAAGGACAAAGTTCTCGTTTGTATAAAGCATTGGTTGATGATCAACAAAAAGCTATTCAGGTAGCAAGCTTTCCATTAGGATTTCGTGAGCCTTCTGTTGCACTTACTTTAGCGTTACCAAACATGGGTGTTGAGGTCAAGGATCTTGAAGAAGCAATGGATGCTGAAATTAAGAAGGTTCAGGATGAACTAATCTCTGAAAAAGAGTTTCAAAAATTGAAAAATCAATTTGAGAATGACATCGTTAAAGGCAATATGAAAGTGGCTACACGTGCCAATACTTTGGCTCGTGATTATACATACTTTGGTGATGCAAATTTAATCAATACAGAGTTGGATAAATATTTGGCTGTAAGTCGTGAGGATATTCAAAGGGTAGCTAAAAAATATTTGACCAAAGATAATCGGGTGGTGTTGTATTACTTACCAAAATCACAACAAAACTAGAATCATAGTTATTTAAAAATCATTTTAGACAAAATATCCTACGGATAAAAAATATACTTCAATGAAGAAAACATTATTTTTATTTTTAAGTGTTTTGCTTGCCATTTCAACAAATGCGCAACTTGATCGCAGCAAGATGCCGGCAGCCGGACCTGCTCCCAAAATTAATATAAAAGATGCCGAAACGTTTGAGCTTAAAAACGGCTTGAAAGTAATTGTGGTTGAAAACCATAATGTTCCGGTTGTGTCTTATAGTCTTTCGCTTGATATTGATCCGATTGTTGAAGGCGAAAAAGCCGGATACGTTTCATTAGCCGGCGATTTAATGCGTTCCGGTACTTCAACTAAATCCAAAGCAGAAATCGATGAAGCCATTGATTTCATTGGTGCAAGTCTTTCTACCAACTCAAGAAGTATTTATGCCAGTTCATTGAAAAAGCATTCAGGTGAATTGCTTGATTTAATGGTTGATGTATTGTACAATCCTGTTTTTCCTCAGGAAGAATTGGATAAAGCGGTTAAGCAAATGCTGACTTCAATCAAAGCAGATAAAGACGAGCCTTCGTCAATTGCAAATAATGTTTCGGGGGCTTTGATTTACGGAAAAGATCATCCATATGGTGAAATAATGACTGAAGAAACAGTTGAAAGCATTACCGTTGATGATATCAAAAATTACTACCAAACATATTTCCGTCCGAATGTAGCTTACCTTGTAATTGTTGGTGATATCACTTTGAAAGATGCTAAAAAGCAAGCTAAAACATATTTTGGTAAATGGGAAGCGAAAGACGTACCGGAACACAAATATGAAATGCCAGCCAAATTTGACGGACCTAAAGTAGTTGTTGCTAATAAAGATGCAGCTAATCAATCAACTATTGATCTTACTTATACTGTTAATTTAAAACCAGGCGATGCAGATTTGATCAAAGCACGAGTAATGAATGGTATTTTAGGTGGTGGTTCAAGTGGTCGTCTGTTTCAGAATTTACGTGAGGATAAAGCCTTTACTTATGGTGCTTATTCATCACTTAGTTCAGATGATTTGATTGGTTCTTTTTCTGCTTCTGCACAGGTAAGAACAAGTGTTACAGACAGCGCTTTTACCGAGATTATTTATGAAATGAATAAGATGCGCGACGAGCTTGTTGATGCAGCTGATCTGGATCTGGTAAAAAATATGATTGCCGGTAGTTTTTCTCGTTCATTGGAAGATCCTGCTACGGTAGCTCGTTTTGCTCTTAATATTCAAAAGTACAACTTGCCAAAAGATTATTATCAAACCTATTTAGAGAAGTTAAGTGCAGTAACAGTTGAAGATATTCAGGCGATGGCTCAAAAATATCTGACTCCTGATAATGCTTTGATTTTAGCAGTGGGTAATGTACCTGAAATGAAGAAGACTTTAAAGAAATTCAGCAATTCAGGTGAAGTTACCATGTATAATTATTACGGTGAAGAAGTAAAGTCGATGCCTTTACCAGAAGGATTGACAGCTGAGAAAATTATTGATGATTATGTGGTTGCTATTGGTGGTACAGATGCTGTAAACGCTATTCAAAACTATCATTTGGAAGGAAAAATGTCGATCCAGGGAATGGCACTTACCATGAAGATGTATAGCAGTCGTCCTAATAAATTATGTGTAGAGACTTATATGGGTGAAAACCTGGTTTCGAAGCAGGTATGTAATGGTGAGGCTGGTAAAATGATAAGTCCAATGGGCGAACAGAATATCGAAGGAGATCAGTTGGAATCAATGAAAGCAGAAGCCATTATTTTTCCGGAAACTCAATTTGCTGAATTAGGATTCAAAGCTGAAGTTTTGGGTTCTGAAGATGTTGATGGAGAAGATGCTTATAAATTGAAGATTACTAATCCATTTGGTAAGGAACAAGTCGTGTTTTTTAGTCGTGAGAGTGGATTAAAAATTAAAGAAGTTAGTGAAACACCTCAGGGCAATGTAATTAGCACAATTACTGAGTATACTGAAGTAGAAGGTGTAAAATTTCCGAAAGTGATGAAGCAGGCAGTTGGTCCACAATCTTTTGAGATTGTATTTGATCAAATATCTGTGAATGACGATAGTGATAAAGGCAAATATGAAATTTAAAATGAACGGTTGAAATTGGCATGGATACCGTAAGCGGGCAGTCGTTAGGATGCCCGTTTTTTTTTACCTTTGTCGGCAAATAAATTGAAAATGCAATTAAAAAAAGGAGTTATAGCCATTGACGGGCATTCATCGTGTGGGAAAAGTACAGTAGCCAAAGATTTAGCCAAAGAGTTGGGATATGTTTATATCGATACAGGTGCTATGTATCGGGCTGTTACTTTATTTGCCATGCAGAATGGATTCATTCAGGATGGTGAGATTCTTTTGGATGAATTGCAGAATAAACTCAATGATATAAAAATCACTTTCAGATATCAACCAGAAGAGAAGTTGAATGAAACTTTTCTTAATGGGGTAAGTGTTGAAGACGAAATTAGAGGTCTGGAAGTAAGCAATAATGTCAGCACAGTCAGTACCATTGCCTTTGTTCGTCATCGTATGGTTGAATTACAGCAGGAAATGGGCAGGGAAGGTGGAATTGTAATGGATGGTAGGGATATCGGAACGGTTGTCTTTCCGGATGCAGATTTAAAGCTTTTTATGACTGCATCGCCTGAAATACGAGCTCAGCGTCGTTTTGATGAATTAAAGGCAAAAAATCCTACCGATAATAGTCTTTCTTTTGATTCTATATTGGAGAATGTAAAGCATCGTGATTTCGTAGATAGTACACGCGAAGAAAGTCCGTTGAAAATGGCTGATGATGCTGTTTTGCTTGATAACAGCCACATGAATAAACAGGAGCAAATGGACTGGATAATGGCTGTTTTACATGAACGTAATCTGGTATAATTACAATGATTAAAGTTGAAATAGATACTCATTCGGGCTTTTGTTTTGGTGTACGTAAAGCGATAGAAGCCGCTGACCGCATGCTTAGCAATGGTAATGACGTTTACTGTGTTGGCGACATTGTTCATAATGATGCAGAGGCAGAACGTTTGCGAAAGCTGGGAATGAACATCATTTCATACAATAATATCGAAGAAATAAAAGAAGGAACAGTGCTGTTCAGAGCACACGGAGAACCACCGGCATCATATCGTTTAATTACCAATGCCGGGCTAAAACTCCAGGACGAGACTTGTCCTGTTGTGTTGAAATTGCAGGACCGGATAAAAAAAGCGTATAAGCAACTTAAAGAAATCAACGGACAATTGGTTATTTTTGGGAAGCGTGGTCATGCCGAAGTGATTGGACTCGAAGGACAATGTGAAGGGAATGCCATAGTAATTGAAAATGAAGCGGAAATTGATCTGATTGATTTTAATCGTCCTGTTGAAATTTTTTCTCAAACAACTAAAGATCCGAAACATCTTAAGCGTATTGTTGAGTTAATAGAATCCCGTAAAGAAGAGAGCATCACCTGGCATAATACAACCTGTAAGCAGGTTACCGGTCGCGTTCCTAAATTGAAAGCATTTGCCAAACAGCATGATGTTATCATTTTTGTTGGTGGTAAGAAAAGTAGTAACGCTAAAGTCTTATTTGCTGCTTGCTGCGATGTAAACACCAAAAGTTATTTTGTTTCAGAAGCTTCGGATGTTATGGAAGAATGGTTTGTTGGTGCAAAATCTTCTGTTGGTGTTTGTGGTGCCACATCAACTCCTCTGTGGCAAATGGAAGAAGTAGCGCAAAGAATTTCCTCTCTTCTATAGAGCTGCTTTTCGTCAATAAAATATATGTATTGATCTATTGTTTTAGTGTCTTTGTCATTATAAATCAATATTTCTATTGATTTTAGTGTTACGATTCTGTGTTTTTGACATTAACCTTAAAATGAAACCAATGTTAGATGATTTAGTCATCTGCTAAATATTACCTAGCCCATATGGTAACGGAATACAAGTTTCCCCTTGTCCGTTCTTCCTTGAAAGAAAAAACTCCCGCATTCTGCGAGAGTTTTTTTATAGTTTTAATGAGCTTCAAGCCAGTTTTGTCCTATCCCCATATCAACATCTAATGGAACAGAAATCTTTACGGCATTCTCCATTTCCTGTTTCACAATCGATTTTACTTTCTCTGTTTCTGTTTTTAAAACATCAAAGTTCAATTCATCATGAACCTGTAATATCATTTTCGATTGAATGTTTTCATTTTTAAAGCGTTGGTAAATATTCACCATTGCCTGTTTAATAATGTCCGCTGCTGTTCCCTGGATGGGAGCATTAATGGCATTTCGCTCAGCTACACCCCTCACAACTGCATTTCTCGAATTAATATCACTTAGGTTTCTTTTTCGATGATGCAGTGTTTCAACATAACCTTTGTCTCTTGCATTGGCTATGCATTCATCCATAAAAGTTTTTACACCCGGGAAACTATCAAAATAACCATCAATAATCTCTTTGGCTTCTTTTCGAGGAATGGTTAAGCGTTCGGCTAAACCAAAAGCTGATATTCCGTAAATAATACCAAAATTAGCTGTTTTTGCCTTGCGTCTCATGTCAGGGGTAACATCTTCTAAAGGCACTTTAAAAATTTTGGCTGCGGTGGCTGCATGAATATCTTCACCTCTGTTAAAGGCATCAATTAAATTTTCATCTTTACTGAAGTGGGCCATCAATCGCAATTCAACCTGAGAATAGTCGGCAGATAAAAACTGATGATTATCATCGGTGGCTGTAAAGGCTTTTCTTATTTCTTTTCCGTTTTCATCACGGATAGGAATGTTCTGTAGATTAGGATTCGTACTGCTTAAACGTCCTGTAACAACAATTGCCTGATTATAGCTAGTATGTATTTTTTGTGTTGAAGTATTGATTAATTTAGGTAGTGCTTCAACATACGTATTCAGTAGTTTAACTAAACCACGGTATTCCAGAATTACTGGAATTATTTCATGTTTATCTTTTAATTTCTGAAGTGTTTCTTCATTCGTACTGTATTGACCTGATTTGGTTTTTTTAGCCTTATCATCAATTTTAAGATGCTCAAATAAAACTTCGCCAACTTGTTTAGGACTGGAAATATTAAAGTCCATTCCTGCCAGTTCAATAATTTTTGTTTCCAGGCCAGAAATCGTTTCTTTTAATTGTAAGGCAAAATCTTTCAATGCTGCATCATCCAATCGAACACCCTGAAATTCCATCTCAGCTAATACCTCAATTAAAGGCATTTCAATTTCATCAAACAACTCTTTAACATCACTTTCTTCAATTTCTTTTTCAAATTTATTAGCCAGTTGTAAGGTGATATCAGCATCTTCGGCTGCATAATCACATACGATAGCAGGATCAATCTCGCGCATGTTTTTTTGCTTTACACCTTTTGGACCTACAACCGATTCGTACGAGATAGGTGTGTAGCTTAGATAGGTTTCAGCCATATAATCCATGCCACTTTTCATACCCGGATAAAGCAGGTGATGGGCTACCATAGTGTCAAAGAAAGGTCCTGAAATATTAATTCCGTTATTTTTCAAAATCAACATGTCATACTTCAAGTTTTGAGCTATTTTGGTAATATTATCATCTTCAAAAATTGCTTTGAAACTATTAACTAAAATTTTTGCTTCTTCTTTATCGGCAGGTACCGGAACATAATATGCTTCATGCTCTTTCCAGCTAAACGACATTCCAACCAATTCAGCTTCCATTGCGTTTACAGAGGTTGTTTCAGTATCAAAACAAAATCGATTCTGTACACTTAACTCTGCTCTTAAAGAAGCCAATTTCATTTCGCTGTCAACCAGGTAGTAATGATGTGTAATATCATTAATATTTTTAAAGGAAGTAACTATTTCGGCTACTTCTTCTTCGGATTCCTGAATCGGAGTACCAAAAAGATCGCCCTGAACCGGAGCAGTTCCGTACAAACTATTGATACGGGACATTAAATTTTTAAATTCCAGTTCTTCAAACAGTTTACTAATAGCGTTGAGGTTGGGTTTTTCCCGTTCCAAGGCTTTTTCATCTAATTCAATTGGAACATCTAATCGTATGGTAGCCAAATGATATGATAACTTTACCTGATCTTTAAAATTAATCATATTTTCCTTTTGCTTTCCTTTCAGTTCTTCGATGTTTTCGTATATTCCATCAATGCTGCCATAACTCTGGATCATGTCTTTGGCTCTCTTTTCACCAACACCCGGACAGCCAGGTATGTTATCCGCTGCATCGCCCCAAAGTGCCAGGATGTCAATAACCTGAATTGGATCATTAACCGAGAAATTTTCTTTTACCTCGTCAACACCCCAGATGTCATTACCTCCGCCTTTGCTGCGCGGTTTATACATGAAAACATTGTCTTTGACTAATTGAGCATAATCCTTATCAGGTGTCACCATAAAGGTTTTGTATCCCTTTTGGGATGCTTTGGCAGATAAGGTTCCGATAACATCATCCGCTTCAAATCCGTCTTTAACAATTACCGGAATATTGAGTGCTTCAATTAATTGTTTAATGTATGGGACTGATTTTCTGATATCTTCTGGAGTGGCATCTCTGTTAGCTTTGTATTCAGGGTATTCTTCATGACGAAATGTCGGACCCGAAGGATCAAATACAACGGCAATGTGACTTGGATTTTCTTTAGTTAATATTTCCAGTAAAGAATTGGTGAAACCGAATATGGCTGAGGTATTGAATCCTTTTGAATTGATGCGCGGATTTCGGATGAATGCATAATAAGCCCTGAAAATTAAAGCATAGGCATCCAGTAAATATAAATCTTTCTTTTCTCCTTGAATGGACATAATTCTATATTTTTTTATAAAGATAGAAAACTATACACAATAGTAGAAGGGAACAAAATCACTGCATAATTAACATCTTCATAACATTTTTAAAATGAACCATTTTGAGTAATCTAATGTTTACCCCTTATAAATTATAAAAATGAAGACTATGAAAGTAATATCATTAATTGCTGCACTTTTGATCATGGTGTCATCAATAACTTATGCTCAGAGCAAAAAAGTAGACATTAAAAAAAGCATAATTGAGTGGAAAGGTGAAAAAGTTACCGGTGAACATTCAGGAACAATTTTATTTAAATCAGGAGAACTTGCATTTAAAGACAGCAAGCTGACCGGAGGTGAGTTTGTAGTAGATATGACCAGCATTACAAATACAGACCTTACTGATGAAGAGTATAATAAAAAATTGGTTGGCCATTTAAAATCTGATGATTTCTTTGGCGTGGCAACTTATCCCGAGAGTACTTTAGAATTGACCTCTGTTAAAGCAAAAGGTGAGGCATATGAAGTTAACGGTAAATTAACCATTAAAGGTAAAACACATCCAATTGCATTTGAAGTTACAGAGGCAGATGGTGTGTTTACTGGTGTGATGAAGGTTGATCGTACTAAGTACGATGTACGTTACGGATCAGGTAAGTTCTTCGACAATTTAGGTGACAAGGTAATTTATGATGAATTTACTTTAACCTTTAAGGTATTTACGAATTAAGATATCATTTATTATAAAAATTAAAGGTCAGCGATTGCTGACCTTTTTTTATGGGGTATATCGAAATATTTCTTCAATTATTCAGTAATTCAACTACTAATTTGGTCATTTCGTCTAAAAAGGGTAAAAAGTTTATTGGCAAAATAAAAAAAAGTTATTATTTCACAACCTTAAGGATCAGCGCAACGCAACCAGGAAAGAACAACCAAATACATTTTTAACGTGGAGAGAAGATACAGATTTACCCTGAAATCAAGGCTTTTGTTATATACCTTGGTTTCGTTTACCTTGATTTATGGCTTTACGCTAACCTATATTAGTGTAAGTCTGAGATCAAAGGCAAGTAAAGATTCAGAGGAGATTATTAATGCAAAGGTGGCTGAATACCGTAACTTGATTCAAAGTGATTTGAACCAGGTGATGAAAGCAACTATCACTGTTCGAGATATCTATGAACAATACGAGCAATTTGACGAAAGCTATCGCACGCAGGTTTTAGATGAGATTATACTGGGTTGGCTTAAAAAGAATCCCAACTATCTTTCAACATGGCAGGCCTGGGAATTAAGAGCCATTGAAGACGGTTATAATTTACGAAATGGTAGAGATCGTCTTGTCAACTTTCGCTTGAATGGAAAGATCACTGTTTCAAAAGAGAGGGTTGATGTTAATAATAACATTTTAACCAGTCAGTATTATCAATCAAGAGAGAATAATCAACTTGAGTTATGGGATCCTTATTACGACATAGTTACACCAGAACTGGCAGGTATCCTGATGACAACAATAGCTGCACCTATTCAAAAGAACGGACAGTTTATTGGATTGGTAGGTGTTGATATAGGCCTAACTGACATGGAAAAAATCATCTCTGATTTTAATCTTTATCAAGGATCAAATTCATTTTTTCTGGCAAATGATTCACGAATTGTTGGACACACCAATAAAGAATGGATTGGAGAGATGTTCTTTGATGTGATGAAACAAGATACTGCTTCGTTTAAGGATGCTATTTTAACAACTCACCAGTTAAAAAGTAAAAACTTTGAATACTACAATGATGCTACCGGACAGGATTATTATGTTTCAATGTCGCCGGTTAAATTGGATGGAGTAGGTAAAGCCTGGACTATTGGTGTTGAAGTTCCACTTAAGGTGATTATGGCAAAAGCCAATGAAATAATGTATTGGAGTCTTTTGATTGGAGTTTTTGGGTTAATTCTACTTTATATTGTGGTTTATTGGATGGCAAGTGTAATTGCAAAACCAATCAAAAAGAGTGCTGAAGTAGCCCGAAGTCTGGCAAATGGAAATTTAAGTTTTCATCTTTCAAACGATTATACGAAGGATGATGAGATTGGAGATTTGCAAAAGGCTCTTTTTGATATGGCTGATAATCTTAGGAAGATCCTACATGATATCGTTGAAAGCACAAATGAAATAGAAGATTCGAGTAACGAACTTACCTCATCATCTACTCAACTATCAGCAGGTGCATCCAATCAGGCAGCTTCTTCAGAGGAAATTTCTTCATCGATGGAAGAGATGGTGGCTACAATTCAACAAAACAGTGAAAACTCTGAAGAAACAAGAAAAATAGCTGAGAAAGCAGCTGCTGGCATGAAAGCAGGTTTTGAATCGACTCAAAAAGCAGGAGAGGCCATGCATGTTATTTCTGAAAAAATCATGGTGATTGAAGAAATAGCAAAACAGACCAATATTCTGGCCTTGAATGCAGCAGTAGAGGCAGCACGTGCCGGAGAACAAGGTAAGGGATTTTCGGTTGTAGCCACTGAGGTTAAAAAGCTGGCTGAAAGATCTCAAAAGGCGGCTTATGAAATCATTGAATTAACCAGAAATGGTGTAGATATAACTGAGAAATCAGGAAAAGAATTGGAAGCTATTATTCCGGATATTGAAACAACTTCGATGTTGGTACAAGAAATTTCAGCATCAAGCTTTGAGCAAAAAAGTGGTGCCGAACAGGTAAATAGAGCTATTCAGGAATTAAATGATGTTACGCAGCAAAACTCTGCAGCTGCAAGTGTTTTCTCAAACAGTGCAGAGCAACTAACACAATTGGCTGCCAAACTTAAAACAGCAGTTTCGTACTTTAAGTAAATTCAATTCTCTTAAATAAAGAAAAAGACAGTAGGCTTTAATGGCTTACTGTCTTTTTTTGGTTAAGGGGGTTGTAAGGAATTTGTTTATAATTAGTTATTAATTTTTCATCATCTTTTTATAGGAGCATTGAATAAATGCTTTTTTAGCATTAATCTCATAATATTCAATTATCGATCCTTTTGAATTACTTGCTATTATTTTTCCTATCTGTTTAGTGTTTCCTTTATAAAATAATACTTCATCATTTATTTTAAATTCACTGGAATAGTCTTTGGGATAATATAAGCTACCGTTTACCACCTTTTTTATTTTGTAGTTGCCTTTTTCATTCTCAAATAATACAACCGACTTTTGATCATTTTTATCCAATATTTTAGCCTTGTAACTATTATTATTCACCAAAAGTACTACCCAGTCGTCCGATTTTGTTTCGTCAATAATTTTATCGTAATTAACTTCTAGGTTGTTCATGTTGGTTTGGTTGAAATCAACGATTTCTGCTGATACAATTGCTTGTGTTTTGGTTACAATTGGGAAACATGATCGTTTAAAATCAACTGTAACATTCGCCAAAGCCTGACCGGGTTGAAGTGGATGGTTTTCATATAAGTTTCGTTTAGCCTCTAATGTTAAAGCGTCTTTTTTAAGACCTCCAAGTCCAAATACCTGAGTAGTTTTAGCTTGACCAACTCCCAATCCGATAATTTGAAAATTAGCGTCATTTAGGGAAGCGTTCCCAGTTATCATTCCTGAATGAACAGCACAAGAACTGAGCAAAAGCATAAATGCAAAACTGAAAATGATAGTTTTCATAAGGTGCAATTTTAGGTTTGATTAAATATGTATTTTTCAAATTTGTTCTTAAGTAAAAGACAGAAGGCGCTGATTGCTTGCTGTCTTTTAGGTTAAGGGGGTTCTAATGAAAATGAATTTATCTACGAAATCATTATTTACAATAGAAGTTAACGCAATTATCGGACCAAAAAAGTTAATTAGTCGATAAAAGTATTGTAGGAAACGAAAAAAGCCGTTTGAATTTTCAAACGGCTTTTTTTGTAAGTACTATAAGGTATTAATTTACAGCAGAGTATTCTTCTACTTGTTTGAAAACTCTTAAAAAGTTGCCACCCCATATTTTATAAATATCTTCTTTCGAATACCCCCTTTTGAGCAATTCTTCAGTGATCTTTGGAAAATCAGATACATCCTGACAATCGGATAGACCACCTCCTCCATCAAAATCGGATCCTATTCCAACATGATCAACACCTACCAGATTTACAACATAATCGATATGATCTACAGCTTTAGCTATATCGGGTAATACAGGAGGATAATTTTTATCTATCTGATCCCATTCTTTCCAGGCTGCCTTGCGCTCATCATCGTTTTTGTAGTTGTAGTTATTATATTTTGCTTTTAACTCCTGATGCTTGATATAATTAATGCTGGTTGTATCTTCCTCTTCAATGTAGGCTCCAAGAATGCAAATTTGAATTACCCCGCCATTTTCAGCCAGTTTTTTAATCATTTCATCGCTCATATTACGAGGGTGATTGCAAATGGAACGTACAGAAGAATGGGATGCTATAACTGGCGTTTTCGTTATTTTCATCACATCAAAAAACGATTTGTCTGAAATATGAGAAACATCGATCAACATGCCTAATCGGTTCATTTCGTTAACTACTTCAATTCCAAAATCACTTAAACCATTGTGTTCAGCACCAGCATTATCTGTTGAAGAATCACAGACATCATTGTTACTAGTATGCGAGAGGGTTATGTACCTGACGCCTTTGTTGTAGAATTCCTGAACTCTTTTTATATCTTTTTTAAGAGGAAAACCGTTTTCCATGCCTAAATAGATGGCTTTTTTGCCCTCCTTCGAAATTCGTTCTGCATCGTTGCTGTTAGTGGCTAATTCGGCTTGATTTGAATACATTTCAAGGGCGGCATAAGTTGAATCGATCATCTGATTTACCAAATCGTAGGCCTGTTGATAATTTTCTTCTGTCCTTGGGCGCTGGCTTGTAAATAGGGCAAAGAAAATTGCATCCAATCCACCACTTTGCATTCGTGGGAGATCCACTCTGCTATCTGGAGCTTCATGTATTTTTCCAATGTCAAAACCATTGTTGACAAACTTCATGGGTGTATCGCAATGGGTGTCTATGGTTATCGCCTTGTTATGAATTGATAAGCTTTTTTTACTTACAGGTTTACTTGATGTAATTGTCATTAATAAAACGAGTGCAATTAATAGGTTGTTTTTGTGATTCATATGGTATGTGTTTTTTTCGAATGTACAATTTGTAATTCAGAATCAGTAACTTTGAATGAGTTTTGACTTATTTTAACAATTTGATGTTATTTAAGATTTAGTATGAAAGCTGTTGTTTTTATAACTTTTATGGTTCTTTTAATTTCTTGTACTACACAGGATTGTGAATGTGCATTTAGCTCTGAAGTTATTGTGGGTTCAGGAGAGGTAATAACCAAAACGTTTGATGTTGATGACTTTATCTCTGTTTCGATTTTATCATTTACCGATATCAAAATAGAAACAGGCAAACAGCAAAGTGTTACCATCAGTGGACAAAAGAATATCATGGAATTGTTGCAGGTAGGAGTAGGTTCTAAAAATCTGGATCTTTCTTTTCCTGATAATCAGGATATTCGTCCTACAGAAGATTTGACGGCAATTATATCAATGCCTGATGCATTAGAGGCGTTCTCATTTGTGGGTCTTGCAGAAATTGAATTAACGGGCGAAGCTCAGACGGATCTTGCGGTAAACATTACTGGATCGGCCAATTTTAATTCAGTGGATTTACCTGTGGATAAAGTTGTAATAAATTGGGTTGGTGAGGGAAGTGCTACAGTATGGTCAATAGAGCAATTGATATTAAACTGCACAGGAGTGTTTGATATTAAATATAAAGGAGAACCAACTATTACCAATAACTCGGTTGGTACGGTAACAGTTGATCCAATATCTTAATTTCTTACCGGTTCGGTAATAAATCTTTTATATCCTCTCGCAATTTCCGAAGCATTGATTCTGTTTGTTCCCAACCAATGCATTCATCTGTAATGGAAACTCCATACTCCAACATGGATAAATCAGCAGGAATGCTTTGTTTTCCGAATTTCAGATTACTTTCAACCATCATCCCGATAATAGATTGATTACCATCAATAATCTGTTGAGCAATATCCTCGCAAACCAATTGTTGGTTTTTAGCATTTTTATTACTGTTGGCGTGGCTGCAATCAATCATCAGACGAGGTTCAAGACCTTCTTTTTCTAATTTCTTTTCGTACTCTGCAACATGTTTGGTTGAGTAATTGGGCTCTTTACCACCACGAAGAATAATGTGTGAATTTGGATTGCCCGCTGTTTGAACAACAGCCACATTGCCTTCAGGATCTACGCTCAAGAAATTATGAGGAGCTGCTGCTGACATTCGTGCATTCAAGGCAATTTTAATATCTCCGTTTGTGCCGTTTTTAAAGCCTACAACAGATGTTAATCCGCTGGCCATATTTCGGTGGGTTTGCGACTCTGTGGTACGAGCTCCAATGGCTGTCCAGGAGAATAAATCCTGCATGTACTGAGGTGTGATTAAATCCAGTGCTTCTCCTGCTGCGGGTAATCCTATTTCAGCTACATAACAAAGAAGTTCGCGAGCCATTTTTAAACCATCCTCAATGGCATAACTATCATTGAGATAAGGATCATTAATCAGTCCCTGCCAGCCAACAGTTGTTCTTGGTTTTTCAAAATAAACACGCATCACCAGGTAAAGTGTATCTCCCAGTTCATCAGCTAATGTTTTTAGCTTTTGGGCATACTCTTTGGCTGATTCAACGTTGTGAATAGAACAGGGTCCAACAACAACCAACAAACGTTTGTCTGATTTATGCAGGATGTTCTTAACGGTTTGTTGACCTTTCTCAACGGTTTCAATAATGTTCTCAGTCAACGGAAACAAAGCCTTTAAATCATTTGGTTTGATGATAGGTTGCTCTGCAACAATGTTGACATTTTCAATTCTTAATTCGGTCATGGTTTAATAATGGTAGTTTTGCTTTTGGCCCACAAAGATAGAACAATTACACTCAAATGTGTAATGAAATAATGCTGAATGTCAGGTAATAAAAAAACCTGCAGAAACATTCTGCAGGTTTTTTGAATATAATTTTATTTACATATTAGTCTATAACAGTAATCCACCCGTGGGTATCGGGCTCGTCACCATACTGGATTCCACGCAATTTATTGTAAAGTTCAAGACTTATCTTACCAGGGTTGCCATCAGTACTAAATATGTATGAACGACCTTCGTCAATGTCGTCTATTTTAGCAATAGGACTTATTACAGCAGCTGTACCACAAGCACCAGCCTCTTCGAAAGTAGATAACTCTTCCAATGCAACAGGTCGGCGTTCAACCTTTAATCCCATGTCTTTTGCCAATTGAATCAAACTCATATTGGTGATTGATGGCAAAATGGATTTAGATTCTGGTGTAACATATGTATTATCTTTGATCCCAAAAAAGTTAGCAGGACCACATTCATCAAGGTATTTCTTTTCTCTACTGTCAAGATAAAGTGCTGCCGAATAGCCTTTTGCATGGGCTTCGTCTCCAGCTCGTAAACTGGCAGCATAGTTACCTCCAACTTTAATATGGCCTGTACCCAGTGGAGCTGCACGATCATACTTGCGGGTAATCATCATGTCCGTAGGTTTAAACCCTTCTTTAAAGTATGGTCCTACAGGCATTACAAACACCATGAACAGAAACTCATTCGAAGGTGAAACTCCAATCTTTGGTCCCGAACCAAAAAGTAATGGACGGATATAAAGTGATGCTCCTGATTCGTATGGAGGAATAAAACGTTTATTCAGCTCAACAGCTTTTACAACAGCATCGATAAATAATTTTTCAGGGACTGCAGCCATCATAACACCAATAGCAGAATTATACATTCTTTTGGCGTTTTCCTCAATTCTGAAAATACGTGTCTTGCCGTCTTTACCTTTAAAAGCCTTTAATCCTTCAAATGCTTCCTGACCGTAATGAAGACCCGTAGCAGCCATATGAATATTGACGTACTCAGAAGAATGTACTTCTAATTCTCCCCATTTACCATCGCGGTAATAACATCTAACATTATAGTCAGCCTTCATGTAGCTGAATGAAAGATTTGCCCAATCAATATTATTCATGTCCATGCTGGTTTTAAAGTATTGTGAATCTTATTTTGAGTAAAGGTAAATAAAAGTGCTTATAAATTATATGATAAAATGCACCAAATATCCATTTTTACTGAGGTTTATTTAAAGAATAGTAAAATGGCTGATAAGAAAATTACAGTGTATACCAAATAACGATATTCTTTTTCGGGAATGTAACTAACTACTTTTTTGCCAATAAATGAGCCGATAAGTAAAGCAGGAAACATGATGACATTTAATTGAAGGCTTTTCCAGCTGATAGTGTGCCAGCTTACCACATGAAAAGGCACTTTAAATATGTTCAAAAACAAGTAGAACCAGGCTCCTGTACCAATATAGGCCTCTTTGGGTAAGCGCATCGAAAGAAGATATAAATTAAAGATCGGTCCGGCTGCATTGCCCATCATGGTTGCAAATCCACCTGTGAGTCCAAGCGAAGCACTAAAAGCTTTGTTGTCAATTAGATTTATTTTCTTTTTACGGATTTCATTATATAAAAGAAGAGCAAGACAAACTATAATTGCGATGGCAATCGTCAGTTTAAATTGTTGATCATTAATTTGATTGCCAACGTAAGTAGCAATTAATATTCCGATGATGGCCCAGGGAACCAGTTTGATGATATATTTGATTTTTCCGCTTTTGAAATAAAAACTCAAAGCCATGAGGTCGCCCATAATCAAAAAGGGAAGAATGATGCCTACTGAAGCTTTTCCTCCATAAAGATATGCCAGAAGTGGAATGGAAATCATAGCAGTTCCTTTTAAGCCGCTTTTGGATATGCCAATCAGAAATGCACAAAAAAGAGTTATCAACCAGGTGTTTAGTGATGTATTTAGAGGATTAAAGACAGTTTGAAGCATAAAAGGATTGTTTTCCTGCCAAAAGTAGCAGAATCCTTTTACTTATTGGTTTTTGTTAGGTAATTAATGCTTTGTTTGATGAGTTTTTGATATTCGGGATGATTAAAAGCATTTTCATCATGGCCGAATTGAATATATATCACTTCAGATTTTTCAACCGTATGTATCCATGCTACATACGCTAAATTGTTTGGTGTAGAAGTAGTCAATAGTGGTGTAACATCTGGTAGAATGAAACAATTGTTGTAAGTTTCGTCGTAAATGATAAAATCTTTTAAATTATTTGTAATTTGATGTTTAGATTTAGTTACTTAAACTGATATGTTAATATTGTGCTCAAAGGTTGATGCGCCTCTTTGAGGGTGATCTCCAAAATATTTTCCTCCAATAATTTTTGTAAACTCAGGCCAATCCTGATAGGATACCAGGGTGTGATGAAGAAATAGCATCGGTTTACCTGATTTTAGTAAATTCCAATAAGCAGCTTTTTGCTCTGATGTAATGGAATCATTTAGGTCGTAAAAGATTAAAATGTCATAGTTGTTTGCCAAACCTTGCTCAATATCTTCATTTGCCTTGGGTTGTTTTACTTCAGAGAATCTTAGTTGAGGTATTTTTTCAAATAATGCATAAAATTCTTTTATCGGCTTCTTTCTATCGCTGGTAATTAACATTGCCTCGATCGTATCCTGAGCGTTTAAATAAGTGGCGAACAGACATGTGATAAGTAGTATAATCGATTTCATTTTATACTTTATTTAAAGTATGTATTGAATTTTAAATCTTTAATATAAGGTTAAAATTATCTCTAATTTTTTCTTGAAATTCATCAATGCCGGTTTCTTTTAGATCAGCTGCTTTTTTATATAGCTCTTTAATGTTGAAATCCGTATCATCGGTTTCTAAAAAAATACGATTTATTGGTGAATTAATAAATGATTTGCGGGTTTTTGGATGATTGAGTATGGCCGGGCCAAAAGAAAAGTAAAAGCCTGTTTTTATAGCTTGATTGAGTGTTTCTACAGAACTATTGAATCCATGAAAAATCCAGGTTTGTTTAGGTTTTAAATCCTTGCGAAGTTTTATAATTTCGGAATATGCCTTAACACAATGGATAATGAGGGGTTTCTCGAATTCTTCAGACCATCTGATGTGTTGTTTAAATACTTCAGTCTGAATTGCCAGGTCGGGACCTTTCAATTTATCAAGGCCGCATTCCCCAATAGCTTTTACATTTGGATGATTGATGTTTAATTTAATTGTGCTAAACTGATTGTTGTTATCATTTATATACCATGGATGAATACCAATTGAGAGATGTTGTTCTGAAAAATCTGCAGGTTTTTCTGTGAGAGGCAAATTATAGATGGATTTAACATCTGCCTCTTTATTGATTTGGTGTGTATGAAAATCGATATAGATCATCTATCTAAGATAAGAACTTTCGTTGATGTATACCGCAAAAAAAGAAAGAGGCCATTATCAAAAGATAATTGCCTCAATCTTGCTAACCCGACAATCCGAAAATTACCGGTTATATCATTATGCTTCTTGTTTCGAAGCGCGTTTACGTTCGTGTTCGAATAGTAAAATTTTACGCAATCTAATAGATTTTGGCGTAACTTCCACATATTCGTCGCCCTGAATATATTCTAATGCTTCTTCAAGGGTGAATTTAATAGGAGGAGCAAGTTTTACTTTATCATCCGCACCTGAAGAGCGCATGTTGCTCATTTTCTTTGCTTTGGTAACGTTTATTGTAAGGTCTCCTTCACGGTTATTTTCACCTACTACCTGACCCATGTAAACATCTTCACCCGGCTCAATAAAAAACTTACCACGATCCTGAAGCTTGTCCATACCGTAAGCAATAGAAGTGCCGGATTCGATAACGATCAACGAACCGTTGATACGTTTTTCGATCGCTCCTTTCCATGGTTGGAACTCAATAAAACGGTGGGCCATAATAGCTTCACCCTGAGTGGCTGTCAACATGTTACTTCTTAATCCAATAATACCGCGTGATGGAATATTGAATTCAAGGTGAACACGTTCGCCTTTTTTCTCCATAATTTTAAGTTCACCTTTGCGCTGAGTAACCATTTCAATGGCTTTACCAGAGTGTTCCTCAGGTAAATCGATTGTTAAATCTTCAATAGGCTCCAGCTTTTCGCCCATGTCTTCTTTGATGATTACACGAGGCTGACCAACCTGTAGTTCATATCCTTCACGACGCATTGTTTCAATCAATACCGACAAATGAAGAACTCCTCGTCCGTATACGTTCCATGCATCAGCTGATTCTGTATCCTCAACACGTAAAGCCAGGTTTTTCTCTAATTCTTTTGTCAGACGATCTTTGATATGACGTGAAGTAACCATTTTACCTTCTTTTCCAAAGAAAGGTGAGTTGTTGATCGTGAACAACATACTCATTGTTGGTTCGTCAATGGCTATTGGTTCCAATGGTTCCGGATTTTCAAAATCAGCAATGGTGTCTCCAATATCAAATCCCTCAATACCAACTAAGGCACATAACTCACCGCATGAAACCTGGTCAACTTTAGTTCGTCCAAGTCCATCAAATACATTCAATTCTTTGATGCGAGTACGGGTAATACTTCCATCGCGTTTAACCAAACTAACATCCTGATTTACTTTTAGGTCACCGCGGTGTAAACGACCAATGGCAATTCGGCCCAAATACTTAGAGTGGTCTAATGAAGTAATCTGTAACTGAGGTGTACCTTTATTGTACTCCGGTGCAGGAATGTGCTCGATGATAGCATCGAAGATAGCATGAATGTTATCTGTTTTTTCTTTCCAATCGGTGCTCATCCAGTTTTCTTTTGCTGAACCGTAAACAGATGGAAAATCAAGCTGTTCTTCGGTAGCATCTAAAGAAAACATTAAATCAAATACTGATTCGTGAACTTCTTCTGGGCGACAGTTTGGTTTATCAACCTTATTGATCACAACAATAGGTTTTAATCCCAATGCAATAGCTTTCTGTAGCACAAATCTTGTTTGTGGCATTGGACCTTCAAAGGCATCCACAAGCAAAAGAACTCCGTCGGCCATGTTTAAAACACGCTCAACTTCTCCTCCAAAATCACTGTGACCCGGTGTATCAATAATATTGATTTTTACATCGTTCCACATAACGGACACGTTCTTCGACAGAATTGTGATGCCTCGCTCACGTTCAAGGTCGTTGTTGTCCATGATAAGTTCACCCATTTCCTGGTGATCCTTAAATAGCTTTCCTGCCATTAACATCTTGTCTACCAGTGTGGTCTTACCGTGGTCAACGTGCGCGATAATGGCTACATTTCTAATCTCTTGCATATATAAAATCCAAATGAGCCGCAAAGGTACGCCTTATTTTTGTGATTAGTAAGTCTATAGTATAAAAAACCTATTAATTATCATTAAAAAAGGATTACATTTTAGAAAGGTTTCAGATAGTAACAGTTTCTTTATTGATTTATAAATTACTTACTGTAGCTGATCCCTTGCTATACAAGGGTTTTATTTGCATATGTAAAAAAAAAGTACTTAATTAAAAGTATAAATCCGTATAGCTATGAAAAATCCAATACTTGCACCAGAAGGAACCTTTTACCACACATGTGATAAACTTGCAAATAGTGATAGTAAAGCATTTTCAGCATATATGTGGGAAAATGTTGATGGAAAACCAAGATTCAGATGGTACAAAAATGTAATAAATGTAATTGAGCTACTGTCGAAATATGATTTTCATTTTGACATTGAAAAATTACCCTTTAAAGATTTTGAAGATTATTTTGAATCGATTCATTGGGTTGAACAGCAAGATCGTGAATCGTTGGTTTACATTATGTCGCAAATGATATCACCGGTTTCACAAAAAGTAAAGGATAAGGTTTTGGATTATTTGATCCATATGGAATATTATAATTCATGTGCTGTAATTCAAAAGCATTTAAGAGTGAATACAGTTACTTCTTTAACTAACAAACAATTTCAAAAAGAAAGGCTTAAAGGTGTAAAATAATTAAGCAAGTCTTCTTTTCATTAAATCAGTACAATAGATGATTTATCAATTATATGATGCCTGCCTTGTGTCTTTTGTATTTTTACAATTATCGTCTGTATAAATTTTAGAATCTTACAAAGTAACCAAGAATCCTGATTGGTGTTGTTATATTTGTATTTCATAACCTAAGTTCAATGAAATTCAGATGTATAAAGTATTGCTAGCCTTTTTGTTTTCAGGATGTTTTATTTGGCTTATAGTCAGCCGGAGCAAATGGATATTGTTGTAGGTAAATCTTTTAAGTTCGACTCAAAGGTTTTACATCGTTCTGTTGATCTTTTTGTGACGAAGCCAGAGATTGGGCAACAAGAAACATATCCGCTTGCCATATTACTTGGTTCAGAAGAACATGATTTTCGGGCAGCTATTTTAAAGGATAAATTTATTTCTATAGGAGTTCAGTCTTTAGATCTAAAGAAAGAGTTTCTTAAAGAGCAAAGTAGAGGTGTTTATCTGAAGTTTCTATTAAATGAACTTTTACCATATATTGAGAAGGAATTTAATGTTTCAAAGGTTCGATTAATTACCGGACATTCACTGGCTGGTGCAATGGTCATTGATTGTTTTCTTAAACATCCTGAATCGTTTTCCATTTATCTTGCAACTAGTCCGCTACTTCAATTGATTGATTATCATCAGCTGGATTCTGTTCAATTTGTAAATCCTAAGGCTCTATATTTTTCAATTGGACGGAATGAAAACTATCCTCAGCTTGAACAGGCTAACCATGATTTTCATTTTCTATTAGATTCAATTTATGTTCAAAATCTCAAGTGGAAGTTTGATGTTTTAAAAGATGAAAATCACATTACCAATGAATATACAGGCTTTAGTAGAGGATATAGTTTTTATCAGTCATTCAGTTCAATACCTGATAGTGTTCTAAGTTCCAGTCTGGATACCATAAATTTGTATATAGCTAAAGTAAAAGATCAGTTAGGTATTTCTATTGTATTGGATGAAAGTGTTATAATGTCGCATTTGCTTCTGAATTTATCAAACAAATCTTACGAGACTGTTGCTGAAACGATGAAATATATTTCCCAAAATAATCCGGACTTAGTGCGTGCTGAACTGGATGTAATGTTGGAGATCGCCAAACAACTGCGCATTAAAGGAGGTAGAGAGATGGCATTTTATACCTATCAGTATATCTATGATATCACAGGAAGTGAGGTCGCACAAAAGAATATGCTGGAGTTAAAGCAAGGTTATTAAGCACATACTTTGTTGTCAGTTAAAATGGTTATTGTTACAAATTTGTATGATTTTCAAAGATAAGTAATACTCAACCAGGTTGAAGTATAGTGGTATGAATAGAATGGCATTACTTTTATAGGGTATTTGTTGAATAAACATATAAGTTATAGCAAACAAACTTTTATATTAGATTATGCAAAACCAACTAATCATATTTAATGCTGCGGAACTATCTGCTATAGGGTTATCATTAAAAGTGGCCCTATACAGCACGCTGGTTGCTGTTCCGCTGGCTTTGATAGTTGGATATTTAATGGCGCGTAAAAATTTTAGTGGTAAGGCTATTATCGAAAGTATCATTCATCTTCCTTTGGTCATGCCGCCGGTCACAACAGGTTATCTGCTATTATTACTGCTGGGTACACGTGGAATTGCTGGTGAATGGTTATTTTCCACATTTGGTATTAAGCTGGCTTTTACTTTAAATGCAGCTATTATTGCTTCAGTTATTGTATCATTCCCTTTAATTGTAAGATCTGTTCGTACTGCCATGGAGATGATTGATCCGGGACTGGAAGATGCGTCGCGAATATTGGGAGCAGGCCAGCTCAGAACTTTTTTTAAGGTGACCATTCCTCTGGCTCTGCCAGGCATTATTTCAGGAAGCATTTTAGGTTTTGCCCGCTCTTTAGGGGAGTTTGGTGCAACAATAACTTTTGCAGGTAATATAGCAGGTGAAACACGAACCTTACCGTTGGCTATTTATGCATACATGCAGGTTCCAGGCCAGGAGACTGCCACCATGCGATTGGTATTGGTTTCGGTAATTATCTCATTTATAGCTATGACAGGGTCGGAATGGTATATAAAGAAGCAAATTAAGGGTAAACGAAGATAGACTATGATTGAGGTAGATTTTACTTTGAAGCGTGATAACTTTGATGTTAGCATAAAAGAAGACTTTCATGTTGGCATTACGGGTATCTTCGGCCCAAGTGGTTCAGGTAAAACATCCCTGTTACAAGCAATTGCAGGTCTGGCTAAGCCAGAGAATGGCAGGATTTGTATTCAGGGAACCGAGGTATATAATTCAGAAAACGGGGTCAATGTTTCTGTTCAGAAAAGAAATATTGGCTATGTTTTTCAGGAAGGCAGGTTGTTCCCTCATATGACCATTGAAAAAAACCTTCTTTATGGCATGAAACGATATGGATCCAAACATCTGGGTTTCGATCAGGTTGTAGATCTTTTAAATCTCCGCCATTTACTGAAAAGCAAACCTTCAATGGTATCAGGTGGTGAAAGACAGCGAACTGCTTTAGGAAGGGCTCTTTTATCCAACCCTAAAATTCTTTTATTGGATGAACCATTTTCGGCTGTTGATGTACGCCTGAGAAGTCAGATATTACCTTTTTTATTGAAGATTCATCGTAAAGTAAAAATTCCAATCTTGGTTGTCAGTCATGATTTACCTGATTTGCTGAAACTCACCGATCGTTTGTGTCTGGTTCAGGATGGCAGATGCATTGGTCATGCTGATTACCATGATCTTTTACATTCTGTATCAGCCCTTGAGATGTTTGGTAAAAATTCAATTATGAACTCCATTACCATGGAAGTGAAAGATATTGATCCGGATAAAGGATTAACAATTTTGTCAGCCAATGGGGAAGAAAACAGTATTAGAGTAAAGTGCGAGAAAAGTCAACATATTTATAAATTAGGTGAAGAATTGAAGATATTCATCAGTTCTGATGACATTGCATTGTCACGCGAAAAATTGAAAGATGTTACTATTCAAAATCAGTTGCGAGGTAAAATTATTGATATCATTGATAGAGGAGCAACCACTCTCTGTATGGTGGATGTTGGATTTCAACTGGTAGTGGAAATAACAGCCGAGTCGGGTAAGCGAATGTCAATTGAAAAGGAAAGTGTTGTATGGTGTCTTTTCAAATCTGTTGCGATTGATGTGGCAGGATAATATTGAATCATGAAAACTGTACTAAAATTTTTGCTTCATTTCATTCTGTTTGGGTTACTAACCATACTCACGCAAATTGGTGGAATCGTTTATTTGGTCTCACTATTTATTGCCAAAAAAATTAAAAAGAGAGTCTGGTATAAAACTTCGGGCGTCTTTATTCTGACATATACTGTTTTTACCTTTTTGTTTGTTCCTCTTTTTGCATCGTTGAATGGTCGGCAACGTGTTATAAGTACATCAAATGTAGAAGCTGTAAATTTGTTAACCGTATGGCTGAATCGTAATTATGTCACAGTTGATATGAATAAATGTATTTCTGAAGTTTCTTTAGAATTAACTAAGTTAAATCCTGACATAAAATTACGTTATCTGGATGCCTGTTTTCCTTTTTTTGATGGATTTCCACTATTGCCTCATTTAAGTCATAATGATGGCAAAAAGATAGATTTTAGCCTGATTTATGAAGACGGATCAGGAAAGATTATTAACAAAAGTAAATCGAACAGCGGATACGGTGTTTTTGAAGATCCCAACACAAAAGAATATAATCAAGCCAATGTGTGTTTGAAACAAGGATATTTTCAATACGATTTTCCAAAATATCTTACTCTTGGCCAAAAGAATGCTGATTTGCATTTTTCTGAAAAAGGAACTTCAGATTTAATGCAGGCCATACTTTTAAATAGCAGGATTGAAAAGGTTTTTATAGAACCCCATTTAAAGAGTCGATTGGGTATTATTGATTCCAGGGTTCGGTTTCAGGGATGTAGATCGGTCAGGCATGATGACCATATTCACATTCAGATAAAATAATTTTCAGTTTGATTTATTACCGTCTTCGTTATGGTAACGACAGGAGGTTGGCTGACCAATTGGAATAATCACAATTTCTTTTTTACAACTGGGGCAAACATAAATTTCGCAGCCCGTGCAACAAAAACAGTTACTGCAAGTTCGGTCTAAATCATTCTTATCGAACTCTGCATGGCAGTTCTCACAGGTTATTTTCTGTTTGTCATTCATAAGGTAAAGTTACAAAAAAGCACGACCCAGGCAGGATCGTGCTTTTATTTTTAATTTGAGAATCTTTTATTTTTTAATCATACGAACAAATGCACATTCATCATCAAATGTCATTTTAACCAGGTAAACTCCCGGTTTAAGAGCTGAAGCATTCATTTCCACTTCCAGTTCGTTAGATGTATATGCAATAATCATTTCAGTTCCATCTGACGATATAAGACTAATACTCTCTATTTGTCTTGGTTTATCCAGTTCAATAATAAATTGATCTTCTACAGGATTTGGTATTAGCCTGAACTGATTTAGTGAGTAATTACCAATGCCTGTAGATATATCTTTTACGGTAATGATAAATGATTGAGAGACGGTTCCATTTCTACCATCATCTGCAGTTACAGTAATGATGGTTGCTCCATTAGTTTCTGCATTGAATATGGCTATATCTCCTCCTGCATCATACGTAACGATGTTTTGCTTCGACATTGATATTCTGTATGTAAGATTGTCTCCATCCGGATCGCTGAAATAAGAGGATAACAGTAATGTTATATCAGGTGAAGCCGGATTAAGTTCGATGTTTTGTAAAGCAGAAATTACTACTGGTCTGTTATTTTGCTGAACCAATACATCAAAGCTATCATATACCGGTTCCCAGTTATTGTCGGTGCAGGTGATTTCGATATTGGCAATGCCATTACTTATTGGTGTTAAGTGTAATTCATGACCATTATTCAAAACCGGGAAAACAATACTGTTGTCGGATGAGGTGACTGTATAATAAAGCTGATCACCATCAGCATCAACAAAGACATTGTTCAAATCAATTACATCGTTATATGTTGAATAAATGATTTTATTGCCAATCGGGTTAGTAAGATATGGAGGCAGATTATTGAATATATGCAGTTGAACAACTGTAGATACCTCCGGATTTACCGGATCATTGCTTCTGATAACCACTTCTGCTTCATAATGACCTTCACCCAATTCATAAGGTTCGATGCCAGCTAATAATGTGTTACTGTTACCGGCTTCAACAGTTCCATTTTCATGATCAATGGCAATCCAACCCGATTGCGAATTGATAACATTCAGGTAAGTATCCATTATCGTTTCAAAGGCTTGTTTGCTGATATAGGAACTGCTTGTTCCTGCAAAAAGTAAATAATGTATACGTTTTACGTTTTGAAGGTTAGAAACTTTATCTTCATCGTAATTGGTATTGGTGTTGAAAGTATGCGATACGTTTTCATCATTTTCTATTATAATGAGATGATTCACCGATGGATCACCTGAATTATAAACTCTTTTGATGAATCCTTTAAAAGTTTTAACACCTTTTTTCATCGTAATGATTTCACCTTCAGCAACACCTAATCCGTCTGCACCAAGACTTCCTGATGTGTAAAATTCACTTACATTATTCATGTCGGCAACCAGTATAAATAAACCATTTAGTTTAGTGGTGAAGTATTTACCACCAACACCAAAGGCTGCACTTGTTTGAATTGTATTGTTTGAATAATAGATTCGATTAGCATAATTCGTGTTCAGATAGTTACCAACATCATACATGTCACTTCCACCATCACTTATATAATAACTACTTGTTCCACCAGAGAAATCAAAACGGTTTGGAATAATGTTACTAATAGTATACCCATTATTAATTAAACTATCCTTTATGGTTTCCAGTTCCACATTTGATGAATAAATATCGTCCTTGTATCTAACAGCTACATCATAATTTAAAGTATATCCACCCAGTAGATTATCAATTGTGATTGTTTCCGTTGAAAAAGCATCTTCATAACGTTTTTTAATATTAATTGTATCAGGGCTGATATTAATTACCGGTGGATTATATCCATACCCGCTAAGTTGCAAGGTGTCATACTCATTGGCCGTGTTGGACTGTAGTATTAAACAAGCATCATGGTTGCCGGTAGCTAGTGGAGCATACTTTACATTGAGTGTACGATATTCACGCGGAGGAATTGTGTAAATGGTATCATCTACTGTAAAATACTCATGATCTGTGAAGATATTAGAAATCTCCAAATCTTTTGTTCCAGCATTGAAGACTGATGTTGAAATGGTTTTCTCAGTTCCGGTGAAAACATTGCCAAAATATAATGTGTCAGTCAGAAATTGCACTGAAGCAATTCCGGTTACATTTAATTGGGCTTCAACGGTTTTAACCGGATTAACAGGGTCGTTGGTAGTCATTCTAATTTCAGCGTTATACTGGCCTTCCAATAAACCGGCAGCATCGAAACGTACAGCCATAGCATGAGATTGATTTGCACCAATACTGTCGGTTGGGTAATTTTTAACCCATAGCCAGCTGTTTTTATTTGCCAGCCATCTAACCGCGTTTATTCCAAACGCAGTTAACGGATTAGAAGGGAAAATCTGTGTATTCACATTAGAAATAACAATTCTTCCATTTCCAAATTCTTTTACAGCAACCATTACATTTCCATAATTGTCTTTAATGATTGCGTCATTTTCATCTTCGGTTATTATCGAATTGCTATAATCGGTATGATATTGTGTTATTCCATAGGTAATGGGATGATCGGAAATATCGGTGGTTAAACCTCCTGCATAGGAATTTTGTGAAATGGAAATACCAGTGCCTTCAAGTAAGGCATCAAATTGACCATTGTTGTACATTACATCGATAAACAAACCATGACCAGCTTTAACCCATCTTTTTAAAAAATCGGCTCTGTTTGTGTTTAAAGAATAGTTGCCAGAATAGTATAGGACATCCGCATCCAGACTGGTTGTATCCAGATAACTGCTATACTGGGCAGTTGCACCATAACTCAACAAAGTACTAACAAAATTGGAGGCACTGCTACCTTCGTAGCACATTATTGTATGGCCCAATAATTCAACATGATTGGTATCAGCTACCAAGCCTGTAATGGAGTTAAAATGTTCAATTTTGATGGAATCAATCGATAATGAACTTTGGCCTGTATTACTAATGATCAATTCCTGGTCACTTATCTCATAAGAAAATAAATTTTCGGTAATCGACTCTGGCAAAGAAACTACAGGTGGATTAACCGCATTTCCTAATAAAGGTATACTCAACTCAGCTTGATCAGGATCGGAACTGAAGATGGTTAATGTTTCTGTGTAGTACTGAGCAATTGTAGGTGAAAAGTTAATTTTTACCTGAATATTATTACCTGGTTCTATTAAAGTCGTTGTATTAAAACTGGTAACAAAATCTGAATTACTTGTTTGTATATCTGTTACTTCCAGGTTTCGTGTGCCAGTGTTTCTAATAGTAATTAGCAAAGAGTCGGTATAATCGATAAATGTTTTAGGAAAGTAAACATTGCTAACAGTTTCAATATTTTCGATTCCGGTTAAATCCAAACGAAGAGGAATTAGTGTGGCAATATTGTCAGGATCGTTTGTATTTAGCTTTACATCAGCGATGTAGGTGCCTTCCAACATATTTTCAGTATTGATTGAATAATCAAGACCACCTTCGCTGTTACTTTCAACTGATACCCAATTGGTATTAACTGTTATCCAGCTGTGAGACATGGATAAATGCCATTTTAAAGCATTCTCAAACAAAATGGTATTGGGTTCATAACTATATTTTGTTCCTATAAAAACTTCATCACTGACAAACAAAATTTTACCATTATTGTATGTTGTTGCAGCAGCATAAATTTTGTTACTATAATCAATTAACAACGGGGTTGCTTCATTTTCGGTATAAATAGAAGCCAATGCGCTGGTTCCTATGCTATAATTGGTTATTCCGTTTGTAACTGGATGATCGGTTATGGTAGCACTTCCGTAATTGCAGTTATCATTCAATACTGTTATTCCTGTTCCCGAGAAGATAGGCTCGTACATGTATAGTGCCTCATCTCCGTTACCAATTAGCAGACCACCATCGGATATCCATTTTTGTATTTCATTAGCATACATATATAACCAATCAGAGGCATCATCAATAACAAGCACGTCAATGGTGTCAAGTGCTGTGGAATAGTTGTAACTGTTTAATAGCATGGTTCTTGCTCCACTCGCAATTAATTCAGCATTGACATATGAATAATATGACAGATCAAATCCTGAAAATGCAACATTAAGTCCTTTGTAAGTATCAGTAAGTGGTATTTGAATATTATTCGTACCTGTTATGTCCAAACTTTCATCATCACTCAAGGTATAAACTGTGGCTGAATAAAACTCAGGTGTAGTTGATGAAAATTCATCTTTTTTATAGGATGCCTGTACTTCTCCGTTAAACATTAAAATTCCACCATTCCCGTTGCTTAAAGGTATTGCATCATCGAATGTTTCACCACTAATCATTTCTATTCTGATTGTATCAGCAGAAACAGATAGGACAGGAGCTGCATCAACAGTAATGGTTTTTGTTATTGTGTCTGATGAAGTACAATTTTTGGCAATTAGTGTTACGTCGAAGTCTCCAGCCTGCAAGTAACTATGAACAGGATTTTGCTCGCCACTAATCGAATCATCACCAAAATTCCAGATCCATTGATAAGGCTCATTCAGTGATTGATCTTCAAATAAATACTCAAATAAGATTGGAATATTGTTTTTGGGCTGAGCAAAATCGGCAATAACGGGATTTCCATCACCATATTCATCGGATATCCAGGTTATTTCGAAACCTGAACTTGTTACAGATCCATCGGAACTAAATGACAGGAATACTTCACCATTCGTTGTGTTCAATACCTGTGGTAAAGTAATGTTTCCTCTTAATTCTGCAAGTAATGTGGCTGATGCAGAATTACCATCATAGATATTTAAATAATCGCAGCAGCTCTCGGTAGAAAATGATTCTATTGATAGTTGTATAGATTTTGCACAATCCGGCTGTATAAGAAATGTATAATTTTCGCTGTTAGAATAATTACCGCTTGGACCTCCCGAATCATATAGTTTACCACTTGGTAGGGTGGTATTGTTTTGGCTACCCATATTGATGGAGTTAACCACATTGTAGGTTTTGGTAATTGTATCGGTTCCATAACTATTTGTAACGGCCAGCGAAATAGTTTTGATACCGTCTTGGCTGAAAATCAATTGAGGATTCTGTTCCACCGAAGTGGCAGGGTTTCCCCCTTTAAAAGTCCAGCTGTATTGGTCAGGTAAATTTTTAGAATTGTCTGAGAAAGTGATGACTTCTCCTGGAAGTCCCACACTTGGTGTTACCGTAAAATCAGCAATTGGGGCATTGGTGTTGGCTGTAAGAAAAACTGTGTAATCTTCATACTGACCATACCTTGAGGTGGTTTCACCATTGGTTAAAGTTGAATAGCCAGCTAGTTCTGAACCAACTCTCAGTCGAATAGGTGAGTCGTAAATACTTCCACGAGGAATTGTCACAGTGCCTAAATGAGTTACATTGTTGGTTGATTTGTAAATTAATTCAGTCGCGTCAATAAATGCACCGTCTCCATCCAGATCCAGCCAAACATAAACATCTTCGTAGGTTGCTGTATAAGTGTAAATAGTATAAGTACTTCCTTCGGTTAAAATGGCTCTTTTGCTACAACTAAAATCTTCATACCCCATTATTGATCCTTCTGAAGAGTTATACATTTCTGCAAGGGAGAAGTATAAGATTCCTCTCGATCCGGGATATAATGTTCCGGGTGTTGCCGACGGGGGAACCGGACCACCATCATTTGTTACTATTATATAATCTTCTTTAGCTAAAGAGTCTTTCCCAACACAAGCGCCATCTCCTGTTGCAGTTAATGAAACAGTATAGGTGCCTTCAGTTGTAAATTCATAACTTGGATTTGCTTCAGTGCTGAAAAGAGTATTGTCAATGTACCATTCGTAATTTGTTGCCTGGTAACTATTGTTTTCAAAGGTAATACTTACCGGAGCCTGACACGAATATATTTGTGAGGCTGTAAATTCAGCTCTGATTGCACCGTCGAATACATTACCAACCCCCACAGCGTGCCAGGCGTTGGTTACTTCAATTACTTCGTTGGAACATGCTCCGTATAAATCTGTTGCAGCTAAAATAGAGTAGTATCGGGCCGAATAATAACCGGAATAAGGTGTAAGATAAACGGTTAATGTACGGTAGGCAATAGCTTCTGCAGCGTCCATTCCAATTGAATGAACTATGTATTGTTGACCGAGATCGTTCGTTCCGTCTCCTCCTTCACATAATAAATAAAACCAGTAATTCTGTACCGATGAATTATAATGAACTCCTCCATTATCATATGATCCGGTATACCAATAATTGCCTTGATACGTATCAGGTAATGAGTAATCGTTTGGATTTTCCATACTTCTGAAAGGAATCCCGTTTACATTGGTTTGTTCACCCATCAGGTAGTTGGCAGTAGCCGGATTGGCATAAAAGTCAATGGCTGTGCCAAATATATCGCTAAAAGACTCGTTAAGCGCACCCGATTCATATTCATATACCAGATCAGCCGTAAAACTGGTTAATCCATGAGTAATTTCATGTCCAACAATTTCAAGGCTTGTAAACGGATAGTATTCCACTCCATCGCCATCGCCGTACGTCATACATTGGCCGTCCCAAAAAGCATTGGCATAGTTATATGAGAAGTGTACATAGCTGTTAATAACATAGCCATTATCATCGATAGAATTACGGTTGAATTTTTCCAGGAAATAATCATAGGTTTTTTCCGATCCGTAATGTGCATCATATGCGGGTCGATCTATAACTACATCCCAAACATTGTCGCCATCGGTAAATTCAGTTGCTGATGAATAACTTGTTCCGTTGTTAAGATTAAAGGTTGATATACCTAACCCTCTGGACGTTTCAGTTAATGTGTATGTGCTTCCGTCGTAATCGGCAGTTATATTAACATTGCCACTGTACTGAGTTTGTGCTGTTCCAATTGCATCGGTATTGTGGATGCGTGATATCCGTTTAACAACCTGCTCATTCTCGGCGCTTATGTAAACATATTCACGAGTTAATGGAGCAAGCGAATAAACATCAACTTTATAGCATAAATACAATTGGTTGTTCACAGGCAGGTAAACCAGTTCTGCAGATGGATAAAGAGATTTATTGTTAGTCCATAGATACTCTTTGGAAGGTGTACTTGTTATAGCTTTTTCAATGGCGTTTGATTCATTGATGTAATTGCGGACCGGGCCATAATCCTGGTTTACAATTTTTCCATTGGCGCTTTTTAAAATGCCGCTTGAAAAGTGTGAGATAAAATACATGCCTTCAACCGGAATGTTATTGTAATAAAGTTGATTTTTAATATGAATCTCACCTTTTGAATCCCGGTTTTTGGCAACCTCCTTTAGTTTATATTTTTCGCCGAGGTTAAGCGCTTGTGTTAAGGTGCTCAGATGGTCAGTAGCTGTCGATTTTAGAATATTGGTATTGAATTCGATATATTCAATTAATTTACTTTCTTCATCTATTTTTAAATGAGTACTACCCGGAACAATTGAATTTGCAGCAGATCCTGAGAATTCCTGACCTGTTAAATTTGCTAATGTTATAAACAGACCAATAATAAGTATAATTCGTTTCATAAAAGTGGATTAAGGCTTGAATTAAATAAATGAAAGTATAAAATTATAGTTAAATTACAAACTTCCTCTTTTGATCCCTCATGTTGAGATATCGTAATTAGTATAAAATGAATTTAAATAAGCACATTTATCAATGTATTGTGTTTGTTTGGTGCTATTTTTGAGATTGTTTATCAAATGTATTTGGTTAAATAGAATTATTGAAAAAAGTTCATTCTATAAAATCATTGTCATTAACGTGTCAAATATTATCTTTACTAAACCTTAATCCACAAAATAATGAATGAGCAACGTGTACCCATTAAACTAGTCAGACGAAGACTAAAGTTTCCACATTACTTTATAACCTATCAGGTTGTTGTAATAATCTTAGTTTTGCTACTTTTGATTATCAAATAGGTATAATCAAAAAATAAATCCAAAATGTACTTGACACAGATTACTGTTTATCCTATAAAGTCGATGGGAGGCGTTCGCATGCAACAATGTGAACTGGATGATTTTGGATTAAAGTATGACAGACGCTGGATGGTGGTTGATACTGAAGGTAATTTTGTTACACAGAGGCAAAATGCACATATGTGCTTCTTTGTAGTTGAATTAGATGAAAAGGGCCTTGAAATAAAAAACCGTCAGTTCCCTGGCTGGAGTTTACATGTTCCTTTCCAGCTTGTTAGTGAACGAACTATGGATGTAAAAGTCTGGAGCGATGTTATTAAGGCCCGGATAGTTGATGAAAACATCGACAGAGAACTAAGCAAAATATTTGAGCATCAGGTTCATTTGGTAATGATGCCTGATGATGCAATTAGGAGGGTAGATACGCGGTATGCACCTGAAGGTTCACAAACAGCTTTCAGTGATGGTTATCCACTTTTAATAATTAGTGAAGAATCGCTTGACTTACTAAATACAAAATTGGATACCAGTGTTGAAATGGAGCGCTTCAGACCTAATCTGGTGATTTCAGGAGGGGAACCTCATACTGAAGATAGGAAGGGCAGGTGGAAAATTGGTGAAGCCCTGTTTGAGGGAGTAAAACCATGTTCACGCTGCGTAATTACTACAATCAACAGAGACACGGCTGAAAAAAGTACCGAACCCTTAAAAACCTTATCAACTTATCGGTTACAAAGAGGGAAGGTGATGTTTGGTATGAATTTGCTACATAAGACCAAAGGAACTGTTAGAGTCGGGGATTCTGTTGAATTTATGGATTGATAATATAAAAAAAAGCTGCTTCGGTTGAGGAAGCAGCTTTATATAATTATCTGTTCAGATTAAGCTTTTTTATTCTTCCAGATCCAGAACCCTGCTCCTGCAATTAATAACAGAATAAGAATCGAACTGATAGCTGCCAACCATTGACCAGTATAAAAACTTTTCGGTTCAAATTTAAATTCAATGGTGTGGCTTCCTTCCGGAATCATTAGACCACGCAGAACGTAATTGGCTCTGAAATGCTCAACTTTATTACCATCGATATATGCATTCCATCCTTTATCGTAATAAACATCGCTAAAAACAGCAATCTGCTTTTGTGGTGTGTTTGTTTCGAAAATCAATTTATTTGGCGCATAACTCATTAGATTAATGCTGCCCTGAATAGAATCTGCCGAATAACCATTCACCTGATCTGTAAAACGTTCATCAACAACAGCAGTCGTATGTAGGTTAACACCACCAATTGCTGCAATTTCTTCATCAGCATTGGCAACTATTTTTACTTTATTCACAAACCATGCATTACCCATGTAAGATGGGTTAAAAACGGGTGCAGCTCCCGGATTATAAATGATATACTTGGTATTCATCATATTCAGGATTGGCATGTTTTCCAACTCCTCTTCCAATTCACCAATGGTTTGAGCCTTTTGCAATGTTTGCATCAAGGTTTGCCAGTTGTTATAGATATATCGGTCATATAAGTCCTGATAACGGCGTAATTTGGCACCGTGGAACCCACCAACAGATTTGTGCCAATAAGGTGTAAAACCATCCTTAAATGGATCGCGATAGATTGGAAATACACGATAATACAAATCCTGATCTTTTAAAATTGCTTCATCGGCTTTTGACTTGGCAAATTCTTCTTTTGCTTTGGTCTTGGATTCGAATTTATCGTTGTTTAAGTAACGCTTATCAACTCCCCATAAGTCAATGAAGATAAGAATGGCAAATCCCCAGATAATGTAACGAGAAGCCAGTTTATTTTGTGAATAAAGCCATAAAGAAGCAGAACCAATAAGAATAAAGATAAACGATCGCCAGGCATCAGAAGTCATTAAATACTGACGTGCTGCAATAAGATTATCCTGCAGTAATTTATACATCATTGCCTGATCGCCACCTTGTTTTATTTGAGCAGAGATAGCATCTGCTTCCTGAGGACTTAGAAAATCATAAATTCCAAAAATGCTCGGAATCAATGCAAAGAGTAGACTGATACCTCCGGTTAATCCGAAAGCAATTAAAAACCATTTGCTATCCTGTTTAATTAATTCCGGCTTTTCTATAACCGTTTTCAAGCCCAGAAATCCCAGAACAGGCATGGTAAACGATGCAATTACCAATGCCATTTCAACGGTTCTGAATTTATTGTATAGAGGGAAATTATAGAACATGAAGTGATTAAATGCTTCAAAGTTTTTTCCCCATGCCAGCATTATTGATAAAATAGTTGCAGCAATCAGCCACCACTTCTCTTTTCCTTTGTAATAAAACGCTCCAATAAAGAATAAGAAGCAAATAAGAGCTCCGGCATAAACCGGCCCACTTGTAAATACCCGACCACCCCAATATTGGCTCGATTGGCCAACATATTCTTTTAACCGATTGTCGACATTTTCCATTGCGCCTTCATTGGTTGCCAAAGGTTCTGATGCACCACCTACAATGTTTGGAATCATTAATGTAAGTGTCTCGTGCAATCCATAGCTCCAGCTGAAAGCATAATCAATATCCAAACCGGAATGCTCTTTTTCGCCATCTTTGGCGCTTAATTCAGAAGCTCCTCTGATGGATTCTTTACCGTATTCGTAGGTTGTAATCAGGTTTGTGACATTGGGCAAAATAGCCAGTAAGGCAGCTAAACCCAGAACAGCTGAAGTTTGAGTAAATGCTTTCAGGGCTTTTTCTCTGATGGCATAAATTAGCTTTGCTATTATGATGACCAGCACCATTAAAGCAAGATAGTACGTTATCTGCACATGATTGTAGGCTATTTCCATACCGAGAGCTACCGTAGTAATTAAACCACCCAGCCATTTATTACGGTTATAGGCATATAAAATACCCGCAACCACTGGCGCCATCAGGGCGATGGCATATGTTTTGGTGATATGTCCGGCAATAATTATGATGAGGTTATATGACCCAAAAGCAAAAGCAATGGCACCTACAACGCTCAGCCAGTTATCAATACGAAGGCTTAACAATAAAAGATAAAAGCCCAGCATATACAGAAATACAATAGCAACTGTTTCGTAAGGCAGGTTTAATCGCGTGAAACGATTCAGGTAACTAAAAAGATTTTTTGAAGAATCGCCTCTGATCTGATAAGCTGGCATTCCACCAAACATGGAATTGGTCCACATTGATTTTTCTCCGCTTTGCTTTTCAAAATCAACCAGTTCTTTCGACATGCCAATGGCATGAGAGTTATCGAGTTGAGGTAATTTTTTACCTTCCAGTACGGGGGTAAAATAAGATACGCTAAGAACAATGAAAATAAGAATGGCACCTAAGTAGGGTAGTAGGGCTTTTATTCTGTCAATCATGATTTTATTTTTTATTTGACGTGAAAATACACATACTAATTGTAAACAAAAAGAGTATAGGTATTTCAGTTGATCGAAAACAAAAACCCGCTAATCTATATCAGCGGGTTAGTTATATGCTAAAAGGTGTATTTACTTTTAGAAATCAGAACTTATGCAAGTTTCTTGAATAGTTCTTTCATGCTTACTTTTTCGGCAATTATACCTCGAAGTTCTGATATTTTAACACGTTCCTGTTCCATTGTATCGCGGTAACGGATGGTAACAGTATCGTCTTCCAGTGATTGGTGATCTACAGTCACACAGTAAGGAGTACCAATGGCATCCTGACGGCGGTAACGCTTACCGATACTGTCTTTTTCATCGTACTGGCAGTTGAAATCAAATTTCAGATCATCAATGATTGCACGCGCTTTTTCTGGCAGACCATCTTTCTTCACCAATGGCATTACGGCTAATTTAACCGGAGCCAAAACAGGAGGAAGATTAAGAACCACACGGGTTTCTTTTTTACCATCTTTTCCTTCCACTTCTTCTTCGTTGTATGCACCCGCCATAATACTCAGGAACATACGGTCAACACCAATCGAAGTCTCAACCACATAAGGTACATAGCTCTTATTTAATTCAGGATCGAAATATTGAATCTTTTTACCAGAATACTCCTGGTGTTGCGATAAATCAAAGTCGGTACGAGAGTGAATACCTTCCACTTCTTTAAACCCGAAAGGCATTTTAAACTCAACATCAGTAGCAGCATTAGCATAGTGAGCCAGCTTATCGTGATCGTGGAAACGA
The DNA here is from genome assembly GCA_025499705.1 of Carboxylicivirga caseinilyticus. Classification (GTDB taxonomy): domain Bacteria; phylum Bacteroidota; class Bacteroidia; order Bacteroidales; family Marinilabiliaceae; genus Carboxylicivirga; species Carboxylicivirga caseinilyticus. Next base: position 161,973 of record JAFMVE010000001.1, read on the forward strand.
TATTTTTCATCGCCCATTCCCAATGATTTGTGCCACTTCATACGAAAGTCTTTCCAGAATTCGAACCATTTCATTTCTTCACCCGGACGAACAAAGAATTGCATTTCCATTTGTTCGAATTCGCGCATGCGGAAGATGAACTGACGGGCAACGATCTCGTTACGGAAAGCTTTACCAATTTGAGCAATACCAAATGGTAACTTCATACGTCCTGTTTTCTGTACGTTTAGGTAGTTTACAAAAATACCCTGAGCCGTTTCAGGACGTAAATATATTTTTTGAGCTCCATCTGCCGTTGAACCCATCTCAGTTGAGAACATCAGGTTAAACTGACGCACATCAGTCCAGTTTTTTGTACCTGAGATAGGACAGGCAATTTCATAATCAATAATAATCTGACGAAGTTCTTCCAGGTCATTATCGTTTAAAGCCTTGGCAAAACGACCATGAACGGTATTAATCTTTTCCTGGTTAGCTAAAACCCGTGGATTTGTTTCAAGAAATTGTTTCTCATCAAAAGAATCGCCGAAGCGTTTTTTTGCTTTCTCAACTTCTTTATTGATTTTTTCTTCAAATTTCTGAATCAGATCTTCAATTAAAACATCAGCGCGATAACGTTTTTTACTGTCTTTATTGTCAATCAAAGGATCGTTGAATGCATCCACGTGTCCTGAAGCTTTCCAGGTTGTAGGGTGCATAAAAATGGCAGCATCAATACCTACTACATTCTCGTGTAAAAGTACCATTGAGTCCCACCAGTATTTTTTGATGTTATTCTTTAATTCAACACCGTTCTGGCCGTAATCATATACCGCACCTAATCCATCATACACTTCACTGGATTGAAAAACAAATCCATATTCTTTACAATGTGCAACCAGTTTCTTAAAAACGTCTTCTTGAGCCATATGTCTGTATTGTGTTTTTTAGCAAAAATGCAAAAATAGTTGATTTTTGATTATCTCCGAACTTTCAGCTCAACTCTTTACAATTAAGCCAGTAAATGTTAAATCAAGATTATTCATCAAATAGTAAAGGATAACCCTGTCTTTTATTTCGAAAATTTATTATATTATAAAACAACCATCTTAATTCTTTTAGGTTATTAACTAAAATAATAGGGAATGAAAACAACATTTACTTTGTACTTTTTAGTGGTATTTACGGTTGCTTCCGTTGCAGAAAATCCATTTAAAAAAGAAAAACGCCATCATGCAAAATTTAAAGTGGCAACAACTCTGAAGGCAGCAGTTGCTACCGAGAATCCAATGGGAATGACTACCTATAACTGGAGTGGGACTGATTGGTTCGACCCTTCGGTTTATACTTTCACTTATAATGCGGAAGGTCTGCTTGAGACCAGTTTTAATGATTATAATAAAATGATTTATGCCTATGACGTTAGTGGGCAGGTTACAAGTGTTAAAACCCAATATTGGGATGGCTCTATGTGGATTAACTCCAATGAAGAAAGATATACCTATGATTCTGAAGGTAATGAGACGGAGAATGGATGGTATAGTTGGAGTGGAAGTGATTGGGTTTTAGAGTGGGGTTACCGAAATGTTTATGAATACGAGAATGGTGAACAAATATCAGTCATCTCTTCGCATTACAATTCAGGCACGATGACCTGGGAGGAAGACTGGGGATGGAAAGACGAATATGTTAGAGATGTGCAAGACCGATTAATTAGCGAGAAATATTACGATAGGGTAGGTGGTGCATGGGTTCTTGAATATTCCTCTGATTACTATTATGACGCCCAGGGAAGAGTGGAATATAGTATTGAATTAGAAGGAGGTAGTTCTATGTCAATGAAATTTGTTTATATGTACGATGCTCAGGATGTATTAATAGAAGCCAATGTCTACGAAGTTGACGGAGAGATTGAAACACTTCTAGGCAGATATACAAGTGTGGTATGGGCTATCTGGAACCCTGATGGTTTTACTCAAGATAGTTATATCGAATCGGTAATACTTCAAGTATGGGATGCAGACGGAGGTGTTTTTGTCAATGCTGAAAAGGAAGAAGGCGATATGCATGGCTATACAGGTACCGGAACTCCACCTGTGTTCACCAGTACTTATTCCGAATGGAACGGAAGTAGTTGGGATTATGTGTCACGCGAAACAAGATATGATGGTAATTATGACAATTACATGGAAGAAGAGTATATTGCTGGTAATTGGTATGTTACCAGTGAATACCGCGATAATTCAACTTATTGGCGTTATTTTTATGCTTCATATGATGGCTCTGGAAATATTCTAAGTGGATCTCATGACGAAACAATATTTGATGCTTTTGGTGCAGAAATTGAGAGTTTTAATAAAACAAATGACGGTACCGGCTGGGTGCAGATTTATGGTAGTAAAACTATTATTACCTACGAAGGTGCTACTCCCAAAGTATTAGAAAAGATTTATCAGAGTTGGGATGGAGATACAGAAATGTATGTGAATTATATGCGCGAAGTATATGATTATACTGCTACAAACCTTGATTTATTAGCCAAAGAAGGAATCAAAATTTATCCTACTGCATTTAAAAACAATGTAGCTGTACAGTCGGCTTACTCAGGAAAAGTTATGGTATATAATTTAGCAGGAGCCAAAGTTATTGAAAAGCCGATTAACTCCGGTGTAAATTCTATTGATGGAGCAAAATTAGAAAGTGGAATATATATTATTAAAGTAGTTACGAGTCAGGGACAAAATGTTCAAAAAGTCATAAAACAATAAATGCTAAAGAGCTGTCAGCAATGGCAGCTCTTTTTTTTTTGAGTAATGAAAATTATTTATCAAAAAAATTACTCAAATCTGTCTTTTGTCTGATAAATGCCTTATATTTTGATGTAATATCCTGGATTTAATGTATTTATTGACTAAACTTTTACCCATGAAACGGTCTGTTCTTCTGTTTTTCGGGCTGGCCTTTATGGCAGTTACCTTCGCAGAAAAGCCTCTTTCGAAAAAAAATTCACACAAAAAGCCTCAAACTTCTATTTTCTTAAAAACCGCCACTGAGGTTTATCAGCCCTTATATGTGATTACAGATTGCTGGGACGGCAATACTTGGGGAGGTCCAGTAACAACCAATTACACTTATAATGAATATGGATTTCTTTGGATTTCAGAATCAGAATATGAGAGGATAACTTATACCTATGGAGATGATAATAAACTATTGGATAAGATAAAAGAATCGTTTGTCGAAACTGATTGGGTTAATGATTATAAGTATTCATATACCTATGATGATTATGGAGTTTTATGCCAGAAGTGTATTTATTATTGGGATGGCACAGATTGGGTTTTGTCGGATGGTAGTTGGGTTGAACGGTTTTATGATGCATACGGTAATCTTACTGGTGAAATCAGTTATTACTACGATTTTCCAGATGGTTGGATCGAGATATATGGTTACAAAACAGAATATGTATATGTTGATGGATTATTAACAGAACAAACAGAATATGACAGATACAATGGTGAATGGATTGCAAGTTGGAAGTATGATTGGACGTATAATGATTTTAACCTGTTAAATGGAGGCTTCGAGTATTATTTTGATGGTTCCCGTTTTAATCTTACTGGCAGATACGTTGATGTTAGTTGGTATTTTTGGAATCCTGAAGGACATGTTCAAAGTAGTTATGTTGAATCTTATACCTATCAAACCTATAATGGACCTGCATTCCCCCACGAAGAACCCGAAAACGATTCTTATTACGAAGACATCGAACGATTAGTGGCTACCTATCCCGATGGCGATGGAGGTGGCACACCACCAACTACAATTGAGACCTATCAGACTTACAATGAAGGGTGGAACAATGATTTCAGATGGACATGGTTACAGATGCAGGATTATGAAAGTGAATTGGATGAGATATGGAGTCAGTCAACCTGGTTGAAGTATTATTACACCATGGACTATCAAACCAATTTATTAAAATACAATATTACAGAATCATACAGCTACGGTGTATTATCCAGAGCCACAAAGGAATCAGAAATGTTTGATGGTTTTGGAAATACAACAGAAACCAAAACAGAAACTAAAAGTGGTGACGGAGATTGGATACAAAAAGAAGGAGAGAAATGGATTTATAGTTATGATGGAGGAAGTTCAAAGATATTGAGTAAGACCTATCAAGACTGGGATGATGAGGCATTGGTGTATGTTAATGATATTAGGGAGAGATTTTTTTATTATTCAACCAATTTGGATCATTTGTCGATTGAAAATGTAGTTATCTACCCAACCGTATTCAACTGCAATTTATTTATTAAGTCTGATGTAGCTGGCAAAATGAGTTTATATAGTATGGGTGGAGCTAGGTTGCTCGAAAGACCAGTATTTTCTGGCATTAATCTGATAAGTTGCTGCGAATTGAATAAGGGACTCTACATGATAAAAGTTTCAACGAAAAAAGGAGATAGATCATACAAAGTGATTAAGCAATAAAGAAAAAGGCAGCATTAAGCTGCCTTTTGTTATACTAACAATACAATCCAAATTAGGGCAGTTGTAAGCAAAATAAACAATATCAATGATTTACAGTGATTTATTTTATTTTGATACATTCTATTTTTGTATCCGCAGTCAAAATTATTCTCTTTGATTTGCTTCACATCAAGTTAAGTTTAAGGTTTTTTCTTCATCATTCACCTGCATTAACCACTTCAACCCATTTTCCGGGTTTTCGTGCTGCAACAGTATTATCGTACATGGCTTCACAGCTAACAGCAGGTAAATAATATTTACCTGTATATCCGGCATTTAAGATAATAACAAATTTCTTCGAATAGCCTTTCATCAGGTTAAAATACGAATAAACTCTGTCATCACGATAATCACGGTAATCAGGAATGTCAGCTTCGTGAGCGCTCTTGATATCTTCCATTCGTGTGTTACGAATTTCCCATCCGGATGGAAATATCTGAGTTAAAGCCAGATTCTCAATATTACCTTTAGTACCCGGATTCTTCACACTCACTTCAGCAATAAAGTCAGTGCCCTGTTCCAGTCTTGTAACATCAACGGCATTACCCGAAAGATCTTTATAAACCACGTTAATTTGTAAATTAGACGACAAGGATGTGCTATCTCCTGCTGCAGGAATACCATCCATTATTACTCTTGCAAATAATACACCTTGCGACTTATTTTTAATATTGATTTCTCCTTTCAGGTTGCTTGTGTTTAGCTCTGTCTGATAGATAGAAAGCTCAGATTCAACTTTGGCTCCTTTTTGATTTGCTCCTTCCCATTCAAAACTGATGTTTTTGCTTACGCCTGATAAACCGGCATATTTACTGATTGCCAATAAGGAATAGGCTGTTGTTTGAGTACTCATCCATTGCTGACTTGATAAGGCTTTTGATAATTTCATTACCAAATCCGCTGCATCTGACTGACGATCGAGTAAAACCAATGTTTCAATTACCATAGCCATATCACGTTCGTTAGATCCATAGCTGTAGTAACGGTCGTACTCGGTAAAATCATCCATTGATGCATTATTCACCAGTTCGTTTGCAACATTTTTATGACCCGCTAAAGCATAGGCTGCAGCAAGTCTCCAACGTGCCTGCAGACTTAAATAGCTTTGATTGCGCATACGGTTCATGGCACTTAACTCAGGTTCGCCAGCTAATGCAAGGGTATATAAACGATAAGCCTGTGCCAGATCTCGTCCGCGATATAGTTTGTTAGGACTCCATTGGCGTGCCTGTGTACGTTGATACTTGATCCATTTGTTTTTAAATCCAACCGGGAGCTGATAACCTTTCTTTTCTGCTTCAAGCAGGAAGTGACCTGCATAGGTTGTGCCCCAGTCGTTTGATTCATTACTACCCGGCCAATAGCTTAGACCACCGTCAGGACGGACAAAACCTGCCAGTCGATTGATACCACCACGAATATTTCGGGCTGTTATTTCTTCAAACTGATCTCCGCTCTCAATTAAATCGCTCAGGAATAACTGAGGGAAAGCACCTGAAGTTGTCTGTTCAACACATCCATGAGGATAAGATACAAGGTATTTCAATCGTCGTCCAAAATCGATTGGAGGGATAGAAGATACCTCAAGTGAAGCATGGTTAGTGCCTTTTATTCCTGGTAAGGTAAATTCCAGTTTTTGAGACTGACCTTTTTCAATCTGAACTTTAGAAACCGTTGTGATTCGAGGGTTTGGATTACGAACCTCCAGTTCAATTTCATCCATAGCTTCTTCGCCGGATGCACTGGCCATTACCTTTACTTTACCAACGCCAATGGTTGGTTTAACTTTCACTTTAAAGATAGCTATTTCCTCTCCTATCTGATTAAAATTGATGGTTTGAGAATTTTCGCCAATAACGGTAAGTAAATCATTAGATTCAACTTTTACTTTAACCGTTTTGATACCCTCCTTCATGGCAAATACTGTTACCGGAAGGTCAACTTCTTCGTCAGGGCCCAGTACACGAGGAAGAGTGGCAAGAACCATCAATGGATTCCGAACAGGTGTTGTTTTTTCAGCATCACCATATGCATTTTCTGTTGAAGCAATCACCATAGTGCGAACAGAACCAATATAACGGGGCATCATAAATGTATGCTCTTCGGTATTACCCGGTTTAAGGGAATAAGGGCCAAAGAACTTAACAACCGGCTTAAAGCGGTTAGCCTTATTGCCGCCTTTTTTAGCCGACATATCATCATCTCCACCCAGACTGAACATTTGTTCGATATGACCTCCGTATGCTCCAATAACCTGATCGTATAAATCCCAGGATTTAACTCCCAGAGCTTCCTTGGCAAAGAAATAATCCCAGGGTTGTGGTGTTTTAAAACGGGTCAAATCCAATAAACCATCTTCAACCATGGCCAGTGTGTAGCTCATAGCTTGTCCGTTTTGCTCGCTTACTTTGATAGTCACTTTTTGCTCAGGACGTAACTCATCCGGCATATCAATCACTGGACTTAAGTGTGTACGTGGATCTTCAGCCATCAATGGAATAACACCATATAATCTGATAGGCAGGTTATTGACTGATTGTGAGTGAGGTTGCAACAAGGTAATTGAAACATATGCGTTAGGAGTCATCTCTTCAGTAACGTCGAAACTGAAGGAGGTGCTTCCTTCCTGTGGATCAACCCACCAGCTTTTCATCACTGAATTTCCGTTCTCGATGCATACCAGAGCTCTGCCGGCTGCTGAGGATGGGAAAGTAATCGTAGCTTGTTCTCCAACATTGTATTTCTGTTTGTCGGATGAAAAGCTTAGCATGGCAGCCGAAGAGGCGTCTTTATTCTGGCGTTTGCCGGCCCATCCGGGCCAGTCGACATAGACTGTTTTACCGGTAGCATGACCATTTTTATCGTCAACCACTCTGATAAGATAACGGCCCCATTCGGGATACTTAATTTTGAAGGTAAATTGACCATCACCGTTAACGGTGCTTACTTTACCACTTGATATTATATTCTGATGACGTGATCCGATGTATTTTGCCAGATTATCCTGTGATGATTCCCACCACCAGCGCCAGCTAACCTTGTAAACATAGTACGACAAATTCTTTACACTTACCGGTTTACCATCGGCATCCAGTGTTGCAACTCGTATAATATGAGCAGTATCGGTTAAAAGCATGTTTCGCTTATCACCTTTTGGTGTTTTGATACCTACAAATACTGGATAAGGTGCATAAGGTATGGTAAATCGATCCACACTGAAATCACCACTTTTCTCAAATACACGGGTCATAAAGGAAGCCTTTAACATTCCAGGTGCTGCATCTTTCACATCAATGGATGCATCAATAAGAGCTTTACCACTGGCATCCAGTTCACTGTCAAAAACAGTATATTCTTCTGATTCGAATGATCGAGCAGGATCGTCAAAGACATAATCCTGATATGTTTTAAACTGGGTACGAGTTTGATTCAAAGTAACCGAAACATCAGCTTTAAGGTTGCGGGCTACTGCGCCATGAAGCCAGTTTACTTCCATTTCGGTATTCATTGCTTCACCCGGGCTTAAGCGTTCTTTCCCAAAGTCAAGCTTTATTTTCAGGCGGTTAGGCTTAACTGTTTCTATTCTTAGTCCTTTCTCAAACTTACTGCCACCAACATTTATTCTTGCCGTCCAGTAGCCTGTTGGAGCATCATCCGGTGTGGCAGTTTTAAATGAAAATAATGTGCGGTTCTGAAGATTGCTAACCTGCTTATTTATGATTTGTCCATGAGGATTTAACAGTTCAAAAACAATAGGGTGTTCTGCAGGAAGAGCCTCACCTTTATTTTGCAGAATGAAGGATACAAACAAAGTATCGCCCGGTCGCCAAACTCCGCGCTCTCCATAGATAAAGCCTTTCATCCCTTTTTGAACATGCTGACCGTTAATGTCAAAGCGGCTGTATGAAAGTGAATTACCTTCCACAAGCTTCAGATAGCCTCGTTGATCGTTACTTTTGACAACAACCAGGAAAGGCTGATTTTCAATTTGGATTTTTGCAAGGCCATTGGCATCTGTTTTTAACAAACCCATTACCTTACTTTGGTAGTTGAGTATTTCAACATCAGCATTGGCAATAGGCTGCGCAGTTCTCAGGTCTGTAACAGCAATAACAATTTCTTTACTGTTTCCTTTTTTGGCAATTACACCAATATTAGATGCCAGTATATTTTTGGCAATTAATTTATTACTGTAATACGAATCGGTACAAGGGTCTTCACGATCCCTCCAGTTATAGTCGTAATCTTCGTAATCATCCCAGTAAGAACTGTAGTAGCTGTCCGGGCTATCCCAATAGGCCTTATCAGCCTCTGTAATTTCGTTTTCTTCTTCCTTGATAACCGTTTCTTGTTCATTCTCACCTTCGCTACACGGATAGAAACTGTGTTTCTTTTTCATATTCAGTTCAATCCGGTAAATTGCACCCGGTTCAGTCTGAATTAAATCTGTCAGGTTAAGTGAAAAGATATTCCATTCAGCTAAATTCAATGAACGGTCTTTATCCAGGCGGATGGTTTTTTTGAGAATTAAACGGCCAGCTCTTTTTAACTGATTATTTCCACTTAAGTCGTTAACCTGCAAAAAATGAGCTACGTTGGATTCATAAATCTTGATAATACGAACTTCAACCGCTTTAAGACTAACTGCTTTAAAAGGAAATATTAAACCATCAGAATTGGGTAAGATATTCCCGTTTCCGATCAAACTGATATTAGGTTTGGGAGTTTCAAACAATAACTCATATCTCGATTCTTCACTAAGAGGATAGGAGAGGCTATTTTTTATTCCTGGATGAACAACGACTTCTTTTTTACCGGATAATCGATAAGGTGGGTATACCTTTAAGCGATTGTTATCGATTTCATATTTTAAATCTGCAACATTTCCTAAACTTACCAGTCCGGATACGTTTTGCTTACTATCCAAAGGGTCGGAAAACATAACAACAATGTGTTGTTCAGGATGCATCATTACCTTGGTAGAGATAACTTTAAAATCATTCAGTGAAGGAATATCTATTTCTTCTTTTGATTGTTTATCAACATTAATAGAAGATCCATCCATGGCAAGAATAAGTAATCCCTGCTGTTGTTTGCGAATAACATTTTTGATTGTAAACTGATGAGATTTTTCACTGGCAACATGAGACCACTCTATTTCCAGTTCTTTACCATCCTGGCTAGCTTTAAGTATTTTTTCGACTTCAGCATTATCAGCATTATCTGCAAGTGTAATTTTACCTTTAAAGGTATTTTTCTCCAGTTCTTCGGCACTTAAAGGCTCTAATCCGGTTGAAACCAATCGATAATTTTGCTTGATGGTTGCAAATGAAAATTCGAAATCATCTTTTTCTTCTTCAAACAATTTTGGCAGATTGACCTTCACTCCATATTCAGTTCCTGAAGGAAGTCTGTTCTCGGGAACAAATTGTAAGGTGTAGCTGTCAAGCCACTCTAATTTACCTTTGATGGCAGGTTTAAAAGTCACTAATTTGGAATCGGCTTCCTGCCCGCCTTCAATTCCATCAATTTTGGATGAAAACTGAATTTGTATAACACCTTCATTGGAAATAATTCCGGAAGTGAATGCACTTACTTTTTCGTTGTATACAACCTCTTTAACAGTACTTTTTTCTTTGTCGGATTGACATGAGTTGGCGGTTAATATCATCAAAGCGATGATAATGTAACCCAGCATGGATTGTTTGAACATTCTGGTTAAGTCTAAAAATTTATCTAAAATAATAATTATCGGTAATAATTAGATGTCAATCATAAAATTAAAGCCAACCGAAAGATGCTTTTGCATAGACATTGTTAAAGTTAAATGATGTTAAAGTACATATAATATCGCACGCGATATAAAATATCAGATTATATTTGTATCGCGAACGATATAAATTAAACTTTAGAATTAATGAAAAATCAACTTATCAATTCAACTTGCATAAAGACAAATAATTGGCAAAACGTTTTCAGAATTTTGCTTGGATCATTTATGGTATATGCCGGTACGGGCCATCTTTTATGGTTGAGAAGTGAATTTGTGGCACAGGTTCCAACCTGGTTACCTTTAAATACTGATTTTGTGGTATTGGCTTCAGGTATAGTAGAAATTATTCTTGGGTTATCGATGATCTTCTCGGGTAAATATAAAATCATAGCCGGTTTAGCACTAGGTGTATTTTATGTGCTGATTTTCCCTGGAAATATTTCTCAGTACATTAATCAGATTGATGCCTTTGGATTGGATACAGACCGTGCGCGATTTATTCGTCTGTTTTTTCAGCCAGTATTAATTATCTGGGCTTTATGGTCAACCGGAGTGTTTTGTGCAATGTTTAATAAGAACAGGCAATAGTTGCAAGCCAGTAATCATAGTTTTTACACAACAAATGGTAGCATATGACTAATAGCTATCAGCCAAAAAAATTAAATATGAGTCAGTTTTATCATTTTGAAGCGAAGAGTTTGCAAGGCAAACCCGTTTCTATGGAAGAATATAAAGGGAAAACAGTTTTAGTGGTGAACACTGCCAGTAAATGTGGCTTAACACCTCAGTTCGAAGGATTGGAGAGCATGTATAAGAAGTACAAGGATAAAGGTCTGGTAATTTTAGGTTTTCCTTGTAATCAGTTTGCAAACCAAGAGCCGGGTGATGAAAAATCTATTTCGGAAGGATGCATGATTAACTATGGAGTTACCTTTCCAATGTTCTCAAAAATAGATGTTAATGGAGATGATGCTCATCCGCTTTATAAATATCTGAAAAGTGAATTGAAAGGAACATTTGGCAACAAGATCAAATGGAATTTTACAAAGTTTTTAGTTGATAAAAATGGTAAGCCTTTAAAGCGATTTGCTCCCACAACAAAGCCGGAAAAGATTGAGAAATATCTGGATGACATTCTTAATTAATGAAAATGAATAGGCAGGAGGCTAAAAAAATTGCAACTTTGTGATTTAGTCTCCTGCGATATAATTATGAAATACGATCAGTTAAAACTCGAAAATCAACTTTGTTTCCCTGTTTATGCAGCGTCGCGATTGATAACACGGGAATATCAACCCTACCTGGATGAGTTGGAAATAACCTATCCTCAATACCTGGTGTTAATGATTTTATGGGAAAAGGATGAAATGCCTGTTAATGATATTGCCAAGAAGCTGATATTAAATACCAATACCATTACTCCCTTGTTAAAGCGAATGGAGACTCAGGGATTGGTTAATCGTGAAAGGTCAAAGGAAGATGAGCGTAAAGTAATCGTGAAACTTACAGAAATAGGAAACGAGTTAAAAGAAAAAGCAGTATTGATTCCTGAGAGGCTGGCATCCCAGTTATTAGAAGGACCTATGGGAGTTGAAGAACTTATTCGACTCAAAGAAGACTTAGGTAAGATCATTAATCATTTATTGAGGAAGTAGTATTTTCAGCTGCGCGAATACCTAACTGACATGAATAAAAAACTGCTTTTCATTCTGCTTTCCATCATTCTTTATTGGGTGCTTATCAGGTTTGTTCCATACGGAAGTCTGATGCTTTATCCCATTACATTGCTGGTTACTATTTTTCATGAAACAGGTCATGCCTTGTTTGCGCTGATTACAGGAGGAAGTGTTCATGGAATACAAATAAATAATGATGGCTCGGGTTACGCAATGGTTGCCGGAGGTTGGGCTATACTGGTTATACCGGGCGGATACATTGGAAGTGCACTTTGGGGTAATCTGATATTGTTTGTCGCTTTGTATAAAGAGAAGTATATTAAATGGGTTTTGTATTTGATAATGGCTGTTTTGACATTCAGCGCAATTGTGTGGTTTAACAGCATTGGATCAACCGTTTTATTGTTGGTGTTTGCAGCACTTTTCTTCTGGTTGTCGAAGGCTTCCAAAACAATTCAGGTATACACTTTACTGGCTATTGGAGCCACCACATTGTTTTACATTTTCCTGGATTTTAACGGTGGACCTTCATCCGATTTAGCTCAGTTTACAAAGTTGCTCCCTTTTTTGCCTCAGTTTGTATGGGCTGTTGCTTGGTTGGTTGCGGTTTCATACATTACCTATTTAACGATTAGGAGAAGCTGGAAATAATTAAATATTACAAGGCTGAACACACATCAACTTGTCGCTTCAATCTGTTTACTTTCCTATGCTCTGTTACTATCTTTGTAGTTGAGAAGTTATTTGATTGTATGAGTCATTGTAACGGCAATGGTTGGGTTGTTTGATCTGGTGTATCGTTTGTGAATCAGTCTAAACTTGCTTAAGACAATTGCGATGATACTTGTTTCAACAGATGTTGCATTTTACTTTAAAAATGAGACAATGACAGCATTTTATATTTTCACAGGCCTTGTACTTTTTGGTATATTCTTTGCCTTTTTCTATCTGAAAAAGCATCAGCATCACACAGGTGAACACGATTAAGTTTGTTTACTTTAACAGGAACAGGGCATCTGAAAAATGCCTTGTTTGGTTTTTATAAAAACTATAAAAATTCAGATTGATTTCGAATAGATACTGGCCGAACACTTGCAAGGATTTCCGCAAACGGGACAGTCATACCCTTTTAAAATGCTCTCTTCTTTCCAATAGTCAGCAATTTCATATTCCAATTTAAAATCTAATTGATCTAAGATATTTTTGATTGCCTGATCATCATTGTGTTTCCAGATGATTGTTTTAATTGTTTGTACTTTCAATTGCTTCAGTTGAATACAGGCATCTCCAAATATATTAGTCCCTAAGCCTTTTTGGCGGAAATGTTTATGAATAGCCAATGTTTTAATGATGCCTGTTTTTGAATCATTTTCTTGATCAGCATATGAAAAATAAAAGCCTGCGATTGTATTTTGTTGAGTGGCAACCCTCAGAATTGAGTGATTGACAAAAAGATATTCGCTAAAAGAATTAAAATATCCATTGCCAAATTCATCGTCACATATTGTTTTGATTACAGGAATATCGTTTGGATTTGCATCCCGGATAATGAATTCAGACATCTCGATTGGATTATTCTTTCGAATAAAAGTAAAAAAAATCTCCCATTGACCAACGGGAGATTTTGTAGAAGTATATTTACTTCATCTTATATTTGCCAACACCCGAACCATTTGGATTGATGTAATCATCGGGCATTGCCATTGGTACGAATGGATTATCTCCTGTATTAATCACCTGAATAATCATTAGGTCGGGCCAGTAATACGACTCTTTACCAACTTCTTTTCCTTCTTCGTTATACCAATACCCGTCTATCAATTCGTAGTTGCTGTTTCGGGCGACCAATTTACGCACCTGCGACCATTTTTGATCTTTGGTATTCATTGAATAATGGAAAACTATCCAGGCGTCGGAATTAACCCAGGTTTCTGGATAAATACCATCTTTACCCAGCAAATCGGTGTTCCATTTCATTTTTAATTTACAGTCGAGTAGTTCTGGTAGCATCAAAAATCCGAAATAATCATACTTTTTAATGACTTGTTCCCAAAATTCAGGTCCTTCACCCTTGTAAACCATTGTTTTATAATGTTCCATTTCAGCAAAGGCAGGATCCCCAAATATGGCATTGATAAGATAACCATCGAATAACTGGGCCTGATAGTTAAAACCCCATTCGTCAACACCGGTTAATAGGGTGTTTGATTTAAGTTCAGCCTGATTGGGAATTGGTTGAATTTCATTCTTTTCACAGGCAAAGAATAGCATTAAGAGAACAAAAATAGCGGCAAAATAATTGAATTTTTTCATGACGTTTTGATTTAAAAAGATATGGATCAAAGTTCGTCACAAGAATGTTTCGCAGCTGTTGAATAATGTTGCAATACATGTTAAAATTGTTGCATCTATTAGACAAATAGTGCTTTGCAAATCAAATGTTTCGTTTCTTATAATTGGCGAGGTTCACTCCAATATCTTTAGCTATTTCGTTAAAGCGGGGGTGGCTGTATAAACTTTGGAAATTGGGTTTGATAATGATAAAAGGTAAGTCGAGGTGTTTGTATTGATAAGCAAATTCGATATAATCCATTGCTCCTTCAGGATCACCAACAAAAAGATGAACCATTGCTATGATAGAAGGATTGGAACAATACAGTTTTTCACCGGATGTGGTTTTATCTAACCAAAAACGGATGCTGTTATGAAAGGATTCGGTTTGGTAGTATTTAACCAGTTCGGGGTTGCCAATAATGCGGTGCAATTCGCTCCATGCCTCAATGGCCTTGGCTGTATCGCCCATCATATAATAGGCATATCCAAGTCCATCCCAGGCAAATCCGTAATCGCTGAACATTTTAATGGCATTTTGGTATTGTTCAATGGCTTCAGTATATCTTCCGGCTAATACGTAGGCATTTGCCACCGTACTTAATGTTCGGGGATTCAGAGGATCCAGCTCTTCAGCTTTTTTGGCCATTTCAATACATTTATCCAATTCTCCTTTTACCGAATAGTAATAATGTAAGGCTATGTATCCGGTTGAATTATTGGGGTTTAACCGTAATCCCTTATCAACCATTTCTTTCATGCCTTCCCAATTGTAATCGAATTTACCCAGAATATTACCTTTAGTGATGTATGCTTCGGCTAAAGATCCGTCTATTTCGATGGCTTTATCCAGCGCCTTGTCAATGGCGGCTCTGCCGTTTTGCCTGTTTTTAAGTTTCTCGTCATTGTTTCGAATAAACTTATTCAGGCTGATATAACATTCTGCCAATAAGCTGTAGGCAGGAGCATAACCCGAATCAATGGTCATCGATTGCTCAAGAAACTCGATGGCATCTCTGATTGATTGAGGTTTTTGAGTCAGCCATAAATGATGTGCTTTCAGGTAAAGATCGTAAACCCTTGGGTTTATTTGCGGAGCTTTTTTTGAATCATCAACAACCAGTTTCATTTCATTGGCAATGGCATTCGATATGTCGTTCGAAAGATGAATCATGTTCAGTGAACTTTCTTCATATTTATTGGCTCATAAATGTTTTTCCTTAGGAAATGGTTCTATCAACTGAACTGTAACGCGCATACTGTCACCATTGTAAACAATGGAGCCTTCCAGCAGAAGGTTAACGCCCAGCTGTTCTGCAATTTTGGAGTAGGGCATTACAGAATCCTGAAACATCATAGCTGAGCCTCTGGATATGACCCGCAGACTTTTAATTTTTGATAATTCCAGAATAATTGCATCGGTAAGGCCAACAGCAATGTGCTCGCGTTGAGCATTCTCCGAAAGATCCAACAACGGCATAACTGCAATGGATCGGTCTGATAATGAAGCTGCCTGAATAGATGTATTGCTATTCTTACGAATCAGAAATAGAAACAGAACAACGATAAATATTAAAACAAGAGGTAATGCAATCTTAAGTACATTATTAACTTTACCTTTTACCGGTTTTTCTGTTGATGCTTCTTTTTCAGGAACTATTTTTTGATATTCACCAGGGGCATAACCATAATGATCGTGGAAGCATTTATTAAAGTATGAAGGGCTGCTGAATCCAACTTTAAAAGCCACCTCCGAAACCGTATAACGATCTTCCTGTAGCAGCTTTAAAGCTTCTTCGAGTCGTATGTTTCTGATGATCTGATTGGCCGAATGATTGGAAATGGATTTTAGTTTTCTGAAAAGTTGAGAGCGACTCAAACCCATAGCATGAGCGAGGTCGGCAACCCCAAATGAATCATCTTCAAGATGATCAAGAATGATTGCTTTTACTTTGTTTAAAAACTTATCATCAGGCATATTTTCCCGTACACTTTCAACCTTACTCAAATTACAACTTTTTTAATTAAAAAGTAAGATCATTTTGAAATCAAAGGAAAACCCTGTTTTATTTAATATGGTTCTGAATAGTTTTACTGGCTGAAACGGGTTGTATCCCGATCGGGCATAAAAATCCCCAATACCTATAAGTGATTAACGTATGTGTATTGGGGATGGAGTTTTTTTATTTAAGGTATCAGAATTTGATATCAAATTTCCAGTGAGTTGCCAGCTTCACAGCTTCTTCTTTTGTTAACTGTATGACAGCTCCATGTTTTGGTGAAGTAAAATTGGTGGTTTTCATTTCACCTTCGTTGAAGTGACCTGAATCGCTAAAAGTGTTGAAGTCTGTTGTTTCGCAAAATCCAAAGTTGTGAGGATTAATGCTATAGATATCATACATCAAAACCCATTTATCTTCGCCAATACGTTTCCACATATTGGGTGCTTCGCATGAACCTGGTTCCAAATCAATCCATTCGTCACTGTATACATAACCACTGTTTATGCTATTTGAAAAGGCGTGTTTTATTCCGATTGGTCTTTCTTGTGCCACATAGGTCATACAGAACCTTCCATCGGGCATTGGGCAAATATCGGCATCTAATACCTGTACTTCCGGATTCGGATAATCAAACAATAATTTAGGCAACGTTGTAATTTCAGTGAAATCGTCGTTGGTATAGGCATAGTACAGTTTGGTTAGCCCGTGACCCATACGCATCGTAAAATACAGCATCATTTTATCAGTTGCTTCATCGTAAATGGTTTGCGGAGCCCAGGCACAACCAACATCTTCTAATTCAGGAAATACCTTATCAAGGTGTATATTACTGTGTGTCCAGTTGATAAGATCGAATGATTTCATCAGAACAAAACCACGATTGTTCCCCCAGTCATACTCTTCCTGTGGTCTTTCCCACTGAGTGTCGCGATATCCGGCTTCCTTTGCAAATATGTGCAAATCAGTCATAGCTACGTAAAAGGCTCCATCCTTGCCACGGGTTATATGTGGGTCGCGAATTCCTTTTTGATCAGCAATGGTATCACCTCCAACAACAGGTTGCCCGTTATTGATATCAGTGAATGTATAACCATCGGTGCTTAGGGCAAAATGTAAACTGTGTGTATTGTCTTTAAAATAAGTAAGTAAATATGCTTTCATGGCATCTTCTGTACTCTTTGACGAGCCTGTCTGACCGCATCCAAATACGAAAAGTGTCAATCCTATTAAAAATGCATTCGCTATCCGGGTATTTTTCATCACAAGGTGGATTTTATAGTTATGTTGTTTTGAAATTTGCGTTCAGGCAAAAATAGCATATGAATATAACTGATTGATGATTATGAAAGTGTTTTTACTGTCAATCATTCGGTAAATTCTGACATTAATCCACCATAATATTATAAGCTCCCTTGATGATTATTTTATCAACATTTGGATTTTCTATCACCTCCACATAATCTTTTGTGATTCTACCTTCTTGTAAATGAATTTTTTGAAATAAATAACTACTATCCGTTTCCTGCTCAAGGGAAAGAATGTAGCTTTGATCATCTGCCTGAATAACAGCATCGACCGGCAGTGCTGAAACGGTATCTGAGCTTAGAATAATTTCTCCTTCAACATATTGGTTGTTGATGTATTTATTGAGATATTCAGCCTCGATACTTGCATAACATTCAATAGATTTTGAATCCGGATCTACTGTTTTTCCAACAAAATCAAGATTGGCAAAGGCAATTTCCTGTAGGTTTCCACTGGCGTGAAATTCAACTTTTTGTCCTTTATGAACAGATGCAATATCTTTCTCGAAGACAATGAGCTGCAAACGTAACTGCTCGTTATCAACAATGGAAGTCAGGTCTTCCTGTTGATCAGTGTACTCTCCAACCACTGCTTTGATATCAGTTATAAATCCTTTGATAGGTGCGGTAATCGTATAGGATGTATACAATGAACCTTTGGCGATTCGATCTACATTCAGACCAATGTTTTCAAGCTTCATTTTTATCGCATTGTTCATTGCCAGTTCTGATTGATAGGCACTTTGAGCTGTAACAAATTCTTTTTCTGTTCCGATGTTTTCTTTATATAACAGACTAACCCGGTTGAAATCGACCTTTAATTGATTAAGTCGGGCACTCGATTCAGCAAATTCTTTTTGCAAATCGATAAATGGATTTCCACCAATCACAAACAAAGGATCACCTTTTTTAACTTCCTGACCAACATTAACCTTTATTTGCTGAACAATACCTTCAACAGGCAGTCCAACCTTTGCCCAACCATTGGTACTGGGTTTGATATAACCTGAAAAATAGA
This sequence comes from Carboxylicivirga caseinilyticus, assembly GCA_025499705.1. Taxonomy (GTDB): domain Bacteria; phylum Bacteroidota; class Bacteroidia; order Bacteroidales; family Marinilabiliaceae; genus Carboxylicivirga; species Carboxylicivirga caseinilyticus. The sequence goes on from JAFMVE010000001.1 coordinate 180,593, forward strand.
GTTTAGCAGGAAAGGCAATTTGAGCAATGGTCCCAAGCTCCATTTGTTCCGCTTCGAACTGTTGTTTACTTATTTCAATCAGATTGTTGTCTGTGGATTCCTCTTCTGTTTTTGTATGATTACATGAGCTGATAAAAAGAGAAATAAGAAGGATATATGCTGTTGCTTTCATATGATTAGTAGTTAGAGTAATATTTCATTTCAAGACTGATTCGGTTATAGTTAAATACATTTTCGAAGAAGTTCATTTGAATATTAATAGCTTCTTCGAGGTTGGCGGATAATTCATAAAAACTAACACCGCCCAGCTGGTATGCCTTCAAAGCTGTTCGCATCATTTCATCAGCTAAGGGCTTTTCAACCTGATTGTAATTATCAATCAGCGTGGCATATCTTTTTTGTTCTCCATTCATCTTCTCCAGTTCATTTCTGATCAGGTCCATTTGATTTGAGAATCTCAGTGATTGTGATTGTTCTGTTAGTTTGGCTGCCTTTATATTGGCAGAATGATTTCCAAAGAATAAAGGGATAGCTAATCCTACTTCAAAACCCTGATAATTCTGAGCATTCTCATATGAATTTGACCCAATAAAATAATTGAACGTGATATCGGGGAGCATCTTGTTTTTTTCAACTTTTACCAACGATTGAGCATGCTGATTTTGGAGCTCATACCATTTAAAAAGCAGGAGAGAATCACTAACCGATATGGTAGAAACGACCAACTCTGAACTTACAGGTATAGTAAAATCTTCGTTGTAATTCATCACCACTTTTAACCGTTTCAATGTATTATTGATGGATAAGTTCAGGTTATTCTCAGTTACCATTGCCCTGTTTTTCTTTGCTTTGATATTCAGCAAATCCAATTGGCTGATATCCTTAACTTCATATCGCCGTTCATTGAACTGTTCCAGTTTAATTAAAACCGAATCGAGTTGCCTGTAAATATTCAATTGACTTTGCAGCATCTGAAGTTCGTAATAAAGCAACGACAATTCTTTTTGAAGTGTGCTTTTCTGAATTGACATTTCTGTTTCGGCAATATCAACTTCCAGCCTGCGCATTTTACCTTGAGATACATACAATCCCGGAAAATCAATGCGTTGCTCAACACCCCAGACTTTTAGAGGATAACCATTCTCGGCTATGTTATTTTCATCGGTGCTATACGCTATGGTTGTTTTGTCGGGCGAGAAGGCTGTTCCCTTCATCACGTTGGCCTTTTCCACTTCCAGCTCGCTAGCTTTGACTTGTTTGTTGTTATTGATGGCAATTTCAATAATCTGATCCAGTTTCAATTCCTGTTTTTGTGCCGATAATGAAGTGGAGGACAGCAACATTAAACCAATAAGAACAGCTGTTCCTTTTGAACGTATCACCTTAAACGGGAAGAATTGTATTCTTTCGACATTATAAAAAATCTCGAACAAAAGGGGAAGAGCAATCAGGGTCAAAAGGGTAGAGGTGATAAGTCCACCAATAACTACAGTTGCCAATGGTCGCTGAACTTCAGCACCCGCACCTGTTGAGATAGCCATTGGCAGAAAACCCATGGCGGCTGCTCCGGCGGTTAATAAAACAGGCCGCAACCTGTCTTTTGTACCTCTGACAATAATATTTTTGATGTTACCACCATTCTCATGCAGAAGCTCTTTCAGATGTTCGATTAAAACAATTCCGTTTAACACGGCTATACCAAACAAGGCAATAAAACCAACACCTGCCGAAACACTAAAAGGCATTCCCCGAAGCCATAGCAAGAAAACTCCCCCTACAGTTGCTAATGGAATAGCCGTAAAAATCATTATTGCATCTTTCAATGATTTGAAGGCAAAATGCAGGAAAATAAAAATCAGCAGGAGTGATACAGGAACCGCCAGCATCAAACGGTTGGTAGCATTTTGAAGGTTTTCAAACTGTCCTCCGTATTCGATGTAATTGCCGGGTGTTAATTTAATATTCTGATCAATCAGAATCTGAATATCTTCAATCACCGATTGTAAATCGCGGTTTCGCACATTGACAGCCACAACTACACGTCGGCGCGTATTCTCGCGCGAGATCTTGGCCGGACCTTTGGTGTATTCAATGTCGGCAAGCTCTGCGAGGGGTATCTGATGTCCCGATGAGACAGGAACCATCAAACGACGAATATCAGCTATATCGGTACGACTTTGGTCTTGCAGTCGAACCACCATATCAAAGCGTTTTTCACCCTCGAAAACAACTCCTGAAATCTGACCGCCAAAAGCCGTTGATAAATAGGCATTAAGGGTAGCAATGTCGACACCGTAATAGGCTATCTTATCCCGTTTGTAATCCACCTTAATCTGTGGCAGACCTGTGGTTTTTTCGAGAATAATATCTCCTGCACCAGGTACATCAGCAATCAGTTTTTTTATTTCATTGGCTTTTTCGTTGATATAATCCAGGTCTTCACCGTAAATTTTAATTGCAATATCGGATCGAACACCGGTAATAAGCTCATTAAAACGCATTTCAATGGGTTGGGTAAATTCGTATTCTATTCCGGGAATGATAGATAGCGCTTCTTTGAATTTCTCAGCCAGTTCTTCTTTATCACTTGCAGCAACCCAATCACTTTTTGGATTGAGTTTGATAATCATATCCACCTCTTCCATCGACATGGGGTCGGTTGGTACTTCAGCGGCTCCAATACGTGAAACAATCTGATCCACTTCATCAGGAAACTCTTTCATGAGTATTTGCTCCATTCGGGTGGTGGTTTCAACTGTTTTGGATAAAGATGTACCGGTTTTCAAAACGGGTTGAATCACAAAGTCTCCTTCATCCAGAGTAGGTACAAACTCACCGCCAATTCGGGTAAAAATAACCCCGGTTGCAATCAATGAAAGAATCGCTAATCCCAGTACAATTTTTTTGTTTCGGCAAGCCCAAAGTATAGAAGGCTCATAGGCTATATGTAGCCTTTTCATCAAACGTTTTGAAATCGTTTTCTTGTTCTCATCCACCGGTTTTAGAAATAATGATGATGCTACCGGTAACCAGGTTAATCCCATTATCATGGCTCCGATGATGGCAAATGAGAAGGCCAATGCCATTGGGTGGAACATCTTACCTTCAACACCTTGAAGCGACAGGATAGGAATAAAAACAATCAGAATAATGATTTGTCCAAAGATGGCTGATTTCATCATTTTGGAAGCACCTTCATTGGCAATCTGATCCATTTGCTTTTGTCTTTCATCACTGTTTGATAGATTGGTGCCCAGAAGATTCATCTTCAGGGCTATGTATTCCACAATGATGACTGCGCCATCAATGATGATACCAAAGTCAAGAGCTCCCAGGCTCATCAGGTTGGCATCTATTCCAAAGATGTACATCATTGAAATGGTGAAGAAAAGCGCCAGAGGAATCATGGAAGCAATCACCAACGCTGATCGCCAGTTACCCAACAAAAGAATAACAGTGAATAGAACAATGATGGCTCCCAGAATAAGGTTTTCGGCCACGGTTGTTGAAGTCTTTCCGATTAATTCGCCACGTTCCAGAATTGGATTGATAAATACACCTTCGGGTAAACCGCCCTGTATTTCTTCCACACGATCATGTACAGCTTTAATTACTTCTTTTGAATCGGCATTCTTCAGCATCATTATCTGCCCCAGAATGGTTTCTCCTTTACCATTAGCTGTGATGGCACCAAAACGGTTGGCATAGCCAAAATGAACTTTTGCAACATCTTTAATCAGAACAGGGTGACCAGCCTTATTGGCGATCACAATTTTTTCAATGTCAGGTATGGATTTTACCTGTCCATCACCACGGATAAAGTAACTCTGATTGGTTTTTTCGATGTAAGCACCTCCGGAAATGCTGTTATTGGATTCGAGAGCATTGAAGACTTCCATCAAGGTGAGATCCATACTTTTCAGCAATGATGGATTAATGGCTACCTCATATTGTTTAAGATAACCACCCCAGCTGTTCACTTCAACAACACCGTTAATTCCCGACAAGCGTCGTTTTACTATCCAGTCCTGAATTGTTCTCAGATCCATGGGAGAGTAGCGATCTTCATAACCGGGTTTTACATCCAGAATATATTGGTAAATCTCTCCCAGTCCGGTTGAAATAGGTCCCATATCAGGAGCTCCGTATGCTTCGGGTATGTTGGTTGCTGCTACTTTAATTTTCTCGGCAATCAATTGGCGGGGCAGATAAGTGCCTAATTTATCTTCAAATACAACCGTAACCAATGAAATACCAAATTTGGATACTGAACGTATCTCTTCAACACCCGGCAGGTTCGCCATCTCCATTTCAACAGGCGCTGTAATAAACTGCTCTATTTCCTGAGTTGAAAGATTTCCGGAAGTAGTAATGATCTGAACCTGATTATTGGTAATATCAGGCACCGTCCCTACAGGAATTTTTAGTACTGAAAACAAGCCAAAGCCAACAACAGTTAGGGTAAAAAGGATGACAATAAGTTTGTTTTTAACGCTGAAATCAATGATTTTTTCCAACATTTCTTACGGTTTAGGTTGTTCATATTAATAAATTGCCAGGTGATTAAGGTGCTTATGAGTTATCATTATAACCTTTTACATCTATGTAATACAAGTGGTAATCGCGGTAAAGCCTATTTATTCAATAGGGTTAATCTTTAATAACAATGGTCATTCACTATTGTTTTGATTCTTCTTTCACAGTCTAAATCTTTATCTGTTTGTTTGTCAATTTATTTGTAAGTGGCAATGTGATAGTAAAGCAACTTCCTTCATTTTCTTTACTTCTAATGCTTATGGATCCGTCATTATATTTTATAAAATCAGACGATAGTAGTAATCCTAAACCAGAACCTTTCTCATTATCAGTTCCTATTCTACTCGTATTCTGATCGATCTTAAACAGTTGTTCAATCAGTGATTCATCCATTCCAATTCCATTATCCTCAATAGCTAAACTGGCTGTTGAATCGGTTTCCTTACCTGAGATTGTAATAGATCCTCCTTTGGGAGTGTATTTAATAGCATTGCTAAACAGGTTTGAAATGACAACACCAATGGTTTTTTGATCAACCAAAACAATAATATTGTCATCTAAATTAAGTTTAACATTGATGGTTTTTAAATATGCAGCATTTAAATATGGAGATATGCTTTGTTCAACGATATCTTTAAGTTTTGTGGGTTGCTTTTCTATTCTAATTCCATTCATTTGTGATGAAGCCCAATATAGCAGGTTGTTGAGATATGCCAACGTTGATACGGTAGCTTCTTCGATAATATTTATTCTTGCCTCAATGTCTTTCTTATTGTAATCGTTGAGGTTTATCTTTAGTTCTTCCATTAAGCTGACAACACTGGAAAACGGGCTTCTTAAATCGTGAGCAATAATGGAAAAGAACTTGTTTTTTGATTGATCTGTTTCTTCCAGTCTCTTCAAAGCAACGTCTAATTGTTGGTTAATTTCATTAAGTCGCTTATTCTGTTTCTGGGTTTTATCTTTCTCAATAACTAAATTTCTTTGTAAGTAAAATTCGTTAAATCGTTTGTTTTCATTGGAAATGCTTAAGATGATAATTCCAATAAAAACAGTCACGAGACCTGCAACTTCGGCAAAGTGATATGTGTCGAATCGTAACATTGAATAAATAAGGGTGACAACTGCCAGTATCGCACCCACTGTACCAAACAATAAAATAGATCTGTATCCTTTAATAAAGAAATGTGAGGCAATTATAAATAAGATACAAGAAATAATACCTTTAAAATTGTAGTTCGGACCCACTACAACTAGTCCAAATCCCATTAATAACAGACCTATACAATGAATGTTATTGATAGAAACAACCAACTGAATATTGTTTCTAAGTTTCGATATGGTAACAATAAGAATTAAGGTACATGTTAAGATTCCCGGAAGCCTTAGTACTGCAAATTGGGGTACATTCCAAATATAAAAATCTCCAATAATATAAAAGATAAATACCAGATACATAAAAGGTATAAGAATCCTGTTATACCTTAATATGGATTGATGCAACTCCATTTTGTATTCATAATCCAATTTTTCATTATGAAGTACATCAGTTTTTAATTTTAATAACTGAAGGAGTCTCATACAGAATATATTTTGTGTACAGGTTATTAGTGTTTCTGCTATATTTAGCCTATTGAAGCACCACAACTAATTTAGCAAATTTAGTCGATATTTTTGATTACTGTTTTTCTTTTGATAATGATCAATTATGATTATGAAATAACGTTTCAATCTTATTGACTATTTGTTACAAATGCTATTTTTTTACTGTCGGGCGACCACGAAGGCACATTCATTGTTCCCTGACCTCCATAAATGTATGCAATGACTTTTGGAGTGCCTCCTTCATAAGGCATTAAACGGATCAGGCAATGTTTGTAAAATGGATGATCACCGGGATCAATGTCTTTTGGGAAGGAAATAAATACAATCCATTTCATATCGGGACTGACATGAGGAAACCAGTCATTGTATTCATCATGTGTCAGTTGAACCTTGTTTTTGCCGTCTGGGTCCATTCGCCAAAGTTTCATTTTACCTGTACGGGAAGAATTAAAGAAGATATATTTACCATCCGGGCTGAATTCTGAACCATCATCCAGTGTTTTTTGATTGGTTAATTGTTTTTCCTTTCCTGTTCTCACGTTCACTGAGTATATGTCGTACTGACCATTTCGATCACCGGTAAAAATCATGGATTTCTTATCTGGAGACCAACCGTGCAGATACGAAGCCCCAACACCTTCTTTCGTCACCTTTACCGGAACTGAATCGCCTTTCGCTGGCAGATAATAAATGCTGGAAGCCCATCCGTCGTCATTATTATGATGGCTGATGCCAAGTAATTCACCGTCGAAGGTCAATACATGATCGTTGTTATTATTGTTGGCAAAACCAGTATTCAATGGTTCAATCAAATTATCTTCAAGATCATAAGTAAACAGCAAACCTTTTGAATTATAAATCAGTTTTTCACCATCGGGAGTCCAGTTTGGTGCCTGAATGGAGTGAGCCGAATAGTAAAGGACCTGTCTTAAACCGGTTTCAATATTCAAAAGCTCAAGGTTACTTCCGATGTATTCACTGTAGGCTGTAATGTTTTCTGGAGCCGGCTTTATAATTCGTACATTACGATAAGAAGCTGCTTCAATAACTTCGGTATTATGTGAACACATAAACAAGCCAACATAAACCTCTTTATCAAGTTCCAGCTCTTCAATTTGAACGGTAGTAAATTCTTCTCCAAAACGTGCCGTTGACATGATGAACAGGTTGCCTCGTCGTTCGAGTTGAATAACATCCGGTGCCTCATCCGGTGATTGTACTTCTTCAGTGTCATTTCCTGGTGCCCGACGGTATTGTAACGAGGTGAGTCCGTCGCCATGAACAGTAGCGCTTACATGTGCAGAATTACTGTTGAGGTTATTGCGGACCGACCAACCTGTTTTGCGGTGGGGATCAACTCCATCTCCTAAAAAGTTCACTTCGGCACGAAGGATAAAATCGCCTTGCAAGGTGGTCCATAAATATTGAAAATGATCGTTTGTTGACCACATGTTTTCACCAGAGCCAGCAATTATATACAACTGTTTATCAGCTCTGTATTGAGCAATCCCTTTGTTTTTATCAATGCCGATATCTGTATGATTATCGAATAGACCGATTTTATTTTGAGCAAGCATAACGACGGGATTTACTAAGAGACTTAGTATTACAAACAAAACAGCTGATTTCATTGGATTCAGTTATATGATTTTGTCTAAATTACTGAAATTTATTGAGGTAACTTATAGCAGTGTTAGAATTATTTCCTTGGACAGATGTAGGTGTGCACGTATTTTTAAGTAGGATATAATATGAATTTTATATGGACTAATACATTAAAAACTTGGTATACTTTCCTTTCTTATTGTTTGGCGTTTAAAAGGTGGGTTAAAATTTTATTCCAGCACTTATTGAAAAACGGTCATAATCACCTATTGCCATATCATATTTTAAATACCAACTATTACTAAATGCTATTGGGAATTCATACATTGCACCTATCATTGGAGCAAAAAGGTTTAGATTACCACTTTTGTATGAAGTAAGGTTGGAATATCCCATCATAACATCATATTCAGTTACATAACAAGTGCCCATTCCGAGTAAAATAGATGTACGTCTAAAAGCTTTATAGCCAAGGTACATTTCGATGCAAGTCGCACTAACATCCCATTCAACATGAGTACTCCTACTTCCGTCTATACCTGTGTCTTCATGTTGATCTTTCGGAGCAAAAGAAAAGTCTAACCCGATAATAAATCGCTCATTATATTCATAAAGAAAACCCAAATCAATTGCACCTTTTGTATAATTATCATGCTCGCCTTGAAATGAATTGACACCTAGACCTAAATCAAATCCGCCTTGATGTTCAATTCTTGAATTATGATTTTCTTCATCGGGTTGGCAATAAGCAATTTGAAAACTGCAAAGCGTAACAATTAATATAGCTAGGTTTTTCATTAGATTTTTTATTTAAATAATAAGATCGCATTAAGATAATCATATTATTTATTCTTTACCAACTACCTCCTGCACCACCACCACTAAAACCTCCCCCGCCGAAACCACCACCAAAACCGCCAAAGCCTCCGCCAAAACCACTTCCTGAAGCTGCGGCGTAGAGAACAATATGTGGAGAATAGGTGTATAGGCCAGTTGAAGAATCGTATGATTTATTAATATCTAATTTTAACAGTGCATTTAATGCAAATAAAGAAACGTTTACTCCTCCCAGATACTTTTTGTTTTTTCTTAGTGAGAATTGAAGAGATTCTGTAAACGAAATTAAAAAGCTAATCATAAAATAAACAACCGTAGAGGAAACCAGGCAAGCTATTAGCATGCCAATTATACCATAATAAATATAACCAACACCTGTTATTAAGAGCACTAGTAACAGCAAATATGAAAGAATTATGAGAAAAAACGGATCGATCATTTCCCAAAATAGTTTGTACCTGCTACGGCCATTTAATAAATAGCAAAACATTTGGTTATCGATCTTATCGGAGTATTTGAAGAGATTGCCTTTCGAAATGGAGTTATATCGTTTGATTAACGCCTTGAATTTAGAATATTTCTTATTGAAACGTTGCTCCATTAACTCGACCTGATCAATTAAATTTTTCTCATCATAGGCTTCTTTAACATAGAAATGTGAATACTGCTCAGAAACCTGGCGATTTTTAACATAGAATAGATAAAAAGTTGGAAGCATTAACAGAATTAAAGCAAGTATATAAATCACTTCTTTGGGAAAGAGTTTTTCAATAAAATCTTTGATTTTACTTTTTTTTAGAGTAAGAAGCAATTGAATCAATGGCCTTATCAAGACCTTCATAGAATTCATTTTGCTTTAAGTGAGGTAATAGATCAGAGTTGATTATTTGCTGAGCATCATTATTGGCAACAACATTTTCCAGTCCTGTGCCAACCGCAATATATACTTCACCTTTTTCATTGGGATATTTGGGTTTTATCATTATTAAAATGCCATTGTCTTTGTATTTCTGACCAACACCCCACTGATTGGCAAGCCTATGAGTAAACACCGAAGGTTTTAATCCTTCCAGATTTTTAACTGTTACAATAGCAATTTGCATTGAACCTGAATACTCAATTTCCTTTACTTTCTTTTCTAACAATTCAATTTGATCTTCCTGAAGCAAATAGGCATAATCGTTTATAAAATGGTCAGGAGTTGGTCTGTCAAAAATGGAATTGGCATAAAGATTACCAATAGAAAATAATAAAAGACAAGAAAGGATATACTTAGTTATTATAGAATGAAATTTCATCGGATAATTCGTTTATGTCGTTTTTTTCAATAGGAAAGAATTCAATTAATTTATCGCCAATTTTTTGTATGGCCTGAATTATTCCGATATCAAACTCTCCTTTTTTAAAATGATTAAGAATATCAGCAACTTCATTTTGCCAATAATCATCCGATGTAACTTCATTAATTCCCTGGTCGCCTATTATGGCAACTTTCTTATCATCTAAAGCAAGATAGATTAACACTCCGTTTCTTCGTTCCGTTTCATGCATTTGAAGTACATGAAACACTTCCGTTGCTCGGTTAATTAATTCTGTTTCACAATGATTTTCAATATGAACTCTTATCTCACCACTGGTTTTGCATTCAGATTCATGTATAGCGTTTTGAATAGCAATCTTTTGCTGCTTATTGAAGAATTTAACAGGGTTCATTTTTTGTATGAGTGATAGGTTTATTGTTGATTAATCAGTATAAATCTATCTAACATATTTTTACTTTCCAAACAAGTTAAGTCAATTGGCTTAAATAATCATTAAGAGAATTGTTATTGCGTAAATTACTCAGTTCTACCTAATGCGGACTTTGTATTAAATGTCACTTCATTCTTTTTATCCTTATTGATTATTACAAGATATCTGAATTGATCATCTTCTTTTTGCTTGCTTTTTGTTTTCAGCTCAATGGTTTTTCGTTCGTAGGGTTTTAATGTTGGAATGGTTCCTGTTGCAACTTCAATCATCTCTTTGTTATTGGATAAAAACACTTTAACAGACGCTTTAGCTGAGTTTACCTGTCCGAAATTTTCTATATCAATACTCATACCTGAATCGCTGTAAACTGGTTTACGTGCCGATAAAGCAGCCTCTATGTTTTCAACACCGGGTAGTTTGCTGTATCCAAATAATAGCTTTCCTTGTTTGTCTTTACCTAATAGTTTTCCTGCAAAGTTATCATCAGAAAAGCCATTGCCCTGACCATCAAATGTAAGGATGGCACCATCGTTAAGTGGCTGAATATTTTTGAGTTTACAACCCATGCCAATATCAATCACTTCAGGAGCACCAAAACGCACCGATTCAAGGTCAATATCAGTATTTGGATCAAATCCTTTTTCAGTCTGAATCAACAGTTTGATTTCCTTTGTTTTTGTTGTAATTGGTTTTTTATTTTGAACCGTTAATAATTTGCCAACCGATAAAGGAATCGTGATAAGCTTGGAGCTGTGATTATCATTGGGGAGATCCATATATTTTAGCGTATCAATCACTGCAAAATTGGCTTGCGCTGCTCTTCCATATTCGTCCTGCATTACTTTGATGCGTTCGTATTTGAACCAGTCTTCCTTGGTTCCATCAGCATAACTTGCAATACCCGGCAAATAAGCTTCACCCGAATCAACTTTCCAATGAATACCATCTTTCGATCGCAGATACCAGGCAATACGTCCTAACCAATCGTTCACTATCAGATGATATTGCACGTTGGTTTTCCAGATCAAAGGATCTTCAAAGCGACCGTCAACGGGAGGGTAGACTCTCGAATCAGTAATCTGATTCCATGCCGAAAGACCATCTTTACTCACCCATACGCCTCCACCACGGCAAATCATAATAAAAGATCCATCTTCTCTTTTGGCAAAAGTAAGGTTGGATAAGCCTTCTATAATTCCCCTATCGCGCGTATCAAATGTAAATTCTTTGCGCTCCCATGGACCGTTGATATCATCTGAAATATAATATCCACCAATCACATAAATCACATATTTACCACTATTGGTGATGTACCACTCAGGGTTATGTCCTTTACCAATCTCCTGAACCACTTTGAAAGGTCCGCATGAATGATCAGAAACCGCATGTACCACATTGGAATTTCCCCATTCCATGTGTCCCCTTGGAGAATTTTCTGCCCAACGACAAACAAATAAATGGTACTTGCCATCCGGACCTAATCGGGTATTGCCACCCCAGTAGCTCCATTCATCTTCTTCGATACCATTGGCAGTGTCACGAGGTATGACACAATCGGCACCCCATGTTGCAGTTGTCATGCCTCCAAGATGGGGCATAGGAAGAAAGCGATCCATAAAACGACCACCTAAAACCAGCTTTTCCCATCCATCAGGACGTTTTCTTTCTGTTACCTGAGAATGTACAAATGTGGCACTCAAGGTAAGTGCCAAAGTGAAGAAGAAGATTGCTTTATTCATTTAATCCGGAATTAATTGTCTGAATTTTCTGATGTACTGTAAAAATGTTTATTAAATATCAACTTACATAGTGTTTTGATAAAAAAAGAGTGAATCAGAAACAAACTGATCAGTATTTATTTACAGTTTTGTATAAACTAACTTTAAATGATAAAAATATACTTCAAAAAACACCAGGGAGTTAATAAAAACTAAATTTGCATTCTCAGCTAAAACATTTAAAAGCTCTAAATCCTTTAAAAGAGTAGTAATTGCTAACAAATTACAATGTTTTTGAATTTTAATCCCATAAGATTCATCACGACAAAATAAACAAACCTATGGCTCGACTCAAATTTCCATATCTCAACCACCTTCGTATCAAACTTTGGCGAAATCCGGATATGCTTTATTCTACAAAGGTGACGATAGCAATGGCTGTTTTGGTTATTCCTTTTGTGATTTTGGGTTTCCCATACTTTGGTTCTACCCTGGCATTGGGTGTTGTGGCTGGAGGATTGGCCGAAACAGATGACCATCCCAAAGGTCGGATCAAGGCATTGTTATTAACCTGGCTAAGTTTTCTTATCACCACCTTTTCAGTAGTTCTATTGCGACCCTATCCAATTGTTTTTGGAGTCGGCTTCGTGTTGGCAACCATCACATTTGTGTTGATTGGAGGGATGAGTGAACGATATCGGGGGCTTTCATATGGAGCCATTCTGGTGAGTATTTATGCCATGTTGGGTATGCATTACAGTCCTCAATGGTATTGGGAGCCCATTTTGCTGACGGGAGGAGCCGTTTTTTATGGATTGTTTTCATTACTGTTACTATATTTTAAGCCTTTTCGCTTACTTGATGAGCGATTAGCAAGAGGGTATTCTGCCTTGGCAGATTACCTGGATGCAAAAGCAAAGCTTTTTCCGGGTAATGACGAAGACGAAAGTGTTGTTGGTGGTCACCTCGCGATTCTTAATGTTCAGGTGGTGAATCTTTTGGAGAAATGTAAGGAGGTACTGAACAGCTATGGTGATGAAGTTAATGATGCAAAGGTGTTGATGCCCTATCTTCAGAAGTTTATGCTTCTGCAGAGTTTACATGAAAGAGCAGCATCGTCACAAGAGCGTTATGAAAAATTAGGTAAGAAGATTGAGTACAAAGAAATTCTCGAAGGGTTTGGTGAACTGTTGCATCAGCTGGCTCATGCCTGTCGCTTGGTTTCTAAAAATCTGCTTACCGGGGAAGCCTACAATCACCCTGTTTCTATTGGCTGGCTGGTGAGTGCTTTGGAATTTGAAATTGATAAGATGGCTGAGGAGGACAAGCAACTGTTAATTCTTCTTTTCCATAATCTGACCCGTTCGCATCAATCGCTGGAACATTTTAATGAGCCGGAAAAAAGTACCTCGCCTCCTCGTTTACGTCAGGATACACGAACGCTTTTTCAGCGTATTAAAGATCAGTTGAGTTTTCAGCATCCTCGTTTACGTTATGCAATTCGTTTGAGTGCCTGTTTTGCAATCGGATATTTTATTGCTACTTATTTTCAAATAGAAAAAGGAGAGTGGATTGTTCTTACGGCTTTATTTGTTAATCAACCCACTTACAGCGAAACACGCCGACGGTTGTTTCAACGTGTATTAGGGACACTGGCAGGTGTAGTAATTGGTGTTTCAGTTATTCAAATATTACCAACTGACAGTGGTCAGGTTATTATGCTGCTGGCATCTGCATTTTGGTTTTTTTATTATCGTCAGGCTAATTACGCTTTTGCGGTGATATTTATTACCATTTATGTGCTATCGAGTAATAACCTAATTACCGATTCGGGAATTGCCGTTATGTTTCCACGAATGCTTGACACTATTATTGGTGCTGCATTGGCCATTCTTTCAATCCGTATTCTATGGCCCGACTGGCAATATCGTCGTTTACCGGGATTATTATCCAATGCCCTTCGAAACAATGCCAATTATTTCTCAACGGTTGTTAAAGCTCATAAACCAAATGAAGGAGTGGATGATTACGATTATCGGGTTGCCCGTCGTGAAGCCCATAAGGCAGATAATCAATTGACACTTTCGTGGCAGAGTATGCGCCTCGAACCCAAAAAACAACGCTTTTTACTCGAACAAGCCTTTACTCTGACCTATCTTAATCATGCGCTTGTTTCTTATATATCTGCCTTTGGTGCCCGTCGTGACACAGATCCATTGATAGTGGAAGGATACAAGGAGTTTGCCGTTCAGATTAATGAAGCTTTACATCGGGCAGCCGATATTATTGAAGGGAAGGAAGATGTGGATAAACATTCGTTAAAGGAATTGTTGATGATGATGCGCGATCGCATTGATGACTTAAAGAATCAGCATGAACGTCAGCAATTGCGTTTGTTCTACAATATTGCCGGTGTTAGTAATAAGCTTTTGAAGCAGGCAAGAAGTATGAGTGAGAAAGATGAGTAGATTTTACAGTAGTAAATATTACCTGATCCGTAGATAGAATCTTCTGAACCATTGATTTCTTTTTGAATGGACAATGCTAGCCAATACCTTGGTATACATTAAAATTAAAGCCATGAAAAAAAGAATGATACTTTCGACTTTACCATTAATATCAATACTATTGGTTGTTAGTTGGTGTTCCTGTCAGGTTCAGGAGATTGATACGATCGATGGAGATGTAGAAATCGCAACAAGCACCTATTCCTATACAATTGTCGGGACTGGACAAAAGACTTTCTATAATAATTATTCAGAGATCTCAGAACCTGAACAAGGTGATGATTTCTATGGTCAGGATGCTTGTTATGCACAAAATGCTCCTGATTATGTCGACAATCAGGATGGGACCATAACTGATAAAGTCACCGGCCTGATGTGGCAACAGGATCCGGGTGAAAAGATGACATATGATGAAGCCATTAGTTTATTATCTTCGATTGAACTGGCTGGATATACCGACTGGCGTATGCCGACCATCAAAGAGCTATACTCCTTAATACAGTTTAATGGGACCGACCCAAGTGGTTACGAAAGTTCTTTTACAGATGGACTTCAACCTTTTATTGATGATAATTACTTTGTTTTTTCCTATGGAAGAGAAGAAGATGGTGATCGATTGATTGATTCTCAATTTGCTACAAGCACATTCGATGTTGGAGGATCAGCCTTTGGAGGAGGTAATCTGATGTTTGGAGTTAATTTTGCAGATGGTAGAATTAAAGGCTATCCAACAGGAGCAATGCCGGGAAGATCAGCTAAAACATTTTATGTGCTTTTTGTAAGAGGTAACACCGATTACGGAATTAATCAATTGAAGGATAACAAAGATGGTACTATCTCAGATGAAGCTACCGGTTTGATGTGGATGAAAAATGATAACGGAGTAGCAGTCGATTGGGAAGATGCCCTTACCTATGCCGAAGGACTGGTTTATGCTGACCATAGCGATTGGCGATTACCAACCACAAAGGAGTTGCAAAGTATTGTTGATTACAGTCGGGCTCCGGATGCTACACAATCAGCCGCTATTGACGAAATGTTTACATGCACATCAATTGTAAATGAAGGTGGCGATGATGATTTTGGTTATTACTGGAGTAGCACAACACATTACAATTTTCTTAATGAAGCAAGCAATGCGGTTTATGTTTCATTTGGGAGAGGATTGGGTTACTTTAATGGTGTTTGGATGGATGTGCATGGGGCCGGTTGTCAGAGAAGTGATCCAAAAGAAGGAAGTGCTGACTTTTATCCTTTTGGTCACGGACCACAAGGTGATGCCATCAGAATCAAAAATTATGTACGGTGTGTCAGATCCATTGAATAGTATTCAAATGTTGTTTTTTCAATTACGAGATTAATTAGCTTATATTCGTTTCATCAAAAGAACTACCGTGTTTAAAACCAGACCTAAATACTTACTACCGGTTATCTATACAATATTATGGATAGGAGTATTGTACGCACCATCGTTATTTGTTCCTGATGTAAGCAATCATTATTGGGGACGATTGTTCTTCGAATGGTTCAGGATTATTCCTTTTCTATTATTTTTTCTCTTGAACGCATTTGTGTTGGTTCCTTACCTTTTTAAAAAAGGAAGATATCCTTATTATTTGATTGTTACAGTTGTATTAGCTGGATTCATTAGCTTTGCTGTAACTACCAGTATTCCTGAAAAAATAACCTTGTTTGGTGTTAAGTTGGAGGGACCTATTCCAATAAATCAAAGGAGGCCACCTTTGGGGCAGAATCCATTAATGGATCGCGGTCAGATGCCTCCTCAGAGAGAAGGGCTGCAGCAATTACAAAACCAGCCTTTCCCTGGTCGACCCTTATTTGTTCGTTTAGCCGGTAATTTTATTACAGCTTTTCTTATGTTGGGATTGTTTGATGCCATTTATGCTGTGGGTCGATTAACACAAGAAGAGAAGCAAAGGATGGAGCTGGAAAAGCAACAATTAAAAACAGAACTCGATTTTTTAAAGCATCAGATCAGTCCACATTTTTTTATGAATACCTTGAATAATATTCATGCTCTGGTTGATTTGGATAAAACTGCTGCCCAGAGTTCTATCATTCGTTTGTCGCGTATGATGCGCTATCTTCTGTATGAGTCAGATAAGGGTTATACTACCATTAAGAAAGAAATAGAATTTACCAAAAGCTTTTTACAATTGATGGGTATTCGTTATCCTGAAGACAAAGTATTTATATCAGGTGATTATCCCCAAATAGATAAAGATTTTACAATACCGGCCTTTCTTTTTGTATCGTACATTGAAAATGCCTTTAAGCATGGAATCAATCCTAATGGATCGTCGTATATCCATGTTGAATTGAGAATGCTTGATGACCAGGCATTGCAATTTAGAATCTGTAACAGTAATCATCCGGTATCAGATCCTCAGGCAATTAAATCATCTGGCGTGGGTCTTGTAAATTCCTTACAACGTCTAAAATTGCTTTATGGCGATAATTTTAAATTAACAGAAACATCCATTAATGATGAATATTGTGTAAACCTTATTATTCCAATAAATGCAACTGAAAAGCTTAGTGATAGATGATGAACCGCTGGCATTAAAGCAGCTGATTGCTTATGTCAGTAAAACACCCTTTTTACAATTAGAAGGATCGTGTTCGCGTGCGTTTGAGGCAATGGATTTTTTGAAGGAGCATCCGGTGGATGTGATGTTTATCGATATTAATATGCCCGAATTAAACGGCATGGAGCTTGTAAAAGCCCTGGAAAATCCTCCGATGGTCGTTTTTACAACCGCCCATTCTGAATATGCTTTAGAAGGGTTCAAGGTTAATGCAATTGATTACCTTCTTAAACCTATTGATTATTCCGATTTTTTAAAGGCTTCTAATAAGGCTCTCGAATATTATCAATTGAAACACGATGTGAAGGATACGATTGGAGGGGATGATGATTTCTTATTTATTAAATCGGAGTATAAACTGATGCGTATCCGGTTTGAAAACATCATATATATCGAGGCTATGCGCGAGTATGTTCGAATACATCTGAAGGGGGAGAAGCCTGTGATGTCATTGATCAGCATGAAGAATCTTGAACAGCGTTTACCACAATACTCATTTATGCGAGTGCATCGTTCCTATATTGTAAATCTTAATCATATAACTACTATTGAGCGAAATAGAATTGTATATAACCGTGATGAATATATTTCGGTGAGCGATCAGTATAAAGATCGATTTCAGGAATATATCAATAAAAACTTTTTATAAAAAAACCGAAGCTTTGGACTTCGGTTTCTGGGTTATACTTTGTTATTTTTACTTTAGTAAGCGATCCATCTTTGCGGCTTCTGCTTTTTGTTCCAGTCTCAAATAGCAGTTCTTTAAATATTTGATATACGATTTGTCTTCCGGGGTCATTTCATGTAGTGTCTCAAATGTATCACGAGCTATACGGAAATCAGCTGAAACCTTTTTCAAATCACGAAGCAGGTATGCATAAGTGGTGGCGTTTTTATTTTTATTGTATTCAGCCATTTCTGCTTTGTAACGGGCTTCCGCTTTTTCGTAATAGTATTTTCCTTTCCACTCCAGTGCAGGAATATAATCTGCCTGTTCTTTAACCAACTGATTACAAACCTTGGCAGCTTCAACCTTATTATCACTTTTTTCAAGTGCACCGATATAAAGCATGGTAGCTTCATTACTTAATTTGACTTCACCTTTGTTGGAAACTACTTCAATAAGGGCATCGTAACTTTCTGTTTTGGCATAAAGAGAAATTAAACGATCTATTTTTTGGGATTGCAGCGTTTCGTTTTCAGTTTTATTCCAAAGATCAATCTCATCTTTTACACGGTTATTATCTTGCAGTAATTGCGCATATTCAGTAAACAAAGCTGAATCTTCGTTCTTCTTAAGTAAGGAAGAGTAAATCTCAATTGCTTCATCAATTTTACTCAATTTGCCTGAAGATTTTGCCAGATTGTGATAGATTTGATCACTTACTTCGGCTCCGTTTGATGTGGCAAGTTGAATATATTGCTTGTATAGGGTATAAGAATTTTGAAAATCTTTATTATTAAAAGCTTCATCGGCACTGGTTTGAAGATTGGGTAGTTTAGCCAGTGGGTTACAGGCAAATAAGAGTGCGCTGAGACTTATAATCAGAATTTTTCTCATTACTGTTTTTTTTCGAGTGTTTTTTAAATATTGTGCTAAGATACAATCAAATGGCCGGAACGACAATGTTTAAGCCGTTTTCAAGGTGAATGACACAGTAATAATAATTTTTTTAACAAAGAATTTGAAATATCAGATTTTGTCCTATTTTTGCATCCGCATTACGAAAGGCAATGCCGAAACATTAGTATTTACGGGTGTAGCTCAGTTGGTAGAGCACTGGTCTCCAAAACCAGGTGTCGGGCGTTCGAGTCGCTCCTCCCGTGCATAAATGATCCCGATAATTTCGGGATTTTTTTATTTCTTCTGGTGAACTTAATTGTTTAGAATAAGTTTCTATATTTGAATATTATTGGAGAGATGACAGAGTGGTCGATTGTGCAAGCCTGGAAAGTTTGTGTACTCGTAAGGGTACCGGGGGTTCGAATCCCCCTCTCTCCGCAAGAAGAATTGACAAACAGCTAATTACATAATTAAGGGACCAAATAAGGGACTGCAATTGGTGTCTGAATACTTATATTTGTTCTTCGGATTTTGCATCATTTTCTTCTGGGAAGAAGGTATTTTAATGAATTGTATTGGGCAAATGTTTTTGTATTGTTTTCCACCCCAGAGATTAATAAATCAGAATGGGTGATTATTGAGATTAAAATTACAAAAGATAAATGTTTAGATATAATAAATTTAGGGATTGATGAAATCGAACGAATAATTCAATCTAAATTTTATAAAAAAGGGGATATGTCTTAATGTAATAACATTCGTATTTCATACCCGAAGAATTACTATATCAAATATAAACCTATAATAACGTCAGTTCAGTACTAGCGCTTTTTAGGACCAAAGGTTTGAGTTCCCACTTTAACTATTCTATTAGGATTTGAACAAACCTTAGATGTTGATCTTGTTCCAGTATGATACACCTTATTAGCGTATGACTTGTTAACCTTAACTCCAATTGAATTTGTCAAGCTCGGCATGTTGTATTTTTTTTGATTGTGCAAATATACTAATTCTAAAATATTTATCAAGAGCATTATACATTAAATCAGCTACGGAAAAAAGAAATTCCACCTTACTTGTTTCATTTAATTCTCCCGTATTATTGTCAACTGTAAGAAAACCTAAAATATGCCTTTCATTAGAAGCGATAATCATTGATATTGGAACAACTATAGTAGCATTATAATTCTCAAACCAAAAGGGGCTACTATTTTCATACATATGTTTTTTATGCAATCCTTGTAAATCATCATTCGCGAAAAATACATTTACGTAACCTTCATTCAAGATGACATCAAAAGCAGTATTCTCATGTGTTTGATAGGCTCCGTTACCTGAATGATAATAATTATCCGTCCTCCTTCTTTTTTTTAAAGAAATTGGATCTCTGAAGTAGGTCCTGACAAATTTATATTCATCGTCTATAATTTTTATTGATATTGCGCAAACAGAACCTGAAGCCGTTGTGTAAAATTGTCTTAAACACGATGTCACATTAACAAGGAAGCTGCTGAATCGATGAACAATTTCCTTATATGATTGATCATTTAAATCTTCTAAATCTACTTTTTCAAGGAAATTTAATATATTCCTATTATAGTGAGATATATAGTGAAAACTTTCAGCCATTTGTTTATTAATTTCAAATAACTGATTAGCATATGTACGATTATTCTCTGCAATCAAAGGAAGGGAATCCATCTTTCTTAATCTCCTAGTATAGTAGCTAGCGGATACAATAAAAACAAACAAAATTGCAATTATTACATAGAATAATGTATCAACAATCTTCGCCATAGTGGCTTCAAGATGATTATAAGCATAAAAAAAACCAACTATTGTTAGAATTAGTCCTGCAACACTTGCAATTCCATAGGCATGACTCCAATAGTCAGGGGAAAAGCCATTTTTTGACATAAGATTCTATTTGAATTAGTTCATAAATTTTCAACAATTTAGTGAATATAATATATCATTTTTAAAAAGACAAAATTTCTCTTAATTCAATAAACTGTGACAATCATTATTATTCAAAAATATTTCTTGCGATAAAGTATGAACAACTTACCCCAAAAACTTATTATTTGCACATCTTTTCATTAATCAAGCCTGCCTTATAACATAATTTCACTATTTTTGAGATTAGACAGAATACAAACGCATTAATACATGACCGTTACAATCAACCAAACCCCTGAGCAAATTGCCAGAGACCGCATTGATAAGATGTTGGTGGAAGCCAATTGGGTGGTGCAATCAAAAAAGAAAGTTGATTTATCGGCAAATAAAGGTGTTGCAGTAAGGGAATACCAGACGGATGTTGGCCCTGCGGATTATGTGTTGTTTGTTGACCGTAAACCCGTAGGGATAATTGAGGCTAAAAGAGAGGAAGAAGGACATCACCTGACTGTTGTCGAAGACCAATCGAAAGGCTATGCAACTGCCAAATTAAAGTACTTAAATAACGACCCACTACCGTTTGTATATGAAAGTACTGGCATTGTTACGCGCTTTACCGATTACCGTGACCCTAAACCAAGGGGAAGAAATGTTTTTAGCTTTTATCAGCCGGAAACCATTGCCAACTACTTAAAAAACGGTCATAGCTTACGCAGTAGATTACAAACTATTCCAGAACTGGACCCAACAGGATTACGACCTGCACAAATTGTAGCCATTGAGAACTTAGAAAAATCCTTTAAGAACAACCGCCCAAGGGCCTTAATTCAAATGGCAACCGGTGCCGGAAAGACATTTACCGCAGCCACTTTTATTTATCGCTTGCTTAAACATGCAGACGCTAAACGTGTATTGTTTCTGGTTGATACAAAGAATTTGGGCGAACAGGCTGAGCAGGAGTTTATGACCTTTAAGCCAACTGACGACAACCGGAAGTTTACAGAGCTATATAATGTCCAGCGTTTATCATCAAGTTATATAGCCAATGACAGTCAGGTCTGTATTTCTACAATTCAGCGACTATATTCCATTTTAAAAGGTGAGGAACTGGATGAAAGTGCTGAGTTGGCTAGTCCAGAGGATAACACATGGCTGAAACAACAAACGAGTAAGAAAAAAGCCATTCCTGTTGAATACACGGCCAGAGTTCCCATTGAGCAGTTTGATTTTATCGTAATAGACGAATGTCACCGCTCAATATATAATCTCTGGAAGCAAGTATTGGATTATTTCGATGCTTTCCTGATTGGCTTAACAGCTACCCCAGACAAGCGCACATTTGGGTTTTTTAATGAGAATGTCGTAAGCCAATACACCTACGAGCAATCTGTGACCGATGGTGTAAATGTACCTTATGATGTTTACAGCATAGAAACCGAAATATCAAAGAAAGGTGATGTAATTAAGGCCGGATGGTATGTGGATAGACGTGATAAGTTGACTCGTAAAAAACGCTGGCAGCAAGAAGATGAAGACACGGAATATTCGAAGAATGATTTGGATAAGAAAGTAGTTAATCCCAGCCAGATTAGAAATATCGTGCGCGAATACAAACGTGCCTTAAAGGCTGAAATATTCCCTAACCGCATTGATGAAAAAGGTGAATATGAAGTGCCTAAAACACTCATTTTTGCCAAAACAGACAGTCACGCCGATGATATTATTAAAATAGTGCGGGAAGAGTTCGACGAAGGCAATGATTTCTGTAAAAAGGTAACGTATAAGATTGACGAAGACCCTAAGTCGGTTTTAAATCGCTTTCGTAATGCCTATTATCCACGCATAGCCGTAACGGTAGATATGATTGCAACCGGAACCGATGTAAAGCCACTGGAAGTTTTGCTGTTTATGCGCGATGTTAAAAGCATCAACTATTTTGAGCAGATGAAAGGGCGAGGAACCCGAACCATCGATAAAGATAAGTTGATGCAGGTTTCACGCACAGCCAAGAGCAAAACGCATTTTGTAATTGTTGATGCCATTGGTGCCACTAAGTCGAAGAAAACAGACAGTCGCCCCTTGGAACGCAAACCGTCTGTTCCCCTGAAAGACTTACTGGGTGCAGTTACCATGGGCGTTGAAGAAGAGGATTTATTCTTATCGCTGGCCAACCGCTTAATTCGTCTGGAAAAGCAGATTACCGAAAAGGAAAAAGCAAAGCTACTGGAATTTTCAGGTGGGAAAAACCTGAAACAAATGACTAAGGAACTGATTGCTGCCTTCGATGCTGACGAAATTGAAAACAAGACACAAGCGAAACTTTCTAATATACCTGTTGAAGACCAAACGCCTGAACTGCTTAACAAAGCCCAAAAGGAAGCCCATCAGGAACTGATTAGGCAAGCATCCAGCACCTTTAACGGTGAACTGAACGACTATTTAGAAAACGTACGAAAAGAGCATGAGCAAATCATTGATGGGGTAAATATCGACACCGTTACCAAATCGGAATGGGACAGCTTTACCACCGAAAAGGCCAACGAAACCATTCAGGATTTTAAGCAGTACCTCGAACAGCATAAGGATGAAATTAAGGCTTTAAGCATCTTTTACAACCAGCCTTATAACCGACGGCATATCACCTTTAAAATGATTAAGGAGGTATTGGAAAAACTATTGCTTGAAAAACCATTGCTGGCGCCCGACTACGTATGGAATGCTTATGCTGCGCTCGAAAAAGTAAAAAGTAAGCAGCCAAAGGATGAATTAACCGCATTAATTTCTTTAATTCGCAGGTCCTGCGGAATTGATGATAAGTTGAAAGCATTTGACAAGACCATTGACGAAAATTTTAAGAACTGGATTTTTAAGCAGAACGCAGGGCAGCACAACCGTTTCACACCTGAACAAATGGATTGGCTGCGAATGATTAAGGACCATGTGGTTAGCTCATATCATATTGAAATGGACGATTTAGATTACACACCTTTTGATGCCCAAGGTGGACGCGGTATGATGTACCAACTGTTTGGTAAAGAAATGACTGAAATTATTGATGAATTGAACGAAGTATTAGTAGCATAATTAATGAATAAAGACACTTTTATTGCAGTATTGAGCGTGATTGCCATCTTTGCGTTTGGATGGGCATTATCCGAAAACAAGGATAAAAAAAGAATTCAGGGTATTCTTAAAAAGAAAAATGACAACTACCTGAAGCTGTTATCACAATATATTGAAGACACCAAAGGGCAAGACGGAACAGGTGAAAAAATTAAAGAACAATTAAAGTCTCTACATGACGAATACGAAGGTGTTGACAAGGCCATTTCAAAAAAGTTGCAGACTGTTATTGAATTAATCTCTGAAAACAAGCAAGAAATAGCTATTGAAAAACTAACCCTTATTATAGAGAATATTCTTAAAGATAAATACATAGCCGAAGGACAGGCGAAAGATAAAAAATCATGCCCCTCATTATTTAAGTTACTCGAAAAAGCGAGAGATTTAAAATGGATTACAAACCACCACTTTAACTTCTCATTGTTTTTAAAGGAAAAGCGTAATCAGGAAGCGCACGAATTAACATGTGTAATTAACGAGAATGAGAAGATAATCGCCTTCTTTTCGGGCATTGAAATTATTTATCAACTTAAAGGGATTAAAAGGGCTGCATAATGAGAGAGGACTGGGTAGAAATATTGTATAAAGATGCCGTTTTTAAAGTATCCACAGTAAAACACAAACTAAAACAATCAGAATATTTACCTAAAGGTGCTTATCGGGTTGTCGATCAAGGTCAATCAATTATTGGCGGTTATACAAATTCAAAAGAGAGCTTGCTTGAGTGTAATTTACCGGTAATAGTATTTGGAGATCACACTAAAAAAATTAAACTAATTGATTTTAAATTTGCACCAGGCGCTGATGGCACAAAAGTGCTTGAGCCAAAGTCTGGTGTTGACCCAAAATATATCTCCTTATTAACTGAGATTCTTGTTTTCAAGATTAAAGATAAAGGTTACGCAAGACACTATCAACACATTGAGAAACAATACCTACCTCTACCTTCAGTCCCTGAACAACGCGTCATTGTCTCCAAAATAGAAACCCTGTTTTCTGATTTAGATAAAGGCATTGCCGACCTTAATTTGGCTAAGGAGCAGCTTAAAGTTTACCGCCAAGCAGTGTTGAAAAAGGCGTTTGAGGGAGAATTAACCCGAGAGTGGAGAGAAGAAAATAATCCAACACCCTCATATGATTTATTAAAAAAGATATCCAAAGAAAGAAAAATTAATAAACCCCCAAAGGATTCTATCTATCACAAAAAAATAACACACGATTTTGATTTTTCAAAAAGTGAATCTATATCCACATGGTCTGTTGGCACCTTGGACAAACTCGTATATATTGCTGCAAGAATTGGTTGGCGTGGGCTTAAAAAAAGCGAATACACTGATGACGGCCCTCTTTTTTTAAGTGTGCACTCCTTAAATCATGGTAAATATGTTGATTATTCAGAAGCATATCATTTATCTGAAGAAAGATATTTAGAAAGTCCTGAAATTCAATTAATAGAAGGAGATGTTTTATTATGCAAGGACGGTGCTGGTATTGGCAAAATTGGAATTGTTAAAAATTTGAACAATAAAGCTACTGTTAATTCATCTATACTAGTAATTCGTGGTTTAGAGATATTGGATCAAGATTTTATATATTATTTATTTAGTGGACCAGATTTACAAAGCATAGTATTTGAAAGAATTACAGGAAGTGCAACACCCCATTTATTCCAAAATGATATTAGAAAATTTAAGTTGCAAATTCCACCCAAGGAGGAACAACATCAAATAGTTCGTGAAATAGAATCCCGCCTGTCTGTTTGTGACAAAGTAGAACAAAACATTACTGAAGCATTGGAAAAATCAGAAGCCTTACGCCAAAGCATCCTTAAAAAAGCATTTGAAGGCAAATTGCTTAGTAAGGCTGAAATAGATAAATGCAAACAGGAAGCCGATTATGAGCCAGCCAGTGTATTATTAGAGCGTATTAAAAAGGAGAAAAAGAAGAAATAAGAATATACAGTTATGGATATTGCACCAGATAAACAAAACATTGACCGCGTCTTTTCAAATATTACCTATCACATTGACTTCTATCAGAGAGATTACAAATGGACTTCCGAGCCTGTTTTACGTCTTCTGGACGATGTGTTTTTCATGTTTAACCAAGAGTATGAAAAATATAATTCATTAGAACCAAGTACTGAAACTGTAATGGCAAAATACTCATGGTACTATTTAAACACTTATGTTACTAATGTAGTCGATGGAAAAGTGTATGTTGTTGATGGTCAACAACGGCTAACCTCACTAACCTTATTGCTTATTAAACTATACAATAAGGCAAAGGAACATGAATGTGATTCGGATTTTGTTGATTGGATTAATAGCAAAATAACTGGTTTTAGCGGTGGAAAAAGGTCTTACTGGATGAACCATGAAAAATCGCTCGGTGTTCTTAAGGATTTATTTGAAAACAAGAAAGAGCATAAAGAAATCGATACATCATCATCCATCACCTCTGTAAACTTGGTAGCTAATTATGGTACAATCTCTAAGTACATTGACAGTCAATTAGAGGATAAGCATAAGTTTGAGACATTCGTATATTTCTTCCTTTACCGTTTGGTATTAATAAACCTAACAGTGGAACAAACTGAAGTGCCAATGGTATTTGAGGTAATCAACGATAGAGGTGTTCGCTTAAAACCATATGAGATATTGAAAGGTAAGTTACTTGGGCAAATTGATAAGATAGAATTAGATAAATTCAACTACAATCACGTTTGGGAAAGCAAGGTTAAGGAGATTAATGACTTCAAGGAGGATGAGATTGACACCTTTTTTAGGTATTATTTAAAAGCCAAATATTCTAATTCGCGAAAGGAAGGAACTTTATTTGATGGTGAGTATCATAGAGAGATGTTTACCAATTCAATGAATGAAATCTTAGAATTAAACCACAACTCGGCTGCTGTGAAGAATTTTCTGGATACAACATTTTCATACTACAGCGCACTGTATATCAAAATCCTCAAAGCATATAAAACACAGTCTGAGAAATACCCTTCAGTATTCATTAACAAATTAAATGAAATGGATGGTCAGTTCTTACTTATTCTATCAGCTTGCAAATTAAACGACCCAAAAGAAGATGAAAAAATAGAAAAGATAGCATACGAAATTGACCGATTGTTTGCTCTGCTGCAGCTTCAAAATTCATATGATAGTAATGCTTTTTACGAGCTACTATATAAAATCTCTGAAGAAGTCAGAAATGGTGAATTAGATGCCATTAGAGGAGTATTTGATAAACATTTATTTACTGAGCTAGAAAAAAGAAGGAATTCTGCTGTAACCGAAGGCCTGCAATATGCTTTTTTCAGAAATACAGGAATTAATCTGAACATGCGTTTTAAACGCTACTATTTCGCCAGAATTGAGCAGTTTTTTAGTGCAAATCTTAACCTTGGTATGAAACACCCAATAGAAGACTTGGTTTCAAAAACTGGCGCAAAGACAGGTTTTCATATAGAACATATACTTTCACACAACGAGGAGAATAAAGCATTTTTCAATAATGATGATGATTTATTTGAACAAGAAAGAAATAGGTTAGGTGGTATTCTGCTGCTGAAAGGAAGGGATAATATTTCGAGTAATAATGAGCCATACGCGGAGAAGTTAAAAACCTATGCGAACACGCTTTATTGGAACGAAACTCTTCGGGAAGATGCTTACAAATCGAAGCTGGATATGAAAGACTTAAAAAGCAAGTATGGCTTAGATTTAAGAGCTATGAATAAGTTTGGCAAAGAAGAGTTGGAAATGAGACAAAGATTGCTTTTTGCTATATCTAAATACATTTGGAATTAACATGACTGAATCAACAATTATATCAAAGATTTGGAACCTCGCTAACGTAATGCGTGATGATGGTGTAGGCTATGGCGATTATCTGGAACAGATTACTTATTTGCTATTCCTTAAAATGGCCGACGAGCTAAATAAACCACCGTATAATAAAGGGTTACAATTCCCGAAGCTGAAAGATGTTGAAGGCAACGAAATTGAGGATGGTGAAATATGCAATTGGGAAACCCTGTCGAGCAAACGCGGTGCAGAACTGGAAGCCTTTTATTCGCAGATGCTGCGCAGCTTAAGCACCGAAAAAGGAATGCTGGGTCAGATATTTACCAAAAGCCAGAATAAGATTCAAGACCCTGCCAAATTGCTTCGCGTTATCAACATGATAGACCAGGAACAATGGTCAATGATGGGAGCTGACATAAAAGGTAAGATATACGAAGGTTTATTGGAGAAAAACGCAGAAGACACCAAGTCGGGAGCGGGACAATACTTCACCCCTCGCGCCTTAATAAAAACAATGGTGGCCTGTGTACAGCCTAAACCCTTAAAAACAATTGCCGACCCAGCTTGCGGCACTGGTGGCTTCTTTTTAGCGGCTTACGATTGGATTGTAGCCAATAACAAACTGGACCGTGAAGAAAAGGAGTTTCTGAAAAATAAGACTTTCCACGGTAACGAGATTGTAGCCAACACACGTCGTTTATGCCTGATGAACATGTACCTGCACAACATTGGCGAAATCGATGGCAACAGTTTTATTTCGTCAAATGATGCTTTAGTATCCGATGATGGTAATCGTTACGATTATGTACTGGCTAACCCACCCTTTGGCAAGAAAAGTAGCATGACCATCACCAATGCCCAAGGCGAAGCGGAAAAAGAAGATTTAAGTTATAACCGTCAGGATTTTTGGGAAACCACCTCCAACAAACAGCTAAACTTCTTACAGCACATTAAAACACAGCTGAAAATTACCGGAGAAGCAGCGGTTGTTTTACCTGATAACGTTTTGTTTGAAGGTGGTGCAGGTGAAGAAGTACGAAAACAGCTCATGTTGACCACTGACTTACACACAATTCTTCGCTTGCCAACAGGTTTATTCTATGCTCATGGAGTTAAGGCCAATGTGCTATTCTTCGATAATAAACCAGCCAGCAAGGAAGCGCAGACTAAAGAGGTTTGGATTTACGATTACCGCACAAACATACATCATACGCTTAAGAAAAAGCCAATGACCACGGCTGACTTAGCCGACTTTGTGAAGTGCTATAATCCTCAAAACCGTCATAAGAGAACCGAAACATGGAGTGAAGAAAATTCCGATGGACGTTGGCGTAAATTCAGCTATAAAGAGATACTGGAAAGAGATAAAACCAACCTTGATATATTCTGGCTGAAAGATAAGAGCTTAACTGATTTAGATAACCTTCCTGATCCTGATATACTGGCAAGTGAGATTATCGAAAATATTGAATCGGGCCTCAACAGCTTTAAGGAGATAATGGAAACGATTAATGGGAATGGTGAGAATTAATAGGAATTAACTGTGATACTCGAAAGGATTGACATAAAGGACCAAGCAATAAGGGATAAGCTACTTTTAAGTGAAGATGTTTATAAAGCGGAATGGCAGCATTATTACGATTGCTATCTCTATTCTAGCCAATTAGTTTATCAATCTGTTGCTAATGGTGAGATGTTAAATCCAATTGGAATAGCAAGTACTTTTTTACTAAGGCACAATTTAGAACTATTAATAAAATTTAATCTCAAGAAAAACAATATCACTTTCCCAAACACTCATAATTTTCAACACCTGTATGATATTGACACACCTTCCAATTTTTACCCTGAACATTTAAGAGAGGCTATATTGTTAATTGACAAGGATGAGGATGGATCTTGTTATCGTTATCACTCTGAGCAAATCGATGGTGTTGAGAAAAAATTCTTCCCTAGTGACACGCAAGAAGAAAGGGAATTTGCAACCTTGGAACTGCATAATTTTTTCAATAAGGACACTCTTTTGAATAACACTCAGCTATTTACAATTAATAAAGTGCACCCTGAATATATTTATGAAGGTAATAGAACAAAACTTGATTACCAGATCTAACTGTATGGCTGCATATACGTTGGTCACCTAAGGACGCAATATGACTCATTGACTACGTTACTCTTAAAGCAAGTTATGGAAAACAATGAAGATATCAACAAGCTTTATTTGCCAATTTTATTTTTAATACGACAATCTATTGAGTTAGGATTAAAGGCTAATATTTATGGTGCCCAAGAAATGTCTGATTATACTGCTCCAAATTGGGTTAGTAGAAATCATTCTCTAAAAAAGTTATTTAAACAGTTTTCCGGTGAACGCAGCTATTTCTCTATGTTAGATTTATCTTGTCTTGATGAAGAGACGATGCAAGATATATCCACCAAATCAGATAAATTAAAGTTGTTAACTGATAAAATAAGCATGTTAGATAAAGACTCTTATTATCTTAGGTATCCTGTAAATGCAGTTGGTCAAAGACGTAACATTAATTTTAAAAGGGACACGATATTGGAAATTATTTCAGCCTATTATGATATTGATAGCTTTCTAACATTTATCAATCAAGTACTTCTTGATAATGGTGTCTTAGTTGATTATTCTGAAATGAGAGACTCATTAATTCCATAGCTTCATGTAGTTTTTTGTTTTACCGGACATTATTATATCAACCGTTGGTTATACATGGTATTATAATTTTTATTTTCTTGCAGACTGACTATCTCACAAAAAATCGAAAATACCACCTAAATGAGGGAGCAATAAACTAGTTAAACTCCCCCAAAGTATTAATCAACAAGTCTTAAGATGCTTTCTGTTTTTCGTGTAATATCTTAGCCACTTGTGCCACAATTCCTATATCCGATTCATCTATTCTTTTAATTGGAATAAATGGCAAGCATTGTGTAAGCAGGTTAAATTGCTGAATAAGCTTAATAGCTGACACAGTCCATTCCGTATTAGGTATTCTATCCTGACTAATTAGATTAAGAAACTCATCTCTCCGCAAGTTAAACTTACAACCTATTAAACCCAAAGTGATTAACCGCTTTGGGTTTTGTATTTAAACTACCTGAGGCTACAATTTTTCAAATATCATACCTCCTTAAAACCTGGAGGTAGTTTCTTGTCTATGATATCATGAAAAGGAATAAACTTTGACTTACCATAGATCTTGATTTTAAGAGTCACATTCAATGAAGTTTTGGGCTTGTTGAATTGTCTCTTCCGCTGATACATTAGTATGTAGTTTTTTTACTTTCTGAATGCTACTTATCAAATAATATCTATGAGTAAGTATGTGAATGTAGTTGTATTATTGGTAGTTAAGCTAACTAATTAATTCAATTTCATTTTAAAAACTTTTTTAATCCTTTTTATGAAAAGACCTACAACATTAATTTTTTTATTGATTTTCCTTTTTATTGGAATAACATCTTTAAAAGCACAACAGCCCAATATTATCATTATTTATACAGATGATATGGGCCTGGGTGATGTTTCCTTTACCGGTGGCGCGGTTTATGACACTCCTAATATTAATCGTTTAGCAGAGTCGGGTAAAATATTTACCCAATATTACACGCCTGCTCCGGTTTGTTCTCCTTCGAGGGTAAATTTAACAACCGGTATGTATCACATCCGATGGAATATCAATACTTATCTTGATTCGCGTGCTGCAAACTACAGAAGAATGCAACAGGATTATCTAAGTTCAGATGCACCAACTATGGCTAAAACACTTAAAGCTGCCGGTTATACAACAGCTCATATTGGAAAATGGCATTTGGGTGGAGGTAGAGATGTGACTGATGCTCCTTCAATAACACAATATGGATTTGATGAGTATGTTTCAACTTATGAAAGTCCGGATCCAGATCCGGCTATTACTTCTACAAACTGGATTTGGGCAATGACCGATGATGTTAAACGTTGGGACAGGACTGCCTATTTTGTTGATAAAACAATTGATTTTCTGAAAAATAATCCGGATAAACCCTGTTTTATAAATCTTTGGCCCGATGATATGCATACTCCATGGGTACCTTCAATGGATGTTCCGTCTTCAAGCTATGAGGCATTAAGCAGTCTTCAGCCGGTTATAGGTGAGTACGATAAACAGATTGGTCGATTGTTAGACGAACTTGAGACAATGGGAATATTGGACAATACATTGATAATTTTCACAAGTGATAATGGTCCAAGTCCGACATTTACCCAGTCTCGCAGCAATAGTAAAAGAGGGGCAAAGAATAGTATTTACGAAGCGGGTGTAAATATGCCATTTGTGATAAGCTGGCCTGGTAAAGTTCCCGCCGGAGTTGTTGATGAGAATTCCGTAATTTCATCATTGGATTTATTCCCTACCTTATGTAAGATTGCAGGAACTGAGTATCCTTCTGACTTTGATGGCGATGGTGAAGATATAAGTGATTGTTTGCTTACAAATTCAGAACACCAGAGACAGGAGGATTTGTTTTTTGAGTATGGACGAAATCCAAGTTTTAATTTCCCGATTGAAGTAAACAGAAGTCTTCATCTGGGTATTCGTCATAATAAATGGAAATTATATACTTCAGCAGACGGTTTTAGAGCTGAATTATACGATTTATCTGTTGATCCTAACGAAACAAATGATTTATTCGAGACAGAAATCGAATTGGTGAACACGCTTAAAACAAAAGTCATTAATTGGTATTTTGCAAAAGATATGGAGTTTGAAGAAACTGTTAAAACAATGCCGGACCCCACACCAAAGGAACTGGTTTTCTATTGTCCTTTTGATGAGTCAGTAAATGATATGTCTGAAAACGATTACGTATTAGACAATGTTAATAATGTGCCATTAGTAGAAGGTAAATATGGAAATGCAGCAAGTTTTAACGGTACAAATCAATACCTCGATTTAAATGTAACCGGACTTGTGAATCCAGGAACAGATCAGTTTACTTTTTGTACATGGGTTCGCAATGAAGCGAATATACCGGCATCAAATTCAACCATACATTTGATTATTGGACAGAAAGACAATAATGGAACCGGCCGTGTTTTTGCACAGTCGTATGTTTATAGCGATGGTAATGAAACGTACAACAACTTTTTAGGAGGAGCATTAAATGGAACCATTAAGACACCTTATCCTAAAGGCGATTGGGTACATTTGGCAATAACCTGCGATCCCGGATATGATTCTGTTGCCTACTTTATTAATGGTGAATTGGCGATGAAGATTCAGGCACCTAATTTTGAGAATTGCACTGGGGCTCTTCGTATAGGGGCTCATAAGAGTAAGGTTAATTACTGGAAGGGTGAATTTGATGAGATGTTTTTGTTCAAAGGAATACTTAATCCGGATGAGATTCAGGATGTAATGAACAACATTACCGGACCGGAGATTATAGCTGATCGTAATTCTACTTCAATCGAATCAGATACTAAAAATGCTAATGATTTCTATGTCATTTATGATGAAGAAGCCCGTTTATTATCTTTTAAATATAATGAACCAATTAGTGAATTATCATTGTATTCCATTACTGGCAGAAAGATTGTTAGTACCGATAAAATATGGCCAATCAACACAACACGATTAACGCCGGGAACCTATATTATTAAAATGACTGATACAAAAGGAACTAACTTTTCCAGAAAAGTATTAATTAATTAGAAAGGAAGAATTTAATTTTCCACCTCAGCAAAATCAATAAGGCTGTCCAAAGTAAATGGACAGCCTTATTTTGTTATGCAAAATAAAAATTAAGGTTAGGTTCAGATACGTATATCAGTATATTTGACTTAAAACAAATTCTTTCTTTCTTCGGGATACCGGAACGGTTGAATGGTCTGACATAATTAGGTAACCACCATCTTTTTTAACAAATGACTGGATGTGTTTGGTGTTTACTACAAAGGATTTATGGGTACGGATAAATCCGGAGTCGGATATGATTTCTTCATACTCTACCAATGATTTGGATACTAAGAGTACTTCGCCTGAATCCAAAAAGAAACGGGTGTAACTCGATTCGGCCTGGCATTTGATAATTCGACTGATTTCGATGTAGTTAATTTTGTCGGCAGTTGGCAGTGCTATTCTCTTGCTTTCGGTCGATAGTGTGTTGTTACTTAAAAATATCTTGAGTCGGTTATCTTCCTTCGATTTGTTATGAATGTAACGTTTAACAGCATCTTTCAACAGAAAAATATCAATGGGTTTTAAAATATAATCAAGCGCTGTAAAACGGATGGCTTGTATGGCATAATGATCGTATGCGGTGACAAAGATGACTGAGAATTTTGGATCTCTAAAAAATTCAAGAACCTTGAATCCGTTTCCACCGGGCATTTCAATATCCAGAAACACCAGATCAGGGTTCTCTTTTCTAATGATGTCAATGGCTGCCATAGCACTATCGGCTTCAGCAATGATTTCAATTTCGGGGCAGTATTGTTGAAGAGCACCTCTCAGGTTTTCTCTTCCGTTTTGTTCGTCATCAACCAGTACGGTTCTTACTTTATACATCTCTTCTTACTCTTCAGCTATGCAAATTTCCAGTTGGGTACCCAGAGCAATACCATCATTATCTTTCTTATCAGTAATTGACAGTCGATAATCTTGCTGGTTTTTTTGTTTCATCAGTTCGAGGCGTTCTTTGCAAAAACTTAATCCCTTGCCGCTGTTGTCCGATCTATTTTGTTGCGTGGCTTCTCTTCCAATACCGTTGTCATCAATAATGATGCATATATAGCCCGAATCTGATTTAATTTCTAAAGTTAAATTTTTATCTCCTTTCTTTGGCGATAGTCCATGAAGGATTGCATTTTCTACAATGGGCTGAAGCAACAATGGAGGGATAAAAATGGAATAGGTGTCCACCTTTTCTTCAATGGATAAATTGAAATTGATTGTAAAGCGAAGGTTTTCAAGACTAACGTAGTTCTCAATCATTTGAATTTCTTCGGCCAACGAAATTTCATTCTTATCACTGTATTTAAGCACATCTCTTATCAGTTTGGCAAACTTGGAAATATATAAATAGGCTTCTTCCGATTTTTTCTGTTGCACCAGGTTTTGGATCGAATTCAGGCAATTATACATAAAGTGAGGATTCATCTGTGCGCGAATGGCGGTTAATTCCAGTTCGCGCACTTTGGTGTTGAGGTCCGACAGATTTAGTTTTCGTTTGTTAGCACGTTTGTTCAAGATCAATATACCAACAACCAACAAAAGTATTCCACCCAATGATAAAACAATTATTTTAAGAAGATAGATGGTTTTACTATTTGCCGATTCTTCTTTTGGCTTTAGTTCATCCAGTAGTATTGAAGGTTTTGGAACAATTTCATATGGTTCGGGGGCACCTCTTTTTACGATGTTTCCCTCGCGGTCGATTATGTAATGATGAGGTATTCCATCAAAATAATATTTATCTCTGATCAGCAATTCTTCATTACCACCGGCTATTAACTGCACTCCGTTTATGCCTTGTTCTTCCATAAATTTCCGGGCGCTTTCCACATCATTTTGCAAAGCAACATATAGCAATACAATGTCGGTATCTTTAAACAATTCTTCTAATTTCTTACCATGTCTTTTAATAGATCCAACACAAGGACCGCAACTGGTTGACCAGAAATCGATATACAACACCTTTCCTTTGAAATCCGAAAGTCTTACTTTTTTACCGTTAAAATCGGATAATTCAAAATCAAAAGCAGGCTCACCCGGAGCTACCGTTTTTGCCTTTTCATAAGCCTCATCCAGCAATTTTGTTTTATATGCATTGGGGTATTCTTCTTTAAATTGTTGATATAAGGTTACAAATACATCCCATGTTGCCTGATCTAAGGCATCACAAACGCTTGAATATTTTAGTGAGTATTGACTAACTCCGTTAAATGCTGAATTACAGAAGCCATACCTGCCAATATAGAGTTGATCGAAAAAATTATTAATAGTAATGGAGTTTCCCTTCCCGGTTATATCTCTTATTTTATAATCCAAAAAGAAGAATACATATTCTCTGATGAAGTGATCATATTCCGGTGAAAACATCATCATATCATTATCCGGATGGATTAACGAATAAAAATCATCATCATAAAAAGTACTTTTATTTACATGTACTGGTTCTTTGTTAGCTTGTTTTCTGTAATACTCCTGATCTCTTGGGTAATTTTTAAGAATAGATACAATATTAGTTTGTATATCCCAGAATTCTGCCAGGTATTGTTCGGGAGACAGATTTTTGCCAGACGTATTCAGAAAAGCTTGTCTTTTCTCTAAAATATCATAGAAGAAGTTTTTTAGTTCTTCAGGACTTAACTCAACACACTTTTGTCTATATAGTTGATAGATATCTCCTGATGATAAACGTTCTTTTTCTTCAAATAAAAATTTCTGCAGGCTGAAGTTTATGTTTTCCGAACCTTTGCCCGAAGCTCTGATTGTTTCATCAAAGGCATTCATGTCTACAGTTAGGTAAACATCATCTCCGGGAGCAAGATACAAGGTGGAGAATTCATTACATCTAAAAGTTACCTGTTGCATTTCATCCAGTGGTAAGTGAAGTTCAAAAGTACTGTCTTCTTTTAACTGTGTTTCAATGCTGCATCTGAGGTAACTATTTGGAGTTGACTCGCCCCAATTAATGGAGACATTGCTGTTGGGCGCTGCGTTTGTAATTTTACCCCTTACAGTAACATTGGTTTGGGTAAAAGTAGTGTCAACAGAATAGTTGTTTTTAGTAAAACGACAGCTAAAGGGTGAGTTGTTGTTAGTAATTTGTTTTATGAGATAATGGTTTTCAACATTCAGATTATTAATATATAAACGGTTTTCTTCTAATAATCCTGTTTCAATGTTATATCGATTAATTACTTCTTTGTGATTATCATCTGCTAGTGACTTATGGGTTACAATATTGTTTGTTGTATCCGATACTTTATACTTAACATCATTTTTCTCCAGTATATTGCCTTGACTTATTGATTCTGAATTGAAATTGAAAAATTGACTGATTGTATTCTGTTCATATCTTATAGCAAGGCTGTCGGGCATATTGCTCATAGCATTGGGTATGATCTTATCAACTATTTTCATTCCCGAAATTTCGCCGTTTAGAGATAAGTTAAATTCGGCCAGGTATGGACTTTTAACATACATGGTATTGGAATTGACCAGTTCTCGGTTAAAGCTGGTGTTAGTATCCCACTGCTTATCATTTGCTCCTCTATTGCGTGAATATTGAGATACAGGATCATATTTCATTTTCATTTGATAACCATCTGCTAATGTATCTTCGACTGTAAAGGTGTATTGGTCGCAATAATATCCTTCATTAAAAGATTTAATAGAATTTGTGTCTTCAGGACCTAGTTTGTTAAACGAAGAAATCAGATACGTAAAACCATCTCCTTTTTTAAGGTTGATCTTTTGAGCCTTTGATGTTATTGCAATAAGAAAGCAAAAAATTAGTAATGTCAGGGTTTTGATTGGTTGGTTTGTCATTTTGAATATTGTTAGAGTTTAAGTTCAGTTCGAAAATAGAATTAATATTTTACTGGACTAGGGTTAAATAGATAAACGGTAAGGATGAATTTATATCCGGTAGTAAATTCCGTTTTATGGATTTGAAGATTTTTAATTAGCCACATATCGATTCTATTCTAGCAATAATAGAATTTGTACAGGCCCTTCTTTCTTATAGATACTAATTTGCAATCCCAATTAATTTTGAATCTATGAAAAGAAGTTTTCGCATTTTATTTCTTGCAATCTTTATTATAAGCCTTGGCAATATTGGTTATGCCCAATCCAATGGTGATATCATCTCATATAATGGAAGTACCTATCAGATAGTGAGTGATAATTTGATTAGCAACCCAGGATTTGAAGAGGGTTTTACCGGTTGGACTGATGCAACGACTTCAGCGGCTCAACTGACAAGCACTAAATTTACAGTTTATACTTCCGGCGGTATTGATAATTCGCAATATCTGGTCGGTACAACAAACGAAAGTTCCAGTTCTTCTGGTTCTATTGGTACCGGATGGGCCATTGAAAATGGCAAGACATATTATTTTTCGTACCATGTTAAATACACCGATGCATCGGCAACAGCTGGCTCGGAACAATGGTGTAAGGTGTCGTTAACCAATAATAAAATTTCTTCAGCTGAACCGGAAATAGTAATTAATGCAACTGAAGTTAATGGAGGAGGAACCTGGACAAAAAACGAAGTTGTTTTTACCAATTCAACACCTTATAATTTTTTGGTGGCTCGCTTCAGATGGTTGAATAGCCGATTAGGCTTTGATTCATTTTCATTATTTGAAATAAGCGAAATTGCCAATACTTCATTATTGGAGGCCCTTATCACGGAAGCTGAGGCTTTATATGATGTGGAGGGAGTTGGTGCTGCCAGTTTGCTTACTGCAATTAATGCAGCCAAAGATGCATTGGCAAATCCAACAGTTGAACTGGTGAATGCAGCTCTTGAAGAGCTAGAGCAGGCCATTACTTCATATCAACTTCAAAATGCGTCTCCTGATTCGCCACTAGATATGACTGACCGAATTATCAACCAGGGATTTGATGAAAACCTGCAGGATGGTTGGAAAGGTGTTGGAACCATCAATTACCACTGTGTTGAATTTTATCAGAAAACATTTGATATGTATCAGGTTATCAGTGGTCTTCCGGCTGGTAAATACCGACTGAAAGCCCAGGGATTTGAACGACCCAAAAGCAATGACGGAGGCGCTGCATATAATGCGGGCACAGAAGTGATAAATGCTGAATTTTATGCCAAGGCTAATAGTTTCGCAAAGAAACAAGCGACTTTTAATTCACTTTATCAGCATTCTTATACAGGTTCCGGATCACTCAATGGTTTTGTCAATTCAATGACAAGTGCACAAACGGTTATGACTGCCTCTGACGATAATTACCTGATGCAGCTGGATAATATTATGCTCGACGAAGGGGATGATCTGGTATTTGGCGCACAAAGCGATTTTCAACAGAGTGGCTATTGGGTACTGTTTGATAATTTCCGTTTGGAATATCTGGGTGAGTTTGACTCCAATGATCTGGTAGCTGCTATTGAAGATCAGATTGCTCATGCCCAGACTCTCTTAGAAGAAAAAATGGAAAATACAGCGTCAGCCACTTTAACAGCTGCTATACTGGAAGCTCAACAGGTTATTACAGCTGATCCGTTGGTTTTTGATGATTTGTATGGAGTAAGTCAGAATATGAACAATGCCATTGAAACAGCAAATACATCAGTTGAGGCATATGTTAATTTGCAAACAGCCATTGATGAAGGCACTGAGGAATTACTGCTTATTTCAGGCACCAGAGCTGATAATCTTCAGGCAGCTATTGATAATGCTCAGTTATTTATCAATAATCTGGATGCTTCACTGGAAGAACTGACAGATGCTATTTCTGCTATCAATGCAATCATCAAAAAGAAAATCTATACCCCGGGATGGATGATGGGTGATGTTAATGATCCAGACAATACCTGGAGTATGGAGCGAAGCAAACAATCAAAAAACTGGATTGTATTCTGGGAACCGGGATATGGACAGGATCCAAGTGTTGTGGTGGATGGTAATTATCGTATTAATATTGATGGATTGTTGGATATTGCTGAAACAGCATATAGTTATTACACCGATTCGTTAGGATTTATTTCGCGAGATGGAGCCAAGTCGAGTCAG
The DNA here is from genome assembly GCA_025499705.1 of Carboxylicivirga caseinilyticus. Classification (GTDB taxonomy): domain Bacteria; phylum Bacteroidota; class Bacteroidia; order Bacteroidales; family Marinilabiliaceae; genus Carboxylicivirga; species Carboxylicivirga caseinilyticus. The sequence goes on from JAFMVE010000001.1 coordinate 219,945, forward strand.
TACAAAATGATTATTCGTTTGCGATATACCCGCGATTGGGAAGCCAGTGGTTCGGGTGTAGATAACACGATTGGGTTACTTACACTAACTGCCTGGTCGGCACAGGCTGCGGGACATACCATGGCGCATGAGGTAGGCCACTGTTTTCAGTACCAGGTGCACTGCGATAACAACGATCAGAATGGCTGGATGTATGGCTTTGGTGCAAGTGCATCAGGTGGTAACGGCTGGTGGGAACAATGTGCTCAATGGCAAGGATATAAAATTTATCCCTCTCAGCAGTTTACGGCAAGTAATTTTACATCCTATTTAAATACCGCACATAAACATATTTTGCACGAGACTCCGCGCTACGATAATTACTTTATTCAGGATTTTTGGACTTATAAGCACGGATTGGATTTTATAGGCCGTTTATGGAATGAATCTATTCGCCCTGAAGATCCTGTAGAAACGTATAAGCGAATTACAGGTATTAATCAGTCGGAGTTTAACAATGAGATGTTTGAATGTGCAGCCCGTTTTACAACGTGGGATATTCCAGCTATAAAATCATATGCCTCAAGTAAAATATTAAGTCGACCCCAAACTGCTATGTCTGATGCTGGAAGTGATTATTGGTTGGTCGATGAGTCGGATTGCCCCGAAAATTATGGGTATAATGTTATTCTACTGAACACTCCACGCACAGCAACGCGTGTAAGCGCCTTTTTTGAAGGTAAGAGTGGGATGGATGGTTATCGTAAAAACTACGTTACTTCAGCCGGATGGCGTTATGGATTTGTAGCCATGTTGTTCGATGGAACGAGAGTTTATAGTGATATAGGTTCAGCTTCGTACAGCACACCCAACGATACCCTTCATTTTGATTGTCCGGCTAATACATTAAGATTGTGGTTGGTTGTGAGTGGTGCACCTTCTTACCATTGGCGTCATGCTTGGGATGATGATGATTCCAATGATGAGCAATGGCCCTATCAGGTTAAGTTTAATAATACCAACTTGTTTGGTTATAGTAATGTGGTTACCTCGGTAGGTACAGAAATTAAAAACACCATATTGGTTTATGCAAAGGAAAAAGAAGTTATTATCAGCAATATACCTGAAAACTCACAGGTTAGTATTTATACTCTGGCTGGCAGCCTGGTAGTTAATAAGGAAGTGAGTCAATCCAGCTTTAAAAAAGCACTTGGAAGTGGTATGTACATTGTTCATATTCAAAAAGGAACAGAAGTTTATACGCGAAAGGTTTTGATACCATAAAAACTAAAATCAACAATCGCCTGTTAACCTCAAACAGGCGATTGTTTTTATTAATGACCTAATTAGAAATGCATTGATTAATAACAGAACCCTTATTTTTCAAGGCTTTTTATTCGGAATGATTATTTTTGTCGCTTTTAATTTTTTAAAAGACTAATAAAGGAGATTGGATGGATCAAAATCAAACATCAGCTTTAATTGAAAACGATGCAGTTGTACTTGGGATATTAATGATGGTACTCGCAGGTATTTTTTATACCAGTAATTCTTCACACCCTGTATTTAAGAAGTTTTACAAAGTAGTACCCATGTTGCTGTTATGTTACTTTATTCCCAGCTTGTTAACCTCATTTGGTGTGGTGGATGGAGAACATTCTCAATTGTACTTTGTGGCTTCCCATTTTTTATTACCAGCCAGTCTGATTTTGTTAACACTAAGCATTAATCTTCGCGAAGTTTTTAAATTAGGAAGCAAAGCGCTTATCATGTTTCTAACCGGAACTGTTGGTGTGATTATAGGTGGACCTTTAGCTATTTTGATTGCATCGGCCATTAATCCGGATTTGATTGGTGGAGCCGGACCAGATGCTGTATGGAAGGGTATGACCACCATTGCCGGAAGCTGGATTGGTGGTGGTGCCAATCAGGCGGCCATGTACGAAATTTTTAAGCCGTCAGATAGGTTGTACTCCATCATGATTACTGTGGATGTTTTGGTAGCTGAGGTATGGATGGCTGTATTATTGATCGGAGTAGGTAAATCCAATCAAATTGATAATTATTTTAAGGCTGATGCCAGCAGTGTGGTATCCTTGAAAAATACCATGCATGAATTCAGTAAAAAAACGGCTCGTATTCCGTCAACAATAGATCTGATGGTGATTCTGGCCATTGCTTTGGGTTTGACCGGAATAGCTCATTTGTTTGCCGATTATTTAGCACCCTTTATTCAAAATCACGCACCTTTCTTAAACCGCTTTAGCTTAACCTCTAAATTCTTTTGGCTGATCATATTATCAACCACTTTTGGAATTGGTTTGTCGTTTACCAAATTCAGACAATACGAAGGGGCAGGAGCTTCTAAGATTGGAACTGTGTTTATTTATGTTCTGGTAGCAACCATAGGTATGAAGATGGATGTAACCAAAATATTTGATAACATTGGATTATTTTTAGTAGGAGCCATTTGGATGGCTATTCATGTAATTTTGTTATTGATAGTTGGTAAACTAATCAGGGCACCTTATTTCTTTCTGGCAGTTGGGAGTAAGGCCAATATAGGTGGAGCAGCCAGCGCCCCGGTAGTTGCAGCAGCTTTTCATCCTTCTTTGGCCCCGGTTGGTGTGTTGTTGGCTGTTTTAGGTTATGCTTTTGGTACCTATGGGGCATGGATGTGTGGATTGTTGATGCAGGCTGTGGCGTGATAAATCAATGTGATTAATGAATAATTCTCAATTATTCTTTTTAATATTTCGGTTAAATTTTTTAATTATTTTGTTTGAATTATTGAACAAGAACGTCTCATATTCTGTTTAAAATATCATACTCATTAATGAATCGGCACAAATTGAATCTTTCCTAATAAAATTGGTATAACCCATTATTTAAGATTTTATGTCTGGGAAAAATAGTATTTTAAACATTTACGATGAAGTGTTTAGTAGTAATCATGTATTATCAAAAGGGATAATAAAGCAACATATACAAAAGATCAAAGAGTTAGATCAAGTGCTGCCTCATAATTCCTCTTTCTTTATTCTTACCAATACAACGTTTAATAATTTTCCATTCGTAAGTCTTAATTTTCAGCGTCATTTGGGCCTGGATCCGGAAAAGATGAAAACCGAAGGATCACGTTATTGGTTAAGTCAGGTTCATCCGGATGATTTGCCTGTTTGGGTAAATATGTTGAATGATTTAATGCAATTTACCATGACACAAATAAAGCCAGAGAAGAGGAGATACCTGTCTTATACCTGGAATTTTAGAGTACGTAAATCAAATGGTAAGTATGTAAATTTGTATGAGCACCAATCACCCATGGAGTTGGATGAAGATGGGAAACCAATTGTAGGGTTAGGGCACATAACCGTTATAGGAAACGGTGATGAAATGCCAATTAAAGCATCGGTATGTATATTGAATGATGAAAATGAATATGAAACTATCTACAGCCGAAATTATTCTGGCCTGGCTTTAATCGAAGAAATATCAAACCGAGAAAGGGATATAATCCGATTGCTGGTATTGCGTAAATCAAGTAAAGAAATAGCTCAGCTTTTGCATATTAGTCGACATACTGTCGATACTCATCGACGTAATATTCTAAAAAAACTAAATTTAAAATCAACTGGTGAAATGGTAGCATACGCCCAGCTGCATCAGCTTTATTAAATACTCATATTGAGTATTGCTTCATATTATTTAGAATGGTTCTTTTGAAGGGTTTCAGTAACTGTTAAGAGTTTTTAAAAAATACATCTGGAATATCTAAAAGCTGTTGATTTATTAACCTAATTCAAAATAATATGAAGTTTAAGAATTATATCCAACTTGGTGTTGTGTCAATCATCTTAATTACTGCATTATATGGTTGCTCTGAACTTGGATTTAAGAATGATGATTCAGATGACTACTCAGAAGAAGAGGAAAATGGTATAACTATTCTGGATATAGATGTATCTCAACTTGAGATTGTATCATTTACATATCACGCAAAACTCAAAACAGGAGATAGTTATAATGGTGTGATTGGTCAGGAAGGAGCTATTGATATTAATATGGTTGCTACATCTGATTCAACTTTAATGTTTATAACTCCTTATGCCGCGGCTGGCGCATACCCAATTTATATGAACAATCTGGAAATTGATGGTTTGATCACTATTGCTGAAGTTGAAATTAATGATACACCTGAAAATATTTACAATGGATTTCAAAAGGAAGTATTATCAAATATTGAACAGCTGAATTCAACGGGGAAAGGAATGGAAACGGTTACAAAGGCATATAATCTTTTGGATGAATACTTTAATAACTATGCCACTGATGAAGAGAAGTATGATTTTGCAGTTTACTATTCTTCTAACCATGAACTCTTTCAAAATTTATTTCCTCTAACTAGCGTTGCTTCTTTAAAAAGTGACCAGATTGAAGGATTTAAAACATCCGTTGTTAGCTATATAACATTCCTTAAAATAGCCATTGTATCAGGTGTTGCAACGGGAGTATTAGTCGATTTCGGACAGCTTGAACTAGCAATTCCAACAGCTGTATTGACAATTATTGCAGCACAAAATGCATATGATGCTTATTTTACTGCATCCAATTCGCCTGTAAAAGTATTTGAAAGTGTTGTAGATAGGATAACCGAGGAGTTTGAGCAATCACTGAAATTATCAACAGGTGTACCGCTAATGTTTACCATTGATGAAGCAGAAGCTATTAACTTTCATTTGCGATTAAAAAGCGTATCAGAGAAAGATAGGACACAAGCAGGTTTTGGTGATTTTTTTGAAACATTTGATAGGCATAATGAATTAATTAAGGAATTGAATGGATATATAACTTATCTGAATGACTTTAATCTGGTTACAATACCCTTGTTTGATGAAGTAGATGTTTCAGAGCCTGACTCAATAGCATCTATTGGCGTTGATCAGAAAATGTATAAACAGCTCGAGTTTAGTCTTAATACAAATGTACTATCACTTAATAGTCGTTTAATAGAAGAAGGAGTACTTGAATTTACGCTTTCATCTGCTACTAATGAGGCCTTAGAAGATTCACTTGAATCATCCATTACAATGTATTATTCCGACGAATTAAATGAATACACTGAGGAGATTCCTATCAAAGTTTATCCAGTTGAAGAAACAAAAGAACATGTTTACGTAATGGATGTAGATGGTGAACCCAGATTAATTGAGGTAAGTTTAACAACAGGTAGAATTTTAAATGAACTGGTTAAGTTGGATGATGTATATGAGGATTTTATCTATTTAGATGAATCCAACCGATTGATCTGCCGTGATGGTTATAACCAATTAATTGAAATATCCTTAACCACAGGCATTGCCGAAACATTTCTGGCTAAACCATGTTCATCACTGGTATATAATCCGGCTAACAATATGCTGTATGCCGGGGCTTATGATGACCAATTGTTAGAAATTGATATTCCGGCCGGAGTAGTCAAGTCATCTATTGAAGTGGGTGATGGATTCGATCCAACTAATATTGTTTTATCAGAAGACGGCCAGAAGATAATTGGCCAAAATAATTCAGGTATTATCGCTGTGGAGATAGAGTCACAAAAGGTAATTCAGGTAAGTGAATCAATGGATTTTAATGATTATGAGTATATATTTTCTTCACCTGTAACAAAAAAGATTTATGCCATCGACAGATACTATAATTATAATGATGATTTGGTTAATTCCTTAGTTGAATTGTCCATTTCCACTACTGCAAATTCTTCTTATGTAGGTGAGACAATACTTTGTACTTTTGATGACTATTTTAGTGGCTTCGATTGTGCTGATGAGAGCGGTTTTATTGTATGTCATGATCATAGCAACCTAATAAAAATTGATATGAATACCGGCAATATTTCAGTGGTTAATAACCCCGGTACTTATTACATAGAAGATGTTTTTGTGATGAGCAAGTAACCAACTCTAAACTAAGAAACAACTCTGCTAATGTTATTGAAGCAGAGTTGTTTTTATTTTATCATCTTCTATTCCACCAAAGTATAAAACCGGTTATGGGCAGACTGGCAATAATTAAGCTGATAAGAAAGGCCAAAATTTTTCCGGGTAAACCAAGTATAGCCCCTGTATGGATATCGTAATTCATTTTTTCCAGTTTATCGGCAAAATCAGATTCATTGTATCGATCTCCTTTAACTCTTATTGGCTTTAAAGTATATTGATCGTAGAAGTATTCGTTGTGTTTATAATATTTACCTTTTATTAACCCAACCACCACTTCAATTGATTCATCTTTTTCCTTTAGGGTCGGTGACATATAAATACGCTTAGGATCTTTTTCCTGAGCAAGCGTTAAATAAAATGCCCTGTCGATTGCCGGAATACTATCAGTTTCCGCCAGATGAGCCATGTTGATATCAGAATGAGGATGTTCATGCTCTGCCTTTTGTTCACCACCTGAAGTGATGTAATAAAAGGCATCTCCAAACCAATTGAAACTCCAAACCAGTCCGGTTATGGCAAATACACATCCAAATAAGAGAATATAGAAACCCAGCACATTGTGTAAGTCCAGAATCAGCCGTTTACGGTTGTTGTTTCTTTTAAGGGTGAGACTTCTTTTTAATTGCTGTTTATTCCATTTTTTAGGCCACCACATAATCAATCCGCTTATAAGAATAATCAGAAAAATAAGTGTGCTTATTCCAATAATCTTTCTGCCGATATAGTCTGGTAACCATAAGTCCCGGTGACCATCCTCAATAAAATGAAAGAAATTGAACCTGCCTTTTCCCATGGGTTCTTCTTTTTTAATAAATCGGGCTGTGTAAGGATTCATATATACCACCTCAAAAGCAATCCTTCCTTCATCATTATAAATAAAGCCAACGGCCGCTGCTCCTTCTTTGTCTTCGTAGGTTAAACCGGTTGGTTCTATATAAGGTATATAAAATCTTGCAGTATCAATTAACTGACTGGGAGGAGCAAATGCTTGATCCTGAGCTTCCACAAATCGCCAGGGTTGAAGGCTATCTTCAATCTCCTGATGGAAAACATACAGAGCACCTGTAATAGCAACTATAAAGACAACGATACCTGAAGCCAGCCCCAACCAAAGATGAAGCCAGTTATTTATACGTTTAAATGTGGAAGGCATATATAATTTATTTTGGAGAGAACTTAAAAAGGTAACCAGCTTTAAACCTTTTATAAAGCCGGTTACCTTCAATCTGTGAAATTTTTATAATTTATAAATTCCGGCAATAAAGTTGGCTTCCAGCTCAGCGCCTTTAACAGCAGTATAGTCGTTGGTATTGATTTTATAAATATAAATACCATCATCTTCAGGTACAGACATGTAAATGCTGTTTCCATCCACTATTGAAACTGCAGCCAGTTTTCGACCAATGCCTGAGTGAACAGGAATACCATCGATGTATTCAACGGTTGCGTTATTTAAATCAAGTATTGCAGTCTGTAAAGGACTGTCTGACCAGGTTGCCTGTTCACTTCGGGTTGCGGTATTAATTTCGGTAAATACCTTTCCATTGCCCAGGTAAACCATGTGAGCAGTATTATATCCGCCTGTTACATCTTCAATATCAAAAAAGAAATCAGAATCAAATTCTGTTTCACCGCTGTTGATTTTTAAGATACCGGCTTGTTTGGTGTATTGGCTGAAGCCGTTGGCAGGGTTGGAATGTGATGTTGCATAAACATTACCGTCTTCATCCTTAATTAAACCGGCCATGGTTCCAAAACCACCAATCGGACCTACGCGAGAATCCTCGATTACTTTTACAAAAGTTAATTCAGGGTAATTAAATACAGCTACTTCGGCCATATCGGTTGATGGTGTTCCATAAGTTGACGGATCGCTGATGTAGAAGCTAACAAAAAGGTAGTCGCCACTAACCACCATTCCTGAATAAGCCGGTGAAGTTTGATCACTTAAACTGGTAACAGGGGTGTCTACTGTTTTACTAACTTCCAGGGTAGAAGTGCTGATTAAATGAAGACGAACAATATCAGATGAAGATGCCATTTCAATAGCAACCACATTGTTGTTGTCTCCTTTCACCACATCCTGAATGCTGTTATTGAAGGTAGTGAAACTTGCTGTCTCACTCAGGTTTCCTTCTGCATCTTTTTCAATTACATATAATCCGGTTGCACCTAATCCTCCGGCACAGAATATCTGGTCATCAATTTTATTGTATGAGTAATAGCCCATTTGAAGCATGTCCTCTCCAATAAAAGAAAGAGTACCACTCATAAGATCGTTAAAGGCAACTGAATAATACGAGTTATTAAAATTTTCGCCGTTGATACCTCCGGTGATAACAAAATCACCAGTTGAATTATTGTTCTCATTATCGCTGCAGGCAATCGTTGCGCCTGTTAATAATATGGCAGCAGTCAGCTGCATCATAGTTTTCTTGAAGTTGAATCGCTTCATTTTTAATTATTTATTAGTTATACATATTTCTTCAATCATAGGGTATATCTGAATTTGACCGAAAATGCCCTGCCCGGTTTTTGTAAATAATACTTATCGTAAAGTCTTGCATTTAAAAGGTTGCGACATTCGGCTGAGATATTGTATTTACCATTATCAAATGCATAGGAAAGCAAAACATCATGCGAGGTTTGTTGAGGAATGATATATTTTGGATTCTTCGACCACGACAGGTAGTAGTTTTGTGCATAGTTGAAGAAGTAATTGATGTTGAAATCATCACCTTCGTTCAGCATGTTTTTAAAATTCAAACCTGCATTGGCATTGCCAAATAAAAATGGAATATTAGGTACCCGATATTGATAATGAAAATTCTTTTTCCATCCGCCATTGGTGTAAGAATTGTCGTAAACAAATTCTGCCTGATCGGTAATATCCTGATAAGTAACGTTGGCCCCTAAATGAAAGATATCTTTGTACTGGTACTGAATATTACTTTCCACACCCATTGTCCGTGTTTGATTAAGATTGTCGTAATAGGTTACCGGACTGGCAATCTGAACAACGGTATAAATAAGATCTTTGGCTTCGCGATAAACAAAGGTGGCTCCTGTATTAATAGCATGATTAGCCCTTAACTTAAATCGATAATCGACTCCCAGGTTGAGGTTATCACTTTGTTCCGGTCCCAAATCTGGGTTGGGATCGATAAATAAACCATCCCCAAAAATCTCAAGGGGTGTTGGCATCCGATAGGTGTGCTCGTAAGATAATTTAACCTGTAATTTTGGAAGAAGGTAATACGATGAAGCCACACCATAACCTAGATTGGTTTTGTTACTTTCAACCGCTTCGGTTCGTTGTGTTTCTAGTCCAAAGTCAAAAAGTTTTGATGTTTTGGCAGTCAGATGTAGCAATTTGGCAAAAGCAGTGGTGCTCCATTTCTGGTTAATATCCAGTTTGTATGCCAATCCGGCAACATGCTTATTAAGCGATCGCTGAAAACGGTTTGGCAGGTAATCAGGATTTTCCTCATCAAAAGATTCTCTGTCGAAATAATTATAGGAGTAATTGAGCGCTATTGAATGAAGTGCATTGATGGTATAACTTGTATTAAACTGGCTTAGGAACTCTTTATCATCCAGTGTTGTATAAGTTTTGGAGTTTTCACCATCATTGCTTCCTTCAATGGTAAATGCTTCACCCAGCCAGTTAAATCTAACTCCGCCTAAGGTATCTATCACCTGCGATTTTTTGAAGTTGATAGCGCTGTACAAACTAACATCCAAACCAGGAGTAAATAAATCCTGTTTGTTATACCTAAATGTTGGGATAAGCGATTGGCTGTTTTGCACAATGCCTCCGTATACTGTTGCCATAGTTGCTCCATGCTGAACCTCTTTATCATTTGCTGAGGCCATCAAACCGAATAACAGGTTATCTGCGTATTTTTTATCTGTTAGTCCCGATTCAATTTTGATAGCTGCTGATCGGTATCTGTCATGAAAACGCTCAACTTCAGCAGTATCGATAATAGCATTATTGGAATTGGTGATGGGTACCCAAACTTTATAGTTATTATCTGAGTAGTTTATGAAAGCATTGCCTTGTAAGGTAAAGCCTGAATTAGTGTTGGTATGGGCAAAATTAACGGATGCTTTATGTGTGTTGAAGGAGCCATATGAGTAGGACAGATCCAAAAAATTCTGTTTTTTATTGGTAATGATGTTGACTGCACCTCCCAGTGCGTCTGTTCCTAACCAAACCGGCACAACACCTTTGTAAACATCAATTCGTTCAATCATATTCACCGGTATATCAGCAAAACTTAACGATGAACCAAAGTTGTCCATGGGCAGGCCATCCATAAAAAACTTCACCTGATCACCAGAGAATCCGTTGATGGTGAAGTTGGTATTCGATCCCATTCCACCTTCTTCGGTGATGCGAACTCCTGGAACCTTGTTCAGTACTTCTTTTACATTCGCAGTGCTGTTAAACAAATTCTTAGTAGAGACAGAAGTAACTGAGTAAGCCTGTTCATTGATCTGTGATACAACAGATTTACCACTCACTTCAATATCATTAATCAGATAACTCTTTTCAGTTAATGTAAATGAGAAATGGCCCGGATTAGAACCACCTAATTCAATATTTGATGAGTAAGATTCGTAGCCTAGAGAACTGGCCTTCAGAGTATATTTACCTTCTGGGATATTTTTTAATTCGTAATAGCCATCGAAGTTGGTTACGGTTCCGAATTCGGTATTTGCCAATACAATGTTAACTCCCGGCAACAGCACACCTTGAGATGATTTAACAGTGCCGGTCATGTTAAAATTACTTTGACTATACGAAAATTGAACAATCCCCAGCAATAAAAAGCAAGTAATTAAATGCTTAACACAACTTCTCTTTCCCAACAGATACAGATATTAATGTTTTTCTCGGTTGACAATTCAAAGCATTTGATAATGCTATTGTCAGATAACGTGGCAAAGTTATCTTCGGGAAAAAGACGCATCAATCCCTAAATTTGGGGAATTTACAAAGGTGTTTTGTTAAGTAAACTTACTGATTGCGTTATACAATTTAATTGCGATAGGTATCTATTCCATAGGAAAAGGAAGGTTTGCCTTCCATTTGACAGATGCTTTAGTGGTATTTAGTTCTTCGATTAATAAAAGAGCATATTTTATGGTCTGACGCATTCCTTCCAGTTCCCACTCCGGATTAAAATCATCTCTGACTGTATGATAATCCTTACCCCAGAATTCAGTGTAATTTCTCTCACCGGTTATCTCATCTTCACCTGCCGAAATCCAGACTGCAGGCACACCGTAACGGGCAAAAGAAAACTGATCAGAACGGTAAAACAATCCTTGATTCGACAATGAAAATTGTGAGTAACCCAGTCCGTCTTTTTGTGCCAGTTTTGTAATGATCTCTTCAAAATCGGAGAATCGGGCACCAATACCCATAATGCTTTTTGCAGCTGACCAAACAGGAGTTGACTCCAGATTTATATTTGCAATGATATTGCTTCTGTTGGTGTTCTGGGCATAGTATTTTGAACCAAGTAAACCTGATTCTTCGGAGTTACATCCCAATATGGTAACTGAATAATACAGTTCGTTCTGATGTTCTTTAAGTATCTTGGCTACCATCATCATTGCAGCTACAGCCGAACCATTATCGATGGTTCCGTTATAGATGTTCTCACCCTCTTTTCCGGAATTCATACCCAGATGATCGAGGTGTGCACTGATAACGATTCGCTCGTCTGTTTGTCCTTGTATGTGAGCCACAACATTATTGTTGAGAACATTTCTGAAACTGTTGTCACCACTAATGTGTGCCTGAAAACCAAGCTCCACCGGTTGAAAGTCGTTTGTTTTGGTTTTTTCGTATAACTCATTTTTGTTTAAACCTTTGCTTAGCAAGAGTTTGTCAAAACTGCTTTCCTTCATCCATCCTCTGAATTGTAAATTATTTTCCAGTTCAGACTCGATATACAATTCTTCTCCCGACCATGAGTTTTTAACTACATTCCAGTCATATCCTGCAGTTTCATCGGTGTGAATCAATAAAATACCTGCAGCGCCACGTCGGGCTGCTTCTTCTATGTGGTAAGTCCAGCGCCCGAAATAAGTAAGTGTTTTGCCTTCAAAAATATCAGGATTATAAAAACCCGGATCGTTTACTCTGGTGATAACCAGTTTGTTTTTCACATCTACATCTTTGTAATCATCCCAGTTCCAGATATCTGTTTTAATGCCAAAGCCAACAAAAACAACATCTGCCGTCAAATCAATATGTTCTTTTTCTGTAGTAAACGAACCAACAATATCATCAATGTAATTAAGTTTAATTCCATTTGCTTCGGCCATAACTCCTGTGTTTGAAAAGCCTTTCATCACAAATGGTTGCAGGTATGAATTGTTGTTACCCGGCTCCAGATCCATATATTTACAAAGACTCTGAACATAGATCTCTGCCAAATCACCACCTCTGGTTCCCGGAGCCCGACCTTCCAGTAAATCATGACCCAGAAACTCCATTACACTTTGCATCTCGTTTTTTGATAGCTGATCAGCCCTTTCTTCAATCGTTATTTTTTCAGGTTGAGAGCAGGAGCTGATAAGAAGTATTAATAACAGTGCATAAAGCGATTGTAAACTTTTCATTTGAATGGTGATTATATTTTTAAATAGAAGGTCTTAGTTTATGTTCAAATCTATGAAATTAATATTGAAGAATAACCGATTAAGCCTTATTGCTTCGAGGAGGATTAGATTATTTCCTCAATCTTTAATGTTTTACCATTAAATTGGACATCAACACCTGCCTGTTTATCCTTTAATATTTTGCCCACGGGTGAGGCAAGTGAAATAGAATAGTAATCCTGATTTTCTATTTTGATCTTTCCCAGTGCAATACTAATAAAGTAATTGCCCAGGTTGGTTTTTACCAGACTACCAAAACTTACTTTATTAGTGGAAAGGGAAGCATTTACTTTTGCAAGATCGTGGTTTGCTTGCTGAAGCTGACTCATTTGTACTCTCAGATTATTGAGTTCAATCTGCATCATTTCTCTTCCCGTTTCAAACTTATCACCGGCACTACTCTTAGTATCATTTTGCATCGATTCAATGGTTTCTTCCATTGCTTTCGACAGTGTGGTCATCTTCTCATTAAGTAGTTCCTGCATTTGATTCACAAGCTGATGTTTTATATCGATGCTGATCTTCATTTTAGTTCGTTATTCAAGGTTGTTTTTCTCAAGCCATTCAGGATAATGTTTATTGATAAGCTTTGATGGCCAGGTACCATAATAGGCATAACCGGCACGGCGTTCACGCTCAATCTCTGATAAATGATAATGAATAACCTTATCACGTCCGACGAATATGGCTTTATTGGTTTCGATCTCATAAAAACGTGCCCACAAAGGTTCAGCATCATTTTTAGGTTCTGCTTTACGATCCTTTTTTCCATCAGAGTCTTTAAAATTTGAATATTCCAGATTATTAATCTGGACTTCTTTAAACCATTCGACAGCACTTTTAATGGCAGTAATCACTTCGTCTGAAGGATTATCAATTTTCATTAAGAAGCGAACAATGTCAACACTTTCGGATCCTGATAATGATGGAGGTTCAAAGTTTCGAGCCCAAACGGGTTCAAAGCTTTCTTCATCGTGTTGCGCACACCACACGGTAAGTTTCCCGTTAACTTTAACCTGAGTTTTTAAAATGCATTGAATGCCCTTTTCGATAGCGTTCTTGGCATGCTCGCGGTATTCTGGTTTTACAAAAATAAATTCGTTTTTCCCTTTTGCGACTTTAGAGAGCAATTGCATCACATTCATCATTGCATTGTCGTTGTAGGTTATCGCTGTATAGTATCCTTCTCGTAACGGATAAAACTGTGGCCAACCGCCATTTTCATATTGCGATTCAAACAAATAATCCAAACCTTTATAAAAAGCTGTTTCGTATTTTACATCCTCACTGGCATTAATCATGAGAGCAAGGAAATGAATGGGTACAGTTGTGGCATTATTATCAATGGTATTGGAGTTTTTGCCGTGATGTGCATCGTCCAGCAGCTCATCTGATTCAGGTGTGACTGTAATATCGGTATTCTTTGGCCAGGCACCTTCGTCAGACTGGTAAAGAAGTATATTGTCAGCTATTTGAGTAGCTTCATTTGACTTATACCAGGCTGGTTTTTGTTTTAGGATATTTTTTCCGGACTCTGATTTCAGTTTTTGAGCATTGCAAAAAGCTGAAGTACCTATTAAGATTGAAAGAACTAAGGCTATTTTTTTCATAACATTTATTCGGAATCAGACATGGTCAACTTTATAAATATGTTTCAATTAAAAGAGTTAAAATTAAAACATTAAGCAGTTATTTAATCTAATGTAGATAGAAAATTTATTACATTTGAATAAACATCTTAACCTAGCTTATGTCTAATTTACTTATGATTGCTGGAATCGAATTAATAATTGTTCTCTTAGTTATTGTATTTGTATTGTTATTGCCATTATTGGCTTTAATAAGCATATTAAAAAACGAATTCAAAGGTAATAACAAAATTGTATGGGTGTTGGTCGTTTTGTTTTTACCATTTTTTGGATCCATTCTTTATTTTACGATGGGTAAAAATCAAAGAATATAAACAAAAAGCCCCAAAACAAATGCTTTAGGGCTCCTTTTCATAGATTCAGAGTAGTTTGCGCACTATCCCAATGCACAATAATATTTTATGATTCCTGGCATGTTTGGTGCGCCAGATCTTTTATTTCCAGTATAGCACCATGCAAATCACTTATTTCTTCTTCGGTGGGTTGTTTAATTGTGTATTTATCCAAAGAGCAAATCTCCTGTATGCTTTCGTATTTCAGGATGCGATCCTTTAATTCCGGATCCAGGTCTATTTCGCGTTCCAATCCGAATATTAAATCTGAAAAGGTATGATTGTCAGGTAGGTTATCCTTAAAATCAAGAATGGCCATCACATAGCTTTCAAGACCCATCGATAGCATATTATATCTGATATCCGTACCGAATTTACTTGTCTTACCCGGTTTAGGCATGCCGTTCATATACTGATCACCTTCTTTCAGCCAGCTCTTCCAGTTGTTTTCTTTTATCATCATAGCAAAAGATTTTACGTGTTATTTCAGTAGCATTACGATGCACAGTTTGATGAGCAACTTGAGCAGGCACCCATACAATCGCCTTTTACAACCGTATCTTTAGCAGTGAACAGATTTAGTTCATCAGCTTCCTGCATCTTAATGTTGTCAGTAGCACTCCCTCTCTTGGCTTTGTAAACGGTTAAACCCATATTCATACACATCAGGTAAGTTAACAAAGGCATTCCTTCGGTAATGATGGTTTTAACTCCCTGTGCCTTTAGCTGAACACATAGATTGCCAATATTCCCTATGTCGTAAGTATGAGGTTCAACAACATATGCTTTATCTTCATCATTATAAATACAACCAAAGTCGGCGCTGATCAATGGACCTACAGTTGATTCTTCAGGGGTACTGGTTCCAGTCATTGGCAAAAATACTTTCATAATTGTATTGTTTTTGAGTTCTACCTTTATTTGAGTAATTGATTACCCAAAAGAAGTGCCAAGAGGGTCTATTTGTACATTATCAAATATTTAGGCATTTATATGAAAGGTAAGTTCTACATATATGTAAGTTTTAAGAGTAGCTGATTACAATATTGTATTGAAACATTGATTCATTAATATTTCACTCTTCAAGGTGTAATTCATTGATCCTTTTTAAATCTGACTTCCGTATGGCAAACAATTGATAGAAAAATAAAAATTGTAGATTTGATGCATCAAAGCATGATTATGATTGAAAATAGAATATTGGTGGTGGATATCGAAACCACAGGTTTTTTGAATCAGGGAGGTTTAATTGTTGAGATTGGTATGGTATTGCTTAATCTCGAAAATGGTGAAGTGGAGCCAATATATGATTCATTGATTTGTGAGCCAGGGTTTAATTGGAATCATACAACAGGCGGTTTCGGTTGGATCTTTCAAAATTCAGATTTGACACCGCAGGAGGTATTCGATGCACCATCATTGGAATCACAACGGGAGTCTATACAGTTTCTGTTTGATAATCATAGAGCTACAGCCTTTAATAAACGTTTTGACTTTGATTTCCTGCGTGACCGGGGATTTCGTATAACAGAATTGCCGTGCCCAATGGTGGAAGCAACACCGATTATAAAACTTCCTTCACGAAATGGATATGGAGGATATAAATGGCCTAAGGTTGAAGAGGCATGGCAGTATTTCTTTGGCAACACGGGTTATATTGAAGCACACCGGGGAATGGATGATGCAGCTCATGAAGCTAAAATTGTATATGAACTATACAAAATGGGTGCTTTTGTAGTATAGTTTGTAAGAAATAAGAACGGTTCTTTATGAATCATCAAAATTAAAAGAACCGTTCCAATCAATTATTTATCTATTTCATTCAACTTTATCACATCGGCAAAGATCAGTCGGTCGGTTTGTTCTGATTGTTCCAGCCTGTTTTGATAAGCTGCGGGTAAATCAGGAATTCTGTTCGGACCTCTTTCGTATTCTTCAATCACAATGGAGAAAGGCGCTGTTTTATAGCGGGGGTGCAATTTAAATTCTTTCTCAATTCTGAATTTACTTCCTGAAATGTATTCTTTCCGGGTAATAGGGTAAGTAATAGTTTCTTCTTCAAGCCTTTTGTCAGTCTTACCATCAGTGATTATCCCATAAATGGGTTGAGCCATTTCAGTGTCGAGGAATGATATCTTCACAAAATTGTAATTACCATATTTGGCATTGCCCGGATTATAGATTGTACCCTCAATGGTTAAGGTGAACTTTGAATTCTGATCATCCTTTTTAAACTGCAGTGTTGTTTGTCTATCCGGAACCAATTGGGTCATTTTGGCCACAACCACCTGCGATAGGCAAACATCACTGTTATCCTCACGAACTGAATGAGGCTGATATCTGGCCAGAATTAATTTCACAAATGGGAAATACATCGATTGAGGATCAATGGCTAAATCGCAGAACCAAAGTTGACGTTCCTGATCGAAATGAACCGGATAGGCAACCACTTTAGCCAGTGCACCTGCTTTGCCCGGATACTGAAGCTTTGTGTCAATAACAGGATTCATCCTGAAGTCCTGTGGCTGAGGGGATACATTTTCAGGCCGGGTACCATACAATATCGGATCGATTCCCCAATGTGTATAGTCATTGGTATAACCTGCATTGGCCGACATCATTGTGGTAAATGTTGCATTGGATTCAGGTAAAATCACACCCAGCATCTCATCATCTCCCGATGAAAACCATGGGCGTTTCAGATAAACTCTCAAGCCACCACCCATTCGTTGATGTCTTACAGCATCTTCTGTGTGCGTTTTACGCCATTCGAAAGTAGGTATGATATAATCAATTTCGGGTGCTTTGGGTCTTGCTGAACTCAAAATGTTCACCTTTTCGAGCCATTCACTTTCGCGGGTGGTAGTCAGGTTGCTATTCGAAGCCAGTATTTTATCAAAATATTCACGATATCGCGAAGTTGCAACCAGTTTATAATCTACCCAGCGATGTTTGGTGTCTCCAAATTTATGCTCAAGAGGTTTAATTCTCAGGTTCATCTGTTTGACAAAACCAAACCGAGTTGCCTGAATATCATATCTTACTTTTTGGGCAAGGTTGGTTCGTGCCGAAACTTTGGTTTTTTGCAACTGTTTAAACTCTGTGTTTTGAGCTGCAAATAATTGATTTACTTTTCGGGCTTTAGGTTGTGGTTGGGCTTCAAAGCGTTGTGGGCTCTGTGGCTTAATACGCATGATTGGCTTAACCTTCAGATTTTCCACCGGAGCAAGTTTAAGCTCTTCTGCTTCGGGCACCGTTCCCTTGGTAATTATATCATCGTGATAATTAACATGAATGTCTGATATGGAATTTCTTCCGGTTTTTTCTTTGATTTTTATTGAAATACCATCGTCATAAGGTTCGGTCCATTTTGCCTGAAATTCAACCTTCTCAGTACTCTCGCCATGAATATCAAAACGGGTGTTGATCAATGCAAAAGTGGTATTGTAATCTCTGTCAGGTATCAATTCTTCAATAATCGGAGCGTCAACAGGCTGTTGAACAGCGTGCACCAGTTCAATCTCACGCGATGGACTCACCATCCAGTGCTGACCTGATACCGCCAGTTTTTCAAGTTCGCTGATATTGCCAGGATTATCATTGATAATCATTTGCCAAATGGCTGATAGTTGTTTCAAATCCTCTTCGCGCCAGAATGTGCTGAACTTTATTTTGGTACGGATTCCTTTGGGCAGATAGACGGTGAAAATGCTTTGTGAACCATCCCATTGGGTATTCATCTCGCCTTCTTCGAGTCTGATACGTATTTCTTTGGCATGATACCAGTCGTCGGGAATGTTGACATCATTGGTATTGCTGGCTTTTATTTCATCGTTCCTGAAGAAGCTGAATAGACGTGGATTAAACTCCTGCGTATGTGTGTTTTCATATCCTTCAGCAATAAAAAGTGCTACCCCTGCTGCCATTGGATCAGGAAGGTAGATAATCTCAACATCAGATGGTTTGTAAATCTTTTCTTTGTTTTCCTCATCCTGTTGATACAAACCTTCGTGGTTAGTTATGATCTGATAGATTTCTTTTGCTGACTGTGGATCATTCTTAAACGCCTGCTCAAACTTATTATGGGTTTCAGCCATCAACTGACTGTTTTTGGGTGGTAAAAGGAATCGTTGCGAGTAATCATCAAACTTCAGACCGTTAACCATGTGATCATTTTCATAATCAGTTGACGATTGGTCAAAGTTACTTCGGATAACCATTTCTTCCAGAAATTCTCCATCCTTCAATTCATTACCGGCCAGTACTATCGGGCTGGCCAATGGTTCGTATCGCATATATCTGATATTCTCGCGGATGGTTTGTCCGGGGGATTCACTTTCATGATCAATAGGAACACTGTTACCAGCCAGGTCAACAGCACGAACCCTAACCTGGTAATCTTTACCAAATCGAAGTTTAGGTAATGTGCCGGGTATAATTTTCGACTGGGCATTTACTTTAAACTCCAGGTCGGGATCAAACTCATATTTTTTAATCTCATCAATCTTTGATTTATTCACAAAGTCACGTTTATTTTCATCGTCTCCGTCAAAGTCATCCGATTCATTGATGGCATAACCGGGTTTGCGAACCGATAAACTCCAACCTTCCCAGCGGGCCAGTGTTTCCGATACGAAAACATCGTCCGGATCATCCGGATCTTCAGCAATACCTAATTGAATGAATCCTTCATCGGGTACAATATCTTTAATAACTTGCGCATTATTTCCCTCATCAAACCAGTAATATTCATCCTGTTTCTGATGTAACGAAAACCAACGATCGGGTTCATCATTATAGGCAATATCCATTCGGTAACCCTGAATAACATCGGTAGAGTACAGTGTTTTATCAGGTATCTTTATTTTGAGTGCAAGGTTTTGTAAGGTGGGTTTTTGTTGAAGCTGTAGATTTTCAATTTTCCCGCCAACACGTTTCAATTTTTCTTGTTTCAACTCAACTTTTTTTACCGGAGTGGCGACAAAAGCCTGTTTTAATTGAACATTTGTTTCGATGCTTCGGAAGAGGTGTTCGGCCATTCCGTTTTTGGTGATGGCAATACCTGCCGAGCGCATAAATGGCAATCCTTCATCCTCAGGAGGTTCAGGCTCTTCGATCTGTTTTATCTGCAACGCCCTGCTTTTTAGTAATTCGGCTCTTATTTCGTAAAACTGGGCAATCTCCTGTACTTTGTTTTCTGCCATGTTATTGGTCTTAAGAGCAGTACCATCAGCATCAATTTGTACAACAGAAAACTCGTTTGTATTGATTTTTACAAAGCCCTTATCGAATATCGAATCTGATTTATCACCGATGTAGAAACCTTTGTCGGTAATGTTATAAGCCGTTGGAGGTAACGAAACTGTTGTGCCTTCTTCATCAAATTCAAGTGCATTTATTACCAGTTGTATGGAACCCGAATCGGGGATAGATTTAGTGTATGGAATGGTGAAATCCAATACTAATCCCAGTTTCCGCATTATTTGAGGATAGCTGTTGACAACAGCCATGATATCATGAAATTCGAAACGTGGTTTTTCCAGTTTAACGGGAGTGAGACGTGTAATGATTTTTCGATCTACCCTATGAAACTGTCTTAGCTGACCAAAATCGTCCTGTGGTTTCATGGTTGCGGCGAACTTCATAAACTTATCACGACGAACATCGGATTTGATTTTTATGTCGTTATTATCGTTTTTGAAATACAGTTGTTCAGCCTTGATTTTTTTTACCCGTTTGGGCTTCTCCGATTCTTCAATGGTATTTACATCCAGTTTCATTCTGGAGATGGCACCAAACTTATTTTCATCGACAAAAACATCGGCAGAAATCTTTCTAACCGGATTTTGAATAGCTGTTTCCTTGTAGCTTTTCAGCACAAAATCGTTGATGTGTTTTACCGGGAAAGAGTAAATATTCTTTTTTGGAATATCTTCTTCATCTTTAAAATCATCGACCTTAATATCTTTATGAAAGATGTTTTCGAATAGCTGGGTATCGATGTTTTCTTCTGCCAGTTCAGCATCCAGAATTTCACCGTTTTTTAGCTTAAACTGAAAATCGGCATCAAGTAACTTATGCGGAAATTGGAGGATATCTTCAAATTCGGCAAGTGTAGTATCTTTGGGTGTTGATAATTTTATGGTTGTATAAACCGATAGTTTAAGAAACGATTCCCCATTTTTTTCTATTCGTTGATGAGGTAAGGTTGTAAATATTATTTCTTGTGGCATGGTTCTTCTTATTGATGGAAAAATTGAGTGTAAATTGATAAAGTGTTAGCTTGCAAAGGCGGCGCAGTATTCCTGCCAGTCGTCTTCGTCTATCATCTCAATAAATTTCGGATCGGCATCAGCTCCTTTCAATTCGCGTCGTACAGTAACTTTAACCGTTTTGCTAAAGAACAACACTTCCACTTTAACTTTTAAGGTAGCTTCACCTTCCAATTTCTGAACTTTATCGTTAATGATAACAGCGCTAAAGGCCAGATAAAACTCAAGTGATAAGGATATCAGACCAAGAATGGACAAGTGACCGTTTAAGCGGAGGTAACCGGTTAAGGTCGTTGTCTTTTCACCTTCTACAATCTCCATTTTGTAATAGAATCCTCCCATGGCTGAAACTCCACCGGAAGCGACGCCAACATTTAGCGACATGGCTGCACCAAATTCAAAGGCCGCCTCAAGCGACTGAATTCCTTGTAAAGTGGTTACCATCATAAAGTATCCGCCACCACCAAAACATGAAATGGTTAGCAAGAACGGATTCTCACGTTTACAGAAATTAAATCCCATCGTTAGCGGAGCGCCGGTAAATGGCAATGTAATATTAGCTCCTAGGCTGATGTTGGAAATCATACAGATACCCACTTCCACATTCGGAATAGCCAGATCGAAACCTGCAGTAACTCCTGTTGGTTTGAGTTTGATGTACGGACCACTGTCTGAAAATCCGTCACTCGGAATAACACTTTGCAGATTGTTGACAAAGTTAAGGACCCCTTTAAATTGTATCGGATCATTCTTATCGATATCCACTTTAACATCAGTCTTTTCCGATGATCCGGTTTTGAACTCCAGATAATTGAATTTGACTGCCAGTAATGGAACAATATCAATCCCAAATTTTTCGAAACGTGCTTTCCCGTTCATCGAGGCTGGCTTATCAGCATCAAAAGGTTTTTCAAATTTGGTTGTTATTGATAGGGCATTTGATGGATTATCTACATTTACATTCAGCAGATCCGGAATGATTTCCATTGTTTTCCCTCCCAATTCCGGTTGCCATTTATATTCGGCATAAAAGGCTTCTTCGGTCAAATAGGTTTTGAGGTTTGGAATTCGAGGAATGGCATCATTCAAAGCCTGTAACAGTTCGTTGACCTTATTTTTAATAGCTTGTTTCAGACTATTGATCTGGTCCTGTATCAATTGTTGACCATTTTCCGCTTCTTCTTCCAGCAGCAGAATCTGATTCTTGATGTCGTCAATATCTTCACGAATTGACGAAACTGCATTTTTCATTCCGTTAAAGGCACCACCCAGCTCAAGTGGAGAACCACTTTTGCCAAAAAGTAAGGAGAAAATATCAATGACTCCAAAGATTTTGGCTACCGGAAGATCATCGAAGACCTCAAAGAATTCATTGGGAACAAAGTTTAAAGCTTTTAAATCATCCAGTTTACCATTAATAGGTCCCTGTAATTTGCTAAGGCCTGAAACGCCCATGTTTGGAACCAGAAATCCTCCTGATTTATCAGAACCACCCGAAAAGTCAATTCTGTTATTACTGGTTACCCTGGCAAATACTTCGCCGTCGTTGTTGTCATCCTCCAAACCAATGATGACAGGTTCACGAATTCCAGTCAGTTCAGATATTTGTCCAACAAACACCTTGGCTTCTTTCATCTTTGGATGAAACTTAATTTCTCCGGCTGCCTGAACGGGATAAATCTGAGCATCAAACTTAATCATCTCTGTTTCGAAAGAAGTATCACCATCTACCAGAAATTCGGAATAGGCCACCTCTTGTCCGTTGAAATCTGTTTCGGTGTATGTGCTGTTGTAACTATTTGATGCATTTCCCCGGTATTTTTCAATTACCTGCTCCATTAATGAGGAGTCTCTGGCAATTCGGTTTTCCATAAAAGCCAGTGGCATTCTGAAAGCGTGTTCTTTACCTTCTTTATCAGTGGCTACAATATCAAATTGGAATGGTGCATTAGATACATTGATATAGAAATTATAGGTAGTGTTGGCTCCACTATTAGCTAATTTGAATCTATTTGAGCCGCCGCTATTCGCAGACACAGTTATCAAAGTGCTTTGTTCCGGATTGTCAATGTTAGGTGTTTTTTCGGTTTTGATTCTGATTGCCTGGAATGGGAATTCAATGAAATTACCATTTGGATCATTTCGTGAATACAATACCTCTTTTTCAAGCACAACCACAAACATTCGCTGACGATTAAGAGCAGCTTTGGTTTGAGGATGGAATTTACGTTCAGTGATTTTTACAACAGCTGCGCGGTGACCGAACGGAAATAAATAACCTTCTTCAACAATCTTTACAAAATGATCACGCCCCAGAGTAGCAATGTGTTCCCATTCAATAATATTCAGATACGTATCTTGTGGAGTTGGAACATCAAAAAAAGCATGCCAGTCGAGGTATGCCCCCAGCGTTGTAAGCATCAGGTCGTTTACAGGAACAGGAAATGGAGTAAAACCAGCCAGGTAATTAGAAGTGGTATGCACAAGCTTCTGCCGGTTGTTAGCATCTAGGGATGCCATAAAAGGGTAGTTTCGTTCCTTGGCAACTTCATAGTTCTCGTCGGCATCATCAGCCCACAGAGCCCTTATTGTTTTCAGATGAGGTAATGCCGTTCCTGAAGTTTTATTGTTTCGCAGCTTAACACCAAGCCTGGTGTGCCACAATTCCGATACTTCGCCTTTATTGGTCGAAAGACGATCCAATATCCTGAATTCTGTTTTAAGCTGTTGGTTTTTATTAATTGTCAGATCTTCAGTGTTTCGAAATTCAACCTGTGTTTTGTGGTAGAAATCATTTGTTTGATTAGGTGAAATATACATGAGGGTAGGAGCCTCTATAGAGGTGCTACTCTCCGGAATAGGTTCTACCTTCCAAACTATATTTTTAATGATTGCTGCGTTAAAAGATGGTTTTATGGTTGCAGCTGCTTCGGGTTTCAGAACTTTCTGAATTTCATTATCATCGTATACCTGCAGATTTCTGACTTTAGATGCATTGTTTTCTGCCAGCTTAATTCCAAAATCAGTGGAAGGACTATTGAGGTATTTAAGTTTTTTATTAGGCTGAATACGTGTCTTTTTATCCAATTGCAAGCGCATTGGTCTTTTGGCTACCCGCAATGTTGGCAGCTTTATCCATGCTCTTGGATGAACCCTTAAGTTGAATTTGCTCCAATCCAGTAAGGCCTCCATAATTAGAGGGAATCCTTCGCTGTTCGCAGGTAATTCATAAACCAAGCGGCTTTTACGGGCTCTAAGATGTTTGGCAGGTAGTTGAATATCTCCAGCTGATGTAAGGTGGAAACCGGGTTCTGGTATAGATGTTGATTCGTAATAAGCTTCCTCCAGGGTATGCTGACTTTGGAAATATACATAGATAACACCGGGTTTTTTAGCATTATCAAGCTCGAGATAAGAAGTTTGGTTTTTATGGATAAAACTGAAGTTATGAAATACAAACTCAAGCATCACCATATCTTCAGGTCGAAGCACTTTTATTGAAATAGCCGACTGAGGTTTGAACTTAATCTGATCATACTGGATTTCCAGTTTTTGTTGAGTAGGTTTTACTTTTCGGGTATCTTTCTGTTGAATTTGTTGTGTTGTCCTTCTAACCGGCTCCTGTGTATTGGAGCGATCTGTGAAGTTTGCAGTATCATTTGTGTTTAAGATTCTAATCGGATCAGATTGAAGATATTCTGCACTAAGGGTAGTTGCATTTTCTATTTTTGGTTTAAATGACTTTAAGTTAGGTTCCAGAATCACCTGATCGAAGTGTGAACTAAATCCAAATGCTTCAATATCCGGAATTTTATCATTTTGTTCTAACTTAAAAGCTCCCAGTTTATTTTGAATCCAGGTACCACTTTGGGGTAGACCTGCCGCAATATATTGATTGGTTTTATCTTGTTCGAGATATTCTGAGTAACAGAATATGTGATCAATTGGAATTTCGCTGTCATTAAGATTTCCAGGTTTAAAATTCAAATGAGAAACAATCGTGTTTATCCACAAAAGTTGGATTGTGCCTGTCTCAATGTTTAAAGGTACAATCTCATTCTGGCGACTGATAAATTGTCCTTCATTCAGTTTTGTTTGTGAAATATATTCCTGCCAACCCTTAAAATCATGAATGGTTATGCGTGTAGTTTTATTGATTGATGATTTAATAAATTGTGGATGGCCAGATGGAGTAATGATTAAATCAGAACAGTAATATTCAGAATTGTTTAAACAACATCTGATTCTGTTTTTTGAGTAAAGTTCTACACTCCAGTCCGGTTTCAGGTTAATGATAAATTGTCCGACTAAATCAACTTGTTCATGGGAGTTCAATCGAACTAAACTACTATGGATATTAGCAGATTTTTTGATGTCTGAGGTATCATCAATCCAATCGTTAAAACAGAATGAATTTTGATAGTCAAATTCAGGAATCGTTAGTTCGCAATGATTGCCGTTTTTACTTATCTCGGCATTTACCGAAAACCGTAGATTAGTTCCTTTAAACTTTAGTTTGGAGGCTTTAATACGGTGGTAATTGTCCGATTCGGTATGCTGTACATTGAATCCCTTCTCAAAAAAAGCATTTGAGAATTGCCATACCTTTCGGCCATTTTTTGAGACTGTTAAACCATTTCTTGTTTTCTGAACAGAAATAGATGAGGAATCCATGGCTTTTAAGGAACCAATAAAAGGATTCCAGGCTAGAGAGCCCAGACCAAGAGCTTTAACAAAATTTCGTCTACCGATTAGTTTAGGAGATGAACTGGCAGGATGCACAACAAATTGTCGTGCTTTTTTCAGTTGTAGGTGTTTAAAGCGCATTTCGTTTTGAATTAGGTCGAATCAAGTTACGCGAATAATATTTGAAAAGAAATACCTTGATGAAAATTTCAGATTTAGAATCTGTTAGTCGAATTACTACACAATATTTTTCTCTTAAGTTTTATCGTATCTTTGTGCCAACTTACAGTACTTCAAATAAGATTTATCTGTAATCAGAACGTAAAAAAGCATTATGAAATTTGAAGAATTCGGGCTTAATGCCAGAGTGTTGCAAGGAATAGAAGAATTAGGATATAAACGACCAACAGATATACAGTATAAAGCCATACCTGCAATTTTGCAAGGAGAGGACGTTTTGGGTATTGCTCAAACCGGTACCGGAAAATCTGCAGCATTTGTCATTCCTATTCTTCACCTCTTACAAAAAAAACGGGCTGCTAAAGATGCAGGTGTTCGTTGCATTGTGATGACACCAACTCATGAATTGGCTCTTCAGATTACAGATGTTTTTAAAAATTTAGGTAAGAATACAACACTGAAGTTCACTGCAATTATTGGTGGAACCGATCAGGATAAACAGATTGAACGTCTGCAGAAGGGAACCGATATAATTATTGCTACGCCGGGGCGCGTTTTTGACCTGGTGAATCAGGGGCATCTGAAGATTTATAATGCTGAGATTCTGGTTCTGGATGAAGCTGATCACATGCTTGATTTGGGCTTTTATAAAGATATTCAGGACTTGATTAAGTATCTTCCTAAAAATCGTCAGACACTATTTTTCTCGGCTACCATTGATAAAAAGATTAAGAAACTGGCTTATTCTTTGGTAAGAAAGCCCATTCGAATTCAGATATCGCCGAAAGATCCGGTTGCTAAAAACATTGAACACTCACTGGCGCACATCGAGATGGATCATAAAAGATTTTTTCTTGAGCGTATTGCAACTTCCCATCCTGATAGCAGAATTCTGGTTTTTGTTAGGACTAAAGTACGTGCTGAGCGTGTTATGAAAGCTATGGAAAGGGTGGATATAAAAAGTGTTACCATTCATAGCGATAAGTATCAGGATGAACGTACCAAGGCAATGAATCTTTTTAAGAATGGCGATGTAAAAATGCTGATTGCAACTGATGTAAGTGCCCGTGGAATTGACATTCCAAATGTTGATTATGTAGTTAACTACGATATGCCCGATCAGGCAGAAAACTATGTTCACCGTGTGGGCCGTACCGGAAGAGGAAAGCAAAAAGGTTATGCCATTTCGTTTTGTAGTCCTGATGAAAGAGAATTGTTGGATACAATTGAAAGTTATGTTGGTTACCAGTTGCCAGTAACAGAACTGGATAAAGATGATTATCTGGATACCATCGATTTTTCAGCTGAAACAAGCACCGATTGGAAGAACCTGATGAAAGAAGCTGAAGCGATGGAAGAGGAGATCTCAAAAATTAAACGCAAAAAGAAGAAACGTTAGGTTGAAGTCCGAAGCACTTAGTCCGAAGTCCAGAGTAAGATTTTGGAAAGCATTTTGTCTAGAAATCCAATCGTCTACTGGTCTAACAGTCAAAGAGTCTACGTCATGGTAAATATTCAAAATCAATTTTATTCATTGAATTAAAAAGATTAATTCTTGCTTTTGGATTCATTTCGGTCATTTGTTCAACAATTGCCCGGGCTTTGTAACGGATAGTGTGATCTTCGTATGGACACTCACGTTTAAGCGATGGAAAACCCAAAATATCGGCATAATGCTTCATTTCGTTGTTGGTTAAAAATATCAATGGACGGATAACCTTTATTTTACCATCAAACATATCCAATTGGGCTGGGATGGATGAAATATTGGCGTGTTGAGCCATGTTCATCACCAATGTTTCAACAGCATCATCCAGATGATGTCCAAAAGCCAGCTTTTTAATACCCAGCTCATTGGTTAGCTGGAAAAGCTCCTTTCGCCTGTTGCGCGAGCAGGCAAAACAAGGTTTTTTGTTTCCAGCTGTTTCTAAATTTGCTTTGGTATAAATCAGGTGAAGTGTCACATCCAGACCATCGCAGAATTCTTTTAACCATTCTACATCAATCTGATAAGGGACATCTTCCGTGATGACGTGAGCTGCATGTAAATGGTAATGGATGGGTAATGCTTTTCTTCGCGATGAAAGAATTTCAAGTAAAGCCAGACTATCTTTTCCTCCTGACACAGCTACCATTATTTGATCATCTGCACTAATCATATTGTACTGATTAATTGCCTTCCCAACGGTTTGACGAATTTTCTGAACGGTGTATTGCTTCTGCTTCTTATTTTCAAACATTCGGCAAAAATAGATAAAAACAAATTTCTCAATAAATAAACAATTAATATATTTGATGTTAAATAAAAATTCAAAAATGAAAAAACCTATACCTTTTATCTTGATGATATTCTTTGCTGTATGCTCATTTGCTCAGGAAAAGCAGCTGATATCTTCAGCTGGCATGAGTGTCAACACTAGTAATTATATAATTGATTTTGCCATAGGAGAAACAATCATTGGTGACTATAATGGAGATAATATTAGTTTCTTTAATGGAATATTGTTTTCTGAGAATAAAATTTCTACAAGTAATTCATCTCAGAAAGAATCTTCTTTGAAGCTATATCCAAATCCAGTGGATGATGTGATGATTATTGATGGTATAGATATAGCTGATGTTAATAATGTGAAAGTGTATGATTTGACAGGTAAATTAGTCAAAAACCTGAAAATAAAAACGAATCAAATCGAAGTTAAGAATATCCCTCAGGGTGTCTATATATTAATTATCCAAACAGAAAATCTGACTTATCAAGAAAAAATTATTAAAAAATAATAACCCGCTATGAAGACTATCACTACATTCTTTTATTTGTTTTTTACTGTGTTGATGATTGCCCAGTCTGGTGCCCCGCAACATTTCAATTATCAAACCCTGATACGTAATTCTGATGGAACATATGTTGCCAATACTGATGTGTATATCAGACTTTCTATTCTTGGGGAATCACCCAATGGAGCTTTGGTTTATACAGAAGTACATCAGGTAACAACCAATGATTATGGTTTAATTTCTCTTAAAGTAGGAGAGGGAAGTTCAACTGATGATTTTACATCAATTGACTGGGGGAATACAACAATGTTTGTAAAAGTGGAAGCTTCAATTGGTGATGATCAGAATTACTTTGAAGTTGGAACCAATCCATTTAGTAGTGTTCCTTATGCTTTATATGCTGAGAAAACAGGTACTGATTATAAAGTTCCAAGTGGTACCGGAATATTAAGTTTTAATCCGGAAGCACCGGAAGGTTATGGTTTTTCGGGGAATACAATTAGTACAACACGTTTAGAAGGGCAATGGGAGAGTAAATCACCATTTCAGTATCCTCGCAGGAATGCTGCAGTATGTTCAACGGGTAGTGAGATATATGTTATGGGAGGAGAAAACAGTTCATCATTTACTACCGATTATGTAGAAGTATTTAATCTTAATGATAGTACCTGGGCATCAAAAACGAGTCTACCTATTGCTCGTACACATGC
The DNA here is from genome assembly GCA_025499705.1 of Carboxylicivirga caseinilyticus. GTDB lineage: Bacteria > Bacteroidota > Bacteroidia > Bacteroidales > Marinilabiliaceae > Carboxylicivirga > Carboxylicivirga caseinilyticus. Next base: position 249,211 of record JAFMVE010000001.1, read on the forward strand.
GGCAGCTGCTTATTATGATGGGAAAATATATGTAATTGGAGGTTTTATTCCTGGATCTCAAACAGCAACAACTAGAGTTGATGTGTATGATTTAGAGACAGGTACTTGGTCTCAAGCTGCTGATATGAACTATGGAAGATGGGCATATTCTGTAATGATCTCAAATAACGTTTTGTATGCTGTAAGTGGATTAGAAGATTTTTCAGGAACATTAGTTGGAAATATTGAATCTTATAATTTTGACTCTAATACCTGGTCAGTTGTTACAACAATACCTGATTCAAAGGCCGGGGAAAGAAGTACAATATTAGACAATAAAATTTATGTGTTGTGTGGTTCTGAGACTGTTGGAGATTCGTATAACATTAATGAGCGCCTATTGGTCTATGATTTAGATGCAATGGTTTGGAATGCAATTGCAAATATGCAACAAAAGCGTTTAGGGTATGGAATTGGAGTTGTAAAAGATCGGATAGTTGTTTGCGGTGGCGTTAATAATGGGAATTATCTTTCTTCAACAGAAACATATGATCCAAAGTCGAATAAATGGTTTACAGAGGAAGACTTACCTTATGCAATTACATGTGTTGGAACTTTCTTTAATGATGAATTCTGGATTTTAGGAGGACAAAATTCATCTAAAAGTAAAATTAATAATGTGGAAAGATTTCTTTTAAACAATGTGAGTGAAAATGTATATTTCCATATTGCAGATTAATACAATTCTTTAGTCAACTCTAATGTCTTCTGACAAGAAAAATAGGAGATCCGCTAAATTGGATATCCAATTTTTGGCATAACTTTCTGTTTAGGGAATATATGTTCGTTTGACTAAAGAATTACAGATAATTAATGTATTTTGCAGCAACAATGTTTATTGTTGCTGTTTTTATTTTTAAGAGATGAAGATAATTCAAGGTGAATTTGGAAGATACCTCGAAGATTTTGAGGCTGGTATGATAATTAAGCATTGGCCTGGTAAAACAATTACGGAATCGGATAACAATTTGTTTTCATTGTTAACAATGAATCATCATCCGGTTCATATTGATCAGTACTATGCTTCTAATGAACAACATGGTAAGGTGTTGGTTGTGGGCACATTGGTTTTTTCGCTTACAGTTGGTCTAACCGTAAGAGATATAAGTGGGAAAGCTATTGCCAACCTAAACTATAGCGAGGTTTTACATAAAGGGCCGGTTCATATTGGTGATACTTTATATGCAGAAACGGAAGTATTGGATGTGAGGCCATCAAAATCAAAACAAGACAGAGGTGTTGTTAAAGTGACGACAAAAACATTCAATCAGAATGAAGAATTAGTTTTACTATTTACCAGAGAAGTTTTAGTCAAAAGAAGATTAAAATAATATCATGCAATACAAAGGTCGTTTTGTGGCCAGAACCTTGTTGTTTACAGCAGGACATAATTGGCACTATTTAGAAAAGGCATTTCAATCAGATGCTGATGTCATAGTAATTGATCTTGAAGATGCTGTCCCTTCAGCCAGAAAATCTGAAGCAAGAGAAAGTATTACTAAAATACTTGATTCGGACTTACCTGATAAACGTCCCGTTTTTGTCAGGATCAACCCGATGGAAACAGGTGATACGTTAAAGGATTTGGATGTTGCTGCTGATGTTCGACTATTTGGTTTTGTTTATCCAAAAGCATATAATGCAAAAGATATTGAAGTGTTTGATGCTCAATTGACGCTGAAAGAAAAGAACTTGGGAATCGAAAACGGTCATTTTAAAATAATTGTTTTATTAGAGACACCCGAATCGGTACTTAATGCACTTGAAATAGCAAAGGCATCAGAAAGGGTTGTTGGCTTATTGTTTGGAAGTGAAGACTTTTTAGCTGAAATAGAAGGAGGACATGGAGTTGGTGGTCGATCCATATTAACTCCCAGACATATGGTTGCAATGGCGGCCAGAGCGGCTGGCATTGTTCCAATAGATACTCCATATGTTAATATTGGAGATTATGAGGGGCTTAAACAGCATATTGATCAGGCAAAGGAACTTGGTTTTGAAGGAATGTTGGTAATGTCACCCAAAGAAATTGAATTGGTCAAAACAAGTTATACTCCAACCATAGAGGAAGTAGAACGAGCAGATGAAATTCTTAAATTATATGAAGAGGTTAATAATGCTGATAGAGGAATTTCAGTTAAAAAAGGATTGTTTATTTCACCACCAACAGTATCACGTGCAAGAAAGGTTTTAGCACGTATGGATAAAATTAAATCTTTTGAAGCATACATAAAGAATGAATAATAAGGATACAATAACGGAAGAAAGTCTAATTGAGGATATTAAAAAGGCAGGTGTTCCTGAAGGGTGTTTATTACATTTAAAGGTTTCGTTAAAATCTATTGGGAAGGTTGAAGGTGGGCCACAAACAGTGTTAAATGCAATACTAAAAGTTGTTGGTGATAGTGGAACTATTGTAATAGATTCGTTTGTTACTTCATATCCATTACCATTAAGTGAAAAAAATGCTTCAAATATTAGTACCAATGAATCACCATCTTTTGCAGGTGCCGTGGCTAATGCAATGGTAAAACACCCTAAAAGTGTTAGAAGTAAACATCCCATTCAACGGTTTACAGCAATAGGACCATTGGCTCATGAGTTAATGGATAATCATACACCAGAAAGTGGAGGATATGATGTTTTAGAAAGAATGGCGAAAATGAATGCTCTTAATCTTTCAATTGGTAGAAAGGTAATAGGAGTTGGCACAACGCATGTGGCAATTGAGAAAATGAAATACAAAAAGAAACCATCCAATATGGCAGTTAATTATCTGGCAGATGATGGTTCTGTTAAATGTTTTGTTGCCGATTGGAAATGGACTTGCAGTGCTGGATTTCCAAAATTTTTACCTTTGTATGAGAAAGGAGGAGCATTAAAATGGGTTAAAATAGGAAATGCAGAAGCAGCTCTGACTAATATGAATAAAACACTTGACATTGAGCAAAAAAGACTTGAAGAAGATCCTCGCTTTTTTTTCTGTGATGATCCAACATGCAAAAGCTGTAGATTAGAATGGGAACATTCAACAGGCAACTATTTTTCAGTTAAATTTTATTCTGCAATTAAGCTTCTTACAAACCCTGATGCTTTAAAATATTGGATTAAAAACAAAACAAATAAGCATTGAAAACCAATTGTATACTGTTGAATTTGTCATCAAGATAAATAGAATAAGACTTAAATGGCCAATTATATTTTCAAAGTATTACACGAAAATGATTATTACTTATGGGATAGACTGTTAAAAGAATCTCAAAGTCCAAGTCCCTTTCTGAACTCATCATGGTTTATGACTTATGCAGCTGCTTCAGGTGAAAAATATCAACTTATAGGTTGTTACGAAAAAGAAGAGCTGGTTGCTGGTTTTGGTTTTTTTTATAGACGAAAACTGGGCAAGTTCAATGTCATAATTAATCTGCTTGGTGTTGATAACTATATTTTTTATAAACCAAGAGAATCTAATTTTGAGTCGAAAAAGGAGAGTTGGTATTTTTCAATATATGAGTCCTTTATTTCTTTTCTTGAAAAAGATTTTCATCATATAGAATTGACCTTTAATACCGGTAGCCAGGATGTAAGGCCATTTCAATGGAATAAATATTCAGAGCAAATTAGGTATACATACGTTGGAGAAATTCAGCCTCCGGATGACATGATGAAATGTTTTAATCCGGATGTTAGAAATAAAATTAAAAAAGCCCATAAACTTGATTTTCGATTTGATATTTCCGGCTCTTCATCAGAGATAGAAATAAGTTATGATCTAATAGATCGTTCCCTAAAAAAGAATAGCCAACCTCATATTTTAGGTAAAAAACAGTTTAAGCTATTTTGTCAGAATCTTATTAAAGTAAATAGTTTAATTGTTGCTAATATATATCTAGAAGATGAACCGATTGCAACAAGAGTAATTGTGCACAATGATAAGTTGGCCATTGATTTTCAGGCTGGAGGAAATGAAGAGATGTTTAATACAGGTCTAAATCAGTTATTAAGTTTAAAAATATTTGAAGAATTACATGCAAAAGGAATTGAGATGTACGATTTTAGAGGTGCAAATACTCCTTCAGTTGCACGTTATAAATCATCTTTTAATATGAAGGCTCAACCGTATTATGTCCTTTCTAAGGACAAAGGGTTTTTACTTAAGACATTATTGTTTGTTAAAAACAGATTTTTGTAATGATCAGTAAACTGAAAGGCTTATTTAAACAGTCGTTTTTTTACGGTGTAGGAAACTTAATAGCAAAAGCGAGCGGACTTATTTTAATGCCACTTTATTCTTTTTATGTTTCTAAAGCTGAAATAGGTCTTTTGGCTCTTTACGAAACAGCCTATATGTTTTTGTTAATGGTTTCGGGATGGGGAGCCAAAGGTGGCTTTACACGATGGTATAACGAGATGAAAAGTGATGATGACCGTAAGTCACTTTTTTTTACAACATATTCCTTTAATGTACTAACCAGTTTTTTAGGTGTCATTATTACTGCAGTTATCCTTTATAATCTTTCTATTTTCAAAAGTGTTAATAGTGAACGGGTAATTATTATCTTTTCTATTTCAAGCTTAAGCAAGCTTTTATATGATGTACCTTTTATTTTATTAAAGTTGCAGCAAAAGGCTTTTAAGCAAACTACCTACCTGTCAGTCAATATTCTTCTAACAATTTTGTTTTCATTCTATTTTCTTCAGTTTAAAAAAATAGGATTCGAAGGAATATTCTGGGCTCAGCTTTTTGCTAATGGAATCACATTGATTTCGGTAATACCATTGATTTTAAAGAATTGTAAATTAAAATGGCATGGAAAGCTTTTAAAAGAAATGATTCATTATGGCTATCCATTAGCTATATCTAATATTCTCACATTAGTATTAACAATAAGTGATCGGTACATACTGGAGGCATATTATTCGTTGGAGGCTGTAGGTAGTTTCTCTGTTGCCATCAAAGTTGCAAATGTACTTCAAGTAATAGTTGTAGCATCATTTGTAACATCTTATACATATGAGTATTATAAATCAATTAATGATGAGGATAATTCTCGATATCATCTAAAGCTATTTACCTACTTCATGCTTTTCATGGTTGTTTCGGGTTTAGGAATTGTTCTTTTCGGGAAGGAGATTATCTATATTCTGATGGCAGGAAAAACAGAATATTTTGATGCATTACCCGTCATCCCATTATTAATTGTTGGATTGATATTCTCAGGAATGCGTCAGGTTTTTGTATTGCCATTAACCAAATACAAGCAAACCCGGTTAATTTCGATTGTAATGATCATAACCGGTATTCTTAATGTTGGTCTTAATTTTCTTGTGATACCAAGATTTGGTAAAGAAGGAGCAGCTTTTACAACTGCAATCAGTCAGTTATTTGCAGCTATCTGGTTTCTACAAAGGGTTAACAGGTTGGAAACAAATAATTATGAATGGAAAAAAGTAATCATTTTTCTTTTAACAGGTGCTGTTTTTTGTACGATCAGTTTCTATATACCTTCAGTAACAATTATTGTTGATATACTTGTTAAGCTTCTTCTTTTAGCTGGATATTTTGTTCTCCTGTATCTTTTAGGTGTATTTGAACCAATTGAATTATTGCGATTGAAAGAAGCCTATAATAAATGGAAACGCCCAGGTAATTTAATTAAAAACATCAAAAGAAAATAATGAAGGATCACTTGAGTAATAATCAAATTAATTATGTGTTGTTTCATTTGAAACAGCATGTTGATCTGCAATTATTGGAACCATTGTTTGCTTTTGGTGAAGAAGAAATTAGGTCTGGTACTATTCTGTTCCCATGTACTGAACATGAAATGAATGTGTTTAATATTCAGTTTAATTCAGATGTTATACCTATTTTATTTTCAGATACTAATAGGAGGGAAGCATATTCAATATCAGAAGGAAATTTAGTCTTTCATCACGATTTTTTAAAATCAGCATTCTATCTTTTGAGTTGTTATCAGGAAGTGGACTCTAAAAGTACTGATACTATTGGAAGATTTCTTTACAAAGGATCTATTCAGGATACTTTGAATGCTATAACTAAACCTTTAGTTAATTATTATTTTGAGATTATAATTCAAGGGTTTGAAGAATTTTATAGCATAAGTGGGATTGAGGTTAAGCGTAAGCGACTATTCAATAATTATGGGTTTATGCTTACACATGATGTTGATAGAATTGATTACTTTCACTGGAGAGAAACAGTGTATCAATGGCTTCAGGTATTTGGATTTAAACAACCTCATTATACAAAGAATCGTTTAATCAAATCTGCTTTTAAATCGATTTTACCAACCTTATTGCCAGGATTAAAAAAAGATCCCTGGTGGAATTTCAATGAGTTAAGACTTCTGGAAAAAAAGCATGGGCTAAAATCTGTGTGGTATTTTCTTAATCAGGATGGTTCGCCTCATGATGCAAAATATAGTCTGGAAGAGAAACGAATAATAGAATTGATATCGGATTTACAGGATCAAGGTTGTGAGATTGGTTTACATGGTTCCATTTCTACAGCAAATGATCTGACTGCGATGCAAAATGCTTATGATCGCTTGGCTAAGATAAAGGGTGACACAATAACTGGCACTCGTCAACACTTTTTGAAGTTTCATTATCCGCAAACTTTGATAATTCAGGAACAGGTTGGTTTAAAATATGACACAACCGTGGGTTTTGCAGAGCATGAGGGATTTAGAAATAGTTATTGCTATCCTTTCCGACCTTATGATCACAAGAATGATCGTATGATGGATATTTGGGAGTTACCTCTCAATGTGATGGATGGAACTCTATTAGGTTATAGAAAATTGGATTTTAATGAGATGGCAAGGTCAATTGAACTTTTAATATCTGAAATACGAAAGTTTGGAGGATTGTTCGTATTGCTTTGGCATAATTGCAATTTCGATGAGTATCAATATCCGGGAATCAACCAGTTTTATGAAACGATGCTGAGCGATATAGCTAAAACCAGACCAGATTCAGTAGTAGGTGAAGAGGTGCTTAAAAAGCTATCCTGAGATTAATGGGCTAGTAATTGATTTATTTTTTCATCTATTATGCTTGCTCTGTTAATGAAAGTGTGTTCATTTAATGTTCTGGCTTGTCCATTTTTTGCAATCTTTTCCAGTTCTTCAGGATGATCAAGCAAATACTTGATTTTATCCTTTGCTTCATCAAATGACTTATAGGTAACAATCTCAATTTCGTCAGTAAAGTATTTGTTGATGTCAGGTTTCCAGTCTGTCAAAAGGCAACTCCCAATACCTGTTGCTTCAAACATTCTCAGGTTAGCTGCAAAATTAGCTGCAATATCTCCATGTATATTAAATGCAATTTTTGAATCAGATAGTGCCTGAAACATCTGTAATCCGAAAACAGGATTTTTAATCTGTTCCTGTAATTGTTTAGAAACCTTGGAGGAGCTAGGAAAATACTCTAATTTACTAACTTTATTGAGAGGTGTAATTGATTGATATAAATTTTTTAAGCCAACACTATCTAAAGTCTTAGTTAATATATATCCTGCTTGCCTTGCTCTTAATCCTTTTGATGAATTCTGATTTAAATTAACTAGTAGATTAATATTAATCCGATCTTGCAATAATGACTCAATGAAGGCAATTCGTTCTTTATGAAAATGCTGATCTAAAATAATTGAACCGGTAAATAAAAAGTCATATTCAGGTTTATTTTCCTGGTTGATTTCATTTAAGATTCTACCGTCAAAGGCATGTGGTACAACAATGCATTCAGGCAGTCCTTTTGACTCCAATAAATGCTTAAAATAAGGTGCGCAAACGGTTATAAAATCAAATGATTGAAAGTCTTTGTAGTATTTTGGTGAGATAGGTGAACAACAATTGCCAATGGCGAGTTTAATGGTTGGTACTTTTCTTTTAATTGTTTTAATCAGTTCCCCATTAAATGAATAACTATCCTGCAGCCAAATTACATCTGGTTTCAATTTACTGAGTTGGGCAATCAAAATATCGATTTCATCAGTAGAGGAAAGTTGGTTTTCTTTAGCCCACTGTTTTTGCAGAACTTGTGCGTTGGCAACAATCTCATCACTTTTTTTTCCAAGTGTTTCAAAAGCTTCCGAGTAAGCATCAGACCATGCAAATCGCTGTTGCATCAGGTGTTGTTGTTGCTCTTTATAACTCTTGTTTACTATTTGTGGATGTAATTGATAATAGTAGGAAAGAAAATCTTTATAGTAGGATGTGATTTTGACAATGTGATAGCTCATCTTTCTATTTGAATTGTTGATACAAATTTGAAGAAAGATTTTTAATTTGGAGTCCTTTTGTGAAGATATTAAAAATTGAAGCAGCGGTTAATTTTTGTTAATTACACGATTAATTTGCATCTTCCTCCGCTGATCTAATGGCATTTTATATTTTTGCACTAATTTTGATACATGGCGCAGTCAAAACAAATATCAAGCGGTAAAAAACTTCGTAGTTCATATGTAACTACAACCATTAGTATTGCACTGGTTCTTTTTCTTTTGGGCATCATTGGTCTGTTGTCACTTAATGCTCAGCGTTTATCTCATTACGTTAAAGAAAATATTGGATTCACTGTGATGGTTAAGGATAATGCAAGAGAAGCTGAAGTTAAACGTTTGGAGAAAATGTTGGCAACCTCACCTTTTGTGAAGCAGACTGAATATATTGATAAAGAACGGGCAGCTAAAGAATTAAAAGAAGAACTGGGTGAAGATTTTGTTGCATTCTTAGGTTACAATCCTTTATTGTCATCAATTGAAGTAAAGTTATATGCCGAATATGCTCACCCCGATAGTATAGCCGGAGTAGAAAGTATAATAATGGAGTTTCCACAGGTAAAAGAAGTTTTATACCAAAAGAACTTAATTCATCTGGTACATAAGAATGTAAATAGAATTTCGCTTGTTTTGCTGGTGTTCGCAGTAATGTTACTTTTGATTGCAGTAGCTCTGATAAATAATACAATTCGGTTATCAGTTTATTCTAAAAGATTTCTGATTAGAACAATGCAATTGGTGGGTGCGACCAAAAGTTTTATACGTCAGCCATTTTTGGTAACCAGTATACTACATGGTTTTATTGGAGCTGTTTTGGCTATTGTGCTTCTATCAGGACTTATATATGCAACTAATCATGAATTGGCAGGAGTGGTTGGATTCCAGAATATTGATTTGATAATGATTCTGTTTGGAATTGTAATTATTTGTGGGGTTCTTATTACTCTGTTATCTACGTTTTTTGCAGTTAATAAATATTTAAACCTAAGTACTGACGATTTATATTTTTAATATATACTTGATATGGCAAAAAAAGAAAATGAGCAAAAGTTTCAGTTTGCTTTGGGAAAACAAAACTATATTCTTCTTGCGATAGGATTTGTAATTATCATCGTTGGTTTTTTGCTGATGATGGGTGGAAGGTCAGAGGATCCTACTGTTTTCAATGAAGAGATTTATAGTTTTAGACGTATCACTTTAGCGCCAATCATTGTGCTGTTTGGTTTCTTCTTTGAGATTTTTGCCATCATGAAAAAACCAAAGTTAGAAGAATAATCAACAAATTATATGGGTATTTTAGAAGGGTTAATTCTTGGAATTATTCAGGGATTAACAGAGTTTTTGCCTGTTAGTAGTAGCGGGCATCTTGAAATTGTAAAGGCATTATTCGGTTCTAATGCCATTGCAGAAGAAAGTATGTTTATGACTGTAATGTTGCATGGAGCCACGGCATTAAGTACCATAGTTGTATTCCGAAAAGAGATAGGGGAAATTCTGGGTGGATTGTTGCAGTTCAAATGGAATGAACAAACAATATTCTCATTAAAAATTATTATTTCAATGATTCCTGCAGCTTTTGTAGGAGTTGTTTTTGCCGATCAGCTTGAATCGTTGTTTGACAGTCAGATAGTGCTGGTTGGATTCATGTTACTGTTAACAGCAGCTTTATTATTTTTAGCCGATAAAGCTAAGACAACTGAAAAAGGCGTGTCGTATTCAAATGCGATAGTTATAGGTATTGCTCAGGCAATTGCAATTTTACCGGGCATTTCGCGTTCAGGGGCTACCATTTCTACTTCTGTGTTGTTGGGTATTGACAGGACGCGAGCAACAAGGTTTTCATTTTTAATGGTGGTGCCTTTGATCTTAGGTAAAATGGCTAAGGATTTGCTTTCAAGTGAATTTACTATTGTTGGTGAGTCAGCCATGCCTGTTATTGTTGGATTTATTGCTGCTTTTATTACGGGTTTACTAGCTTGTACCTGGATGATCAAATTAGTACGAAAAAGCAAGTTGACATATTTCTCAGTGTATTGTGCAATTGTTGGTATGGTCGCAATTATTTGCGGATTGTTTTGTTAGAGTTTAGAGAATGGAGTATACAGCTGAATATTTTCAGGCAGGTCAGGTCTTGCTGATAGATAAACCTTTGGAATGGACATCATTTGATGTTGTGAATAAGATAAGATATTCTCTCAAGCGATATCTAAATATAAAAAAAATAAAAGTAGGCCATGCGGGAACTCTAGACCCATTGGCTACAGGTTTGGTTATTGTTTGTACAGGCAAAGCAACCAAACAGATTGAACAGTTCTCTGGATTGGATAAACAATATATTGCGGATGTGGAGCTGGGAAGTACAACTCCTACCTATGATAAAGAATCTGAACCGGATGCAGTTTATAGTTGGGAGCATATCACAGAAGAACTGGTGCTCGATAAACTTGAAGGTTTTAAAGGCGATATAGAACAAATGCCACCCATTTACTCAGCATTGAAAATTAAAGGTGTGAAGGCATACGATTTAGCCAGAAAAGGAAAAGATGTTGAATTAAAAGCACGAAAAATTAATATCAGTAAACTTGAATTGCTGGAATTTAATGAAAAGCATTTAAAATTAGATGTTAGCTGTAGTAAGGGAACCTATATTCGTTCTTTGGCCTATGATCTGGGGGTTGCACTTCATTCAGGGGCTCATTTATCAGGCCTGGTTCGAACGAGAATTGGTGATTATCAGTTAAAAGATGCTATTTCTATCTTTGATTTTGAAAAAAAATTAGCGTCCTTTGCAACAAATTAGAAAACCTTACGTATAAGGTGGCCTATGCTTTGTGTAAAATTAAGTTTCACCTGGTTTTAATGATTGATTAATAAACACATCTTTGTTGAGTTGTGTCGGGGTGAAATGTGGATAAGAAAATAAGAATAAAATAATAACAGGAAAAAGATTACTTTATGAAGCTTTCGAAGTTTAAATATAAATTACCTGAAGAATTAATTGCTTTACATCCTGCTCCAAACAGGGACGAATCTCGCTTAATGGTTTTGAATCGTAAAGAAAAAACAATTGAGCATAAAATATTTAAGGATGTAATCGATTATTTCGATAATGAGGATGTTATGGTGTTTAATAACACCAAAGTTTTTCCTGCCCGTTTATATGGAAACAAAGAGAAAACAGGAGCTGAAATTGAAGTATTTCTGTTAAGAGAATTAAACCGTGAGCAACGTCTTTGGGATGTTTTGGTTGATCCGGCACGTAAAATTCGTATTGGTAACAAATTGTATTTTGGTGACGATGATACATTGGTTGCTGAAGTAATTGATAATACTACCTCGCGAGGTCGTACTTTACGTTTCTTGTACGATGGGCCATACGATGAGTTCAAATCCATGTTATATGGTTTAGGAGAAACTCCACTTCCAAAAATTATCAATCGTGAAGTTGTTCCAGAAGATCGTGAGCGTTATCAAACCATTTATGCAAAACATGAGGGAGCTGTCGCTGCACCAACAGCAGGAATGCACTTTAGTCGTGAGTTAATGAAGCGCCTTGAGATTAAAGGAACTGATTTTGCTGAAGTCACTTTGCATGTTGGGCTTGGTAATTTCCGTCAGGTTGATGTAGAAGACCTAACAAAGCATAAAATGGATTCAGAGCAGATCTTTATCACTGAAGAAGCTACTGAAATCATTAATGCTGGTAAGGATAAGAAGAAAAGAGTTTGTGCTGTAGGTACAACGGTAATGCGTACCCTTGAAAGTTCGGTATCTACTTTTGGTCATGTTAAGCCATTTGAAGGATGGACAAATAAATTTATTTTCCCTCCATATGAATTTCAGGTTGCAAACAGTATGATTACAAATTTCCATTTGCCATTATCAACCTTGTTAATGATGGTTGCTGCTTTTGGTGGATATGATTTTGTTATGGATGCATATAAGGTTGCCGTTAAAGAAAAGTATCGTTTTGGAACATATGGCGATGCAATGTTAATTGTTTAATAATTAACAACAATGATATTAGAAGCCGACTCACAAAGTCGGCTTTTCTATTTATATTAAACTATCTTTTTTGTAAATTGGGATGTATAACCCAATTATCATATGCAGATGGTTAGAATATATGTGCCGGTAAACTTCTCGGAATATTCAGTTAATGCTATTGATTACGCAATGACTCTGGCACAAAAACTGGATGTTGATATTACCCTTTTGCATTGTAAACATGCCTATAATGAGGATACGGAGAATGTGCTAAATGATCAACAGGTAAAGGAAAATTTCCAGGAGCTTTTGCAGAAGTATAAAAATCAATTTTCTGAAAATCTAAAGGTTCATACTCGCCATGTAAATGGATATCCCGAAGATGTATTAGTAGACCTAAGTGAGAAGGAAGAGCCGGATGTAATTGTGATGGGAACCCGAAGTAAGGGTGAGACCATTAAAGAATTATTAGGGAGTGTAACAAGTGATGTTATTAAAAATGCAAAGGTGCCTGTTCTGGCTGTTCCCGCTGAGTCTTCCATCGATTTGAATAGAATCAGTCATATCTTATTTGTTACTGATTTTGGCGATCAGGATTATCGTTCCATTCATAAATTAATTAAGCTGGTTACTCCATTTGAAACATTAATCCATGCCGTTCATTTTGCAACATCCGATCCCGACAGATGGGATAAAAAACGCCTGGAAGAGATGCGGTTATATTGTGCTGAAACCTATCGGAAGTACAAAATGGAATTTGAATTTATAACGGGTGATGATTTTATTGCTTCTCTGGATGATTATATTGGCAGGAATAGTATCGATCTGATTGCTATGACAAGAAGAAAGCGTAATATGATTTCAAAGATATTTCATCCCAGTATTACCAGAAAAATTCTGTTTCATACAGATGTTCCTCTGTTAGTATTTCATGAATGAGGTGTTTTTATGAGGGGGTGTTTAAATAAAAACATGTATTTTTAGTGTGAAGATATAATCTTGATGTTATGGGAAAAGATAAAAAAAGGGTTGGTATTCTAACAGCAGGTGGCGATTGTCCGGGTATTAATGCTGCCATCAGAGGAGTTGGTAAAACAGCTATCGTTAAATATGGAATGGAGGTAGTAGGTATTTCCAATGGATTTAGTGGACTGGTTGATATGGATGTGACAGTAATGGAAGAAAAGGCTCTTTCAGGCATTATTACTGTAGGAGGAACCATTCTGGGAACTTCCAGATTAAAACCATTTAAACCGGAAGAAGGAGAGTTAGTGGCTGAAAAGCCCAATATAATTAAAGAAAACTACGAAAAGCTGGGATTGGATGCCTTAGTTTGTATTGGAGGAAATGGCACCCAGAAAACGGCTAATTTGCTTGCGAAAGAAGGATTGAATGTAGTAGGTATTCCCAAGACAATTGATAACGATGTTTGGGGTACTGATGTAACCTTTGGTTTTGATTCAGCTGTAGGTATAGCTACCGAAGCGATTGACCGTTTACATACCACTGCCAATTCGCATAAACGAGTTATGGTTATTGAACTGATGGGGCATCATGCCGGGTGGATTTCATTGTATTCTGGAATTGCTGCCGGAGGTGATGTTATTCTGCTTCCAGAAATAGAATACGATCTTGACCATGTTGCTGAGTGTTTAATGGCTCGTAGCAGGGTTGGTAAACCCTATTCAATTGTTGTTGTAGCAGAAGGTATTGAACATCCTAAGAAAAAATCAGCAGCAAGTTATATCAGTAAGAAGATTCAAAAAATGACTGGGCTCGAAACCCGTGAAACAATATTGGGTTATATTCAACGAGGAGGATCACCAAGTGCTCAGGACAGGGTATTGGCAACCCGATATGGAGCTCATGCGGCTGATCTGATTCATCGTGGAGAATTCGGCACTATGGTTTCGTTGAAAAATGATACAATTACTTCTGTTCCTTTAGATGAAGTGGGTGGTAACCTGCGTTTGGTTAACCCTGATCATTACCTGATTCAACAGGGAAGAAGTATGGGTGTTTGTTTTGGAACCTGATTAGGGTAAATAAATCATATGAAATTACTAATGAGCCACCTCTGATTTAGATAGGTGGCTTTATTTATTATATTTGCACAAAACTGTTGTAATGACTGGTGAAGAAATAAAGAAACTGAATGAAGAACTGAGCAATACAAGTGCTCAGGAAGTAATCAAGTATTTTGCAGAACGTTTTGGCGATAAAATAGCATTGTCATCAAGTTTGGGTGCCGAAGATCAGGTGCTTACTCAGATGCTCGTTGAGGTTAGTCCGGAAACTAAAATATTTACCTTAGATACTGGTCGTTTATTCCCTGAAACCTATGATCTGATTGATCGGACTTCAAGAAAATATAAGAAGAACATTCAGGTTTATTTCCCTAAAAAGAAGAAGGTTGAAAGAATGGTGAATGAAAAAGGTATCAATCTTTTCTTCGAAAGTGTCGAAAATCGGAAAGAATGTTGTTTTGTTCGTAAGATTGAGCCATTACAGAGGGCCTTTAAAGGTTTGGATGTATGGATCTGTGGTTTAAGAGCCGGTCAGTCTGTTACACGTAAAGATATTGAAGTTGTAGAGTGGGATGAGAACAATAATTTGCTTAAAATAAATCCTTTGGCAAGTTGGAGTGAAGAACAGGTTTGGGACTACATCAAAGAAAAGAAAATACCATATAATATTCTGCATGATAAAGGATACCCAAGTATAGGTTGTCAGCCTTGTACACGTGCTATCATGGAAGGTGAAGATGTAAGAGCCGGTCGTTGGTGGTGGGAAAATCCTGACACTAAAGAATGTGGATTACACAAAAGATAATCAACCCAATAGATGGCATCCCATTTTTGAAGGATGCCTTTTTTAGTGCAAATAAAAAATGGCCTTATCTAAGAAAACAATTAATGTTATAAAACTCATTCTAAAACTGGTGTTTTCGAGTGCAGCTATTTATTACATAGTTTCTAAGCTTAATTTACGAGAGGTAGGAGACCTGATAAAAACAGCCAGACTTTGGTATGTTTTTATGGCAATGTTGTTATATGGAGTGTCTCAATTGTTAAGTTCATTTCGTTTAAACGGATTATTTAAGGCAATTCAGTTAAATATTCCTCACCTGTCCAATATTAAATTGTATTGGTTAGGAATGTTTTATAATTTCTTTTTACCAGGAGGTGTAGGAGGAGATGGATACAAAGTTTTTTATCTTCATAAGAGGTTTAAAACACCTGTAAAACAATTGCTTGGAGCTGTTTTGGCCGATAGGGTAAGTGGATTATCGATTATACTGGTTTACATACTTGGTCTGGTCTATTTTATTGAATATGATTTGCCTTACAAAGGATGGTTCTTTCTGTTAATTCCATTTGTGAGTTTTGGATTCTATCTTTTTCTGAGGATTTTTAATAAGAAGCTAACCAAGGCCTTTGGATCGGTGACTTTTTGGTCTTTAATTGTTCAGGGTATTCAAATGATTGCTGTTTTATGCCTTTTGAAAGCATTAGGAGGACAAACCAAAGGTCATTGGGATGACTATATGTTTTTGTTTTTCTTATCCACTATAGCTTCTGCAATACCTATTACTTTGGGAGGTATTGGAGCGAGAGAAGTCACTTTTTTTAAAGGTGCAATACTTTTGGGCATTAATCAGGAAATTGCAGTGGCGGTTAGTGTACTTTTTTATTTAAACTCTCTGATGATTTCCATACCAGGAATTTATTATGTCTTTAGGGTTAAGCGTATTTTTTCTGAAGTTGAAGAGGCAGATGTAGCTGTGGAAATATAGATTTGAATTTAATTATAGAATTTTTTCTATAATTAACAAACTTTCCTTTCTGTGTATTGTTTCCATTAAAACAAAAGTTAACCATGGAAAACAATTTTAATCTACCCAAGAATAATAAGAAGAGGGTTGTTATAGTAGGAGCAGGTTTTGCTGGACTGAAACTGGCCCGTAAACTCAGAAAGTCAGCCTTTCAGGTTGTGGTGCTTGACAAGCAGAATTATCATCAGTTTCAACCTTTATTTTACCAGGTGGCCACTTCCGGAATTGAGCCGAGTTCCATATCTTTTCCCGTTCGAAAGATCTTTCAAAAAAATACGAATCTTCATTTCAGACAAACTCAGTTATTAGAGGTTTTACCTGATCAAAAAAAGATTCTGACCGAAAATGGAGAACTTAGCTACGATCATTTGGTAATTGCAACAGGTGTTACTACCAATTACTTTGGTTCTGCAAATCTTGAACGACACGGTTTGCCTATGAAAACCACAGCTGAAGCAATCAATCTTCGAAACCGTATTCTGGCTTCTTTTGAAAAGGCTATACTGACAGAAGATGTAAATGAGCATACAAAACTAATGTCGGTTGTAATTGTGGGTGGTGGTCCAACAGGAGTGGAACTGTCAGGAGCTATTGCTGAAATGAGACGATTTGTTTTGCCCAAAGATTATCCGGAACTTGATTTTAGTAAAATGAAGATTTTGCTATACGAAGCGGGTCCTCGTTTATTAAATGGTATGTCGGAGAAATCGGGGTTAAAAGCCCTTGAATTTTTGAAGGAGTTGGATGTGGAAGTGCATCTGAATACTCGTATTGAAGATTATGATGGTGAAAAAATCAGTCTTTCGGATCAGACTGAAGTCTATGCCACAAATCTGCTATGGACCGCCGGAGTAAGCGGAAAATATATTAAAGGAATCGCAAAAGAAACATATACACCTTCAAACCGATTAGTGGTTGATTCTTACAATCAGGTAATTGGATTAGATGGAGTTTACGCAGTTGGCGACATTGCTTGTGTATCGGATGATAAAGAATATGAACGAGGTCATCCTCAGGTTGCACAGGTTGCAATTCAGCAGGCCAATAATCTGGCTGATAATCTGATGAGTAACAAACAAAAACCTTTTAAATATAAAGATAAGGGAAGTTTGGCCACCATCGGTCGTAATATGGCTGTTGCCGATTTACCAGGAATGAAATTCTCCGGATTCATCGCCTGGGTACTTTGGCTTTTTGTGCACCTGATGGCTATTGTGGGTGTTAAAAACAGGTTCTTCATTTTTGTTAACTGGGCACAGAGTTACATTTGGCGTGATCAATCGTTACGAATTTTGATTGCACCCTATAACAGAAATAAAAAGAAATCCACTAACCAACAGTCGGTAAGTGCTAGCTAGTCTGTCTTATTGCTAAATCCCGCTTTAATAGTGGTTGTTCCGGAGTTGGCATCGGTAATGTGTACAATAACTTCAAAAAGGTCATCTTCTTGTATTCTTTGACCTTTAAAAGGACTGAAACTGATGTGATCGATGTCAACTCGTAAATAATTCTCTAAATAGTTCTTTAACTCATCTACGTTATTGAAAATTGTTTTGGAAACATTTGCTTTAGAACTAGGTAGACGAAAGCTAATTTTACTTTCACCAATAACAGATGATCTGGAGTCCTGAAGACGATTTATTGCATTTCTAAGGTCCTTAAGTTTATCAATATCAGACTTTTTATCAAGGACGGAATCAGCAGGTTTAGGCATTAAGCCTTTTTCAATCATGTAGTCTTTGGCAAGATAGGTACGTTCTTCCGGTTCAATATCTTCATGATAGCTGAACTTGAGATTATCAAACAGTTTTAACATAAAATCAGTTTGATCTTCTGGGATTTCTACCTTAAAGGTTTTCATCTTTCTCTCTTTTATGATAATTAAGACATAAAGTGTGACACGGTTAATGCAAATATAAATAAATATTTATATTCTTATAGTCTTTAATATGAAAGTTAGCAGATTATAATTATGTTCAAGATTTAGAAATCTGAAAGACGAGCTGTAAGAGTGAAATGGTTTGAAGTTCCGGAAAGATGATATCTGGCTGAGCCATAGGCAAATTTAAACTTGTAGACTTTAAAGCCAAAACCCCAGGAATATCCAACAGTTGACATCTTTGATCCAATCGATAACTCTTTGCGACGACGATGATTATATCCAAAATCAACCCAGAAATTCTCACTTGGAATAAATTCAATTCCAATAACCATGTGACGCATGAGCTGGTCAAATCCGTTGCCGTTATTACCTTCTCCTTCTATTACATCGCCACTACCATTATTTACAGTATATTTCAAATTCCAGTCCAATAAATCCTGTGCAGTAAGTGCAAGGCGAAAAGGAGCATGTGCCAGCTTTTTAGCAATCCCAATTTGAAGATCTGTAGGAATTGATTCATAAGTGTTGTTATATGTTGTTATTTGCGATCCCAGGTTTTTTACAACCAAACCAGCAGAAAAGAGTTGATCGGTAGATTTATACATCATTCCTATATCAGCTGCCAGGCCAAAGGAATTATATTGTTCAAAGCTGGATATAATTGGTTTCATAGAAATTCCCAGATTTAGATTGGGAGAAAGCATCTTGGCATAGCTCAGTTGAATAGCATATTCAGAAGCAGAGAATGTTCCTTGCAAATTACCTTCTTCATCAGCTCTGTTGAAGGTACCATAATTGATGGAATGAATACCTACACCAAACGTTCCAATGTTTTCAATATGATGAGCATAACCTGTATAAAAAATATTGACTTCGCTTACATACGGAACGTAACTGATCGTTAGGTTGTTGCTTATTGCCGATGTTAGTACTGATGGATTGTTAAACATTAAATTTACATCATCATCTCCCATGCCTACCTGATTACCACCTAAAGCACCAATACGTGCTGAATTTGCCAGATTCAAGAAGTCATAAGTATATGTACCTGCCTGTTGAGCACTTAGACTAAGGGTTAATGTAAGAAGAGATAATATGCTTATTAATTTTTTCATCATCAGGTTCTAAAACGGCAAAAATATCATTTTAGTGTAAACTACCGGATTTTAGTTAACATTAATCGTAAATTAACTTTAATCCTTCTACTACATCAAAAACAGCAGGACAGACAAAAGTGTTTTGATAGGTTAAAGCACTGATTTGTGAAAATCTTTTTCGATCTGTATGTGGATATTCACGACAGGCCCGTGGACGCGATTCATAAACCATGCAGTAATTATCCGGCATTAAAAATGGGCAGGGTGTTTCGTTAAATACATAATCACCATCTTCATCCAAATGAAGGTATTGCTCAATAACGGCAGAGGGTTTAATACGCAGATGTTTTGCCAGACGGTCAATGTCCCGATCAATTACAATCGGACTGATTGATTTACAGCAATTGGCACATTCCAGGCAATCGGTATATGAAAATACTTCATGATGTAAACGTTGCGAATGGTCATCCAGATCTTTGGGCTTTTTCTTTTTTAATTTTGTCAAAAAAGCCTTGTTTTCTTTCGATTTATTTTGAGCATCTGCCTTAAGCTTATTCAGATCAATTGCCATATTTTCTTAATTTCAATTGCGATACAAATACGCCGCCTGTAACAATTATAATACCTATGAGTTTTTGGATGGTTAGTTCTTCCTTTAATATCCACCAGGCAAAAAAAGCTGTAAATACCGGTATCATATTTACAAATACATTGGCCTTACTGATTCCTATTTTTCTCATCCCAAAAGTAAAAAAGATGAATGCCAGCGATGATGCAAAGATAGCCAGTAAAACTACAGCAATAATGGCATTGGTTGTAATCTGTGTTTCAATAAGGTGATTCAGATCAATAGTTAAAAAGAAAGGCAGAAAGAATATGGAACCAACAATATTTTGATAGGTAATAATGCTGACAGCGTTATAGTAATCAGGGATTTTTTTCAATATGATGGCATAACCCATAGTAGAAAAAACAGCTACAAACATCAATAATATCCCATGAATAGGTGCTGTAAGACTAAAGTCTTTCTCAAAAATAAGAAATAATACTCCCATAAAAGAGATGAATATTCCAGTAAGATTAAGCCAGCTCATTCTGGAACGAAAGAAAAGTCTGTCGGTGATGGGAGCGAATAACGGAATGGTTGATACGATTACTGCTCCCATGGTTGAAGAAACAATCTTTAGACCAAAACTTTCGCCCATGAAATACAGGAATGGTTCGAAGAAAGCCAGTAATAAAAACCATTTGAGATCAACTTTTTTTAAAGGAATCAGTTTTTTAGTACTTCGTAAAATTAAAAAAAGTAAAAAAGCACTAATTACCAATCGAAGGAAAACAACTGTAATTGGATTGAAAGATTCAAAGGCTTGTTTGATCCAAACAAACGAGAAGGCCCAGCAAATCATCGAAAGTAACAGGCTTAATATAACTTTTGGTTTTTCCGGCATTGATTTTAATTAACCGCGCAAAGGTACTATTACTGTTCGTTTCATCAATGTGTTAAGTTGACTATATTTGCGACATCTAAAAAATTATTAAACCATGATTCTACGTGTCTTACTCTTAATTTTTGCTGTAACTACAGTTTCTAATCTCTTATGTCAGGATAAGCTTACCGTTGCAGAAGCTTCAGATTATTTGAAAACTTCAGATTATAATGAAGTGATGGAAATGGTACAATGGCTCGATGATCAATCGGAATATATACGTATTGAAAATATTGCCAATACTACTGAAGGTTTAGAGGTGCCTATGCTGGTTATCGCTAATCCTATGATTTCCTCGGTGGAAGATTTAAAAAAGGATGATAGGATAGTTGTTTATATTCAGGCTAATATTCATGCCGGCGAAGTAGAAGGGAAAGAGGCAAGTCTGATGTTGGCTCGCGATATCCTTAAAAAAACAAATAAAAAATATTTGAAAGATGCCATCATTTTAATCGTTCCTAATCTTAATGCCGACGGAAATGAAAAGCGAAGCGATCAAAACAGGACTCATCAAAATGGTCCTAAAGTGGTTGGTATCCGTTACAATGGTCAGAATCTGGATTTAAACCGTGATGCATTGAAGCTGGAATCTCCCGAGATAAGAGGTGTGATTGGAAAGATCTTAAATAAATGGGATCCATCCATAACAGTTGATTGCCATACTACCAATGGATCTTATCATGAAGAACCCATTACTTTTACTTGGATGATGAATCCCAATGGAGACAGACAATTAATTAACTATATGCGCGATAAAATGATGCCTGTTGTACATGAGCGCCTCGGGAATCATTATAATACATTGAACTGCTTCTACGGAGAGTTTGTTGATCGCCTGGAACCACAAAAAGGATGGATTATGTATGCATCCGAAGGCCGATACCTTACGAATTACATTGGTATTCGTAACCGACTGGCAATATTGAATGAGAACTATGTTTATGCCGATTATAAATCGAGAGTACTGGGATGTTACAATTTATTGTGGTCCATTCTGGATTATGCTATCGAGAATAAGAAAGACATTAAAAAAATGTTGAATGAAGCTGATGAAAGAACCATTGCCCGTGCTCATCAGGAAGAAGTTCGCGATTCTTTTGCCTTGACTTTTAAAGGTCAGCCAACGCCTGACCCGGTAACTATTCTGGCATTTGAATCAGAATATTCGCATACCGAAAACGGCTGGAAGCAATACAAAAAAACAGATCGCAAAATAACAGTCAGTGCGCCGTATATTGCTGATTATTTTGCAGAGTCAACTATAGCATACCCAAAAGCATATGTTCTGAATAATCCAATAAAAGAAGTTACAGATGTTTTGGATGTTCATGGAATTAAGTATGAATTGATTACTGAGGATAAAGATATACAAGTGGAAGAATTTCAGTTTTCGAATATTAGTCCGGCTAAAAGACTCAACCAGGGACATTATCCAAATGAGATTGAAGGAAAATGGGTAACACTAAACAAGACTTTTTCAAAAGGATCTCTCATGATTCCGATGGATCAACCGTTGGCAAATGTGATATCGTACCTGTTGGAAGCTCAATCAGATGATGGTTTGCTGAAGTGGAATTTTTTCGATCGATATATCGTACCACAGTGGGGAAGTAATTATTATCCTTATCCTGTTTACAGAGTTGTTCAATAAGTGATTCGAACTTCCATCTTTTAATTTTGTTTGATAAATAAGCGCTTCAAAAAGGTATAGTGGCTTATTTTGTTACATTTGTGTTCAACAATAATCCTTATGGAAACACCATTAGAGCAAAAAGACAGTAAACAATTTCTGCTTGATCAGCGATATCTGGCGATGGCCCGAATCTGGTCACAGAATTCATACTGTAATCGTCGGCAGGTGGGTGCACTTATCGTTAAAAATAAGATGATAATAAGCGATGGTTATAACGGAACACCATCTGGTTTTGAAAACGAATGTGAAGACTGTAATAATATAACTAAGCCTTATGTGCTTCATGCCGAGGCAAATGCAATAACAAAAGTGGCCCGATCTAACAATAGTTCTGATGGTGCTACTTTATATGTTACAGCATCTCCTTGCATCGAGTGTGCCAAACTAATTATTCAGGCAGGAATCAAAAGAGTGGTTTTTACCGAAAAATATCACAAGGATGACGGTATTAAATTACTGGAGCGGGCTGAAATAGAAATAGTTCATATTGAACAAGAAATAATATAAAAGTTTAGGATGAAGAATACACGTAATCAGATATTGATGCCGGTAATTTTTGCCCTGTTAGTAGTACTGGGCATTTTCATTGGCAGAAATTTTATGCCTGCACCGTCAGGTAAAGGAAATCCATTGATGATATATCCTCAAACCAGCAAATTAGATGCGTTGATGGATCATATTGTGAATGAATATGTAGATACGGTTGATCGCGAAGCCATTGAAGAATCAATTATACCTGAAATCTTAAAGGAACTGGACCCGCATACTGTTTATATTCCTGCTAAAGATTTACTCAAAGTTAATGAAGAGTTGCAGGGGAATTTTGGAGGTATTGGTGTGCAGTTTAGTATGCAGGATGATACGGTATTGGTAATTAGTGTTATTTCAGGCGGTCCCTCTGAGAAAGTGGGTCTGTTACCAGGTGATCGCATTGTAATGGTTGATGATTCAATTATTGCAGGCAAAAATATCGACAGCAATGAAGTAATGAAACGTCTCCGGGGTGAGATGGGAACCCAGGTGAAAGTTGGGGTGGTTCGTCGTCCAAGTGCAGAAATAATACCTTATACCATTACTCGTGGAAGCATTCCGATGTATAGTGTGGATGTGAGTTATATGGTTGAGGATAATATTGGATATATTAAAGTGGATCGTTTTGCACAAACAACATATCAGGAATTTTTAACCGCTTTGGCTAAGTTGAAGGCAAATAAGTGTGAAAAGATAATTGTTGACATGCGCGGAAATTCAGGTGGTTTGCTTGATATTGCCATTCAGATGTGTAACGAGTTTTTAGCCTCCAAGGAACTGATCGTTTATACTGAGGGTAAATCACAGCCTCGTCAGGATGTTTATGCGAATGGTGCCGGATCTTGTCAGGATACCAAAGTGATTGTATTAATTGATGAATTTTCTGCTTCGGCAAGTGAGATTTTCGCAGGTGCAATTCAGGATAATGACCGAGGCCTGGTAGTAGGTCGCCGTTCATTTGGTAAAGGATTGGTACAGCAGCAAATACCATTGCCCGATGGCTCAGCTCTTCGTTTGACCGTTGCACGTTATTATACACCAAGTGGACGTTGTATTCAAAAACCGTATGATAATGGTATAGAGGATTATTATCATGATTTTTATAATAGACTGCAGCATGGCGAATTATTTAATAAAGACAGTATCGAATTCGACGAATCCTTAGCCTTTAAGACCAAAACAGGACGTACCGTATACGGCGGTGGTGGTATTATGCCTGATGTGTTTGTTCCTCGTGATACAACTGTTATAACCGACTACTTTGTCAGCTTGCGTTCGAACGGAATTATTTATAGATATGCTTTACAGTATTCTGATAATCACCGTCAGGAATTGGAACAATTAAGAACGGCTGCTGCAATAAGCAAAAAGCTGGAAAGCAATGGTATGATGGCTGATTTTCTTGCCTATGCAAAAGATAAAGGCGTTAAGTTCAATAAAGAGCAGTTCGAGATCTCAAAAGTTTTGATTAAGCAGGAGATTAAAGCTTATATTGCCCGAAATATTATTGATAATGAAGGCTTCTACCCAATTATTCACGAAGTAGATGAGGTGTTTATTAAAGCACTGGAAGAAGCGAGAAACTTATAGAAGAACTATTGTTCTCTGTGGACCCTGTTTTCTCTGAAGACAGGGTTTTTTATTTTATGATATCGTTGTAAACTATATCTGTCTGAAAGGTTAATTTTTTTATTTTCATAACCTTTTGAACAAGTGGTTGTTGAAAAATTAATTTTGGGATAATTTGTAGATAGTGTAACATTATTTATTTTGTAGCAGTTAAAAACATTGTCTTAGTTGGGGGATTGAGAAATTTTAAGACAATTGAGTGGGACCAGTAGTTGCTTTTCAGGGGGCTACACAACAAAACTAGAGAATGAGAATTGCATTTTGGGTAATTGCAATGATTGCTTTGTGGGGACAAACAATCGTTGGACAAATGGATAATAAACCTTTTAAGTTAAGATCACTCAGTGGAGACACTGTATTTTTAAAGCCAAATCTTGATACTCATTTGGAGCTAAGATTGGATGATCATATAAAAATAGAACCTCAATTTGATTGGGATTATCAAATGCCCAAAGCATACCAGTTTACAACATCAAATCAAATCAGAAAGTCTTTGATTGCTCCAGCTTTGTTGTTAAGCGTTGGATTGTATTCGGGAAGTGCCGAAAATACATATTCAGGCATTGGCAAGCACACCATTAATAATAATATACAAGAAGAATTTGCTGGTTTTCACTCGTCAGTTGATGATTATTTGCAATGGGGGCCAATAGCAATGGCCTACGGATTACAATCATTCGGTTTGAGAGGGAAACATGATACATGGACCAGTACAAAACTTCTGATCAAATCTGAGCTTTTAACTGCTGCCGTGGTAAGGGTATTAAAAGAAACTACCAACAATGTTCGGCCTGATGGTAAGGGTGAAGCTTCATTTCCTTCAGGACATACAAGTCAGGCTTTTGTTGCAGCAACCTTTCTGCACCGCGAATATGGCCATATCAGTCCTTTTTACAGTATTGCAGGTTATACTATGGCAGCAACAGTAGGCACTATGCGAATGTTAAATCAACGTCACTGGTTTAACGATGTTACCGTAGGAGCGGCCATGGGAATTGCATTTACAAATTTGGTTTACTGGCAATACGACAGGAGACAATCGAAAAAGAAACACAATGTGACAGCATTTCCTGCAATAACTGACAAAGGAGCAGCTGTAGCCATGCTGGTTCAGTTTTAGCATGGTAATTGATGTTTAAAAGGCCTATATTTGTTAAAACACTCTATTATGATTGTAGGCCTTATTAGAACCATTTTCTATATTGTAGTTTTCTATTATTTATTCAAGTTTATTGGACAGTTGGTTATGCCTTTTTTTCTGAAAAAAGGTTTTGAACGAATGCAGAAACAGCAGGATAATGCTGCCAATAATTTCCGTCAGGAAGCAAAAAGAAAAGAAGGTACTGTTACTATTCAGAAAAACACAAACTCCAAGACAGATTCACATATTGAAGATAATCAAGGTGAATATGTAGATTTTGAAGATGTAAAATAATATTATTGAGCGTTCCGTTTAACTGACAGGTTATTCCCTTGTAAATTATATCCAATCAGTTTCCCGTCTTCATTGTAATATTTATCCAGACTTACTGCATCCTTAGAAAAGAAGTTCAGAACTTTAACACCGCTCTCAACTAAAGCCAGGTTTTTAGCCGGTATGGCATCATCTTTTTCAATTACCTGGTATATATCAGCCAATTCCCGACTAAGTATATTGTTTGACATATATTGTGGCATCATCACATTGAGTGCGAGTTCGTAGCCATTAACAGGTTCAACATCTCCGACATGTATCTCTTGCAGAGCAATTAATTTCTTTGCCTTAGGTGTTTCTATTCTCTCTTTTTGAATTGAGCCCTGTTTTTTACTTTCTTGGTTATTTACTCCCATCGGATCTTTTGCAATTTGCATCACACTATCCTTCGAAGGAGGACTTTTTATAATTACAGTCTTATTTCCAATGGTAGGATCTGTCTTGGCTAATAAAGTATTATCTGTGTTTTCTGTTTCCGTTAACTTATCTCCATCAGCAATAACTGTTGTTGCATCTTTGGTGAATTGTTTAGGAGTAAACCAGATGGCCGAGGCAATTAATAAAACAGCTATTACGGCAGCAACCTGCTGTATCCTAAGTTGACTAAACTGATTGATAAAAACAAATCGTTTAATTTTTGACTTTGAGCTATAATGGATTAAAAAATCTGGTTTAAGGAAACTGACAGCAAACAATTTGCGCTCTGCTTCTCGATTTGATTCATCGGGCTCTAATAGAATCTGTTCCTCTTTTTCAATGTTGGTTAATCCTTCTTCCTGTTCTTTTATGTATAAGTAATCAATAGGTGCTAATTCATATTCGTCAGCAACATGTTTCTTTAAAGAGGACTTATCAAATTTGTTAACAGGCATGGCATTAGGTAAAACAAGATCCATGCTAACGTCAAGATCTTCTTTCAGCTCTGGGTTACTATCCAGGAAAGAAAGCAATAGAGATTTATCCTCAGGGCTGATTGTTCCCTCGAGATAATCAAGTATATATGCTTCGTAATTGTTGATATCAATTTTCATAATCCCTCCTTTTAAACCACAACTTCCATTTTTCCAATATAATCTTTCAGAAACTTACGCGCTCTGAAGATATACACTTTCACCTGCGATTCCGTTAGCTTGGTTAAATCTCCTATTTCTTTGTAAGAGTATCCTTCGTAATCGCGGAGCATCACAACCATCTTTTGTATATCAGGTAAACGATCAACTGCCTGATGCAGTACTTCGTTTAAATCACTGTAGCCGTCGGAAAAAGAGTGTCTGTTGTCGTCTACTTCTTCCCATCGGGCTTGTTTTTTTTCTCGTCGGGTAAGGTCAATTAATGTATGATAGGCTGTTGAGAAAAGATAACTTTTAACTTTTTCATAATTTACCTCGGAGTGTTTTTTCCATAACTTCTCGTAGGTATCCTGCACAATGTCTTTTGCTTTGTCCTCATCTTTTATATTCTTGAGAACAAAGCGATAGACTCCGTCGGAGTATAGATCTACAGCCTGATTAAATTCTTTAACATTCATACTTTTGTCATCAAAAGACAGTGGTGTGACGCACCCGTTTTACGAAATGTTACAGCCCCATGAAATTATTTTATTTTAAACCGATCAAAGCCATAAAACGGAATGTTACTGATAAGAAAAGTGTCGACCCTTGAAAAGTTAGGTCCTTTCTTGCATTCATTCAGAAAAAGGTGAAGATTTTCACTTTCTCCTTCCGCATCTATTTCAACTCTGCCATCCGACAGATTTTGTACATAGCCTCTAATACTGTGCTGCTTTGCACCATTAGCTACATAATATCTGAAACCTACTCCCTGAACCCTTCCACCAACAATCACTTTAACGCGTTTCATATTTCCGTCCTCCATAAGTGTAAATTTATAAAACCCTTATTTAGAAGGAAAGAGTTATCAGATAAAATTTTTAATGATTAGCTTTAATCTTCAATTTTTAAATCGTATTTACCAAGTAAACCGGGTAACCCTCTGACCGAAAAACGAGCCTTTTTAAGCTTGTTGTTATCCGGATCTATGATGAACCCATATGAAGATGAAAGATCGGTTTTTTCAAGGTTTGTATGGTCAAATATTGCACCTTCTAAATTACATTCCTGGAAGATAGAATTTGAAATGTCTGTTTCTGAAAAATCAACTTCTAAAAGATGGCACTTTCTGAAGACTGTTTTTTTCATTTTTCGTTGATAGAAAGACGCAAGGTTGAGTTGACAATTCTCGAATTGAACAGAAAACATGTATGAATGACATTGATCGAATTGTAAGCCCAGTAATTTGCAGTTTTTGAACCGAACATTACTAAAGGCTGTATTATTCAGTTTTGATGTACTCAGATCACAATTTTGAAACTGACAATCTACAAATGTAAAATCAGACAGATCGAGTGATGAAAGACGACAATTAATGAATTCGCAATTTTCATATTCACCTTTTGTGAAAGTTTCATTGGTAAATTCAGTTCCAGAAAATTCTTCTTCTTCAAAATACGCTCTAATCATTGTCTTATCTGTAAAAAAATGGATGGTGAAGATATAAAAAATAAAGGCGGTAACCGTTTTATCTGCTACCGCCCGTGTATTTAGAGATGATAATTGTTTATCCTAAGAACATATCAGAAAGTTCTTCTTCAAAAAAGAATTCTTCCTGGTTAAAGGCTGGCTTAAGATCATCCATCCAAAGAGCCTTGGCGCTGTATTTAGCAAAAAACGGACGAGCTACCCAGTTGCTGTTTCTGCCTTGAATAAACTCCAGAACAAAGCTTTTTTCGCCTTTTACCTCGGTTATACCAATAATTCGAACTTTACCGGGAGTACAAGACATGCTTGGTCCCCTTACTGTGCGACATATGCCGCTAACTCTGGTATAAGCCTTCTGGAAAATCTCCCAGGCGTCAGCAAGAGTAACACCAAAATATTTTTGTGCGCCTGTATCACGTGCAATAAACATGTAATATGGAATTAATCCAAGCTGAACCTGTTTTTGCCACATTTTAGACCAAATCTCAGGTTTTGCGTTGATGTTATTCAACAATGGCGATTGAGTTCTGATTTGCGCTCCTGTAGCCCTGATTTTTTTAATTGCGTTCTGAACTGTTTCTGTTTCCAACTCGCGGTAGTGATTGAAATGAGCCATAAATGCAAGTGAGAGACCTGCGTCAGTAACTTTTTTGAATGCATTTAATACTACTTCAGCATCTTCATCGGTAAGATAACGATATGGCCAGAAACCAAGAGTTTTAGATCCAATGCGAATATTTCGTAAATGAGGTATATTGGCTTCGATAAGGGAAGTCAGGTAATGATCGATGATCTTACCTTTCATCACCATTGGATCTCCGCCGGTAATCAAAACATCGGTTATCTCAGTATGTTCCTTTAAATAGGCTATTACAGATTCAATTTCCTTCATGGCAAACTTCATTTCGTCCATGTTGGTAAATTGAGGCCAACGAAAACAGAAGGTACAATAAGCATGACAGGTCTGCCCTTGAGCAGGGAAAAACAGCATGGTCTCGTTGTATTTGTGCTGAACGCCGGTTAGTTTTACACCATTAAGCTCAGGAACATTATATTCGAGCTGTCCTGCAGGGTGTGGATTTAGTTTTTCTCTTATAATATTTGCTTCTTCCTTTATGGTTGCTTTATCGGCATTGCTTTTAATAAGTTTTGCCATGTGGTTGAAATCTGCTTCATCCAACATGTTTTTTTGAGGAAAGTTCAAAATGAATATTGGGTCTTCCTTATAGTTATCCCAATCTATCAATTCGTCAACAACATAATTGTTTGTTTTGAAAGGAAGAACAGATCCAACTACTTCAATGTTAAACTTATCCTCTTCAGAAAGTTTATCAATCTGTGGAATTTGTCGATAATTATGCAGCGCATAAATTTGATACCTCATAGGCCTAACTACTTTTTATGATGATTCGGCAAAAAGCTCGAAATATTCATCGGTTTATAATAATCGGGCTTGATCGTAAATGATTATAACAATCGAAAAAACATGTGTTTAGCCCAATGATGAGACTCTTATTTGCAACAAAAAAGAGTGCTGCAAAAGTAGTTCAAATAAAAGTTATTTCAAAGTCAATTAGTCTAAAACTATTAGTTAATATAAGTTACTGAAAAACAAATGAATAGTCAAGGTAATCAAGGTGTTTTAACAGGCAATGCTTACGATTAACAAAGATTAACGTATCAATTCGTTACGATTGGTATCAAGCTTCAAAAATACAAACAGAAGCAATGTAAAACCCCATAATGAAGACCCTCCATAGCTAAAAAATGGCAAAGGAATACCAATAACGGGAGCTAACCCTATAGTCATGCCCATGTTTATGGCAAAATGAAAGAAAAAGATGGCCGCAACACCATAGCCATATACCCGGCTAAATGTTGAATGTTGTTGTTCGGCAAGATAAATAAGGCGGAGGAACAAAGCCAAAAACAATATAACCACAGATATAGATCCAACGAATCCCCATTCCTCACCAACTGTACAGAAGATGAAGTCAGTAGATTGTTCAGGTACAAAGTCAAATTTGGTTTGTGTACCCTCTAAAAACCCTTTGCCCATAAAACCACCAGAACCAATTGCAATCTTCGACTGGGTTAAATTCCATCCAGCACCCAAAGGATCTGATTCCAAACCAAGAACTACATTAATACGGGTTCGCTGATATTCTGAAAGTACCGATTCAAAGAAATAATCGGCTGATAAGGTTAATATAATTGCACTCCATAAAATAAGGATGTAAACAGGCAGTTTTTTCAGTCGTCTTTTTACAAATGAGGTAGCCAATAAAAAGATAGATGCACCTAATAATCCAGGTAGGAGAATTAATTCGGTCTGCCAGTCTTTTTCAAGAACTCGTCTTAATAAATAACCCAGACCAAATGCAATAAGTATAATTAAAGCCGGTTTTATAAGTTCGTTACGCAAGCCTTTCAAATATAGTACAGCAAATACTCCAAAGGCAATTAATCCAATTATAGTTGAATTGGGTACCATTAAAGTTAGTGTTGTAACTATTGCTGCTATCAGTCCAAAAACAAGAAAGTAAGGAGAGAGTCCTTCGCGGTAAAAAACAAGGATGAAGACCGCAAATACAAGGGCTGAACCGGTATCATTTTGTAAGATAATAATGAGCATTGGTAGCAATATGATGCCTGCAACCTTTAATAGATCACTTACTTTATCGAAAGAAAACCCATAGCGACTAATTGCCCTGGAAACAGCCAGAGTAGTGGATAGCTTACATAATTCAACCGGTTGAAAACGAACAGGGCCTATTTCAAACCACGATTTAGCTCCGTTGACTTCCTTACCTAATAATAATACCAGGATGAGTAAAAAAATGGTGATACCATAAAAAATGTAGGAGAATTCAACATAAAACTTACTGTCAGTTATTAAGATAACTCCAATAAAAAACAGTGAAAATCCAATCCACATTAATTGTTTAAAATACTCAAACTTAGTATCGAAAAATACAGGATTCTCAGGGTTAAAATTGGCGGCATAAATATTTAGCCATCCAAAACCCACCAATAGCGCATAAAGTAACACTACTACCCAATCTATTTTCTTAGTTTGACTATTTGGCATGTATAAAATCTCCTTCCAACATTTTTTTCTCGTAAAACTTATGACGCAAAGGAATTTCTCCTGCAATATACTTCTCCATTAGCAAAGTTGCCATGGGTGCAGCCCAGGTACTTCCAAATCCCGCATTTTCAACAATTACACTGATAGCTATCTTTGGATTATCCTTTGGAGCAAATGCTATAAATACGGAGTGGTCTTCACCAAAAGGATTTTGAACAGTTCCGGTTTTTCCACACATCGGTATGGTATCATTATAATAATACCGGGCTGTTCCAATCTCACCACTAAAAACTCTCGACATTCCTTCAATAACTGAGGTGAGATTTTGAGATTCTATTGTGGTGTTAATACGATCGGTATAATTTTGAGCCAATGACTGGTTTTCGATTGCTTTTACAACGTGGGGGCTATAATAATACCCCCTGTTGGCGAATACTGCTGCCTCGTTTGCCATTTGCAAAGGAGTAACCAAGAGTTCACCTTGTCCGATACCTAATGAACGAACAGTAAGCGCAATCCATCTGCCATTGTATAATTTATCGTAGAAATCAGCAGATGGAACACTTCCGGTTATTTCATAAGGAAGATCAATGCCCAGTTTTTCGCCAAAGCCAAAACTGCGAACATGATTATACCAGGCAACATAACCATCGTGTGTTTTAACACCCGGCCGTTCAAGTGTTTGCTTAAAAGCCTGATAGAAAAATGGGTTACACGATGTTTCAATAGCTCCAACCGTTTCGATAGGAGAACGGTGATGGTGAGTACAGCGGATAGGTGTTGCCGACGGTCCGGCACATTCAAATCGGGTATAATCGTTAATAGCTCCTTCCTGAAAAGCGATGGCTGCATTTACCAGTTTAAAGGATGATCCTGGCGAGTAGGTACCCTGCAAAGCACGGTTATTTAAAGGCTTCAGAGAGTCAGATGCCAGTTTGGTAAAACCCTCACCACGACTACGGCCAACCAATAGAGAAGGATCGTAACCAGGAGCCGAAACAAAAGTTAATATTTCACCGGAAGAAGGCTCAATGGCAACAATACTGCCAATTTTATTTTGCATTAATTTTTCAGCATATTCCTGTAATTCAATATCCAGTGATAAAGTGAGGTTTTGGCCTGCAATGGCAGCAGTATCATATCGGCCTTCTCTGAAAGAGCCTTTTGAACGTCCGTGAACATCCACCATTACATAGTTTACACCTTTGGTTCCTCTTAATTCTTTTTCGTAGGTTAATTCAATTCCGCTAATTCCAACATAGTCACCTTTTTCGTAGTAGGTATCCTGATCCAGTTGATTCTGGTTTACTTCACCCAGGTATCCCAATACATGGGCTGCTAAAGGATATTCGTACTTTCGAACCGAACGGCCCTGAACAAAGAATCCTTTGAATTTGTATAATTTCTCCTGAAAGCGACCGAATTTCTCTGCTGAGAGCTGTTTGTAAAAAACAGATGGTTTATAACTTGAAATCTTTCTGGTGCGCATATTTGATCTCATCTCCACAAACATCTCCCGCAGATCTTCTATTGTGATATCCAGCGATTCACAGAAATCGATTGAGTCGAAGGCTGCCAACTCCCGTGGAACAACCATCACATCGTACACAGCCTGATTAGATACCAGTAATTTACCGTTACGATCATAAATTAACCCCCTGGAAGGATACTGGGTAACCTTTCTACGGGTATTACTTTCGGCTGAAAATTTATATGAGGGATCGTATACCTGCAGTACAAATAATTTACCGATATAAAGCAAGCCAATGGCAAGCATGATGGATGCTACTACGATTGTTCGATTATTGATTCCTCCCACAACTTACCTCCCTCTTGTTTTACCGCGGCCAAATAGCTGCGTAAGAAAGATTAATAGCATGGTAAAGGTGGTGCTTGCCAGTATTCTCCATAGTGTGGAAAAGAAGTGAGTGATGGAAAATACTTCGATAAAAAACAGGAAAACATGATGAAGAAGTACCAGTATTAATGCGTAGCGCAAGAACCATGCAGCACCGTAAAATGCCATGGTTGGGATGGTACCGGGCTGATAATCATCACGTGGAGCAAAGGCTCGGAGAATTGTTGGTCGGAAAAAAGCCATAAATACAGTTGCGGAAGCATGCATCCCCAGTGTATTACTAAAAATATCAATACTAAAGCCAGATAAAAACGCCAGAACCAGCAGAAGCCATCCGGGTATTTCAAAAGGCAGCGTGATAATAAACAGAACATACAGGTAGGGATTAACAAATCCGCTGAACTGAATATTGTTTAGCACCAACACCTGAATCAGTGTTAGAAAAAAGAAATTGAAGATATATCTTGGTAAATAACTAATCATTCTCTGTCTCTTGTTCCAGTTCTACTTGTTCTTTTTTCAAAGGGTGACCAATCACCTCCACGTACGACAAGTTCTTAAAATCAACCGAAAGTTTTACTTTAATGTCATAAAAACTCTCTCCTTGATTAAGATTTACTTCTTCCACATGACCAATTAAAATGTCGCTGGGGAAGATGGATGAATAACCACTGGTTACCACCAAATCGCCCACATTTACATTGGCATGTCGTGGTATCTCTTTCAAATGTGCAAACTGATAATTGCCTCCGTTCCATTCCAATGCTCCAAAATAACCGGATGATTTCAGTTTAGCTGAAATTTTCAGTCGCGTATTAAGAATGGAAATAACGGTGGAATAATTATCAGAAATATTTTTAACAATGCCTACCACACCCTTGGATGAGATGACTCCCATTTCAGCTTCCAGACCATGGTTGCGTCCTTTGTTAAGTGTAAGGTAGTTAAGTCGTTTGTTGGTTGAGTTGTTAATTACTTTGGCAGCACGATAGATGTATTCCTGTTGACTAAGACTATCAAATACCAAGTTAAAGTAGTCGCGTGATGCTTTAAATGATTCGGGTAAGCGGCTTCGGAGATAAGCATTTTCCTGTGCCAACTCATTATTGATCTGTTTCAGCATCAGGTATTCGGTACTGTTGCTGTAGCTTTCGTATAATCCACCGGTAACATGATTGGATGATGATAGAAAGACTGATCGTTGATATGAGTTATAATTGAAGACAAAAAGAAGAGATATCAGTTCTATAAGGATAAAAAGAATGGTAAAATGATTCTTGATGATAAAACGGATAATACTTCTCATTACAAGTGGTAGGTGTTTTCAGTAATAAAACAAAACTGCCTTGCCTGATAAGCAAGGCAGTTAAGGTGAATTAATTTTATTTGATAAGGTATGGTAATACCCTATGACGGTTTTTCAGTGCAATACCTGTTCCACGAGCTACCGCATGTAACGGATCTTCGGCAATGTGGAAAGGAATATTGATTTTATCCGATAAACGTTTGTCTAAACCTCGAAGAAGAGCACCACCACCGGCAAGGAAAATACCATTCTTTACGATGTCGCTGTATAGCTCAGGAGGTGTTTGCTCCAATGCTGATAATACAGCTGTTTCGATTTTTGAAATAGATTTCTCCAGACAGTGCGAAATTTCCTGATAAGATACAGGAACTTCAATAGGTAAAGCTGTCATCTGGTTAGGACCCTGCACAATAAAATCTTCAGGTGGATTCTCCAGCTCAGGAAGGGCAGAACCAACCTGGATTTTGATTTCTTCTGCAGTACGTTCACCAACCTTAATATTATGCTGACGACGCATATATTCCATGATATCGGCTGTTAAATCATCACCTGCAATACGGATCGATTTGTTGGTTACAATACCACCCAACGAGATAACTGCGATCTCGGTAGTACCACCACCTATATCAACCACCATGTTTCCTTCAGGAGCTTCAACATCTAAACCAATACCAAGGGCTGCAGCCATCGGCTCATAAATCATGTAAACTTCACGTCCACCGGCATGCTCTGATGAGTCGCGAACAGCACGAATTTCAACCTCGGTACTTCCGGATGGGATACAAACAACCATGGTCAGCGAAGGCGTGAATAATCGTGATTTATTATTGGTCATCTTAATCATTCCCCTGATCATCTGCTCGGCAGCATTAAAGTCAGCGATAACACCATCTCTCAGCGGTCGGATCGTATAAATGTTATCGTGTGTTTTACCGTGCATCTGACGAGCTCTTTCGCCTATAGCTTCCAGTTTGTCTGTCTTGCGATTCAATGCCACAATCGAAGGTTCGTCCACCACAATTTTATCACCGCTGATGATAATGGTATTGGCCGTTCCCAGGTCAATGGCTATTTCTTGCGACAAGAATGAAAATAGTCCCATCCAATTAGTTTTTTAATGTTTAAAGTGTCTTTTTCCTGTAAAAATCATGGCCATGTCAAACTCGTTACAAGCTTCGATAACCTCTTCATCGCGAATACTTCCTCCCGGTTCAACAATGTATTTTACACCGTATTCGTTGGCAGCCTCAATACTGTCACGGAATGGGAAGAATGCATCTGAAATCAGAACAGCTTCTTTAATGTCGATTCCTTCCTTCAGATTAAAGCGAGGAATAGTCAAATGACGCAAGCTGTCAAGTCGGTTAGGTTGCCCCATACCGGCTCCGGTTAACCAGAATGCACCGTCTTCGTTTTCGGTTACTAAAGCAATGGCATTACTCTTAAGGTGTTTGCAAGCTGTGATTCCGAATTTAGCCAGATTCATCTTGTTATCGGCAAACTGACGTTTGGTTACAGTCTCAAATTTCTCGTCAACACCTTCGTCTTCATCCTGAACCAAAATACCTCCACTCACAGAACGGATCAGTTTTTCGCCAGTGATAGCCTCCTTGATAGGAGTTTCAAGCAAACGAAGATTTTTCTTCTTAGCAAATATTTCTAATGCCTCGTTGGTAAACTCAGGCGCAATGATAATTTCAACAAATCGTTTTGCAAACCAATCGGCGATGTTTGCATCAACTGTATCGGTAAAACAAATAATACCACCAAAAGCTGAGATTGGATCACCGGCCCAAGCCAGTTCCAACGACTTCATAATATCGTCACTTACAGCTAAACCGCAAGGGTTTAAGTGTTTGATAACTGAAACTGCCGATTTTTTCTCAAGGTGAGTTACCGAATGGTAAGCATCGCTGGCCGATTTCCAGGCAGCATCGGCATCCAACATGTTGTTGTATGACAACGCTTTTCCCTGTAAAACTTTGGCATCAGCCAGAGCAGCACCTTGCTTGGTGTTATTGAATTTATAAACAGTTGCTTTTTGATGTGGATTCTCGCCATAACGAAGTACATCACCATTATTCAGGCTGATGCGCTCCATATCATCCTTGTCTTTGTTAAAGAAGTTGGAGATGGCAGAATCGTAATGTGAAGAAACTCCGAAAGCTGCTGCAGCAAATTGCATACGCTCTTCCAAAGTAGATTCTCCGTTCTTTTCTTTCAGGATGGTTAATAAATCAGCGTATTGATCTTTTGACGGAACGATGATTACATCCTTATAGTTTTTGGCAGCACCTCTGATTAATGAGATTCCACCGATATCAATTTTTTCGATAATGTCCTGTAAC
Organism: Carboxylicivirga caseinilyticus; assembly: GCA_025499705.1. GTDB lineage: Bacteria > Bacteroidota > Bacteroidia > Bacteroidales > Marinilabiliaceae > Carboxylicivirga > Carboxylicivirga caseinilyticus. Next base: position 286,316 of record JAFMVE010000001.1, read on the forward strand.
GGAGCACCTGAAGCAACGGTAGCTTCAAACGGATATAAATCAACAATTACAAGGTCAATTTCAGGAATTTCGTATTGAGCCAATTGCTCCAAATCACTCTCGTTATCACGACGAGCCAAAATTCCACCAAATACTTTTGGGTGTAATGTTTTTACTCTACCACCTAAAATAGATGGGTAACTTGTAAGATCTTCCACTCTTTCGCAAGGAACATCTAAACTTTCGATAAAAGCTTGCGTTCCACCAGTAGAGTAAATGGTTACTCCCTTCTCGTGTAAAGTCTTAATAATTTCATCCAAACCGTCTTTGTGAAAGACAGATACCAATGCCGATTTGACCTTTTTTAACGTATTCATTTATATCCAATTAGTTCTTTAGCGCAAAAGTAAGAAAATAAGCCTTTATGGCAAAGGAGCTTTTGGCATTAAAAACGCTTATAATATTACGGATTTTTGCCCGTATAAATATGCGGCTTACATATTTATTTTTCCGGAAACCATAATTAATGGGTTATTATTTGAAGGTAAGGTTTCTGGTAGAGATTGCTTTTGCATTGAAAAGGGGTAAATAGGGATTAACAACAAAAGAGCGGATCTTATTTTAACATCTTGCAAATCAAGATCCGATCCTTTGCAGGGTTCGAATTGACTTGATTGATCACACAGAATTTACGTACTGTGGTGTTACAGGTGTCCCTACGGGACATTTCCATGGATATGGAATAAAAACGAAAAAAAGCTCACCCTAACCCTCTCCAATTTGGAGAGGGAATTATACAGGTCAATTTAGTTTGTGCCATAACCAGAAAGTTAAAAAGATTGTCTTCCTCTCCTTCAAGGAGAGGGCAGAGGAGAGGTGTTGAATATTGTAATTCAAATTCTTAACTTCAATCTGTAAAGATAAGTTTATGTCTCAAGAGAATTTTGATAACTTGTTTTATGGTGCAAATGCTACTGTTAGGCAATATGCTAAAGATTTACGTTCTCAAATGACTCCTGCTGAAAAAGTCTTATGGTTTGAGCTACGAAGTAGAAAGTTGAAAGGTCTCAAATTTAGGCGACAACATCCAATCTATTGCTTTATTGCTGATTTCTATTGTCACGAAAACAAATTGGTAATTGAGATAGATGGTGAGATTCATAAATATCAGAAACAATATGATATCAATAGAACTGCTGAATTAGAACGTTACGGAATAACAGTTATTCGATTTGAAAATGAAGAAGTATTATTTCATGTTTCAAAGGTACTAAAGAGGATAATTGAGGTTGTAGAGGAGATTCCCAAATACTAACACATCCCAACTTTCTCCTAAAGAAGAAGGAGATGTTGTTGGTGATATATATGCTTTATCTTCCTCTCCTTAAGGAGAGGAAAGAGGAGAGGTATTGATTTCTAACTTCACCAAATATTTACTCAGAACTGTCATCTGCTAAATGATGATAATGTATACAAAATGATTTACCGTGTTTTGCTTATGATAATTTAATTCATAAAATTTGAACACGATGAAAAAACTAAACTTAACCATTTTATCCATTGCCATATTCTTACTGGCTTCAAGTAACCTATCTGCTCAAAACAACGAAGGACGTTTTAATCTTAATGTAGGCGATTGGTTTAAGTATAGGGTAGATCAAACAGCAGACATTAATCCTGCAGATTCAAGTTCTGTAACCAGTCTGTTGTCATTGATGGCTGACACCAAATTTGCAATTGATGTATCCTATCAACTACAGAAGCAAGATGATAATGGAAATCAATTTTTTAAAGTAGAAGTGGAGAGGATTCGAAGTAAGGTGTATTCTGGTCAGATGGATATGTGGTTTGGTTATGATTCCTTTTATCCACCATTTACTGATGAAAAAAGGGATTTAGACCAAAAACATCAATTTTTACTTGGGATTAATCCTAATGGTGAAATTTTTCAATTGGATACGATTCATATTAATAATTCAACCATTCAATTATCAAAGATAAATGCCCAAAAGAAAAGAGGTATAGCAATAAGTTATACATTCAATTTCCCAATAAAATATCTTGGGTTTATAAATTCAATAATGGCTTTTAAACCTGCAAAATCAGGACATCAGGATTTAATTTATGGAGATAGTGATGAAAAAATGACTTTAAAAACAATTAGTTATAGTGAAAAGGGGGATTTTTCAATTTATACGATTAAAGCAGAAAAAGCGATTGAAATTGGTCAAATAATTTGCTTAACTAAAGAAAGATTGACTTATGAAAATGATTTTTGCTATTTAATAGATGCTTCTTTTCCATTACCGGGTAATACTGTTATTAAAGGAAAATTAAATGATCAGATTAATAAAGAAATAACTATTGGAGTTGAAGGAGACAGGGATGAAATTTATTTTCAAAAGAAGCATTTTATAACTCAACGTGATGGGTCGTTTGAATGCAGGCTTTTTATAGATAGACCTTACTATTTAAAGCTTGATGTTGGCAATGAATCAATGAATGCTTTTATTGAACCTAATGATACACTAGTCATTAACCAAATAGAGCAAAGAGTGGAACGAGTATCTCATTATGGCACTTTGTATGATCATCCAACTCAACTGGGATATTTGTTAAACACTAATCGTTTTGAAGGAAAAGCTGCATACAATGCCAAATTATCTGTTGAAATGGATGAGTGGTTGGGATATCCGCCAGCTCCTAAAAGTGTAGAAGATTATTTAAATTATCAGGAAACTACATCAAAATCAGTTAATCAGCTTTTCAGTCTATATAAAGGTAAAGCCAGTGAATCATGTATCAACTTTTTACGATTGAAATGGGAATTTTTTCATGCTGCAGACAAATTGTATTTTAAGGATAATCTGGAAACTACTATTAGAAGAGACCTCTATACTGCAATGAAAGACATGAAGTACAAACAGGATACAGAGTATCCAATGGGTTTCTATGCAGATGTAGATACCCTGTCGACTGTAATGCATCCATACGAATGGTGTAAGGATTATCAATCTTTTCTAGATTATTCGTTTGACTTTAAAAAAGAGCGACTGGAGATGCAGGTAGGTGGCTTAAATAATGACTTTTATAACAAATATTATTTTGCCCGTTCTGCTCTAAAAGGATATCCGCTATATAAAGCTTTATCTAAAATATTGGATGAAGGACTTCGACAAGGTTGTGCAACCGTAAAAAGAATTGAGCCATATTATCAGGATTTTATTAATAATTGTACAGATCCGGTTTTAACTGAACCTTTAATAAAGGTCCATTCTGCGGCTAAACAATTTGAGATTGGTGAAAAGTTTCCAATTGAATCTGTTCTTTTAAAAGATAGTTCCCAAATAAAAATATCTGATTACAAGGGAAAGCCGGTTTGTTTATTCATTTGGGATTCACCAAAATCATCTATAAACCATATGAAAAATGAGTTACACAAATTTAAATCCTCAGAAGTAGAATTTGTTTTTGTTGTAACCTCAGGATATCAATATGATCAAATTCCAGTAGATACTGCTATTCTTTCTCTACCCAATTTAACAATTGTTGAATTGGCAGATAATGATATTAAAGATAAGGTTGTTGCAAATAGTTCAAAGATATTCGTGCTTGATAGATGGTTACGTTTAATAGACGATAATGTTGACAATCCTTTAAATTACGTAGGTTCTAAGGATTTGGAAGAAACAATTCGAAAGGCTATTGAAGCCGAACGATTCACGAAAGATGAAAAGGCATCAATGTATAAAACAGGAGGGTGGAGCTTAGGCTCCATCCTTTTTACATTAATGATTGGTTTATGGTTTTATAGTAGAAGAGTTCAGAAGTTAAAAAGAGAAGAAGCTTTAAAGAGGCAGATCAAAGAATTGGAGATAAAAGCCATTCGATCGCAAATGAATCCTCATTTTATTTTTAATTCACTAAATTCCATTCAGTCATTGGTTAATGCACATCATTATAAAGAAACCAATATTTACCTGGCTAAATTTTCAGTATTGTTACGAGGCGTTTTGAATAACTCTGAAAAGGGCATGGTAAGTTTATCCGATGAGTTGGAAGCCGTAAAACTATATTGTGAGTTGGAACAATTGCGTTTTGAATTTGATCTTGTCATAGAAATTGCGCCAGAAATAAATGCTGATTTAATTGAAGTGCCTGGCATGATTATTCAGCCATTAGCCGAAAATGCAGTTGTACATGGTTTAGCATCTTTAGGCAGCAATGGGGTTCTTACGATTAAAATTGAGAATTGTGCAAATGGCATTTGTGTTTCTGTAACTGATAATGGAGCAGGCCTAGTTCATATAGAAAATGATAAGTTAAGCGAAAAAGGTTTTGGTTTGAAATTAATAAATGAACGACTTACTATTTTAAGTCATAAAAATTTCAAGGCCAAATTTAAAATAGAGAACAATAAAAAAGGGAAAGGTACAACTGCCACCCTTTTCATTCCTATTGATTAATAAAGAGTATGGAAAGGATAAAGAGTATTATTGTTGATGATGAACCAAAGAGTCGTAATAATTTGCGCGACTTGCTTAAAGAATATTGCCAACAAGTAGATTTAATAGGTGAGGCAGCATCGGCGGGAGAAGCCTTAAAACTCTTGAATGAGAAACAACCAGAATTGGTGTTTCTTGATATTGAAATGCCTGGAGGTTCGGGATTTGATTTGTTAAAGTCATTAAGTAAGCAATCGTTCGAAGTGATTTTTGTAACAGCCTTTGACAAGTATGGAATACAAGCTGTTAAGTTTTGCGCAGTCGATTATATTCTTAAACCCATCGACATCCTGGAATTATCTAGAGCAGTTGAGAAAGCGCATTTACAAATCAATCAGAAAAAGGAAAACCAACGATTGGCTGAGTTGGTTGCCAATTTAGATCGGTCTGATGAAGAAAAAAGATTGGCTTTACCACTATTAGATAAAATTGAATTTGTAATCATTAATCAGATCATTCGTATTGAGGCTGATGGTAATTATTCCCGAATTTTCCTCAACAATAAGCAGGAATACATGGTTTGTAAAACACTTAAGGAGTATCATGAAATACTTCAAACCTATGGCTTTTTGCGCACTCACCAATCTCACCTAATCAATACCCATCAAATAAAAGCTTACGTTAAAACTGACGGAGGTTATATTCTAATGCAGGATAATAGCAATGTTCCTATTTCTCGTCAGAAGAAAGAAGAAGTGATGAAGGTAATACTGCATAATTAAGTTTATTTCATTTTATCCTTGCTATCTCCAGAAGGAGTAGTAAGAGTCCGTATAGATTAGACATTGTGTCTTCCTCTCCTTGAGGAGAGGATAAGAGGAGAGGTGTTGAATCAATTCTGAGAAAATCTTTGCATTTGTGTTTAAAATACAGACGCCCCTGCGGGGCTTTGCTTTATCTATTACAGAGCACTCACTTACTGTGCTGTTACAGGCGTTCCTTTGGGACTGGGATTAAAATGGCATATTTCCCACTCGCCAGAGTGAGGTATTTTTAAATTTATGCAGAAATTAAAAAAGGAACGGTTCTCCATAAGCAAATTGCAAATAAAGAACCGTTTCTAACCTTTTAAAATATTCCGATATTATTCTTCTACCGGCTCATTATTTAAATGCTTAGCCAGGAATTTTTCCATGGCATTGTAAAAGTCAAAGCGGTTTTCTTCGTTGCGGAAGCCATGACCTTCATTATCTTTTACCATATATTCCACATCAATGCCGCGCTCTTTCATAGCAGCCACCATTTGATCCGATTCATCTTTGTTAACACGTGGATCGTTGGCACCCTGAGCTACGAAAAGAGCTGCTGTTATTTTATCGGCATGGAAAACGGGTGAGGCAGCGGCCAATAAAAGACTGTCTTGTACCGGATCACCAACCATTTCATATAACATTTGCTTATATGGTTCCCAATAAGGAGGAATAGTGTTCATAAAAGTAAACAGGTTACTTACTCCCACATAATCAACACCACATTTATACAAATCAGGTGTAAAAGTTAAACCGGACAGTGTTGCATAACCACCATAGCTACCGCCATAAATGGCAATGCGATCTTTATCAGCAATGCCCTGATCAATCAACCATTGAACACCGTCAGTAATATCATCCTGCATCGTTTTTCCCCATTGTTTGAATGATGATTCCCAGAATTCACGGCCATAACCTGTTGATCCTCTGAAATTCATTTGAAGAACTGCATAGCCTCTGTTTGCCAGAAACTGAATTTCGGGATTAAAGCCCCAGGTATCGCGAGCCCATGGTCCACCATGAGGGTTAATCACAACAGGCAGATTCTTCTCTTCCACTCCAACAGGTAAAGTCAGGTATCCGTGGATAGTTAAACCATCTCGCGAAGTATATTTAACAGGTTTCATTTTAGCCATTTGGTCTTCATCGAGCCATGGACTTACATCTGTTAAGTGCTTAAGATCATCACTAGCCGTGTCATAGAAATAATAGGCACCCAACGAACGATCGCTGTAGGTGCGAATCAAAAACTTATCTTCTTCTTTATTCGAACTGGTGATAAAAACTTCGTAACCTTTTAATTCACTTTCAAGCCTGTCAAAAAGTTTTTTGGTTTGCTCATCAAAGAAATGACGGCCTTGCATGTCGGTAGTATAAGTGGCAGTGGTGATAACTTTTCTTTTTTCAGAATAGTTTAATCCCTCCACATCCACCTCTGGATGACTGAACAATACTTCTGTTTCTTTAGCTGTGGCCGGATCAAAAATTACAATCTCTGCTTTATCGCGTCCAACATTTGAAGATGCATAAAGCATTTTGTTATCGAAGGTGAAAAATAGTGGATTCAGAGTCTCTTTAAAAGATGTCGTTAATATGTTTTTAAACTCATCCTCTTCACTGTCACGATAGAGTAAACTCTGGTTAATCATGTCGGTTACTGCAATAGCGGCTCTTAATTTGCCATCATGGTCGGTGATCCAGCCGGAAATATTACCAGGGTTTTCATAAAGTATCTGCATTTCTCCGGTAACGATATTGAGTCGGTACGGATCAAAAACCTGTGGATTACGTTTGTTCATGCTGATGATTACTTCATCCGGAATATCGCGTAAATCATCAATGATGCCGGTTCTAACATTCTCAAAATCGGTAAAGCAAACTGCATTGGTGCCATCCAAATCAACACCGTACAATTTAAAGTTTTCGTTACCACCATCGTCTTTTACAAAAAGAATACGTGTTTCGTTCGCCCAGAAATAACCGGCTACATCTCTGTCGGTTTCAAAAGTTATTTGAGTTGCACTGTCTTTTCCAATCTCCTGAACGAACACATTCATTCGGTTTTCATAAGGAGCTTTGTAGGAGAAATACTTTCCATCAGGAGAAATCTGGAAGCTTGTTTGATCAGGATTTTTAAAAAAATCTTCTAATGGAATGATGGGAGCTTTGTTCTCTTGTTTGGGTGATGTGGTACAACCAATCATTAACAGGGTAACCATCATCGATAAAATAAAGAAGGGGTGTTTTTTCATTTGAAATAGGTTTTAAGTGTTTTATGAAGTTATGGAAATTACAAAGAGTTTTAATTTATTTCAAGGTTGTGGCTAATAAATTAATAATTAATAGAATAGTTGAAAATTAGATAGAGCGGAATAAGTTAGATACATTGCAGTAATTATCTATAAATGATATCTGTTTCTTATTACTAATTAATCGTTTTATTCTATTAGTACATTTAATAAATATTTTGCAAACCTAAACAACATAAGCTATTTTAGTAGGGAACAAACAAAGCCCTAATGAAATACAAACTAAAACCTAAAAGAATATAGAATGCAATAATGCCATTGAAAAATAGGTGTTATTGCATTTTTTTGATTTACTAATTTAATCCCCAGAATATGAAAACCTCACTTTACATCCTTTTATTTTCAGCACTCTTAACCTCTTGTCATCAGAAACCAACAACAGTTTTGGGCTTTTCTGGTAATGGGTCTGAAATGGCAGATTTGGCTATTGAAGAAATTCCCATAACCAGACAAGAGGAGGTTATGCCACCGGCACCACCCATGCCGGAAACCCAGGTAGAAAGTGCTGTTCAACAACAGGAAAAGAAGATAATAAAAGATGGTCGCATGGGAATTAAGGTGGCAAACCTTGAAACGGCTAAAAGTAAAGTAGATACCTTGTTGCTACGCTGGCAGGGTTATTATGGTAATGAGGCCTTAAGTAATTCCAACTATCAAGCGTCTTATGATTTAACCATTCGTATTCCCAGCCGATATTTCGAATTGTTTATTACGGCATTGGAAAAAGGGGGAGGTGAAGTAGAGTATAAAAGTATAGATGCACGTGATGTTACTACCCAGTTTATTGACCTCGAAACTCGTTTGACAAATAAACAAAGCTATCTGAAACGATATAATGAGTTGCTAAAAAAAGCCAATACGGTTGAGGAAATACTTAAGATTGAAGAAAAAATCCGACGCATCGAAGAAGAAATTGAAAGTACAACTGGTACCTTAAAATACTTAAGTAGTCAGGTTGATTACAGTACTCTTAGATTAACACTGACACAGGAAAAAGAGTATATCTATGAGCCTCAAAAGCGCGATTCGTTTATGGAGCGTTTAAAAATGTCGCTATCGAAAGGTTGGTTTGCCTTTGTTGATTTTCTGTTATTTATGATCCGTTTATGGCCTTTCTGGATTCTTCTGGCTGGCATCATCTGGATATGGAAAAAATTTAGATCGAGAAAAAAGAAGAAATAGATGTTCATAAGGAAATATTGGCATTGGGCTGTTGCAATATTGCTTTTTGTTGTTTTAGCGATTTGGATAGAGTGTAGAAACTCTTACTTTTTTGATAATTATTTTAATGAGGTAGCAGTTACCAAATGTGTTACAATAGGAGAATCATTTAATGATATATCATCTTCTGTTGGTTATTTATATAAAGCAAATGGATTTGTTTATGAGGGTTCATTTAAAATAGATTCAGAACGTGTTCAATATGAAAAAGGAATTTACTATTGTGTTTATAGTAAGAAAGATGCAAAGATTAATGCTTTTATTCCGTATACAGATATTGAGAAAGTACAAATAATTAAAAAAGATAAAGTATTGCTTAAAAAATACTTGGATAGATCTCAAAAGGCAAGATACTTGAGAAAGAACAATCGACTGAATTAATCACCTAAATGAAAACCATCTTTGTAAAGTATAGCGAATCAGTTATTCTAATTATAGTAGCACTTGCCATTTATTTCGTTAGTCGAAATCCTGAGATATATGGTGTTGAAAATACTAATCTTATTAAAGGCAGATTAAGTGACAATCCAGCAAAAGGAGTGCATGATGAAGACTATAAATACATAGGATTGTGGATTGCCGGATATGATGATTTATTTGAATTTTCAGGTTGTTCATATAATTCTCGTATAGCCAAAGAAGTTTTAAAACTTCAGAAAGGTGATGAAGTAGTACTTCATACTCAATTCAAAAGTTCATCAATTACTATACCCTGGAAAGGGAAAAAATACAGAACGTATAAAATATGTGATGCTTATTGTTCAAAATCAGGAACGATAATAACATTTGATCAGTTTAACGAATGTAATAACAGATTGGTAAATAAATTAATTCCGGGTCTTTGCCTGGGGTTATTGTTAATTGGTCTTTATAAAATAATCCGAAAGGTAAAAGATGATCAGAATACAAAGGAGCTAATTGTTTCGAATTATGCATCAACAAAACCGGAGAGCGAAGATGTAATTAAACTAAAACCTGATAGATTGTCATTTCTAATTCGTAAGAGTTATTACTCAATTGTATTTATCGGATTTGGAATTTATAAGCTGTACCCTATTAACAGTCAAGATTTAGATGTTTTAGGAATTGCTGCCTTTACACTTGGGATTTTATTAATACCAGCTTTTCTCATTCTGCATCAAGGAATATTTTATATTGTTGATCCCAATGGGGTTTATATTAAAGAGAAAAGTATTTTCTTCCAGAATGAATCTGAGTTTACTTCATATACTGCCATAAAGGAAGTGAGTTGTCGGCAGAATCTTTTCGAATATGCTAAAAACATCGGTTCGGTATATATTGATACAGGCGAAACGGATGAAAATTACAATACCATTTACTACAAACTTATTGGCATAAAAAACCATCGTGATATTGCAAAAATCATTCTTAAAAGAGCCAACTTATCTGGAGCAAACTGATAGTAAATATTCCAATCGACCATATCGAACCATTTGATATTTAAGATTTTCAGGTCGTTTATTACCGAAATATTCTGCATTGATTTTTGATTAAGTAATACGTTCACTTGTAGTTAAAATAGATCTGTATGTCGAATTTGTTTGTCCTCAAGACCTTTGAAAAATACTTTTGATTCAGGTTTAAATATTGATAAGGACAAACAATATTTTGTATTTGATTCATTAGTCCGTTAACTCGGGCTGATGAATTTCTTATTCGACAAACAGCATCATCATGAATAAACATCGCATCATTATATTATTAGGATTGCTAATTTTTTCCATTGTGGCTACCAAGGCATGCGAATTAACACTTAAGGTTAGTGGAGAAGCAAAAGAAACCTATCATGAAGGGGAAGTGGTAATTGTTGAGGTAAAATTGGTTTTTACACATCGCGCATGTCCATTGGCCGTTAAGGATACCAAATTTCAATATCAGGGAGTAAAAATTCTGGCAGCTACCGAGTGGCATAAGGTCTCGGATATGGAATATACCCGCAAGCTTAAGGTACAGGTCCTGAAACCAAAGAATGATAAGGAAAAGGAGCCTCAGATTACAGCTATTCGCTCCTGCGATAAAGAAGGTGGCATGGGAAGTATTGTTATTAAAAGAGGTTGATTTTGAAGCGGCTCATTTTCATAATAGCATTTGGATTGATTCTGATTTCTCAGGTTGTATCATCACAATCTAATGATGAGCAGCTGGCGAATGATTGTTCTGTGCAGAGTGAGAAATGTGCCGATTGCTCGTATGCTGTTGATGGAAATTCAACCGGAAGAGCCAGCCAAACAATTGTTTTGTCGGTTCTGGTCGCTTTGGTTTCAGTCTATTTATATAAAACGAAGAAAAGAAAATATTATGCAGTTGCTGGCGCATTAGTTGTCACTGTCCTGCTGGTATCTTCCTTTGTTCCTCATTCAAGCAGGGAAAAAGAAGAATGTATAGTATTGGCTGATGCTTCAGCGCCTGATGAATTTGTAACTGCAGGAGATGAATTTATTTCGTTGGATGAAAGCGGGGATAATTTTACCGAATTTAAAACATCAGGAGAAGAGTTTTCGAGTATTGATGGAGATGAATTTATTGAGTCCGGTACAGAGTTCTCTGCAATTAGTAATGATGATTTTGTAGCCAGTGAAAGTAATGAAGAGTCAACAGGTTTATTAACGGAGTCGGATAAAAATTTGCTGATTGAGCTGGGAGTTCTATCGCTATTAACCATTGTAGTTGGTCTGATGGTTAACAATACTCAATTTCAAAAGCTACGCCCTTTCTTTTTGCTCGCTATGCTGGTATGGTTAGGATTTATTAAAGGTGGCTGTCCATGTATGATTTCATCTTTTCAAAATCTGATACTTTTTTTCGCGGGTTTGAATATTAAATGGATATCACTTTTATGGTTTTTAGGGTTAATACCTTTAACCTATTTCTTTGGACGTGTTTGGTGCGGATGGTTGTGTCATTTGGGTGCATTTCAGGAATTTATTTATTCTGCAACCAAACTTGATTTACTCAAAAAAGAAAAGCATCAAAAGGTATTACGATTTGTTCAGATTGCTTTTTTCGCCTTATTGCTTTTACAGCTTATTATCACTAAAACAAATATATATATCCATTACGATCCTTTTAAAGTGGCCTTTAACCTGTTTTCGGCCAATGTTACAGGATATGTTTTGCTGGTAGTTTTATTGCTCTCATCGGTATTGATCTACCGTCCGTTCTGTCAATCGGTTTGTCCGGTTGGATTGGTTTTGGGTTGGGTGAGTCTTATACCCGGAGCCAGAAGAATATCAAAAAATGCATCGTGCATCGATTGCGTTAAATGCAGTCGCCAATGCAAAAGTCACGCATTGCTTTATGAGAATAAGAAAAGCATGTTAGATGTTTCAAATTGTATTGCCTGTGGCGACTGTCTTGATTCCTGTAGTAAAGATGCATTATCATTTACTACGCTTAAAAAGGTTTAAAAACAACATTTGTCTTTTGGGGAGATGAACAAATTTATTTTACTAACAATATTGACTGCATTTAGTACTTTGCTGAATGCACAGTGGAACTGTCGAAGCAGGTTAGGTGCTTTTTTAAAGCCTGTTGGCCAGTCAAACCTAATGTGGGCAGCTGAGGTGGAGACATCTCAGGGATACCTCACCAATAGCCATATTGCCAATGGGATGACATTTTTAGGTCTGGATTATTCAACAAATCATTCAACTTTCTATTTTGAAGGCGGGGTAAAGTACTGGCGTCAGAAAGATCTGGAGACTGATTATTTGTTTAGCAATCATCGTTTTGGTTTACGTGAGGCTTTTTATAAGTATCAGAATGATCAATCAAATTTGATGATCGGATTGCATTCTGCTACCCTCAATGATCATTATTTATTGAATGAAAGGATGCTGGGTGTGAGTTATAAATACTCAGGTAACCAATGGAAAATAAATTTTTCACTGGGTTCAGTGTCCAACGACTTTGCGCGTAACGGAACTTTTTGCAGCACCTGTTATTTATATGATATTATTCCCGACCGAACGGTTAATAGCATAGGTTCCGATCTGTGGAAAACCAACCTGGCTGCCTTCACTTTAAGTTTCTTACCGGGAAAATCTTCTGATTCTGATGAATTTAGTTCTGAAGGCTTAGGTGATGAATTCAGCTCAATGAATGAATTCGAAACAAACAGTTCGTTTAAGGTTAGCGAATTAGGTTGGGCTGTATATACCGAGTTTGGTTCGCAGGTTGAAACGTCTTTCCTATCAACCGGATTATTTGCGGATGTTTCCTGGGGTGAAAATTTGAGTTTTAAACCTGAAATATTGTATCAGTCCGGACAAAATAATCAGGGTATCATCTATGACATGAAGCTGCAAAAAGATTTTATATGGGGGAATATGCAAAAATCATCCTTGCTTTTTAATTACTATGATTTCACCGATATATCTGCCGATGCGAATGTTTTAAATCGGTTTAGTAATATTCTTGCAGGCGAAGTTCTTCGACTGGATGCTACTGATATGCCAATATTTCTTACTTCGGTTAAACATACCTTTCCAAAAGTAAAAACACATTTTAAACTTCAATATGCCTGTTCAAATCAGATCTCTTCGATGCAGGAAGTGGATCTGCAATGTGGAAAGATATTTTTTAAACATCTGCAGGCTAGTGCAATTATGGGCTACATCAAAAGTGACCTGATTGAGAATGACGACCATGCCGTTTTAGGGCGACTGGAACTACGATTTAATTTTTAAGAAGTAATCAAGCAACTAAAAAGTGAGCAAATGGAAAATAAATCATTTAACCGTCGCGAATTTTTATTAAAGTTAGGTAAAGCAGGTGTTTTACTCACTTTGCCACCTTTACTAAAAGCCTGTAGTGAAAGTATGTATGGCGATTACTTTGTGAATGTATCGTTGTGCACCGGTTGCGAGGAATGTCTAGATGTATGTTATTACAACGCAATCAATATAACAGGTGCAATCAATTACTCTATCGATGAATTGGAGTGTATTTCATGCACGCTTTGTTCCAATGCATGCCCAGAGAGTGCTGTTAAAGTTACACCGGCTGTTTTTACCATCAATGCTGATAATTGTAACGAATGTAACATGTGCTCTGAAGTGTGTACTTACAATGCAACACTTATTGCTGTTAAAACCTATAGTATCAACGATGATAACTGCACAGATTGCGGCAACTGTCTTGAGGTATGTGATCAGAATGCGATCAGTTTAAATGCATCAAATATTACTTATAAACCTGAGTTCGATATAAGAGAATTCTTAAAACAGAGCTAATTGCCCATAAGTTGGCTCTGTTTCATATTTAATTGAAGGTTTTTTCGGTAAGAA
>JAFMVE010000020.1 GCA_025499705.1 Carboxylicivirga caseinilyticus
GAATCAATATATTATTATGAAAAACAAAGAGGCTAATCGGTAAAGATTAACCTCATATATTTTCCTTTTTAAGTATTACTTCTGAAATCGCCTATCAACAGTTATAAGAATCTGTAAATAAAACACTTGTTAATGTCTTATAACTGATTATTCATTATTATGAATATATTTCCTTTTTAGCCGATTTCAATGTATTAATGATCAAAGATGTAATCGTCATCGGCCCTACTCCACCCGGAACAGGTGTTATAAATGAACATTTAGGAGCTACTTCATCAAACAGCACATCTCCTTTTAAACGCCAACCCGACTTTGTTTCGGTTGATGGAACTCGAGTGGTGCCTACATCAATTACCACAGCTCCTTCTTTTACCATTTCGCCTTTAACAAAACCAGGTGATCCAATAGCGGCAACAATAATATCAGCCTGTAAACACAATTCTTTCAGGTTCTTAGTACGGCTATGGGCAACGGTTACAGTTGCATCTCCCGGATATCCTTTTTGTGAAAGAAGTACACTCATCGGACGACCCACAATATTGCTACGACCGATAACAACCACATTCTTACCGGATGTTTCAATTTCATATCGTTTCAACAACTCCATAATTCCTTGCGGAGTAGCCGATATAAATGCAGGCATACCAATGGTCATGCGTCCTACGTTAACAGGGTGAAATCCATCTACGTCTTTACGGGGATCGATGGCTTCTGTAACTTTCTCCTCTGATATATGCTTAGGTAAAGGTAGTTGAACGATAAATCCGTCAATATCCGCATCATTGTTTAATTCATGCACTTTAGCCAGTAATTCTTCTTCAGTAACATCGTCTTCATAACGAATTAAGCTTGAATTGAAACCCACTTCTTCACAGGCTTTCATTTTACCGGCTACATAGGACTCGCTTCCTCCATCATGCCCAACCAAAATGGCTGCCAGGTGAGGTTTTTTAACTCCTGAAGCAATCAATTGTTTTACTTCTTCAGCAATTTCTTCACGAATCTTTTTGGATGTTAATTTTCCGTCTATTAACTGCATGGCATTGATTTTACGGTTTATGTAATAAAAAAAGAAGCACAATTGTGCTTCTTTTGTAAATCTTCTTAATTATTTGCGTCGCCCCATTGGCATCTTACCCATCATTTTACTCATTTTATTACCCGTGGTCATCATCTTCATTACCTTTCGGGTATCATCAAATTGCTTAATGAGTCGATTCACTTCCTGAATGGATGTTCCACTACCGGCTGCAATTCTTTTTTTACGACTTCCGTCGATAACACTTGGTTGTTCTCTCTCTAATGGAGTCATCGAACGAATGATGGCTTCAATACCTTTAAAAGCATCATCATCAATATCTACATTCTTAAGCATTTTACCCATTCCAGGAATCATACCTGCCAAATCTTTCAGGTTACCCATTTTTTTGATTTGCTGGATTTGCTTAAGGAAGTCATCAAAGTTAAATTGGTTCTTGGCAATTTTCTTTTGAAGCTTACGGGCTTCTTCTTCATCGAATTGTTCCTGAGCACGCTCAACAAGTGAAACGATATCACCCATACCCAAAATACGGTCGGCCATACGA
Source organism: Carboxylicivirga caseinilyticus (assembly GCA_025499705.1). Taxonomy (GTDB): domain Bacteria; phylum Bacteroidota; class Bacteroidia; order Bacteroidales; family Marinilabiliaceae; genus Carboxylicivirga; species Carboxylicivirga caseinilyticus. The sequence continues at coordinate 1,587 of JAFMVE010000020.1, forward strand.
CTTGGGTGGAAAACATCCAATGCTTCCATTTTCTCGCCGGTACCCACATATTTTATAGGCTTGTCAACAACGCTACGAATTGATAAAGCAGCACCACCCCGTGTATCACCATCTAATTTGGTAAGAACAACCCCGTCAAAATCCAGACGATCGTTAAATTCCTTTGCAGTGTTAACAGCATCCTGACCCGTCATGGAGTCAACCACGAAAAGGATTTCATCAGGATTGGTTGCTTTTTTAACAGCTGCAATCTCGTTCATCATCTCCTCATCAATGGCCAAACGACCAGCGGTATCGATGATTACTACATCATGAGCACCTTTCTTAGCTTCTTTAATACCATCGGTAGCCAGTTTAACCGGATCTTTACAACCTTCTTCGGTATATACCTTTGCACCAATCTGCTCACCTAAAACCTGCAACTGGTTGATCGCCGCAGGACGGTAAACGTCACCCGCAACCAACAAAGGATTCTTACCTTTTTTGGTTTTAAGTAAGTTTGCCAGTTTACCTGTAAAAGTTGTTTTACCAGATCCTTGCAGACCAGCAATAAGAATAATGGCAGGATTACCTTTCAGGTTAATATCTACCTGATTACCTCCCATTAAAACAGCTAACTCGTCATGAACCAGCTTAACCATCATTTCACCAGGCTTAACGGCTGAAAGCACGTTTTGGCCCATGGCTTTATCTTTAACGGTTTCGGTAAACTGTTTGGCTGTTTTATAGTTAACGTCGGCATCAAGCAGCGCTCGACGGATATCTTTTAATGTCTCTGCAATATTCAGTTCGGTGATTTTGTTTTCACCTTTCAGAAGTTTAAACGACTTTTCAAGCCTTTCACTAAGATTCTCAAACATTCCTGTTAATCATTTAAAATGTGCTGCAAAATTAAAAATAATTGTTACCCTTTAAAACAAAAAAAAGGCCTAAACTTCTAAAAATATAAATTCTTAGAAATCAGGCCTCGAAAAATGTACAAACTATATGATGTTAATTATGGTATAGTGAATAAATTCAGTTAGTTATAATTTGTTTAGCTGGTTCGAAAACTGAAAGGGCAACTTTTAAATGTTTTTCAATTTCTTCCGTTGATGCCGATGGTATTTGAGGAAAAAACTCCTGATGTTTTACTTCCATCCCACAAAATTCAAAAATTTCACCTCCCTGAATTTTTCTAAAAGCTTCAATTAAACCTTTTTCTTCATACTCTTCTACGGTATTACCCATTGATGTATACAAATACACCTTTTTATTGGTTAGCAAGCCTTCTATCCCATTTTTTCCAGCTTTATAAGCAAAGCCATAGGCAAAAATTTTATCAATATAACCTTTTAAGATAGCTGGAAAACCGGCCCACCACAGTGGATATACCACGCTAATAATATCTGCTTCTTTAACCAGTGCTTGTTCTGAAAGAATATCTTCTTCAGTTTCTCCTTTTTTTAATTTTTCAAGATCAGAAGGCCAAAGTACAGGATCAAATTTCATTTCGTATAAGTCTCTGACTGTTGCTGACCATCCTCTCTTTTCACTTTCAGCTTTTAATGCATCCTTTAACTGAAAACTAAAACTTTTCTTTGATGGATGTGCATATATTATTAAGTGTTTCATTATTTTATCAAAACTAATTATTACAATTCAACAGTATCAGGTATTTCAATTACTGTTTAAGTAAAGACCAACAAAGCCTGAAAAAGTTCGATCATCAGAAGTTAAAAGTGGTAAATAATTGTTGAATATCTAACTTATAAGGTGTTAAGGAGGTATTCTTTCTCTCTGTTATTAAGAAATCCAACAAAGTCCTGTTTGAAAAAATAAAGCTATTATCTTTGTTGACTGCCTTGGGCTGAACATATGTCGTAAAATTAAAAACGCAAAGATTTTATGGAGCAGTTGGTTGCTGTTATTACGGAAAAGAGAAATATTGGATTAACGCTTATCCCTTTTTTTGTAGAAATGGAGGACGACAATTATTTGTCGTTAATAGAACAAGCCACATCTGAGCATTTGACTGAAAATCGTTTTCCTTTTTCAGCATCGCAAAAAGAAACTGTAAAGCTGCTCAACACCATAAATGAGCAACATATTTTTAAACGATTCTCAAAACAGAAGACACAAAAACTCTTTTTTGATAATCTGGATGAAAAATATGCAGAAGAACATATAAGACCCTATATCGATAAAAAGATTGCACAGGCATTGGAGATTATAGCATTGGATAATACGCCGGTATATTATAAAAACCCTAAATATAGCAGGTTATACAAAGCTGACCGAATAAATATCAGCCCCATACACGACGAGGCTTTGTTCTCGTTTACTTTGGATAATACAGGGCTTAAATACACCCTGAAAATAAAAAAAGGGGATCAGTACTTTGGTTTAACCAATCGTGAAATACTGGAAGTAACCAACACTCCAGCAACCTTTTTAATAAATAATCAACTTTATCGTTTCGATAACATCGACAGTAAGAAATTCCGGCCGTTTATGCGGGTAAATCATGTACTGGTTCGACCACAAAGTGTTGAAACGTATATGAATACCTTTGTACAAACCAGTATTCGAAATCATGATGTGGAAGCCATTGGTTTTGATATAATGGATAAAAAGGTGGAGATGCGTCCTATTCTTGTACTGGAAAAGGATTTATCGCATAATCCTGTTCTTACTTTGAAATTCAAATACGATCAAAAGGAATATCTGGCCGGAACTAAATCGGAAGTATTTGTTGATTTGCATAAAAAAGCCGGGCATTATCATTTTACTCGATTCAAACGAAATAAAACGATTGAATCAGCAGTTATTGAAGCCCTTAAGAACATGGGACTACGAAATGTGAGTGAATCGCAGTACCTTCCAAAGGATATTTCTGCGGAACCGCAGGCAATGTTAAACCAACTGATCGAATGGATTAACCATCATTACGGTGACATTATTTCTAATAATATAATTCTGGTTCAAAACGGTTTTGAAGAAAGCTATTATACCGGAAAGGTTAAGCTGGAAGTAGCTTATACCGAAGATAATGACTGGTTCGATATTAATGCAGTTATTACGGTGGGCGAATTTAAAATACCATTTCATAAGATACGACAGCATATCTTAAGAGGAAAACGTGAATACCTCCTGCCGAATAAAGAGATTTTTATAATCCCCGAGGAATGGTTTGCCCGTTTTTCTGATCTGATGCATTTTGTGGAAGTAAAAGACAATAAATTGCTATTAGGCAAGATGCATTTTAACCTCTTGGATCAGGATAAGCTGACAGAAGTATCACCCGACTGGAAAAATAAAATTGGTCAGCTCATTAATGAAAGTAATGGTAGTTTGCTGGAAACTCCTGCCGGCTTAAATGCACAGTTGCGGCATTATCAGCAGGAAGGTTATACATGGATGCAACTATTGAATAATAATAACTTTGGAGGTATTCTGGCTGATGATATGGGATTGGGTAAGACAATACAAACCATTTCGTTGTTGCTTCAGCAGTATAATCATTCAGGTCAGGATGAAGTAAAAGAAAAACCTGAAGTACAGCTGGATCTCTTTGATAGTAACATCGTTGGATTTAATAAAAGTACTTTACCTGCATCATTAATTGTTATGCCTACTTCGCTGGTTCATAACTGGGCCAATGAAATTAGAAAGTTTGCACCACAACTAAAGGTTTATTTATATACAGGAACCAACCGTGTTAAAACCAAGGAAATAGGTAAGATTCTACGACATTATCATGTGGTTTTGAGTAGTTATGGTGTGGTAAGGAATGATATAGAATACCTGGGTAATTATCCGTTTCACTATGTTATTCTGGATGAAAGTCAGAATATTAAAAATCCGGGATCCAAGATTTACCAGGCTGTTTCTGAACTGAAATCAGCGTACCGTTTGGTGCTTACAGGTACCCCAATTGAAAATGCACTGGTTGATTTATGGGCACAAATGAACTTTGTAAATAAAGGATTACTGGGCAGTTTAAACTTCTTTAAAAACAATTTTGCAGGTCCTATTGAGAAAAAGCAGAATGAAGAAAAAGAAAAGAAATTACAACAGTTAATTACTCCGTTTATTTTGCGAAGGACAAAAGAAATGGTTGCCAAAGAGCTCCCTCCTGTCACAGAGCAGGTTTTACTGTGTGATATGACCGAGGATCAACAGAAATTCTACGACAGAGAGAAATCCGGTATTAGAAATGAATTACTGAAGGCTGTTGAGCAAACCGGAATTAATAAAAATGCAATCCTGGCACTTAAAGCTCTTACTAAATTACGCCAGATTGCCAACCACCCGGTATTGGTTGATGATACCTACAAAGGCAATTCAGGTAAATACCAGCAGATTTTTGAGAAGCTCGAGAATATTATCAAGGAAAAACATAAAGTGTTGATCTTTTCATCTTTTGTGAAAGATCTGGAACTTATCGAAAAGGATTTAAAAGCTCAACGATTGAGATATTCGAAATTGGTAGGTTCAACCCTCGATAGAAATAAGGCAGTGGAAGAATTTACCAAAAACGAAGACTGCAGAATCTTTCTGATATCGCTAAAAGCCGGTGGTGTTGGATTAAACCTGGTTGAAGCCGATTATGTTTTTGTACTTAATCCCTGGTGGAATCCTGCAGCTGAAGCTCAGGCAATCAACCGGGCCCATCGAATCGGACAGACAAAAAATGTGTTTGTATATAAATTTATTTCGGCCGATAGTATTGAAGAAAAGATTATGCGCCTGCAGGAGAAGAAAATGGAGCTGGCTGATACCTTCATCACCACCAATAATCCGTTAAAAGATATTAGTGATTCGGAGCTAAAAGAATTATTTGCATAGTTTTTGTAGCTTAGTGCCGTAAATTACTTAAAGGCTTTGTTAAAGGGAAAATTTATCTGAAAACATTAATCATATGAAAATATTTAGCACATTATTTCTGTCATTTCTACTTGTTGTTGGAATGCAGGCTCAGGAAGAAGATAGTACTGTACAGAAGCAAGTACGTAAAATGGGTTCTTTCGACCGGGTTAAGGCCAGTAAAGGTGTAAATGTTACCTTGATAGAAGGAGAAAAAGAATCGGTTGAAGTACATATTAAAAACGGTGAATTAAGCGATGTAATTACCGAATTGGAAAGCCGACAGTTGGTTGTTAAGATGAAAACCAAGATTTACAAAGGTGTGGCAGTACAAGTGTATGTAACGTACAAAACTATTCGTGAGGTTGAAACCGGATCAGGCGGTAGTATTGATGCTGAAAATACCATTTACGCTGATAAGCTTAAAATTAAGGCTGGTGCCGATTCAAGTATTGAACTGGATGTGGATGTAAATGCGGTGGAAGCTTCGGGTAATGCTGCCCGCATTGAATTATCGGGTGTTTGTAACGTGCAGGAAGTTAATATGGGTACCGGAGGTAAATACTACAGTTATCCATTAGACAGTAAAGAAGCCGTTGTTAAAGCAACATTGGGAAGCACCATTGAAATTACCGTTAAGGAAAAACTAAATGCTTCAACCAGTACCGGTGGATCGGTTACTTACAAAGGCGAACCGGCAAAAATAGAAATTAAAGGAAAAGTTCAGGAAGCTGAAGAATAAATCAGCTTCATTACAAACGAATTAGCAAAAAGGCACAAAGAAAGCTGTATTCAGCACTTGTATTATACAATGAAATTACCTTTCTTTGCACCGCATTTGAGCCAAGGGGCTTTAAAAATGCTAAAAATATTGGTTCCGTAGCTTATCCCGCCACGATAGCTATCGTGGGTATCGGGAGGATAGAGCATCACTGCTAAAATACAAATACCAATATTTCAAATATTAAGGTTCCGTAGCTTAATTGGATAGAGCACCTGGTTACGGCCCAGGAGGTTAGGGGTTCGAGTCCCTTCGGGATCACATTAAAACCAGTAAGTCAATGATTTACTGGTTTTTGTATTTTTAAGGTGTCAAACTTGGTGTCAAATCTTCATCTTCATCCTTATCATTTTTCTTTAGCTCTTGTATCCATTTACTCCACAATAAAATATTTTTCTTTCTTTTTTCTCTCTCCTCGTTGTCTGTAATTATTTTTCGTAATTTATTCTCAATATCTATAGAACTTGATTTAATAAAATCTAAATATTTTCCTTTATCTTCATCTTTCATCGTGTTAAATAAATCCAGCTCTAACTGTTTTTTCTTATTTTCTTCGGATTCTGTTTTATGCAATTCAAGCAAATAATTATTTAATGCTATGTTTTGAGTATCAATACTCTTATTTAACCATCTTAGATTGTCCAACCCATCTATGTTTGAATGATTTTTGAAGTATATATTCCTTAGAATGTTACGCTCAAAAACACTATCAACTTCATTTATTGAACTCTCACTAACACCTATGCCTAAAATAGATTTCCCATCTTCAAGGAAAGATGAAGTACTATACATATGAAAAAGTTTTATATTAGCTTCATCCATTAATTCGGCTTGTAAGTTTGCATGAGGACCAATTCTCTTTTTGCCCCGCGAATCAATTATAGTCCACCAGTCAGCTTTAGCATCATCAGTAATAAATATGACATTTTTCACATCTTCCTTGCTTGCCTTTTTAATGATTTGCTTCCAAAGAATTAAATCACCATATTTTCTTTGATATTTTATTCCACCATAACTAAATGTAGGCTTATCATTTTGGTCCTTTGAAGCATCCTTATATCCAGGTGGAATTTCATTTTTATATCTTTCTTCTCCATCTTTTTCAACTTCATCAATCCAAATTTGATCTGGTTTGTTTCCAACTTTATTTTCAAAAAGAATATCCAACTTTTCTCTAATTGAATCATGAGTTCTTACACAAGGTTGCTTTTCATCCCAATAAGTAAGTGATTTTTTATAATTGACTATTAATTTTTGAGTTTCTTTTTGAAACTTCACTGTGCTTTCATGAAGCTTTGGAAATTTACTCTTAAGATTTAATTGCTCAATATCAGAAGAAAATACCTTTTCAATTTTTGAAATATAATTGTTGACGGAAGAAAATATTGCCTTTTCATTTTTTATTACATCCAATCTTCTTCTCTGATATTCCAAACCAACATGATAAGGAATCCAAATTTGCTCAGTTATATTGTTAATAACTTGAAAAAAGTCTTCTCTTGTTTGTTCTGCATAACTATATAAGTTCAAGAAGATATTTGTGTCAAAAATGAACAATGTACATTCATCTTTCCATGCCTTTGCTAAATCATCTTGATTAGGTATATAATATCCATTAAAAAGATTTCTCATTGAATTTACATTAACTTATAAATTAAAAAGCTTACATCAAATCTACCATAAAATCTAATGATATCGATCAAACACATTATTATTTTAATTTCAATTTATTAACATATGAAATGACTTATCAAATAATTAATTGGAATTAAACAAAAACTCCCTTGCTAAAATTAACAAGGGAGCACATTTAAAAATTTTCAAAATCATCATATATTTATTGCACTTAGAGCAATACAAATAATATTCAACCTCATTATTTTTCTCCTTCAAAGACTTTTTGCTTTTCTTTTGGTAACATCCCCCTCCTATTAAAACTGAGCTATAAAATTTTTTTATTAAACAACTGATTGGGTTAATTGTAATATAAACAGCTATGTATTAACCAAACCTTATTTTACTGTAACCGAAATGAATATTAATGATTCTGATAAGAAAGTTGTAATTGTTGACGATCAAAATCTATTTGCCGAAGGAATCGCTAAAATTGTTAATGGCCTTGACAAGGTTAAAGTGATAGCAACCATTGATTCAGGTGAAAATATTACCTATCAATTATCTATTCTTCAACCGGATGTGCTCTTTCTTGATTTAAATCTACCTAAAAAAAACGGTCTCGAAATACTAAAAGAAATACGAGGTAAATTTCCGGATTTGATCATTGCTATCTTAACCATGTATGAAGATGCTTATTTGATTAAGAAAATAAGAGAACATAAAGCCAATGCCTTTCTGTCGAAGAGTGCTAGCATTGACGAAATTCAACAGGTAATTTTTTCAGGTAAGGAGGATCCGTTTTATATAAGTAAAAATATAAATGAAGCAACAAACAGTAGCTTCGAACTGGTTGAAGATCCTTTTTCCGTTTCGGTTCAAATAACCCAGCGTGAAAAAGAAATTATCAGACTTATTGTTGACGGAAAAAGTACAGAGGAGATTTCTGACATACTAATAATCAGCTCTGAAACGGTGAAATCACACCGAAAAAACATCTTTCGTAAACTAAATTTGAGTAAGGTAACCGAATTAATAAAATACGCCTATGAATACAAGCTTATTTAGGCTTTTATTAATTCCTATAATTCTATCGTTAATCAGTACAGGCTGCAGTACTGAAAATAACGACCAACCTTTAATGCCTGTAAATTTAACCGAAGAATTGAAGTCTGTATCTCTGAATGGACATTATCAGATATATTCTTCAATTCATGATCATTCGGTTTCAGAGATAGCTGATAGTTTCAATTGTACTTACTTGGGCAAACCCGGGTATAACGAATATCTGTGGATTTGTTTTACGATTAAAAACAGCACAAATAAAAACAATGTAATACTGGAGATTAATAATAATTATCTGCATAAATATGAGCTTTACCAATTAGTATCTGATAGTATTGGTTTATTGGCAAAAGGAGGAATTGCCTATCCGTTTCATTGGCGAAATATTGATAACAGGCGTTTTATTGAGAACCTCTCCATCGAAAGCGATTCTACTCGTTCGTATATTCTTAAAATAGATGATAGAGAAAGAGAAACCAGCCTGTCCTTAAGGGTATGGAACAAACAAGCTTTTAATAAAAATGAAGCCAAAGATCTGCTCTTTTACAACCTCTACTTTGGCGGACTGGTTTTTATTGCAATGTTTAGTTTGCTTATTGGACTGATATTAAGAATGAAAGCATTTTTTGCCTACAGCTTTTATACCTTAATAATGGTTTGGTTTATGTTCGATAATTTAGGTTTTGCCTATGAGTTTTTCTATCCCAACCAACCCTTTATAAAACGATTTCTGGATACGTCTTTGATAGCTCCTCTCCTATTCTCATTTGTTCATTTTGGTGCTACCTACTTTAAGATACCCGAAAAGCACCCTACTTTATTTAAACTTATAAAAGTCTATTATTGGTCTATTTTACTGTATCTTTTATTTTGGGTGATAAGTGGAGCGCAACTAACAATGCATTATTACTTATTAGCTAATTATACTTTTGTTTTTCTTACTTTTTCAATACAGATAAGCATTGTTGTTCTGGGTATAAAATATCAACGTATTAAAGCCTATTTTTTTATGTCGGCAGTATTTGTTCTTCTGGTCGGAGCCATATTATTTGCTCTCTCCTATGCCGGACATATTCCTTACGAATGGTTTCCGACCAACCCACTGTTAATAGGTTCTGTTATTGAGTTTGGTATCTTCTCTATTGCTTTGCTCTATGAGGTTCATCAAATTAACAAGACCAAAAACGATCTTTTAATTGCCAATGCCGAACACCAGAAAAACCTTTTGGCTGCTTATGTTGAAGGAACAGAAAAAGAACGTGCCCGTTTATCTGCCGAATTGCATGATAATGTTGGAAGCCGACTGGCCTTACTCAAGCATAAAATAAATAAAGCAGCAGACAACTCTGAGGTTACCGATGATCTTGATTCATTGTATAAAAATGTGCGCTCCATGTCGCATGAACTGTCACCTCATGAATTTGAGATTATTAATTTACACGAATACTTACAGAATTATTTAGATGATTTTGAGAAAAGCACATCAGTTAAGGTTATACCTTACTTTAAAGATTTACATCAAAATCTGAATCCTGAAATTACACACCAGGTATTCCGTATTATTCAGGAAGCCTTACTTAACATCCAAAAACATGCCGACGCAAGTTGCATTGAGATTCAATTAATAACTCACGATAACGAACTTATACTGACCATTGATGATAATGGTAAAGGTTTTGATCCTTATGCTGTGAATTCCAATAAATCAAACGGATTATTTAATATGAAGACGCGCGTTCAGGCATTGGATGGCACCTTCGAAATTTCATCCCAACCTAATAAAGGAACACATATTCTGGTTGCTATCCCTTTTAAAAAAAAATAACCATATTTTTTTCTTAAGTAATGCAATTTCCCCCTTTTGGGGGATTTACCTTCAATACTGTCAGCCATAATTTAGCTTCATAGTTTCTTCTAATTAAAATTTTAACTATGAAAAATTATAAGTTATTATTTGTATTACCATTATTGTTGGTAGGTATTAGTATTAATGCACAATGCTATTATTACATTGAACAAACATGCATTGGACAAAACTCTTCGGGTACTGAATTTAATGTGATTATTTCGCAAGTATATAAAGCAGAGTGCAATTTAGGCGAAATAGCATTTTATAAGCAATGGAAGGAAGCCATAGCGCTATCTAAATACTCTAAATACAAGAACCATGCGGGTGAGATTAAATATAGAATGTATAAAACAAAGGACGATGCTCTTAAGAAAAGAAGAGAGACAATGGTTTATCACAAAAAAAATGGCTACACAATTCGTGAGTTAAACTTTGCTTATTACCCATAATGTAAATGTACAATCTACTTCTTATGATTTTATGCCATGTGAAGACTCCCAACAAAAAGCTGTAAAAAAGACGTTCATTTATTATGACAGAGTACAAGAAAGGCCATAAGATAGTTGAAGTAAAACTCTAACACTACCCTTAAACTACGGATAACCAAACTAATAGTTTGAATTATATCCAATTTAAAATATTGTATATCAACATGTTTTAAAATTTAAACATCTTAATATTTATATAATTATTCACTTAAATTCGTAAGTTATGCCAATTAATTTAAAACAAGACACAATCGCACAACATTTGGATAATCTTAGAAACCCAAACATAAAAGAGGATTATACAATTGAAGGGCATGTAGATATTAGATCAATTGCGGGTGCTTCAGAGAATTGGCGATTAAACGATCTTATAATATTGGATGATTCCAAACTTATTATAGGACCAACTACTCTTAACATCATTATAGAAGGTATAATTAGCACTAACTCTCAGACCCCTGTTACTGCAATATTATCATATCCCAAAAATGATCGTAAGGCAGCAAATGGTAAAAATGGACTTCATGGATCAATTGGCGCAAGCGGTTCAAGTGATGGCAGCAGTGGGCAAAATGGAGTTCATGGTGAAGATGGAACAGATGGAGATAATGGTCTTGATGCTGGCGATGTCCTAATACAGTTAAGCAATCCGGTTAACTCAGAAATAAGGATTAACCTTGAGGCTCAGTCTGGTGGCAAAGGTGGTAGTGGAGGTAATGGAGGTGAAGGACATCGTGGGAGCAAAGCTGTTGATGGTATACCTTTTACATGTAAAAGAGGAGGAGGAAATGGTGGAAATGGAGGCAGAGGAGGAAATGGTGGAGCCGCCGGTCTTGGAGGAGACGCAGGAGATGGAGGCAAACTAATTGTAATTGGTCCACAAATAGAACACCAACCGTTATCTTCAATTTCTCTAGAAAGCCATCAAGCTGCAGCAAAAGGACAAAATGGAAATCAAGGGAATAAGGGTATTGGAGGTAGGCAAGGAGGAGGAGGCCATGGTAGTACATGGTGCAAAGGTGGTAAAGGTGGACGTAAGGGAGCTGATGGTTATGATGGAATTATAGAGAATGACACAAGACCTGAATTTGGGAGACCTCCTGTTATCAGTTACATCACAATTCCATTAAGAAATTATTAAGGTTAATTAATATTTACTAATAAATCGAAAGCTAGGTTAATAAACGCATTTCCTAGCTTTCCAATTGTGAGCACCAAAACACCTTTTATGGATCTGACCAAACTTCTTTTGAAGGATTGTTCTATACATTAGCTAGTGAGATAGCGATCTATTCAATTGTATTACTAGTAGTTAATATCTAACCAATAAAAAAATAGACATGAAACATATTATCATAATTCTTTTTGCAAGTTTTGTAAGCCATGTTGCTATTGGGCAAAACGCGAATGAGCCCACTTTTGAAGAGACCGTTGAATTCCTGCAAAAGCTTTTAAATAATGCACAAACACATAGGGTAGGTGAGAAGTTCCGTTATGAAGTTACCGATACCCAAATTGTAATATATGTGTATAATAGACTGGATGATGAAGATGAACTAAAAACCAGGGATTACATTAATTTGAATGAAATTGATTCTGTTGCTGCACCGGATGAAAGATCTCTTATGGTAATATATGGAATATATCCAACAAGCATTACAGAGGAAAGCATATATAATGACTGGAATAAAACTTCTGAATCTCTTTCTATCTTATATACGAAAAATATGGATGAAATTGACCGAATTTTTAAAGCACTGCAGCATCTTGCAAAATTAAGTAAACAGAAAAATAAGCCTCTGTTTTAAGATTTAGTTATTCACAACGGAACAATTTAACAAGATAAATATTGTTTCCTTTCATTACATTCAAGATTGATCATAGTTCACTGTTTTAGTTTGCCGGGATACCACTCTCTTAATTGGCAAAATATGAATGAATTTAATATAAATTGGGAACAAGAACGACCTAATCAACAACAGAGTGTTGATATTTGGGAGAAAACTATACTTAAACCATTTGATAATTGGTCCAATAATGCTGAAATATTAAAAGAAAAGATTGAATATACTCACATTAACGGAGGTATTCAATTACACAAATATAAGCTAACGAGCAATGAGCATTTCAACTGGTTTGCATATCGAAACAGGCTAAATAAAATTAATTTTGTTGAGAGAATAATAAGCCATAAAAATCTAAATAATTATAGAAATGATTTGGAAATAGAAGGCATTCCTGAAATTCAAATGATTAAATCTTGCACTGATATTTATGATCTATCAGGATTACTTGCAAGAATTTTGGGATACGGTGGTGCTTACAATAGAATAGATCCAAAGGAAGCATGGATAGTATCAAATAATTTTATTAAAAGTGAATTCGAGAATCGATTTGACGAAATACTGCAGTTCGTTTTTTCAATTAAGAATGCAAGATGGTTTTATAAAATAGTCTGGGACTATTCAATTCTATTATTTGATAAGAGAAATAACATTCTGACATTACTTGACATAACCGATACAGACTAAAGAAAAAACTACATATAGTAAGCTTGCAATAAAACAAAAGTTGCTAGTTGTGTTTGGTAAATCAATTCTATAGTGCGCAAAAAGTTATGTCGCCATGTTTGTTCGGTGTGTTAATACTTTTGATAAGTAATAGGCATATTATTGTTTAGTTTACTAGCAACTGATGTATTGGTAAGTATTTAATCATGAATTTAAATTGAAAACAAAAAACAGGACTCTCATTTTAACTTGCTCCGAAAGATGGTGGTATAAAAAAACGCGTAAGGCCTTTGAAGATTATGAAAATATAGATTTTACTTCTGTATTAGAAGTAAATTCTCGAGATCTTAGTCTTTATAAAAAAGTCATACTGGATGGTTCATTTGCTGATGAATGGAAAAATACTGATTTTGGCAGTTGCTTGACAGAAGAGCTTTCCAATATACTTGAACTCTATATTTTCAATGGAGGAATATTTATAATTAGTTTTGACTTGAATAGAGATTTATCTGATTTTTCAGGTTCTTTAATATTTGATAATAAAACAAGTAATTTCCCTTTTGATTATTCTGTACGAATTGGAGAATCAATGAAAAGTATACTTTGGAATCCTGCGATATCAAGCTCACTAAAATTACAAAAAATGCTCTTTACTGTGCCTATCCAAAGTAGATTGACCAATAGTTTGTATCTTAAAGATTATTCAAATAAATGGACTGTGTTTTGTAACGATAATAATGGTAGAGCTATTGGTTTGCACTGTCAATGCGGGAAAGGAAAGGCGTTGGTGTTATTAGACAATATATCACTGGTTACTAAAGATACTGATGGTTATGAATACAAGCTTTATCATCATGGTCATCAAATTCATAGGGAGTTTATAATTAGTTTTAAATAGAAAGTATCAAACACGATTCGAATTGAGTAATATATTACTATACTTCAATCAGAATCAATTGCTATTTTGATTAAATTCCTAGAATTAAAACTCCTTCATTTTCCAAACTGTTTTTCTTCCTTTTTTCAACCTTCTATCTAAAAATTTAAATATTTCCCCCTTTTGGGGGATTTACTCTGCCAGCGCAGACTTCTACTTTTGGTTAATTACTATAATTAATCATTAAACACTAGTTTTTTTCCATTTGTAACAATCAAAAATAGAAAATTATGAAATACATATTTACAGTTTTAATATTTGGATTCATTAGTAATTTAATTGCTCAGGAGTATACTATAAATTTTACAGCTGGTGGAGATGCCACTGCTATTGATGAAATAACTGCTACCAACTTAACAACTAACGAATCAATCACCGTCTCAGGCACTGAAGCTATTATTTTCAGAAGTATATCAACAAACATTGAAGGCACTTCAGCTTCAGACGCCTTAAGAATTGCATCCAACCCATTTAATGGCAGTACAACATTAACTTACAAATCAGATCGTAATCAGAGTGGCATAATTTCAATTAATAGTTTATCCGGTGAGGTTATACAATCAATAAGTGTATCTCTTAAATCTGGTGACAACCATTTTAGAATTGCTGCAAATAATCCCGGTGTTTATATTGTTTCTTTAATTACCGAAAATAGCCGGAAAAGTATTAAAGTAATACAGACGGGATCGGGTGTTGGGCAAATTACCTATGAAGGATCGACAAACAGTAATCAGAAGGTTTTAAAGTCGACGCAGGCTGAAAATGTATTAAATATTTCTTCAGAAGATATAGTTTCCATGAAAATCAGACAAGGCAACCTGGTTACAATATTAAATGACGTACCTGAAGCATCAAAAACCATTGATGTAGAACTTTACGAATGCAAAGATGGTGATAATAACACCTATCCCATTGTTCAGATTGGTAATCAATGGTGGATGGCAAAAAATTTAAAGACAACCACCTATTCAGATGGAACACCAATTGCCAATATTACCAGTGATAATAGCTGGGATAATCTTGATAACAGCAGTACTGCGAAGGCTTATTGTTTTTTTGATAATAATGCCGATTTAAACTATGGAGCTCTCTATACATATGGAGCAGCAGTGAATGGAGAATATCAGGTTGGTGATAATCTGGTTCAGGGTGCATGCCCTGTTGGTTGGCATGTCCCAAACGATGAAGAATGGAATGAAATGTTGACCTATTTAATAAATAATGGTTTTAATTATGATGGCTCAAGAAATGAGAATAAAGTGGCCAAGGCGTTGGCTTCCAATAGTGGATGGCAATCATACTATTATGAAGAAGGGTTCATCGGCATAGATTTATCGAAAAACAATAAAAGTGGATTTACGGCTTTGTCAGTCGGAGTTCGACATAAAGGTGAAGGATTTTCTGAGCCGGATGGTGCAACATGGTGGAGTTCTACAGAATCGGATAGCAATTATGCCTATAATTGGTATTTGTCATCAGATAGTTATGGATTAGGTACCGAAGATTCTCAAAAATCTCATGGCTTATCTGTTCGCTGTGTAAAAGATTAGCTTCAATAAGCATATATATAAATTAAGTAAGAGGCTGTTTGACAGCCTCTTACTTAAAAAAGTAATTAATTCAGAATAAAATGAAATAACTTATTTTAAATAAGGTGCCATAACTTGTTGCCATATTTTGTATCCTTTGGCATTCAGATGTAATTGATCAGCAATATAAATCCCCTCTTTAGGCATTCCTTCATCATTTAGTAAAGGAGTCCATACATCTACATAATCAACCTGTCTATTCTTAAGGGCATACCTTTCTCGTTTCTTACTTAGTCTTATCATTTCATCTTTCAAAGCCCATCGTTTAGGTGTAGGTTTTAATGAAAGAAACAAAAAATCAACATCAGGAAATTGCTTTAATGTCCATTTTACCAACTCTTTATCCTCTTTAAAAACCGATCTGGCCTTCTCTCCTGCCGTAATATCATTTCCTCCTACAAAAACAACTATTTGCTTTGGTTTATAAGGTAAAATCAGTCGTTCTTTAAAATATAACAAGTCACTCATCTGAGAACCTCCAAAACCTCTGTTAATAATATATTTATCAGGGAAATAATCGTTAACATCCTGCCACTTGGTAAAAGATGAGCTACCAATAAACAAAATTCCACCTTCGTTAGGATGATTTACCGAATCCATTTTTTCGAAAGCATCAATAGCCTTCCCGTACTTGACGTGGGGGTCATACTGGGCATTGAGTATAGTAGTGCACGAAAAAAGAAAAATAAGAGCTGAAACTAATTTTATGTATTTCATTATTCTATCGTTTTCAATCGTTTAAAATATTTGTTTAAAGGCTGTAAATTTTGATTGTCTGCGGCAGTTTTATCCATTGCTGAACCAATTGCTAATCCTAGTACCATTCCTATTGGAATACCTATACCCAAAAAAGCCATATTACTCAATGCCATTCCAAAAGACACACCCATAGGAACACCAAACACTGACATTCCTATAGCCATCCAGCGTATAAGATACAGGTTCTTTGGCACCAGCTTTAGCTCCTTCTCTACAAGTCTTATAATATAAATTTTAGATTTCAAAAGCTTCTTGCCCAAAGCATTATTTGATCCTGTAAAGGAATTTAATTCTTCTATTACGCTATTTATCTTTCCTACAATATCAGATGGAAGATCTTTTTTACTTAACTCCAGCAATAACTTTTTAAGGTAATTAAGTTTTTTGTGCAATCTATTATCAGAGTTTATATTATTTCTGATACTTAATTCTTTTAGTTCCATAGCTCGGGTTTAATAACGTACTAAAGATAAGAATTTAATTGATATATAGTATCTTATCAATACGAACATCATTTAATCCCTATGGTAAACAAATAAGTACTTTGAATTAGAACCTAAGCTTTTTGGTTATTGATAGTGTTTAAGGTTTTTAAGACTTTGTTGAAGATATTCCTGGGTTAATTCATCTGAGTCTTTGTATTTCATTCTTAATTCATTCAACTGTTGATGAAGATTTTCACGAACAGATAAATAATTTGCATCATTATATACATTCTTCATTTCCATTGGATCTTCCTGCAAATCATATAATTCCCATTCATCCACATCATAATAAAAATGTATTAGCTTGTACCGTTCAGTAGCAATACCATAATGACGTTTTACCATATGCCAACTTGGATATTCGTAATAATGATAGTAAAAGTTTTTACGCCAATCATTCGGGGTATTCCCTTTTAAAATGGGAACAAAGCTTTCACCCTGCATTTCTTCAGGCACCTCTAATCCTGCCATATCCAGAAATGTTTCACCAAAATCGAGATTAGAAACGATATCACTATTTTTTGAACCAGGTTTAGTTACTCCCGGCCATTTTACCAACAAGGGTGTGCGTAACGATTCTTCATACATAAAACGTTTATCAAACCAACCGTGCTCTCCTAAATAAAATCCCTGATCAGAAGAATAAACTACAATGGTATTTTCGTCTAAACCTTTTTCTTTAAGGTAATTCAGGATTTTCCCAACACTTTTATCGACACCTGCAATACATGCCAGATAATCCTGCATATAACGTTGATATTTAAAACGCACTAAATCATCACCCGTTAAGTTAGCCTCCTTATAATAATTTATAATTGGATCATATACTGCATCCCATGCTTTTTCCTGTTCTTCATTTAAGCGTGTTGTTGTGCCTAATTTTTCATTTTCAAACATCTTCAAATCCCGATCCATCCGCATGGTTACTGCAATAGTCATATCCTGTTCGTGGGCAGCACTTCCTCTCCCTTCATAAGTATCAAACATTGTTTCAGGTTCAGGGAAGTTTACATCTTTATACAGACTTAATTCATTTGGACCCGGTTCCCACTCGCGATGAGGAGCCTTATGTTGTACCATCAACATAAATGGCTGATCAGACTGACTGGCATTATTTAAAAAATCAATGGCTTTATCCGTTATAATTTCAGTTACATAACCGGTCTCTTCGTGAACTCCATCGGGTGTTATAAACTTAGGGTTATAATAAAACCCTTGATCCGGTAAAACTTCCCAGTAATCAAATCCTGTTGGATCAGAACCTAAATGCCATTTACCAACGATACCTGTTTTATATCCACCTTGTTGCAGAACTTTAGGAAATGTAAGCTGAGAGCCATCAAACCTTGTTCCTCCTTCATTTGAGACAAATCCGTTCAGATGCCCATATTTACCAGAAATAATTGTGGCCCTTGATGGCCCGCAAATAGAATTTGTAACCAAACAACGGTTAAACAACATTCCTTCATCAGCAATTCGATCAATATTTGGGGTTGGTGCAACATCTTTTAAACGACCGCCATATGCACTTATCGCCTGAAATGCATGATCATCGGAAAAAATGAATAAAATATTTGGCTTCTTTTTTACGCTATTTTGTTTTGATCCTGAACTAAAGCAACTGCTTATAAATGTTACAAACAGCAATAACATTAAAAACTGACCTATTTGTTTCATTGGGTATTGATTATGTTTTTATTCGATTTATTCAAATTCAACTTTCATAGCGAATGTTAAAATTGTAAATTGAATATGATTCAAAAGCTTTTTTATAAATAAGGAGAGTATCTCGACTTACTTATTTACCCATTGAAGTTACTGCAAAATTTTATATCATCCTCATTTTAATGATATTCATTCTTAAAAATTGCAATCGCAGAAGAATTTAATTAATAAGCAATCTAATCCTAAATAATACCTATAAGCCTTACAAAAAACGATAAAGCAGTTCGTTTATTAACCTAAGAACCCGTTTTAAAACATCTGGTTAATCAAATACTACTAACTACAAAAGAACACCTTCATTATGCACCTGATCGTATAATTTTGAATCATTATAATCCTGATGCCATTCAGTTTTATTAATTAGATGAATATTTATTTCCATAGTGGAAAGTTTTTCCGCCGCATATCGTGCATTGATATATTGTTGTTCCAACGCATAATCAACAGCCTTGGGCGTTAGAACATAGATATCAATTTTTTGATCATAAGTATACGAAGCAGGAAATAGAACATAGATGTCTGCGTAAGGATCTAACGATTGTATACTCTGCCTTACTTGATCTAATGCGTCGTGTGATTGAATATTCATGCCGCAAAAATAGAAAATTTCTCAAGCACACTATTATTATATGTTTCGCTGTTAGATATAAAGCTACTTTACTTGTCTTTTCAGGAAATTCAATGATTTTTCATTGCTCTCTGGAAAACGCCAATGTCCCGAAACAGGTGTAATCCATTTCTCCTTAGGTGATGTAATCAGATTAAAGGCTGAATATACCGATGTTGGACAGCAGGTTGTATCATTATATCCCCAAGAATAGAAACCAGGAACCTTAAGCATTCGGGAAAAATTTGCAACATCAAAATATGCACTTGTTTTAATGCGTGATTCTGATCTGATTTTCTCATCACGAAACATATGTGGCCAACCACCTGCCCTATCATATAAATAACCCGTAAGATCGCAAAGAGCAGGATAAAATGAAACCAGTGCCGTAACTTTCTCATTCAATGCTGCAGTAACAATGGCAAGTGCACCCCCTTGACTTCCTCCCGACACAAAAACATTCTTACCATCAAATTCAGATAAACCACATAAGTAATCAACACAACGCACACACGACAAATAAACATTTTTATAATAATATTCATCCCTATTATCCAAATTAGAAATTACGTAATTGCCAAAAGCCGAGCTTATTTGAGAATATATTTCCTTATCCAGCATTGGATTGATTCCATGTATTTCTATACTAAGACTTATATAACCTTGCTCAGCAAATCCTAGATATGGTTTTATTGGTTTTACTCCAGCTCCGGGCGGCAAAAACAAAACCGGATATTTACCTTCTTCTCTAGGCTTGCTCAAGTATCCGAATATTGTTTTCTTACCCAACCCAGTACTCATCTTCATGAGAAAAGTTTCAACCTTTTCAGTAGAGAATTCCGGCAGATAGTTCAGCTCTGTTTTAAAACCAATAGTTCTTAACTCTTTTACGGCATTAGTCCAAAAGCTCTCAAAATCGTCAGGATATAACTGTGTTGGTTTGATTTTATCAGGAGAATAACCAAGATTAATCTGGTTTTTATATTTATATCCATCCAATTCAACCCAAACTTTTAGTTGTCGAAATCCAGGTTGATTTGTTGTTTCAATGTTCAAACTTCCTGTACCATTAAGCAATATCAGTTTACCTTGCTTATCAGCTTTCAATAATTCAGGACCATATTCATAGTTTATTTCAATGTTGTTTATGGGAACGCCATATTTTAAAACGCTAATTTCAACTATTGCATCCTCACCAATATTATAATTCCAATCCCCATTTGAAGGTGATAGAAGAATGTCTACCATCTTAATTGGTGCTGGTGAGTTTTGTGCCCAAGTAACCGAATTAATTACTATAAGGACAAAAAGTAGTAGTTTTTTCATTATTTCTAAATTTTCAGATATAAATATAAAACCTGCATTGAATTAGTTTAAAGATACAGGGTATTATTTTTAATTTTAATAAACCTAAAAGGCTTTATATTGTATCTTATTTATATATTCGAATACATGGAAAACAAGAGGCCGGATCATAAGTTATTATACTATTTATCAAAGTGGACAAAGATTAATGAATGTGATGAACATACCATACTATCTTCTTTTGATACGTTAACCATTAAAAAGAAAAAAGACATTTTGGTTGTGGGCGAAGTATGTAATCATATCTACTTTATTATAAAAGGCTGTATGCGTTCGTATTATGCAGATGAGAAGGGTATTGAGCATATTTTTCAGATTCGAATGGATAATAACTGGATAAGTGATCTTGAAAGTTTTTTTAGTAAAAAGCCATCCAACTACTACATCGAAGCATTGGAAGAAACTACACTTCTGCGTATTTCATATGATAGACTTGAAAAATTATATGTTGAAGTTCCCGCATTGGAAAGATACTTCCGAATCCTTTTTCAAAAGGCGTATTTAAATTCTTTAAAGAGATTGAATGCTACCATGTGGGAACCTGCCACAGAACGTTATGCTGATATGCTGAAAGAGAATCCTGAAATGTTTCAAAGAGTGCCATTGGTTTACATTGCATCATATTTAGGAATTACGCCAGAAAGTCTAAGCAGAATAAGACGTCAAAAATAGAATATTACTTCCCCATTTTTAATGATGGTTAAGCACTGACTTAACTTACATCAATTTCATTTCTTAACATAGATCAAGTTGATTGGTTTTCTGGTGCCATAAATTTGCATTGTAATTAATAATCAAAACAGTCAATGCGGAAACTTGATCTAAAAAATATGTCGCTTAATGATAGGGTTAAATACCTAAATACGATGATTGAGGATCGTTTAATTCTGCAGGCTTTTGAAAAGTTCTATGCTGAGGGTATTATTATCCAGAACAATGATAATGAACCCATTAAAGGCAAGGACAGATGTAGAAAATTACAGGAAGATTTTGTCACCGGGTTAATTGATTACCAAAATGCTAAAGTTGTCAATTCGCTTATTAGTGAGAAAATATCCGTGATAGAATGGGAATTGGAATTTACTCATGAAAAATATGGACACCAATCAATGTCAATTTTAACAGTTCAATGCTGGAACAATGAAGGTGAAATATTTAATGAGAAATATTATTACAGTAAATAATTAAATATAAACAAATAAATTACTTGAAGTATGAAAACAGTTAAATTAGCATTAGCAGCTCTATTAGTATTATCAAGCGTAACTACTTACGCACAAAAGAAAGAAATTAAAACAGAGGATTCTAAAATTGTTTGGACTGGAAAAAAAATTGCAGGATCACATACGGGAGAAATTGAATTAAAAGATGGATACCTGGTGCTTGAAAAAGGAAAACTTTCAGGTGGTAAATTCGTGATAGATATGAATTCTATTACAAACACTGACCTGGAAGATGAAGGATACAACGCAAAGTTAGTTGGCCATTTAAAATCGGATGATTTCTTTGGAGTAGAAAAATATCCAACTTCTGAGTTTGTTATCACAAAAGTTTCTGAACAATCAGATGATAAAGTTAAGGTTAGTGGTACTTTAACGATCAAAGGTAAAAGTGAAGATATTAGTTTTGATGCAGTTAAAAAGGGCAAGGGGTATACAGCTCAAATTGAAGTTGACAGATCAAAATTTGATGTACGCTATGGTTCAGGCTCGTTCTTTGATAACTTGGGTGACAAAGCAATTGATGACATCTTTATATTGGATATCGACTTAGCAATTTAATTATCAATAAAATAATGCAGGACAAGAATCCTGCATTATTATTACTCAACCCATAAAAAATGAACAAATGAAAATTTTAATTGTAAAATACCTGCCATCCGGAGACACATCCAACACACTTACCTTGCTCAATCATTTTAAACAGAAGATGAATAAAGAGCATGAAATAACTGAAACCGATTTGATCGAAACTCCTCCTCCATTTTTTAATCAAACTTCGATGAAAGCTTATAAAATGAGAAATTATGGAGGTTTAACATTGAATAATGAGCTTGCTGAATCTATCAAACAAATGGATATTTACACTGAGCAATTTATGAATACAGATTGGATAGTTCTGGTAACTCCAATGCATAATTTTTCATTGCCGGGTATTGTTAAGCTCTATTTTGATGCAATTATGCAAAATGGGAAAACATTTAAATACGAAGATGGTAAGCAAATTGGACTAATGACTCAAAAGAAGTTTACAGCACTATATACGAGCATGGGTAGTTACAAGGGAGAATATGGATTTATGGATAATTTAAAAACCATTCTTAAAATCGAATTGGACTTTATGGGTATAAAAGATTACCAGTTTATACATGCCGCAACCGGAAATGAAAGTCTTTTAGATTTACAATTAACCCGTGCTAAAGAAGCTATTGAAGCATTATAATTATTGGTGAATTATACCAATTTCAAAAACAAACAGGCGAATATTTGCTACTCGCCTGTTCATATATTTTATTTCTGATTAAGTTTCTTTGAAAACAACCAATGTAAAAGTTTCGGTTCTGCCAATGCAGCATCCCAACTGTTGTGATTTGCCTCTGGATAAAGAGTATATTTTGTTTTCGAATTATAGCCTTGAATTTTATCAAATACGTCTTTCGAATAATGCATAGGTACAACATTATCCTTTCCTCCATGAAAAAACCAAATCGGTTTATCCTGGTATGACTTTGACAATTCAGGATTATGCCCACCACAAATTACAGTTACTGCAGCATATTTATTCTCAAATCGATGTAGAAATTCCAACGTACCAATACCTCCCATTGAAATACCCATTATATACATCCTTTTTTTGTCAATCTGTTTGCGTTGAGCAATTTCATCAACCAATTGATCGACCAATAAAGTTGGCCAAGGAGCTTTATTATCAACCGGAAATTCAAAAATCCATTCACCATCTTCGTTTTGATGCTTTTGTCGGTTGGTCCACATGACTCCATCCGGGCATTGAGGAAAAACAACTATTGCAGGATACTTTTTACGTATTTTCTTATCCAGAAATAATTTACCTCCATGTGTCAATTGTTTCTGATTGTCATCACCTCTTTCGCCTGCTCCATGCAAAAACAATATCAAAGGATACTTTTTGCCCTCTTTCATTTTTTCGGGATAAAGTATTCGATATTGAAGGGTATCAGTACCTTCAATGAATACTTTTTTCTCATAGGCATCATACTCCTGAGCCCATAAGGTTCCAACAAAAAATATCAGGATAAATAAACTATAAATTCGCATGATTATTATTTCAATTCAAAGGTTAAATGGTTACTCTCATCAGAAGAATTGGTTGAAATCCAAATATCAAATTCTCCGGGTTCAGCTACCCAATTGTTATTACTATCATACAAACTTATCAATTCTTCATTGATCTCAAAATCTACGGTTTTTGAATCTCCGCTTTCAAGAAATATTTTTTTGAATCCTTTTAATTCCTTCACTGGTCGGGTAACTGATGCTACTCTGTCACGAATATATAATTGAACGACCTCTTCCCCATCCCGATTACCGGCATTTCTAATTTCGATGGAAGCTTTAATTGTTTTTCCTTTTTCCAGAATTGTGGAACTTAATGCAGGATTTGAATAACTAAACTGCGTATAGCTCAGTCCGTACCCGAAAGGATATAAAGGTGAATTATCAGAATCGATATATGACGATCGATAATCTGCCGGTTGATCCGGATTAAAAGGACGGCCAGTATTTTTAGAGCTATAAAAAATTGGTATCTGTCCTACATTTCTAGGAAAGGTCATAACTAACTTAGCTGATGGATTGTAGTCTCCACCTAGAACATCAGCAATAGCTTCGCCTGATTTTAATCCCGGATACCAGGCTTCAACAATCGCATCCATATTTTCATCTTCCCACGATAAATCCAATGGGCGACCATTAAATAACACGAGAACAATAGGTTTACCTGTCTTTTTCAATTCCGTCAACAATTCGCGTTGATTACCCGGCAAAGTGATATCTGTTCTGCTGGCGGCTTCACCTGACCAATGATAATTTTCTCCCATGGCTGCAATTATTACGTCGCTTTGTTTAGCAATTCTTAATGCTTCTGAGAATCCCTTTTTATCGGGCATATTCACTTTTGAAACGTGAGCCGTTGATCTATCGATAAGCGGTAAAGTTGTGCCTTGAGCATAGTTTATTTTGACATTGCTTCCTGCATATTTAGCGTCAAGTCCTTCTCTTAATGTAACAGATTTACTTCTATCTCCTTTAATTGCCCACTCTCCATTCAAACTTTCCCTTTCATCGACAAAAGGACCAATAACAGCCACACTCTTCATTTTTAATGATTCCAGAGGAAGTATATCATTTTCATTTTTAAGCAACACAATTGATTTTTGAGCAGCTGTGAGAGCCAGATCTTTGTGTTTAGGATTGTTTATTACATCTGTTTGTCTTTGCTCATTAAAATACAAATATGGATCATCGAACAAACCCAGAAGAAATTTCATTTCTAAGATACGCGAAACTGCAACATTAATCTGAGACTCCTGAATACTTCCTTCTTCAACTAATTCTTTAAGATGAGTAACAAAAGCCTCACTGATCATATCCATGTCAATTCCTGCATCCAGACTTAATTGAGCTCCATGCTTTAAATCTTTGGCATATCCGTGGTCGATTAACTCCATAATAGCGGTATAGTCGGTAACAACCATACCGCCAAATCCCCATGCATTCCTCAATATATCGTTAAAAATGTATTTATTAGCTGTACAAGGTACTCCGTTCAAATCGTTGAAAGCAGTCATAAAAGAGGCCACACCTTCATCCACAGCAGCTTTGAACGGTGGTAAATATGTTTCATGTAAAGTTCGGTCAGATATATCAACCGAATTATAATCACGACCTGCCTGAGCTGCACCATAGGCTACAAAATGCTTGGCACAGGCCATCATTGTATTATTTTTAGTAAAATCAGTATAATCATTAATTCCCTGAAAACCTTTTACACGGGCACGTGCAACCAGACTTCCGTAAAAAACATCTTCTCCTGCACCTTCCATAACTCTTCCCCATCGCGGATCGCGTGCTATATCTACCATAGGAGCAAAATTCCAGGCTACACCGGATGCTGTTGCTTCTTCAGCTGCTACCCTTGCTGTCTGTTCCATTAAATCCAAATCCCATGAGCAGGCTTCTGCCAATGGAATGGGAAAGGTTGTTTCTAAACCATGAATAACATCAGCCGCAAACAACATGGGTATTTTAAGTCTTGAATACTTCAGATTTTGTTCCTGAAGCATTCGCAAATGATCAGCTCCAAAAACATTAAAAGTACTACCAATCATACCTTTTTTAAGATATTCGCCCGATTGGTTATCACTCACTTCACCAGTAGCTGCAAAATTGCCTGAATACTGATTCATCTGACCTATTTTTTCTTCCAGGGTCATTAAATTAAGTACAGAATCAACTTTGTGCTCAATTATTGGATCTCCACTATAACTGTTCCATCTAAGAGTTGAATTTTCATCATTTGTACATGATGATAAAATTCCCATTGTAACTGCAATCCAAATCAAATTTCTTTTCATAATCATGATTTTAATTGACCGAATCAATTGTAAAACCCAGCCTGTCTAAACCTTGCTGAACATCTTTATTTCGCATAAACAACTTCCACAA
Organism: Carboxylicivirga caseinilyticus; assembly: GCA_025499705.1. Taxonomy (GTDB): domain Bacteria; phylum Bacteroidota; class Bacteroidia; order Bacteroidales; family Marinilabiliaceae; genus Carboxylicivirga; species Carboxylicivirga caseinilyticus. The sequence goes on from JAFMVE010000020.1 coordinate 27,914, forward strand.
CAAGCCACTTCGATAGTTCTCAATCATAACAGGAATAGGTCCCTGATCAATTGCCAAATAGCGAGGTAAGTACCAGTTATCAGACTGACTATAGGCATCGTATGGGCCATAGGGTCCAACAAGTGAATCCGCTTCGATGTATAAATACCTCAAAAATTGCATTGATTCCCTTGGCGTGTATGGAAAAGAACTTAAGGCAGCCGTTGGAGAAATTACGCCCAAATCAGACTCACCAGGATGGTGACCTGCATATCCTGTCATGGAATAACTGGAAGTCAATCCCCATTGATCAGATCCATACCCTTCGTATCCTTTAGGATTATCAACACAGTATTTATAATGTATTTTGGCGTGATTTGATACCAACTGCCAGTAATCAGCATATCTATCCTTTAAACCATACGGATTTAAACCCAGATAGGAATAATGGGCCCAAAACAGAGGTCCAATTGGATCATTGTTATGCTCGTAATAATTTAAAATTGTTGGTAAACCATAATAAACCGTATCATTTGTTATGGCACCATTTACAGTCCATCCCTGATGATAAACCTCGGGATCAATGGGATGTGTTGGTGATGAAGCTGCCAATACATACATTATAAGGCATTCGTTATATCCTCCCACAGGAAAGTTCATCTCCCAACCATAATTTGGCGACCAATGCCAGTATAAAACATTCTCTCCACCCTTTGTATACCAATCCCATTCAACTTCTTTCCATAATTTATTAATATCGGCTACCAATTGCTCTTCCTGAGCATTTCCATCTTTAAAATATTCAGCTACAGCTAGTAAACCTTGTATCATAAATGCAGTTTCAACTAAATCACCACCATTATCTTTTTTACCAAATGGAACTACCTTACCGGTTTTACCATTTAACCAATGTGGCCAGGCCCCATGAAAACGATCTGCACCCTTTAGGAATGTCACTACTTGTTGGAAACGATTTAAGGCTTCCTGTCTGGTTATAAAACCTCTTTCAATTCCAACTAATATTGCCATAACACCAAATCCTGATCCTCCAAGCGTTACAACATCCTGATCATTTTGAGGATAAATATTATCCATATGAATACGCTCACATGCCATACCTGAATTCGGTTCTGCTCCCCCCCAGAAGTACTGAAAGGTTTGATATTGTATTGTATCCAATAATGCTTCATCTGTCCACTGTTTACTATCTTCTTCAGTATTTTTTGAAACACCTGACTTTTGCGAAGCTGTTCCACAATTTGTCAAAATAAGTATCAGAAACAGATATATAATTGTATTTAAAACACTTGTGTAACTTCGATATTTCATCTTGTTATTTTTTAACGATTTAAGCAGATTGGATTAATAACTAAAACCCAATTTATTCAAACCAGATTGCACATCTGAATCCTGCATAAACATATCCCACAATAACCCGGATCGGTAGTTTTCGATCATTAAAATAATTGGTCCCTGGTCAATTGCAAGAAACGAACTGGCAGTCCATTGCTCAGTAATGTTAAAAGCATCATAAAAACCATATTCTCCCCACAATTTATCTCCCATTATGTAATAGAAGTGTTTTAAGGCTTCCATCGATTCATCAGGTGTATATGGGAAAGATGACAAAGCCGCTGTTGGAGTGATAACACCTAAATCGTTGGTTGGTGAATGTGCGGAGTATCCACTGTGATTATCACTGGCTGTAAGTCCCCAACAATCTTGCTTATAACCAACGAAACGACCAGGATTATCAATGCAATAACTACTATTAATCAGCGTGTGAGCCCTGTTTTGTTCCCAATAGTTTGCATATTGATCTGATAGATTCCTGGGATCGAGTCCTAGAAATGAATAATGAGCGAAAAATAAAGGTCCACAGTAATCTCTATTTCCCAATGGCAATGTAATGTCATAAAAAGTATTTCCGTTTACCATATTCCCATTTCGGGCCCAGCCTTCATCGTACACAATTTTACTAATTGAATGAGTAGGAGAAGATGCTGCTAAAACATAAACTATCAATGCCTCATTCCAGCCGCTAACTTTCATATTTTTATCAAAGTCGTAATTAGGCGACCAATGCCATGTAATAGAATTTTCTCCCTGAGTATACCAATCCCATTCAACTTCTTCCCATAAAGTAGTAATTATATCAATTATACTTTTCTCAGTTGGATTAGTGCTATCCAGATAGTGTTTAACAGCCAGTAAGCCCTGAATCATGAATGCAGTTTCCACAATGTCTCCACCATCATCATCTGAACTAAAAGGGATTGTTTCACCTGTATCACCATCCATCCAATGTGGCCATACGCCATGCCAACGATCAGCCTGATAAAGAAAATCTACGATTTTTTTCAAACGGGTCACTCCTTCTGTCCTGGTAATAAAACCACGTTCGATTCCTACTAATATTGACATAACACCAAAACCTGAACCTCCTATTGTTACTACTCTTGATGAAGTATTTCGTTCACGTGTCAGACCCGAAGTAGGATGTGCAAAATCCCAGAAATACTTAAATGTTTGTTGCTGAACAAGAGTTAATAACTCATTGTCTGTTATCTCAGGAAATTTCAGACTCGCATCCACTTCCGTATAAAATTCCAGACTTAGTCCATCGAACGGACGCCCGATTCGGTTTTCTATTGATGATAAAATATTGAAAGAATATTTTGTATATCCATCCAACGCATTGTTTGCTGTAAACAAAATCACATTCGCACTCGATTGTGTCAAGGTATATCCTTGAGTTAAGTTACCTGAAGTCAATGTTGAATAATCGTTGATATCCTTCACATCAACAGGTGTATCAAATTGTAATTCTATGGTTGTGGTTCTGCTCACATCAAATATTCTGGACATTGGATTTACCTCTGTTCCATCCATTCTTATCATCTCCAAGACTAACGGACTAATAAGCGTTGTAAAGGAATATTGAACTTCTTCAAATGCTTCATTTTCTGCTCCTGTCAGATCATCACTTATAATTAATTGATAAGTAGTGTTTTGATCTAATTGATCATGATTCAACTTTATCAATTGATTGGAATTGAAAAATGTTAAGGTTAAAGCTATCTCTTCATTGTTATCATTCAACAATGCAATACTTTCTTGAGCTGAAGAAGGATTGACAGGTTTATTAAAGCGTATTTGAATAACTTCATCTATAGGTAAATCTTCATTTAATTCTGTTTCCGAAAGTTCTGTATCACCAATATATACATAGTTGATTTCAATGCTTTCTTTTGGAGAATCATTGGTTGATTGATCCTTACCACATGAAAACATAAATAATATAACAAAGGCTGATAGTATGAATTTCATTAAACAGATATTTTGGGAAGATTAAAGGACATTTGATTTATAATGACCCGTTACCCTATGATAACGGGTCATTATTGGTGTTCATCATTATTAATTATAAACCATCAGCACGCATTAGAGCAACCTCTTCTGCTGATAAGGCCTTATCGAATAAATACAATTCATCCATCATACTTTCATCAGAATTGTGTCCCCAACCAGTAAATCGTGGAGCTCCTGACATAATGGAAAGTATATTGCAACCCGTCCAGTCAATGCCTGTAAAATCGCCTTGTTTAACTTCTACTCCGTCGATATACACCTTAGCTTCGGTAGTACTAATTGCAAAGGCAAAATGAACCCAGTTACCCGTTGCTGGATCAACATCAGCTGCAGATCCACCATCAAACCAGGAGTCTGCGGTACCATTACCTGCATTAAGTTTAAATCGTTGCATACCTCCGCTTGCTTCTCGGAAGAAACGGAAACCACTTGTTCGATCATTTTGAGCATCCGGATTAGCTGTATCCTCTGGTCCCATTGTCAGAATACCAGCTCTGTCAGGAGTAGCATTGATATTCATCCAGAAGCTAGCACTAAATTCTGAACCTTGCACTGCTATATCATCTGTCGAAAAAGTTAAATAGGAACTTGTTGCTCCAACATAGGCATCACCATCAACCCCACTTCCATAGTCGAATGAAGGTGAACCAACCACTGTAGCTTCCACACCTGTTAATAATTCCTTATAGTCGCCATTAAAATCCATGTAGAAGGTAGCCTTTTCCTTCAACATAATAGTTTGGATTTCAGCCTGTGTTAAAGCTTTGTTGAACAATCGTAATTCATCCATTGCACTGCCATCAGAGTAATGACTCCAACCAGTCCAGTTAGGTTCACCAGACATAATGGAAATTTCTTCACAATCAGTCCAGTCGACACCACTAAATGCGCCCTGTTTTACAACTTCTCCATTGATGTAAACAACACCTTCTGTACCTGATAAGGTAAAAGCAAAGTGTGTCCATTCGCCGGTATTAGGTGTAACATCTGCAGCTGATCCACCATCAAACCATGAATCCGCAGTACCATTACCTGCATTTAATTTGAATCGTTGCATATCACCACTGGCTTCGCGGAAGAATCGGAAACCTTTGGTTCTGTCATTATTAGTGTCTGATGGAGGAGTAACAACCAATATACCCGCTCGATCCATACTATTATCAATCTTCAACCAGAAACTGGCACTAACTTCGGTTGCACCTTCAAGAGCAGATACCGGGAATGTTAAATATGAATCAGCAGCACCCTGATAAGCTGTTCCACCTTGAATACCCCCTGTAAAACCAGGTAAACCAAATGAAGACGCCAACTCAAGAGAATTCATTTCACGATACTCGTTATTAAAAGGCATATAGAATATCTCTCCATCATACAATGGTACATATGGTGGTGATTTTGCAAAATTCACATCCAAAGTAGATGTTTGTCCTTCTAAATCGGTGGCTTCTATTGTAAGAACATGACTTCCTGTGGTAACATTATCATATGTGTATTTTTCCAGGAAGACTCTATAATCTTTAAATTCCGCATAACTGCTAATTTCTGTGCCATCTACCTTTAATGCCACTGATTTGATTTCAATATCATCTCTTACTTCAAAATCAATGGTCATCGTAGCAATGGCAGCGTTTGTCTGAAGTTCGTACCCTTCGGGTGGAAAATTAACAGTTATCTGTGGAGCTGACTCATCAGCGCCCGGGTCAACCTTTGATATATCATCAATAAACCCATCCTTACAAGCATTAACAAACAAAAGGGTCAATGCAAGAATCATTAATTTACTATATGTTTTCATGTTAATTCAGTTTAATTAGATTCCGTCTCCCAATTGTGGTAATTCTGCAACCTGATCGGCAGGGAATGGCAAATAAGCCTTGTCCATGGTAAATGTTTTACCTTCATGAGTTAACTCAGCCACATTTTCGGTACGAACCATATCGTAATAACGGGTTCCCCATTCCATGGCAAGCTCAGCAAATTTTTCATCCAAAACATTTTTTGTTGTCACACCCGACAAATCAGTTAATCCGGCTCTTTCGCGCACCAGGTTAACAGCATCATCAGCAGTAAGTGATAATGATGTAGTAGCTCCTCTTGTTAGTGCTTCAGCATACATCAATAACATTTCAGCATATCTGATAACAATGAAGTTTTTATTACTACCCTGAGAAGTTCGTCCATCAATCAATTCGGTTGATGGTTGAATATGTTTACCGCTAGCAAAATTCATACGCGCATTATCATTGAATATATCCCCTTCGCGGTTAACATTCGAGATCCATTCCGGAATAGATCCATATTGATCCTGAATTTCAGTTATTCCTGAAGGAGTAAACACCACACTGGTTTCCAAACGAACAGTTTCTCCTCTGTCCAACATAAATTTGATATATTTTAATGTTGGTTCATAAAATCCCCAGCCAGAACTTGCACCTGTTACAACTGGCGTCCAATTTGTACCGAATGGAGCATATAAGAATGAAAAACGATCACCTTCGCTTTGATTAAAGTCTGAATATTGGAACTCCAATATATTTTCATCATCTAATTTGCCGGCTTGTTTAAATAGGTGATAATAATCGTCAGACAATTCAAATTCACCAGAGTTTATTATTTGAGAAGTTGCACTTACTACTCCCTGATAATCTTTCATCTCCTGATAAGCCAAAGCTTGAATAGCATAAGCTGTATAAGTTGTCATACCACCTTTAATATCACTTCGCTTATTAGGATGTGTGTCCGGCAAATAAGGGATTGCCTCATCCATCTGATCAACAATATATTGCATTACCTGGTTAAGATTACTCAAAGGAGTTGCCTGAATATTACTTAACTCGTCAATCACTATACAGCCTCCGAAAGTGCGGGCAATATTGAGATATAAATAAGCTCTGATCACTTTACATTCTGCAATGTATTGATCAGCTAATGCATCGTTTGCAGCAGCTGGCCGGTATTTTTCAATTTCCTCCATTGCTGTAAATACATTAATTATATCGTTATAGTGTAATTGCCAAACTGAATTAGGATTCCAATGACTGGCTAGATATTTAAACTCATCCTGCTCCTGCATTGGCACCTGATCTCCAGCAGCATTCACATCGTCACCTCTTATGCCTAATGTCAAAGGTTCTTCCCATGAACGGGTATATAATCCATAATAGGCACCCAGTAAAGGGAGTACCATGTTATCACCAATAGTGTAATCAACATCACTTGTAAAGGCTTCATCTTCGAAAGGCTCATTTAATTTGTCTTCACAACCAAAAAGCAATGTCAATATTAACGCACCAATTACAAAAGGTGTGAAATACTTATATATCTTGTTTACTTTCATCATGGTAGATTTTAGAATTTAAGATTTAGTCCAATTGTATAAACAGAAGGAATTGGATAGAACTGACGATCAATTCCATTAGGAACCTCAGGATTAAATCCATTGTAATTAAACATTGTCAATGGTCTTTCTGCAGTTACAAATACAACTGCATCGGGCATTCCCGGACCAATTATGGAAGATCCCTTAAGTTTGTATGCTAACCTTACATTTTGAATTCTGAAGAAAGAACCATCTTCAACCAGATAGTCGCTAAAATTTTGGTTCCATCCTCTTCTCAAACCAGATGCCGAAGGATATTTATTGGAAGTTCCATCTCCGTTCCATAGATTATTGGCCAATTCAGCATCAATGTTTGTATCGTTTGTCCAGATAATTTCCCCTCTCTTTCTGTTCAGAATTTTGTTTCCACTTTGCCCCATTATATTCATCGAGAATTCAAGATTCTTGTAGCTTAATCCCAATACTCCACCATAAGTTAAATTTGGGAAATATGAACCTAAGAATACCTTATCATCGTCATCAATAATATTATTGCCATCCTGATCAACAAATCTTAGATCCCCGGGAACAAGGCTGTTATCCTGTGCAACCTGATCATTATCTATCTCACCTTGATTTTGATAAACACCCGCTACTTCGTAACCATAAAATGATAAAAGAGGCTCACCTATTTGAGATCTTTGACGAAACTCTGCAGAACCTCCATTTAGGTATTCCTGTCCGTATAGATCACGCACTTCGTTTTTAAGCGTAGCAAAATTAAATCCTAGTGTATATTTCAGATCACTGGTTATCTTTCCATTCCAGTTAACTGCCATTTCTAAACCAGAATTACGGATTACACCTACATTCTTCAAAACACTTCCAGACTGAAGCTTTAAACTCACAGGAATAGCAGCATTTTCTGTATCTCTTACATAATAATCAGCCTCAATATCCAGCTTATTTCCAAATAAGGTAGCATTTAAACCAATGTTGGTTCCGGTAACAGTTTCCCATCCCAGGTAACCAAATGTACTTGTTGTGGTGGTAGCATCAACCTGTGTGTCATCTATTGCCAGGTAAACCGGATTGGTTGTATTGGCTCCATCCTGACGGGCAATTTTATCGTTACCTAAGCGCCCCCAACCTCCTCTTAATTTGAAATAATCAATAAAATTAGCTCCATCCATAAATGATTCCTCAGAAACCACCCATCCTAAACCAAATGCAGGGAAAGTACCCCATTTTTCTTGATACTTTGAAGTTCCTTCTCTTCTCAATGTAAAATATGCAAGATATTTGCTCTTGTAATTATATGAAGCACGACCAAAATATGAAATACCGTAAATTCGCTCAGCATTATCCTCAACAGATTTTGATGTTTCTGACTGTGACTGACCTATGTACCATGAATTTTCATTCAATGGAATATCCTGTGCATATCCCTGCAGATAATCATACCATTCGTCGCGATAGGAAGTACCCAACATTAAACTGATGTTATGAGCTCCGAAACTATCATTATAAGTCAGAACATTGTCAAGAAACTGATTGGTGTCAGATGACTTATAAGAAGAAATGCTTGAAAGTTCTCGGTTAGTATCATTTGTTACATAGTAAGGTAATCCTACATTACGGCTTTTTAAATCCATTATGTACAAACTATAAGTAGTTTTTAGATTCAGCTTATTAGGAATCAGAGTAATATCTGTATAAATACCCGTTAAAACTTTTCTGATATTTTGTCGATTACTCATATAATCCAGATTTAAGAATGGATTTTGAGAACCTCGGTAACCAATTAATTGAGCACTTGAGTACATACTTGCATTTGACATACCAGCGTCCATTAACTTATCATAGTTTTCCATGTCGTATTTAGGTAGTATTGGTACAGCATGATAAGCACTAAACCATGCGCCATCATCAGCAATATACTTTGTACCATTACTAACATTTACATTCATACCAGCCTTCAGCCAGTTATTTACTTCGTGATCAAAGTTTCCTCTGATATTTAATCTCTCATACGAGTTTTTGGCTGTTTCAAGCAAACCTTGTTGCTCATAATAACTTACGCCTAAAGAATAAGTGGTTGCTTCCGATCCACCTGTCATACTAATTGAATGGTTCTGCTGACGAGCTGTTTTTTTCATTATCTCGGCATACCAATCTGTATTTACATCAGGTACGTTAGGATTAATTCTGCTTCTTCCATAACGTTGCATGGCATTTTCAATAAACTGAATATCAGCTGCAGATCCTGTTTGATTAATATATTCCACAAACTGTTCAGCATTTGCCATTTGAAGAACATTTTGTGGAACCTGCACTCCAATGTAACCTTCGTAAGTAACAGTAGCTTTTTTGCTTACACCACCTTTTTTAGTAGTAATCAACACTACACCATTTGCGGCCCTTACTCCATAAATAGCTGAAGCAGAAGCATCTTTAAGCACCGATAAACTTTCAATGTCTGATGGATTCAGGAAATCAATATTATCAAAATACATTCCATCCACTACATATAAAGGTTGTGAATTACTACTGGATGGATAAGAACCAATACCTCTGATTCGAACTGTGGGTTCTGTTCCGGGAGCACCGGCATTAATAATCTGCATACCGGCAACCTTACCTTGTAGTGCCTGCATTGTTTGCCCGTTTGGACTTTTAACCAGTTCTTCTGACTTAACTGTAGTAATTGCTGATGTAAGATCCTTTACCCTTTGAGTACCATAACCTACTACAACTACTTCATCAACCAGTTGATTTGATTCTTCGAAAACAACATTTATTTCTGTTCTGCCTGCCACAGGTATTTCCTGTGTATCAAAACCAATGAAGCTATAAACTATTATATCATCAGATGTGGCTTCAATAGTATAAAAACCTTCCAGATCGGTTATAGTTCCTGAGGATGAACCCTTAACAACTATTGAAACACCTGGGATTCCCAAATTATCTGTTCCGGTAACTTTACCTTTTACATTCAGTTGTTGCTGTGCAAAAATTAAAGTCGAAACTAACAATAGAGAAATAACAAAAAGAGTTTTTTTCATGATGTTAGATTTATTAGTTCGCTGGTTCAAAATTAAAGAGGCGATTGTTGCAAGTAAAATAATAGTATACACGACAAACTCTCAATGTTAAAAAGTGCTAATTTTCTTTTTCACAATTACCTCACCAATTCAAAACATTTTATTGCAAAACATTATATACCTGATAGATATAATTTTCATTTTTTAACATTTAACTATTTGCAAATGTTAAAATATTTCACAAATAATGAGTTGAATACTTTAAAAAAGCCCCTAATTACAGCCATATTATTCTTTTAAATCATCTCAATTTGTGAATAATTCTTAATTTTAGAGCATATTTGTTGAAACAAATAACCAAACAGCACATCTAAGTTTTTTTTAAGTAATCAATATTTAAGTTGTATGATTAAATTAAATTTAATCTTTAGGAGAGTAATACTTATCATCTTTCTTATTTTACTTAATTACCAATTCATTCTTACTGCCCAAACAAACAGAAGCTTTTCAAAAAAAGAGTATCATGCAGCAAGCCAAAACTGGTCTGTTGGTTTTGATAATAATGGCTATGCTTATTTCTGTAACAGTACCGCATTATTACAATTTGACGGAGTGACATGGAAATCTTATCCTTCACCCAACAGTACAATTATCAGAGCTGTTGCCATAGATAAAAACAACCGCATATACACAGGTGGTTATAGAGAGCTCGGATATTGGGAGAATAATGGAAATAATGAACTTACTTATTATTCATTAACGCACCTTGTTGAAAAGCAATTTACCAACAATGAAGAGTTTTGGAGTATCTTTATCACAGATGAATCTGTTATATTTCATTCCTTTTCTAAAATATACATTTATAAAAATGATACCTTCTCAATTATTCAACCTGGTGGTTTTATAAATTTTGCAACCAAGGTAAATAATTCTGTTTATATAGCTATTCTCAATCAAGGTATTTACAGATTAAATAATCAACAACTCACTCCACTAATTACTGATGACTTTTTAAAAAGTAAGTTAATCAGGTTCCTTGCTCACGATCGTGAATTGGATGTTTACTATGTAGGTACTGAATCTGACGGTCTTTTCAGTTATAATGAGGAAACTAAAAAAATAGAAATAACAAGCACAAGCATTCAGCCATTTCTAATTAAAAATCAGATTAATAAAGGAATTTTAAATCATAATGGTGATTTTATATTAGGAACCATTTTAGATGGGGTGATTTCTTTTAATAAAAATGGAAAAGTCATATTTCATTACAATAAAGAAAATGGATTACAAAGCAACACCGTTTTAGGTATTGTAATGGATAATCTTAGTAATATATGGTTGGCTTTAGATAACGGCATCGAGTTTATTCCCGGATCATTTGATGGTAAAAAAAGATTTTTCTATTCTGAAGAATTAGGAGCCGTATATAGTGCTGCATTGTATAATAATCAATTATATATTGGTACAAACCAGGGTTTATACACTACTCCGTGGAATAGTAAGGATGAAAAATTTGAACTCTTAGATAATACGCAAGGTCAAATATGGGATTGTAATGTAATTGATAACAAGTTATTCGTTGGTCATAATTCCGGCACCTTCATGATTGAGAATAATAAAATGGAGACCATCTCAAATTATGCAGGTGCTTATTCAATAACCCGTCATCCTCAAAATCCTGATATTCTAATTCAAGGTACATACAATGATTTAATTGTATATAAAAGAACAAATGGAGAATGGCATTTCTCCAATACAATTAAGGGTTTCAATAATTTAATTCGTTTTGTTGAATTTGATCACCTTGGAAATTTATGGGCAAGTCACAATTATAGAGGCGTTTATAAATTGAGATTAAATGAAACATTAGACAGCATAATATCCATCAGACATTACGAAAAAATAGATACAAATAATAAAAACATCAGAAATCCAAAGGCTTTCAAAGTTGAGGGCAGAATTGTAATTACATCTGGTGAAGATATATATACCTACGATGATTTGAATGATACCATTATATTATACAATGATTTTAATAATAAACTGGGAGATTTTAAATCATCCCACAGGATAATTCCTGCCGGCAAACATAAATACTGGTTTATCAATAAACAAGGTATGGCATGCTTTGATATTAGGCCGGATGATATTCGTCTTTTAAAAATGTATCCGAATGCAGTTTTTCAGGATCATTTGATTCCAACCCATGAAAATGTTATTCAGTTTAATGATTCTAGCATACTTGTTAGCATGGAGAACGGTTATGCTTTACTTAATCCACTTAGTAAATCTGAAGGGGATGAAGTAAGTAATTTCGTACCAATATTAAGAGAAGCCAAATGTGATGATGGAAAAAAAGAGATTGTTAGTCTTAATGTCTCAGAAACATCATATTCATTACCCAACAGATTAAATAACATCACTTTCCGATATTCATTTCCAATAATAAATGGAGATCCTACACAATTTCAATATAAAATTGAAGGTTTATCTAACGAATGGTCTGTACTTACAGATGAGCCAATATTCGAAATAAGAAGGATTCCGCCAGGTGAATATACAATATTGGTAAGAGCCATAAACAATTGGAATAAATACTCTAAAACCAGTGAATTACATTTTAAAATTAATCATCCCTGGTATCAATCATGGCAGGCAATCACGATGTATTTTATTCTTATTAGCATTTTATTTGGATTGTCAAGACGAATTACCACCCGAAAAATAAAACTAAAAGAGAGGCGAAAAAGAGAAGAAAAGGAAAAAGAACTCATTAAACTTAGAAACGAAAAATTAAGAGATGAATTGTCTCATAAAAGTCAGCAACTGGCGGGTTCAACCATGGGAATTATAAAGAAAAACGAGTTTTTAATGTCATTAAAAGCAAAAATTAAAAAGCAAAAAGATGCATTAGGGACCCGTTATCCAGATAAGTATTATCAGGAATTAATTAATAAGATTGATGAGAATATTTCAGGGCAGGATGACTGGCACATCTTCGAAGCAAATTTTGAACAGGCACATGAAACCTTTCTGAAAACATTAAAAGCTAATTACCCAGAACTGACACCAAGTGATTTAAGATTATGTGCATATCTTAGAATTAATTTAACATCAAAAGACATTGCACCTTTACTAGGAATCTCTGTTAGAGGAGTTGAGAATCACCGGTATCGTTTGCGAAAAAAATTAGGATTAGAAGGTGATGAAAATTTAGTTGATTTCATTATTAATGTTTAATTTCGCCATTGAATACATCCAGCCCAATAAAACCATTCATTGACCTAAAAACTAAGTACTTAAAAACAATAACTAAAATAATTTAGAATGTAATTGCATTGTAATCAATTATCGTTTCACAATCAATTAACTTATTTAATACTAATTAACTACATATTATTAACTATTTAAATAATTCTCAAAGTATTTTTGTATTCGGAATTTTTACCCTGTTATGAAAGCTAAAACGGATTATATATTATTCCCTGAGTGTAAACTTGTTGTAGAATTGTACCAAGGTTCAATTTATGTTGACGATATTCTGCAACTAAAATTACGAAGTGCACAGGACAAAAACTACCAGCCCGATTTTAGTGTTATCATGGATTTCAGACCTGCTACGATAGTTGGTGGTTCTATTGAAGTTAATGAATACGTTACCAAATTAAAACAATTGCCAACAATTCTCGGTGAAAGGTACGTATCTGTTCTTACCAGTAAACCCAATGAAGTCGTTGTTGCTACTTTATTCGAATTATTTAATCGGGAACTACCAATTGTTTCCAAGATATTCTCAACTCAGGATGCTGCCATAAACTGGCTGTCAAATGTTAATTCAGGAATAATTAACTGTTATAAGAATTTAGATAAACTACAGGAGATTCTTACTAAGCAGGCTCATTTAGCAACAGAATAAACCTTCTTTTTTTTCTTTTTCAGAATTTACATCAGTATTTTGATCAAATTCTTTCAAGTGTTCTCAGTCTGATATTTTACTTTCTGATATTTCTTTTTCAAAATAAAATGCAGTAGCAAATTATTAATTTGCTAGTGTTATGTATTCATATTGTGCATATTGTCTTTCAATATAAATATCATCTATGCGGTCATTAATATTATCTATTTGATTTATGACGATCATTATTCTAGTTTTGCTGATGTAAAAAGAACGAAACAAATAGTATTAATATTAAAACATTGAAATTATGTCACAAATTGGAAAAGAGATTGTAGATTTTAAGGTACAAGCTTACGTAAACGAGGATTTTAAAACAGTATCAAAAGAAGATGTACTTGGGAAATGGTCAATCTTTTTCTTCTATCCTGCCGATTTTACTTTTGTATGTCCAACTGAGTTAGAAGACCTGGCAAATAAATACGATGAGTTTGCTGCAACTGGTACTGAAATTTATTCTGTTTCAACAGATACTCATTTTGTACACAAAGCATGGCACGATACATCTGATACAATCAAAAAGATTAAATATCCTATGTTAGCCGATCCAACCGGAGTTCTTTCTCGTGGATTTGATGTTATGATTGAAGAAGCTGGTTTGGCCGAAAGAGGAACTTTTATTGTTAATCCACAGGGAGAAATAGTTGCTTACGAAGTAGTTGCCGGAAATGTTGGTCGTAATGCAGATGAACTATTACGTCGATTGAAAGCTTTGCAGTTTGTTGCAGAACATCCAGCTGAAGTTTGTCCGGCTAAATGGGAAGAAGGCGCTAAAACTTTGGAACCAAGTATTGACCTAGTTGGTAAAATCTAATTTTTTAAGAAATTAAGTTACCTATATAATTATCAGGCTCCACTCCTATCAACTAAAAATGAGTGGAGCCTCTTTTTAAGAACCCCGACCATCACCAATAAAATATAAGATTATGTTAGAACAAACTATAAAAGACCAGGTACGATCATTATTCAGTAACCTTAAAAACAAGTATACTTTTGCCATTACTGTTTCAGATGACCACAAAAGTAAAAATGAATTAGTTTCATTGCTTGAAGATGTTGCATCGTGCTCAGATAATGTTAATGTTAAAATAGATTCAGGTGATGGGTTGTCTTTTACGATATTAAAAAATGACAAAACAACCAATGTAATATTTAGGGCTGTTCCTAATGGTCATGAGTTTACAACTTTATTATTGGCTGTTCTGAATCAGGATGGCATAGGTAAAAACTTACCTGATGAAATTCTTACTCAACGCATTAATAATATCAATCAGAAGGTTGAATTAAAAAGCTATATTTCTCTAACCTGTACGAATTGTCCAGACGTTGTTCAGGCCTTAAATATAATGGCTTTCAACAATCCTTATATTTCGCATGAAATAATTGATGGATCGATCAATCAGGAGGAAGTAGACCGATTGGGTATACAAGCTGTACCTACCGTTTATGCAAACGGCGAACAACTGCATGTGGGTCGCTCAACTATGATTGAATTGATTTCTAAAATTGAAAATCAACTTGGAACCGAATTTAAGCCAACAAGTGAAGTTAAAAAAGAATATGATGTAGTTGTTGTGGGTGGTGGACCGGCAGGTGCTTCTGCAGCTATTTACTCAGCGCGTAAAGGTTTTAAAGTTGCATTGGTTGCCGAGAAAATTGGAGGCCAGGTAACCGAAACGGTTGCTATCGAAAATATGATTTCGGTACCTAAAACTACAGGTAGTGAATTAGCCGGAAATTTAATTCAGCATCTTAACGATTACCCGATAGACATATTAGAAAACCGACTTATAGAAAAAATTGAACTGGAGAACGGTATTAAAAAATTAACCTCTTCATTAGGAGAAAGCCTAACAACTCCTGCATTAATAATTGCTACAGGCGCCAGTTGGCGTAAACTGGGTATACCAGGAGAAACAGAGTACATCGGTTCCGGAGTAGCCTTTTGTACCCATTGCGACGGTCCTTTCTACAAGAATAAGAAGGTTGTTGTAATTGGCGGCGGTAACTCAGGATTAGAAGCTGCAATTGATCTTTCTTCCATTGCGAAAGATGTTACTGTTCTTGAATTCATGGATTCCTTAAAAGGTGATCAGGTATTACAGGATAAGTTGGCAGGATTGCCTAATGTAAAAATTGTTACCAATGCTCAAACTCTGGCCATAGACGGAGACGGTAGTAAGGTAAATGCTTTAAAATATAAAAACAGAACAACTGAGAAGGAAGAAACTATTTCAACCGATGGAGTATTCGTACAAATAGGTTTGCAGGCCAATAGTAAGGTATTTGCCGATCTAGTTGAAACCAATCGTATGGGTGAAATTGAAATAGATGCACACTGTAGAACAAAACAAGCGGGAATTTATGCAGCAGGCGATGTGTCGGTTGTTCCTTACAAACAAATTGTAATTGCTATGGGTGAAGGCTCAAAAGCAGCATTATCAGCGTTTGAAGACAATATTAAAGGAAAATTAATCGCGAATTAATACTATCTTTTTTATATACTCAGGTTCATTGCTTTTAAGTGATGAACCTTTTTTTGTTTTATCCACTATACATTTTCATACCTTTGATATATCTCACAATTAATTGAAGAAGGAATGACAAGAGCTCAGAAATCAGTGTTACTGGTTGCCATAATTACTTCGTTTATGGGACCATTTTTGATCTCATCTGTTAATATTGCCTTACCAATTATTGAGAAACAATTACAATTGAATGCCGTTTCGTTAAGCTGGGTTATTACTTCTTTTTTGCTATCATCAGGAATTTTCCTGCTTCCGGCAGGTAAATGGGCAGATTTTTTAGGTCATAAAAAAATATTTAAAGCAGGAACAGTGCTTTTTCTGGTTTTTACACTCCTTTGTAGTTTTTCAACCAATGGTAACATTCTTATAATAGTTCGATTTATACAAGGTATTGGGGCATCATTATTAATGGCAACAAGCCCGGCCATATTGGTTCGTGAATTTCCAAAAGAAAAAAGAGGGGCAGTATTGGGAATTACAGTTGCTGCTGTATATGTAGGATTAGCTGTTGGGCCGACTGCAGGAGGATTTATCACCTTTTATTGGGGATGGCAGGCTATATTTTTGCTTTCTTCATTAATAGGATTAGTAGTAATGATTGTGGCTTTTAAATATTTGGGATCTGACAAACTTCAGTCTGACAAAAAATCCCTTGATTATAAAGGTGCAATAATTTATGCCATAGGCTTATCAGCTCTTGTATACGGATCATCTGTTATTAAAGAATATAGTGGTCAAATTATTGTTTTGAGTGGTATAGTGCTAATGTTTCTTTTCATATGGCAACAAAGTAAGTCATCAGATGCTTTCTTTCCGGTTAAGGAGTTCAAAATAAATCGTTTGTTTACCTATTCTAATCTGGCAGCTTTAATTAATTACAGTGCGACATTTGCTATTGTATTCTTAATGAGTTTATTTCTACAAAAAGCACTTGATTTAAATCCTAGAACTGCTGGAAGTATATTGATTGCTCAACCCATTGTAATGGCAGTTCTTTCACCAATTGCCGGTAAACTATCGGATAAGTACGAACCTCGTTACCTTGCTTCAGCCGGAATGTTTATATGTAGTTTAGGTTTAGGACTTTTCGCTACTCTTAATGAAAACAGCTCTTTATATTTTATTATTATTAATCTGGCGTTTATTGGATTAGGTTTTGCATTGTTCTCCTCACCAAATATGAATACCATAATGAGTTCAGTAAGTAAGGAGAAGGCAGGAATGGCAAGTGGTATTTCTGCAACCATGCGTGTTTTAGGTCAGATTTTAAGTATGACAATAGCTACTGCATTATTTGCCGTTTATTTCGATAAAAAATCAATTGATACAATTGATATCAACACTTTTGTAAAAGGAATGAAAATCTTATTTCTAATATTCTCTTTACTTTGTTTCAGTGGTATTTATTTTTCGTTAAACAGGGGAAAACTATATTAATTTATAAGTCTTTATATCAAGAAATTCTTAAACATATTTTCTCACCTCATTTTTTAACACCTCTTATTGCCATCGCTTTCAAAGGGTCTTCTGGCCATTCGTGTTTTGGATAACGGGCTCGCAGTTCTTTTCTAACTTCAAAATAAGCATTGCTCCAGAAACTTTCTAAATCACCTGTTATCTGAACAGGTTTAAAACCTGGTGACAAAAGGTGCATTAATACTTTGTTTTTTCCATTATTAATGACTGGTGTTGTCATCATACCAAATACTTCCTGCAATCGTACTGCCAATACAGGTGTATTGCCATTATCAAAATACTGCAGTTTAATTTTGGATCCACTAGGCACTGTAATTCGTTCTGGAGCTAATATATCCAACTGTTGCTGTAAATCATGAGATAAATAATGCTGAAGCACTTCCTTCAGATTAATTTTCTTCAAATCTTCTGGCCGCTTTACATTATTCAGATAAGGAGCCAACCATTCGGCACAAGTGGCAATTATTTCATCATTGGAAACATCCGGCCAGTTTTGATCTCCATTCCAGACACGCAGGCTTAATACCCTGTTTTGCCATTGAACTACTTCTTTATTAAAATCAAGCAGACTAATTCCTTCTTTTTTAATGGCATCACATATAGCCTCTATTTTGGCATTCTCAGAATAATCAGTCAATGGTTTACTTTGTAAAATAATACTACCTATTCGCAACTCATTTACAGCTTTAAAACCTCCATCTTTTGTATCCCAGTAAACCCGATCAACGTTTTTCACCATTGTAATCAGATCTCGCGGATTTAGTGGAGAAGCCAGAAATATTCTTCCGACTCCTTCTGTTGCATTCAGGTTAGCAATTGCAAGCCATTCTTCGTGTGCCAAATCATCTTCATGTCCCGCTGCTGCTATTCTACCGTTGGCTAATTTAAACTGGGCATTATTACCCGGTTTACAATGAGCGATCCGCTCAGGATAGGTAAAAGCAAGTAATAATCCTGTTTCAAAAGGATCAAAATCACCATTGTCAACCTCACAATTGAGCATTTTTCTGTATTGAAGTGATATTTGCTCAATTCGTTTTAGCTTGTTATTCTTAAGATTTCCACTTCGATATCTTCGTAATGCTTCAACTCTCAGATTAATGTCAATTCCTGCTTCTTTCCCCAATGGATCACGTTCTTCCAGCACTGCAGCCAAATCTACAGCCAAATCTACAGCCAAAGAACTCAAACCTTCTTCACTCGCTTTTAGTAACATATGCGCTATGCGGGGATGAGATGGAATAGTACTTAATTGCTTCCCATGTTCAGTAATGGTATTATTTTCCAATGCATCAATCTGATGAAGCACATTCTTAGCTTGTCTGACATGACCTTTAGGTGGCAAGGTTAACCAGTTTAGTGACTCTATATCAGCCACACCCCATTTGGCAAGATCAAGCATTAAAGATGCCAAATCAGCATCTTCAATTTCAGGTTTTTGATGCTCTGTTTTTTGATGATGACTAGCGTTGGTCCACATCCGATAACACACACCAGGACCTAATCGCCCAGCTCGTCCGGCACGTTGATCAGCTGAATCTTTTGTTATTTCAATAGTTTCCAACCTTGATAAGCCAGATCGACTATCGAAACGCAAAGTTCTGCCAAAACCAGAATCAACTACGACCTTTACACCTTCTATTGTCAAGCTGGTTTCGGCTATTGAAGTAGCCAATACAATCTTTCTTCTACCCTGTCGATCAGGCATTATAGCAGCATATTGCTTAGAAATATTTAATTGCCCGAATAATTTATGAATTTGAGTATTTCCAACTTTACCTTTTAGGAGTGATTCACATTTCTTAATTTCTCCTTCACCTGGTAAAAACACAAGAATATCGCCATCCTGCTCATTTAAAGCTCTGGATACGATCCTTGCCGTCAATTCAGGAATCATATACATATCTGAGTCTCCTGTGTATTTTATTTCAACAGGATATTGACGTCCTTCGCTTTTTACAACCTTACTGTTAAGTAAATGAGTTAAATTATTAACATCCAGTGTTGCCGACATCACTATAATTCGCAAATCATTTCGTAGAACCTGTTGTGATTCCAATGAAAGTGCCAATGCCAGGTCTCCAAATAAATTACGCTCGTGAAATTCATCAAAAATTACTAATCCAATATCTTCAATAGCATTATCACTTTGAAGCATTCGGGTAAGTATTCCTTCTGTAACAACTTCTATTCTTGTTTTATTACTAACAACATTATCAAATCGAATTCGATATCCCACAGTTTCTCCTACCTTCTCTCCTATTAAGTCTGACATGCGAGAAGCAATTCCTCTTGCTGCCAAACGGCGGGGTTCAAGCACTATAATCTTTTTATCCTTTAACCAAGGCTGATCAAGCAAAGCTAAAGGAACAATGGTACTTTTTCCAGTCCCGGGAGGTGCATGAATAATTAATCGATTATCATTTACAAGTACTTCGCTTATTTCAGATAATACTTCAACAATAGGTAATTCTATTTTAGATAAATCAAACTTCAACTCTGTCATTTTAAATTTGAGCAAGAATGCAAAGATAACTGAATTCTGTCACTACAAAACACAAAAAAAGCGCCTGGAGAATCCAAGCGCTTTGATAAATATTTTTTATGCTTTTATTCAGCTTTCTTCAACTCTTCGCAACGAGCTTTGATAGTAGGAGCATTTTTTTCTCCTTTATAAATTGATAATACTTCATCACATTTAGCAATTGCTTCATCACATAATGCTACTGATTCAGATTTAAGTGTAGCCCATTGATCAGCATTATCAGATGTTCTTGCATTTAATTTTGCCTGAGCACTTGCATATAATTCGTTTGCCTTTGAAACCAATGGTTTAACTAAATCTTTTTTGATTGCAGTTGTGTATTTACTTGTTGGGAATTTTTCGATAGACTCATCACTTAACTTCTTCATCTCCGCTTCATTTCCCTGTGCATCATAGATTTTGTAACAATAATAATTACAAGCGTCAGCTTTATAATCTAATCCTTTAGCTTGTAAATAATACTTTATTGCTTTATCATTTGCTTTTGTTTTGTATGCACATGTAGCTGCATTATACACCATGGCTGCGTCCATTTCCTCTTCCCAAGATGCAATTGCTTGTTCGTATAAACCAAGGGCTGTTTTGTAATCTTTTGCTTTTAGTGCCTCATTTCCTTCGTTTTTTAGCTCAGCAGCAGATTTGTCCTGAGCAGTTACTCCAACAAACATCAACATCAAAAAGGATAAAGTTGCTAAATACCTCATAATAATAAACTTTTAATCTTTATTTAATAGATTTGATTCATTTCAATGCCCGTAAAAATAGTTTTTTTTTGAAAAACACTAATATTTATAGGGCATTTTCTTTAAAGTTGATTATTTACAAACATTCAGAAGAAACGATTTGAACGATTCAAAATCTTCTGATAGTTCTTCCACATCTTTCTTACCAGCTAGAAAAGCCTTTAATCGATCTGGCTGCTCAACTTTTTGTTTTATTATTTCCTCTACCGTTTCGGGAAACTTTGCTGGATGAGCAGTTGCAAGAAACATACCAAACTCTCCTTCATCCAAAAGTTCTGTCAAAGATTTATAACCTATCGCTCCGTGAGGATCCAATATGTAATCATTATCTGTAAACACTTTTTCAATCATTGCAAAGATATCCTCATTCGGACAAACATAGCCTGTAATTACATTTTTGATTCCTTCCAGTTTCTTATCGAACAAATCCTGAATTCGCACAAAGTTACTTGGATCGCCTACATCCATAGCGTTTGCTGGGGTTGATATACTTTTTGCAGGTGAATATATACCTGAATACAGGTATTTGGGAACAATATCATTAATGTTGGTAGCAGCAATAAAATGTTTAACCGGCAAACCCATTTTATAGGCAATAATTCCGGCAGTAAGGTTTCCAAAGTTTCCACTTGGAACAGAAACTATAATATCTTTTTTACCTTGTTTTACGGCTTGTGCATATCCATAAAAATAATAAACCATTTGTGGTAAGAAACGGGCCAGATTAATTGAATTTGCAGATGTAAGTACCAGTTTATTTTGCAAATCTTCATCCATGAAAGCTGACTTAACCAAACGCTGACAATCATCAAAAGTACCATCAATTTCAATTGCTGTAATGTTTTGCCCCAGAGTTGTAAATTGCTTTTCCTGTACTTCAGACACTAATCCTTTAGGATATAGAACATATACATCAACTCCATCAACACCCAGGAAACCATTGGCCACGGCACTACCCGTATCACCTGATGTTGCAACCAGTACATTAATATGATGTTCCATACCACGTGTAAACTGGGCCATTACCCTTGCCAGGAATCTGGCACCTATGTCTTTAAAAGCAAGTGTTGGTCCATGAAAAAGTTCCAGTGAAGAGATATTTTCACTAACCTTCTGTAAAGGAATAGGAAAATTAAAGGCTTCCTTTGTTAATTCTTTAAACTCTCCTTCTGGAATAGTCGGACAAAAATAAGGTTTAAGCACATGGTACCCTATTTCACCTAAATTCATATTTGGCAAATCGATCCAAAAACTTTCAGGCAAAACAGGAATTTCCTCGGGCATATACAAACCCTTATCAGGTGCCAATCCGTTAATTACGGCATTTTTTAAATCACTTTTATGCGATACGTTATTGGTACTATAAAATTGCATATCCAATTTTTTACTGCTTTAACAACTAACTATTTACTTCCAGATAAAAACACTTTCATAAATTCGGTTTGATCTAAAAAGCCTACATCACCTTTCTTAACCGATTCTTCATCATATTCCTGCACCAAATCAGGCTCATTGCCTGGACGATAGATCATAAATGGTACAAAGTCACGTGTATGTGTTCTTATTTCACAAGGTGTTGGGTGATCTGGTAACATAGCAATGCTTAATTCATCTTTATGCTTAGCCAAATACTCCAAAGCTGGTTTTACAACCAATTGATCAATATCCTCAAGAGTCTTAATCTTTAATTCAACATCACCTTCATGTCCGGCTTCGTCGGGTGCTTCGATGTGAAGAAATACGTAATCATTACTTTCAAGAGCATTTAAAGCAGCCTCGGCTTTACCTGAATAGTTTGTATTAAATAGACCTGTTGCCCCTTCAACAAAAACAGATTGAAGTCCTCCCAGTTTACCCAAACCATGGATCAAATCAACAGCCGAAATAACAACACCACTTTCAAGTCCATAAAGCTCCTTTAGAGTTGGCATGCTAGGTTTAAAACCGGCAGACCACGGCCAAATCATATTAGCTATTGCCTTTCCATTTTCTTTTCTCTTTTGATTAACCGGATGATTTTCTAGAACGCTTTTTGATTTAAACATCAACTCTCGTAACAAATCAGCTGTTTCATGTCCTTCAGCAGGAGTTGGTAATATTTTATCAATTTTTTCACCAGGAACATCATGAGGTGGAATACAATTTAATCCATTCTTCCCTCCCTTGATAATCATAACATGACGATAACTTACCCCTGCATAAAAACTGACTCTGTCATCACTCATCTTATCATTCAATTCGTCAATCAGTTCTTTAGCTTCCTCTGTGGTAATATGTCCTGCAGAATGATTCAACAGAATACCATTTTCCTCACTCACCAAATTACACCGGAAAACCAGATCATCCTCAGAGAATTCAATTCCAAGAGCTGCAGCTTCCAATACTCCTCTACCCTGATAATATTTGGCAGCATCGTATCCCATTATGGTCATATTTGCTACTTCAGAACCAGGATGAAGTGAATCGGGCACTGTTTTTAAGAATCCAGTTCTTGAAATCTTACATAACTGGTCAATATGTGGTGTTTTGGCTGCCATCATCGGTGTTTTTCCGCCCAATCTTTCTATAGGGCGATCAGCAAAACCATCAGCCAGAATTACTAAATATTTCATAGATTAATGTTTTTCATTTGTTTGTTAAGATGCAGCTTTAATGCATAACTAACCCTAAAAATCAGGGAATTGTTTAAAGGTTAACAACTTTAATTATATCTGCAAAAACACCTGCCGCAGTAACATCTGCACCCGCACCATAACCTTTTATTTCCATCGGATGATCGTAATAATAATCGGTACGTAACATTATTTTGTTATTACTGTCTTCAAGCTGATAGAACGGATGACTGGCATCCACCTCAATAAATCCAACTTTTGCCTTACCTTCTTTTAATGAAGCTGCATATCGTAAGATCATTCCTCTACTCTCAGCCTCTTTTCTTTTTTGCTCGAAAGCCTCATCATAGTCTTTTAAACGAGCCATGAATTGCTCAACCGATTCATCTGTAAAGAATTCCTGTGGAAGAAATGGGGTAATATCAATATGCTTTTCTTCCAACGGATACTCACACTCACGTGCTAGAATTAACAATTTTCGCAACACATCTTTACCAATTAAATCGATACGTGGATCTGGTTCGCTATAACCTTTTTCTTTGGCTTCCTGAACAACCTCAGATAATTTTCTTTCGGCAGACACATTATTGACAATATAATTCAGTGTACCTGATAATACGGCTTCCAACTGAAGAATCTTATCTCCACTTTGTATCATACTATTAATCGTATTGATAATTGGTAATCCAGCACCAACATTTGTTTCAAACAGGTACTTTACTCCTTTTTGAACAGCAGTTGTCTTCAGCTTTTTATACGTTTCGTAATCAGAAGAACTGGCTATTTTATTTGCGGTAACCACCGAAACATTATTCTGAAGTAATTTTAAATAATGTTGTGCAACTTGTGGGCTGGCAGAACAGTCAACAAAAACACTATTAGACATGTTGTTTTCAATTATCTGATCAACAAACTGAGCAATATTGCCAGGACTAGCCTCTTTCAAAACTTCTAATGCAGATTCAAGATCCAAACCTCTATCTTTAAAAATCATTTGTCTTGAATTGGCAATACCGGCAACACGAATGCTTAAACGTTCCACTTTAAGCAATCTTTCTGCCTGGCGTTCGATCTTTTTTAAGAGACTTTTTCCAACTGTTCCAACACCAGCTAGGTAAAGGTGAATTGCCTGATACTGGCTAAGGAAGAACGTTTCATGCACAACGTTAAGCGCCTTTCTTAAATCATCCTGATGAACAACAAAGGATACATTTAACTCTGAAGCACCCTGAGCTATTGCATATACATTGATACCGTTCTTTCCTACATCATTAAACAATTTACCTGAAACACCGGAAGTATGCTTCATTCCCTCTCCCACTATGGCAACTACTGCCATATTACTATCTACCAGTACTCCGTTTATTTGTTTACGACTAATCTCTTTTTCAAATTCATTTACCAAAGCCATTTTTGCTATTTCAGCCTCGGTTGAATTAATAACAACTGAAATACTGCTTTCGCTTGATGCCTGAGAAATAAGAATGATGTTAACGTTTTCAGAAGCTAATGCTTTAAACATTCTCATAGAAATACCCGAAACACCAATCATACCATTACCTTGAAGAGTTAAAAGACTCACATCTTTGATCGATGATAATCCTTTTACTTTTCTTTCTTCATCGGTATTTTTATCTATTAAAGTTCCCGGTGCCTCTGGATTAAAGGTATTTTTAATTAATATCGGAATTTGCTTTTGAAGCGCTGGTATAATAGTTGGAGGATAGATTACTTTTGCTCCAAAATGTGATAACTCCATTGCTTCGGCATAGCTCAGATGATCCAAACAATATGCACGTTTTATCACTCTTGGATCGGCAGACATAAAACCATCCACATCAGTCCATATCTCCAATATTTCAGCATCTAATCCGGCAGCTAATAAAGCGGCAGAATAATCTGAACCTCCTCGACCTAAAGTGGTATTATCTGCGTGCTCATCACTGGCAATAAATCCTGGAAAAACAGCAACTTCTGGCAAACTAAACTTTAGTTCACCGATATTTTGCATGGTTTCGTTGATTTTCACAACATGGCCACGACCGTTTATCTCTGTTTTAATAAACTTACGACTATCAAATAATTTAGCTTCCGTAATTAAATATGAGATAATATTTGAAGATAACCTTTCACCACAACCTGAAATGGTATCGTAACTTTTCGTACTTAGTTCACCCGTTAAGCTTACACCTTTTAATAACTGCTCCAACTCTTTCCAAATTACACTCAGGTCTTCCTGAAGTATAACTTCTACAGAAGGAGTAAACAGTTCCGATATAATCTTATTATGTTTTTCTTTTAAATAACTTAATACATCCTGATATGCTTCGCCTTTAACCGCTTTTTTGGATGCATTAATTAGTTCATCTGTTACACCGCCTACTGCCGAAACTACAACGACCTTGGGACCTTGTATCTTTTCAACAATACGCTTAACACTTAGCATAGCTACAGATGAACCCATTGAGGTACCTCCAAACTTAAGTACTTTCATATTTATAAGTAAAATGTGATAACAAAATAGAATAAAAACCTGACCTGATGATATTAACAATTATACCCCCAAAGGGGTTGTGGTATTTGTTAGAGTAGATGTAAGATTATAAATCATCATTATTTCTGTCACTTGTTTTAGAATACAACACAAATATAATTAGATAATTATCAAATCAAAAATAACAGCCCATTTTTTGCATTAATTTGAAGATCAAATTCACAAAACTGTCTTCAAAATAAATTCCAACACTCATTATTCTAACGTAACTCTAATTACATATCCAAATGTAATTATTGGCTGAAATAGAATGCATAACTATCCTTAAAAAATGATATCTATTAACTTGCAAATCAGAAAAGACAATACATCTTTCTCTTTACTTTCTGAAATAGTTTTTGTAAATTATATACAAAATTACGTACCTAAATAGTTATCACATGAAACGGATTGGCATTGCATTATTATGGATAATATTCGTAATTCTTATTACGGGATGTAATCAAAAGCCAAAAATTGGTTTTTTGATGGATAGCCTCAATAACGAGAGATGGAAAAAAGATAAAGAGCTGTTTGTTCAAAAAGTTGAAGAACTGGGAGGTACAGCAATTGTTGAAATTGCTAATACCGATCCGGAAAAACAAATTTTACAGGCTCAGGAAATGATTGATCAGGATATAGATGTTTTGGTCGTTGTTCCTGTAGACCTTCAAAAAGCTGCTGAAATAGTAAAATTAGCCCATCGAAATTATGTTCCTGTTATCTCTTACGACCGCTTAATAAAAGACTGCAATCTGGATTACTATATATCAACCGACAATATTCATGTCGGTGAATTACAGGCTAATTATCTTACAAAGATCTCACCCCAAGGTAAATATGCTTTAATCAGTGGACCTAAGAGTGATTATAATGCTTATTTACTTCATTTAGGATGGATGAATATATTACAACCTTTAATTGATAAAGGAGATATTGAAATTGTTGTGGATGAATTCTCCAACTTTTGGCTTCCCGATGAAGCTTTCAGAATTATGAATGCCTATTTGAAAACATCAGATCAGGTTGATGCTATCATTTGTGGAAATGATGCTCTGGCCTCAGGTGTTATTATTGCCCTGAAAGATGCACACAAAGAAGGGACCGTTTTACTTGCAGGACAGGATGCTAACATACAGGCCGTTAGAAATATTGTTGCAGGCAACCAAACCATAACAATTTACAAACCCATTGAAGCATTGGCGTTTGCTGCTGCCAATGCAGCTATGAAAATTGCAGATGGAGAAGCACCTTCAAATATGAATATCACTGTTAATAACGGTAAAAGATTAGTACCTGCTATACTTTTAGAAGCTAGTGTTGTTAATCGCCAAAATATCAAAATGACTGTTATATCAGAAGGGTTTATGGGTGAGAGTGAAGTTTTTAATTAATCACCTATAACATTTTATTTAAATGGCCGCCAAAAGCGGCTATTTTTTTGTTTGATAGCCCGTGATGATTACCTATTTTTGAAAAAAGATTAATGCATGTCGCAACTAAAAATATACAGAGCCTCCGCCGGTTCTGGTAAAACATATACTCTTTCGGGCGAATTTATCAAGCTATTATTTGAAGATCCTTTAAATTACAAAAGCATACTGGCAGTTACCTTTACCAATAAAGCTACCTCCGAGATGAAAAACAGGATTCTCGAAAATTTATATGCCTTATCGGTTGAAAATGATGCTGATTATCTTGAAGATTTAATGAAGATTTATAACAAATCAAAAAAACAAATACAAAAGACTGCGCGACATTTATTAATTAATATTCTAAATGATTTTTCGAAATTCTCAGTTAATACAATCGATAGTTTCTTTCAGAAAGTAATTCGTTCATTTGCTTATGAAGCTAATCTGCCTGCGGGTTTTAAGGTGGAACTTGATACCGATCGAGTTTTATCACAGGCGGTTGATGAATTACTAAGAGAATTAGAATTAAAAGGAAATGAAGAACTTCGTGGATGGCTTATCAATCATACATTATCAAAAATTGAAGACGGAAGAGACTGGAATATCGCCAGTGAGCTAAAAACACTTGGTAAAGAAGTATTTAAAGAGGAATTTCAGAGTTTGAATAGTGAAACCCTAGAAAAACTGCAAAATAAACAACTTCTTAACCTCTATAATAAACAATTACGACAGATCACTCACGACTTTGAAAACGCTGTTAAAAACCTTGCATCGGAAGGATTGCTGGTTATAAAGCAACATGGAGTTAACTACGACATGCTTCATTTAAAATCAAGGTCTCCACTTAAAAATCTTGAAAAACTTAGTCTTCTGCAAAAGGCAGATGATATTCTTACTATTCAGAAATTAATTCCGTTAGTTGATAATCCGGAAGAGTGTTTTAACAAGAAGAATAACGAATCGGATAATAACAAAATAGCTGATTGCTTTGGTGACGGGTTAAATAAAATATTATTCGACCTTTCTGAACTCTTTATAAAAAACAAGACAAATTATTGCACGGCCAGACTTATTTCGTCAAATATTAATGCACTGGGTATAACAACCGATATTGCGATTAAAGTTCAGGAAATAGCTCGTAACGAGAATTTATTTCTACTTGCTGATGCCAATAGATTGTTGTTTCAGATTATTGATCAGAATGAAACACCTTTTATCTATGAAAAAACAGGAACACGCTATCAAAACTATATGATAGATGAATTTCAAGATACCTCTCGATTGCAATGGAATAATTTTAAACCTTTGCTTTTGAACAGTGTAGCTGAGGATAAAATGGCAATGATTGTTGGGGATGTAAAGCAATCAATTTATCGCTGGCGTAATTCAGACTGGAAATTGTTAAGTGATCAGGTTGAAAATGACTTCAGTGATTTCGGAACAGATCCTCTGATTCTGGAAACAAATTGGAGAAGCTTTGAAAATATCATTCATTTCAACAATATTGTATTCAAAGAAGCAGCCAGAATGCTTCAATATGAATTTATTTCATCAACAGAAGAAAACAACCCTCAGTTTGAAATACCTGAAGATTTAAAAACAAAAATAACGAAAGCATATGATGATACGGTTCAGAAAGTAGCTTCAAAATCAACAGGAACAGGTGGCTATATTAAAATGGCTTTTCCGGAAGGCAGTAAAAAAGCCGAATTTATGATTAATGCAACAACCAAGGCTGTTGAAGAAATTGAGTCCTTACTTGCTAAGGGTTATGAATACAAGGACATTTGTATTTTGGTTCGTCGTAAAAAAGAAGGTCAGCAAATAACAGAAGCTTTGCTTTCGGGAATTTATTCAACCACGAATCAAAAACATCCGGTTATTTCAAACGAAACACTTTTGCTGGGTAGTTCTCCGGCCGTAAACCTGGTAATTCAACAAATTAAGTACATTCAGGATCCCGAAAACACAGTTTATGAAGCCTATGTAGATTTATACAACTCGTTTTACAAAGTTGACAATGTTGACCAAGTTGGCAGTTGTGATGGAACAGATTTAATTAGTAGTGATCAAACTATTAAAGAAGTACTAAAACAAAAATTACTTGAATTAAAAGGTCAGCCTTTGTTTGAAATGGCCGAAACATTGGTGCGTGAATTACCCCAGCAAATTTTTGAGCATCAGTTTATTTTCATCCAGGGATTATTGGATGCAATACGCGACTATGTGACCAACTATTCTGTTAATGTGCATGATTTCATTGCCTGGTGGGACGATAAAGGTATGAACACAGCCATATCAGTTCCGGAAGGACAAAATGCAATTAATGTAATGACCATACATAAATCTAAAGGTCTGGAATTTAAGGCAGTGGTCATTCCCTATTGCAACTGGCCTATAGATGACAAAGGTTTTGGAAGCCTGATATGGTGTAAACCCCAAAGTGAACCTTTTAATCAAATAGATCTTGTGCCTGTATCATACAATTCACAACTACTTCAATCTCATTTTATTGGTGAATATCTTGATGAAAGATTGCATCAGTTTGTAGATAATCTAAACCTGCTATATGTTGCTTTTACCCGCGCCAAAGAAAGCCTGATCGTATTGGGAGAACAACCTACAAAAACAGGAGGACTTAAAAGCGTATCCAATATTTTACATCGAATTGTCAATCAACTTAACCTGGTACAGATCGATGATGCTTCCAGAAAAGAAAAAATGATTGCTGCATGGGACATTGACCATTTGATTTTTGAATACGGAGCAATACCAGCGAATGAAAACAATAAAATAAATGAACCTCAGACCGAAAATTACATCGTTCGCACCTATGCCTTAAGTGATCGGATTAAAATTCACCCTGAAAGCATGATATTGAATTCACCTGACGGGCTTATTAATCTGAAAAAAGGCAAGTTAATGCATAAGTTATTTGAACTGATTGTAACATCTGAAGACGTTGAAAGAGCAGTAATGCAACTTATAATCAATGGTCAGATTAAAACTTCGGAAAAAGATAAAATTATCGATTTTATAAGCGAAAAAATTAATCAACCATTGGTATCTGAATGGTTTAACCCCCAAAATACAATCATTAACGAAGGTGATATACTAACGCCTTCTGGACTATATCGCCCTGATCGTGTAATTATAACAAAAAATGAAACCATCGTTATTGATTATAAATTTGGTGAAATCAGAAACGACAAATATAGATCTCAGGTTAACCGTTATAAAAACCTCTTAATTAGAATGGGTTATAAAAATGTGAGAGGTTTTTTATGGTATATGGGATCCGAGAATTTAATTGAAGAAGTACTTGATCAACCGCAACAAGGTAAACTTTTCTAAATCAGAACTGATATTCATTAATTTTTCCTGTCATAATAGATAACTGCTCTTTCATCATTTGAAATGAAGCATTAACTTTTTCAAAATTAGTATGTAAAGACTCTGTTGAATCATGTAAATCGAAGCTTTTATTATTGGTAAAGCCAACATTGGTCCGTAATATCTGAAGATCTTCACTTAACTTCTCTACGTCTGAGTTATTCTGATCAACCTTATGTACAATATCCGAAATAATTTCAATTATCGAATTAAGATTGCTTCTAATCTCGTTTGCTTTTGAAGCTACTGATGCTGAAGACTGAACAGTAAGATCTGCCAATTTACGAACTTCTCCAGCTACAACTGCGAACCCTTTACCAGCGTCACCTGCTTTACTAGCTTCTATTGAGGCATTTAAAGAAATAATATTAGTTTGTGCTGCAATACTGTCAATCTGATCAAGTGATTTTTCAATTTCATCGGAGTGATGCACCATTTCCTCAATCACTTTTTTGTAATTAACAATCTTTTCCTGAGTTAGCTTAAAGTTATTTTCTACAATACCCATCGATCTTAGGGCTGTATTTACAACTCTCTCTGACTCACCTGAACTTTTACCTAATCTTTCTCCTATCTCACGCACATGATAAAGTGATTTATTTAAATCTTCCAATGTAGTTACGCCATTATTGGTATGTTCGAAGTCGTTTAAAATAGTACCAGAATAATTGGTTACTTTTAATATTTCCTTTAAAAGCAATTTGATACTTTCGATACTTGAATTAATGCCTTTTATTATCACTCCAATAGTGTCATTACTCTCCAGTATAATTAAATCAGGAATATTTTTATTACTTAAATCATCTGCAACATTGGCAATTAGCCTTAATTTTTTAATTAACAACAATTTCACAAAGCCATAACTTACTAAACCAACAGTTATACCAGCGCAAATGCAACCAATTAAAAACCAAATAAACATTCCTTCTTTCCAATGCACAAAGAAGTTAGCATAAACAGGGAATACAAATCCCATTATAATTCCAAATGCTAACATGCATAACTGTAGTCGTCTTAGAATACTTTTTTTAAACATGTTTGGGTAGGTGTTTTGTTAAAAAAAATACAATTCATAACTCTAACAAAACTCCTATTATAAAGTTCAATTAAGAAACTTACATACAGGTAAATAAAACAATCAAATACTTAATTTAAAAATCGAATTTTAGAATATATTTAATGAATCTTTTATTACTTGTTTGTTTTTTTTGTCGCCCTGGGTTTCTTCTTTTTCTTTTCAACCGCATAACCAAATTTACCAATGCGTTTTCCCACTTCGAAATAATGTCCGTGAGAATAAGTTATCGGCCTTGCTTTTTGCAAACTAAAAGCACCTGTTTTTTCGTCAATATATTTTTCATCTGCTTTCACATTAACCACTTCGGCAATAAACATATCATGTGTTCCAAGCTCTTTAATCTCAGTAACTACACACTCAATATTAACAGATGATTCTTCAATGATGGGTGCCTTTACCTTAAGAGCCTTTCCGGGAGTAAGATGCATTTCTTTAAACTTATCAAACTGCCTTCCTGACCTAACGCCACACCAATCGGTTGCATAAGCAATATCTTTTGTTGTTAGATTGATAACAAACTCTCCGGTTTCTTTAAGAATGGGATAAGAATGTCGCCCTTTTCGAACAGATATATAACACATTGGCGGATCAGAACATATTGTTCCTGTCCATGCTATTGTTATTATATTATAGTTTTCCGGCTTATCTCCTACTGTTACCATTACAGCAGGAAGTGGGTAAATCATATTTCCTGGTTTCCAATCTTGCTTTCCCATATTCTTACGTCTTTATTATACAAAAATAACATATAAAAATTAGGCTAAAAGCATTTTCATAAAAGGCATAGAATCCCGCTTATATGTTTTGCTTAAAAGTTGTACTTTATAAAATGAGATACTTTTTAATTAGTTCAATTCTTTGCTTTGGTCTTTTTTACTCAATATTCTGAAACTAATTTACATTGGAATATTTTGAAGTGAGTAGTTATTTTAATTCTAACTATGCGATTGAAGATAACCCATTGACTAAACATGATAGCATTACATAGGGACAGAGCTATAGTTTAACAGGAAAGTTAGATTTTGGATATAATAAAGTTTTAAATCTTGGATATTTTATAAGGTTTTAACAGAAAACATCTGTTATTCAAATAGATGTTTTCTGTTAAATTAATATATTCAACTACAATACCTCCAGATGTTCAGCTGTAGTAATTTTTTCACAATAA
Organism: Carboxylicivirga caseinilyticus; assembly: GCA_025499705.1. Classification (GTDB taxonomy): domain Bacteria; phylum Bacteroidota; class Bacteroidia; order Bacteroidales; family Marinilabiliaceae; genus Carboxylicivirga; species Carboxylicivirga caseinilyticus. Next base: position 61,074 of record JAFMVE010000020.1, read on the forward strand.
TGACATTTTAGAGCTAGGGGCTCCTTACCTGCTAATGAAAATTTTGTTGTAATCTTCTCATTATTAGTAATACATTTTGGGTTGAAGCATTTTGCTATACCTATAATACGCTCTGGTATTTCTACATTTCTTTTTTCAACAACCTGATAATCTTTAATGATGTTTAATTTGGCTGACGGAGCAACTAATGAAATTTTATTAATATCATCATCAGCGAAGAATTTTTTAGCCACTTTAATGATAGCCTTTCTTCCTTGCTTTTTACTTTTAAAGTTTGTTCCAAAAGTTATCATACTCTCGCTTTGATCCAAACCTAAGATGGAAATAACTTTAAACAAATGATTTGCCGGAATATGATCAATTACAGTTCCGTTTTTTATAGCGCTTACGTTTAATTCTTTTTTAACCATGACTTCTTACTTTATCAATTCTTAAATTATTTCACTAAACCTAAAATTGAGGCTATGATGGCCATTCGCGCATAAACACCATTCTCGGCTTGCTGAAAGTAATAGGCTTTAGGATTATCATCAACATCAGTATGAATTTCGTTAACCCGAGGCAGAGGATGAAGAATTCTCAAATTATCTTTAGTATGATTAAGCATTGAATTACGCAATACATATACATTCTTGACTTTTTCATATTCGATTGGATCAGAAAAACGTTCACGTTGAACCCTTGTCATATATAAAATATCGGCTTCCGATATGATATCTGTAAATTCCTTGTGTTCGTAATATTTGATACCTATTGAGTCTAAAAACAACTTATACTCATCAGGCATTTTTAAAGAGTCTGGAGCAATAAAATTAAAAGTGGTATTAAAATGTGACATAGCCATTAATAAGGAATGCACCGTACGTCCGTATTTTAAATCACCCACCATAAAAATATTCAAATTGTCTAAAGTTCCCTGAGTTTTATAGATTGAATACAAATCCAATAAGGTTTGAGTAGGGTGTTGGTTGGCACCATCTCCGGCATTTATAATAGGCACACTTGACTGTTCAGATGCATATCGAGCAGCTCCTTCTAATGGATGACGCATTACAATCAAATCACTATAATTACTAACCATTTTAATGGTATCTTTAAGTGTCTCGCCTTTAGTGGTAGATGAAGATGACGAATCGGAAAATCCTATAATACCACCTCCTAATCGAGTGATAGCAGTTTCGAAGCTTAAACGGGTTCGGGTTGAGGGTTCAAAAAATAGTGTTGCCACAACTTTACTATCCAAAAGCTTTTGATTAGGATTTGCCTCAAATTCTGAAGCCAACTCAACAATGCGCATGATCTCATCCTTAGAGAAATCAGTGATGGATACTAAACTTTTGTTCTTCATTTGCATTCTTTTTTAGCGATTAATCATACCACAAGGCACGACAGATATTTTGGTTTATTATTTTTAGTTTGAGAATTATTAAAAAGAGAAAGAACCGAAGATTTCACAAAAAAAAGACCTGATAAAAATATCAGGTCTTTTAAAAAATATCTAAAAATGAAAAATTGCTCTTTGTTATAGGTAACGTCACTAAAGAAAGAAAAACCATTACTTAACTTATCGTCAACCGGATGATAAGCATGGCATTTATGACGCCCGTTTGTATTAATTTCTTTCTTCATTCCGGAATTCAAAGATACGTAAATTTAATATTAATTACCAAGGAAAACTCTTTTTAAAAAATAACAATTGGGTAACTTTGATAAATATCAAAATCACCCAATCATTTGCTTTTCAAGCCTTAATTATGCTCTTATAATTTTATTCTTTCACCTCTTCCATCATAACTTCAACAGCCTTTTCTAACTGCTCATCTCTACCTGATGTCATAATCTCATAGGTATTTTTAACCTTCACATCTGGTTCTAATTGCGAATTTTCAAGATACTGTCCATTCATATCTTTGGCTCCTACTTGCGGAATACCAAAAACCAATGAAGGGTCCTGCATACGCTCCCACCAAACTGCAGTCATTGTACCAGGCACAGGCATTCCTATTAATTTACCAATTTCCAAAGCATGATACGCAAATGGGAAAGCATGCGCATCAGAGTAGTTTCCTTCACTCATAAGTACACAGGATGGTTTATTCCATTTAGCAATGGGTTCTGAACCAAAGAAACGTCCACCTGGATAATAATCAACATATCGCTTACCACTTAAAAAAGTTACCAAATCATCGTGCAACCAGCCACCACCATTAAAGCGGGTATCAACAATTAAAGCCTTTTTATCATGATTACGGCCTAAAACTTCAGAGTAGAACTCACGGAAACTTGGAGAATCCATTCCTCTTACATGGACATAACCAATGGTGCCATTCGATAGTTTTTCCGTCTCCTCTCTCCTGTTTTTTATCCATCGTTCATATAACAACTGATCTTCCTGACCTTGTGTAATTGGTTTAACTGTTTCATTCCATCTTTGTCCACTAGCAGGGCTGTATAAACCTAGCAACGTTGGTTTACCTGCTTTATGATTCATTATTTTATACTTATTAGCATTGGTAACCTGAACACCATCAATCTTTTCGATAATTACTCCTGTAGCTATTTTAGATTCATCATCCACTACCGGACTTTTGTCCATTACCTCTGTAATTTTTAGACCTAATCCATCGTAATTATTATCATAAAATAAACCTAAATGAGCTGTCTGATCACCTCCCTTTGCACTATGATAATAGCGACAACCAGTATGAGATCCATTCATTTCACCCAGCAATTCACTCATCATTTCTGAGAAATCGTAATTATTACTGATGAAAGGTAAAAACCTGGAATACTCACTCTTATAAAACTCCCAATCAACATTATGCAAATCACTACGATACCACTTTCGCATCACCTGACGCCAGGCATGTTCAAGCATTGCTTCTCTTTCACCTTGAGTGTCCAGGTACATTTCGGCCTTGTAACTTACAGCTTTGGTACTGTTATCAGAAGTACTAATCTTCATTATTTTACCACCCGACATTACAAAAATATTGTTGAACGAAGAATCGGCCTGCATATAACCTCCTTGTCCATCAAGTACTGCTACTTTTTTTGTCTCGTTCTTCTTAAAATCCTGTACCCATAAATCATGACCTTTTTCGAAACGACTTAAATAATATAATTTATCTCCTTCTGGAGAAAGCAAAGCTCCGGCAAGTGATGAAGAATGAATGGTTAAACGTTGTTTACGATCTTCCAATCCATTCATCTGAATTTTGATCAATTCATCGGCTTTTTCTTTATCATCCCCTTTTTTGTCTTTCTTTTTATCGTCAGATGTATCATCTTTTTTCTTTTCTTTTTCTGCCTCTTTTTTCAATTCAAGTTCTTCTTTTGTCAGTTTGAACTGATCAAAGCTTTCCTGATTAAAAAACAAAGCATATACATCATCTGTAGCACCCCAACTACCATGATTTCGCATACCATTTTTATCAGTAAACCAAATCATCGCATTTCCTTTCATCATCCATTGTGGCCGGTTATCACCATATCCACTTTTTGTTATATTAATGACTTTTCCTGAACCATCAGCCGGCACTAATCCTATTTCATTAACCATCCAATGATTTGGTGTATAATCAACTAAAAACCATTTACTATCAGGAGACCATTGATACCACTGGTCTCCATCAGAATAGGAGTAATTATATTTACCGTCAAGAATAGTTCTGACAGCCTTCGTCTTTAGATTAATTACCTTTAATATGACTCTGTTCTCCAGATAAGCTACTTCCTTACCATCAGGCGAATAATGTGGTTGGAAGGTTTCTTCATCAATCTCAAGGATTGGTTCTTCTTTTATAAGTGTTGAATTGGAAAAATATAAATCATCATCACTTACTATTGTTGATTGATATAAATTCCAACTTCCATTTCTTTCAGAAGCATAAACTAATGATCTTCCGTCAGGACTAAAACTCACTGACCTTTCCTGTTCAGGAGTAGAAGTAATCCTTTTAGTAGTTCCATATTCAGTTGAAGTTACAAACACCTCTCCTCTTACAATAAAGGCTATTTCTTTACCATTCGGAGATAAATCCATTTCATTGGCACCACTGCTTAAACTCATGTATTCAAGTTCACTGTCACCATTATCAAGGTTTATTTCAACATTAACCTTTTGAGGATCTTGTCCGGGTGTTTGTGTATATATTTCACCATTATAGCCATAACAAAGAACATCATTTTCTGAAATGGTAAGGAATCGTAATGGGTGATTTTTAAACGACGAAACTTGACTCACTTTTGCAGGATCACTCAAAGGAAATTTACAAACATTAAAAGTACCAAACTGCTCACTTAAGTAATAAACGGTTTGCTGATCTGAGGACAATACAGGATACCTGTCTTCACCTTTAAATGAACTTAACTGAGTATGCGAACCATCTGCAATATTATATTTCCATAAATCACGTGTAACAGCTGAAGTATGATGTTTTCTCCAAGGGTCTTCATACCCTTTATAATCCTGGTACAGCATAAAATCACCATTCGTACTATATACAACTTCCTCTGCAGGTGTGGTTAATAATTGATTGACATCACCCGTTTCAATGTTCACATTATATAACTCTGAAAATCGGCCATATGGAAACTGTGTTGAAGCGGCATCATCCAAAATCCTACCTGAAAAAACTATATTCTGTCCATCAGGTGTAAATGAATAAGCCACCTCGTTTGTTGAATGATAAGTTAATCGTCGTGCACTACCTCCTTCTGCAGGTATAATAAATACATCAAAATTCCCATAACGATCCGATGCAAATGCAATAGATTTTCCGTTAGGAGACCATACTGGCCTGTAATCATGAGATGGATGAATTGTTAACGGCACAGCCATTCCGCCTTCAGCATCAACTTTATAAATATCTCCTTTAAAAGAAAATACAATTTGTTTGCCATCAGGTGAAATGGCAGGATATCTCATCCAAACTGGTTGAGCAAAACTTTGAGCAAAAAATACTGCAAAAAAAGCAAGTAAAGCCCACTTCATACTTTTCATAGTTATTAAGGTTTAAAAGTTTATGTGAATTCTTCGTATGCATTTTGTTAGGAAAATCAAATGTAAGAAGTTAAATCTTTATATTCAATAAAGTAAATTTGTTCAAAAAGTGAAAACTATTTAAAATTTTAAGATACATCTTACTACCTACTCCAAATAATTAGTAAATTTGAATTAGAAACTAAAAATTAACTGTCCACCCAAATCCATACTTTTCCCTAAATATACAATCTGCATTATCTGATTGTTTATAATTTATTGACATTATTCATTAAATGGAAAGTTGTGTACACAGATATAAAATTTTGAAAGAGCATAACCTGATAATTCGATATTTCAGAAATAAAGTTCTTATTAATGATCTGTATACAAATATTATTCAGAGTTTATCGGATAAGGATTATAATTCAAATCTTAAATCCCTTTTTGATTTCAGAGAAGCTGAATTTAATATAGATATGGATGAAATAAGAATATTTGCAGATAACATCCGGAAGCATCCATCATTACAAACGAAAAGAATAATCGTTTTTTTAACTCATACACCAAATCAAGTTGTTTTCAGTAATTTATTGGAATCGTTTCAAAAGTATAAAAGATTTCAAATTCATACTGTCTCCGGCATAGATACTGCTATTTCTCAATTTGGAATTAAAAAATCAGTCAGAACTTTAATAGAAGAAGCAATTAACAATATGAAATCTTCTACATAACCTTATTTTTCTACAATTAGTTTCAAAAATATAAATCAGAAAATTGACAATTCTTTGGGATTTAAAGGCATTAAACAACCATGAATTATTCAGTTCGCATATAATATCTAATCATTAATCGGAATAATCACTCATATTTCTTTATTGATTATTTTCTGGTTGTAATTGACGAATTTACTACATGATTAACAACTGTAAGCCAATAAATTTGTGATTATATAATGTAACTATATTCAAGAACAATCATGAAAATAACCTTTCTAATTATTCTATTTAGTATTACTTCCTTATTAGTTAAAGCTCAAACATTAACATGGACCGTTAGTACGGAAGGAAATACCTGGCAACAATCGAAAGTTAAATTACAATCAAAGTCATCAACTGAGCCTATTCTTGAGGTTAATGGAGATGAACATATTGTAACCTTTAAAGCTTGGGGAACTTGTTTTAATGAACGCGGTTGGGATGCGTTAAACTTACTTCCAAGAGAAGAACAGGAATCAATCCTTAAAAACTTATTCTCGCCAAGTGGAGATTTGCAATTTACTTTAGGTCGTTTTTCAATGAATGCCAATGATTATGCCCGTGATTGGTATAGTTGCGATGAAGTATCAGGTGACTTTCAGCTTAAATACTTTAATATTGATAGGGATAAAACTACGCTAATTCCGTTTATAAAAGCAGCACAAGAGCAAAATCCGAAACTAAGTTTTTGGATTTCACCTTGGTCACCTCCGTCCTGGATGAAGATTAATCATTATTACTCAGTCGTTAGTAATGATCAGTATAATGAAATGGATCCAAAAATGAATTTTCTTTTATTTGAAGGATTAGAACAAAAAGACAACAGTGTTTTTCCGCATCAAATAACAGTTAATAACTACTTTATACAAGAACCACGTTATCTGACAACATATGCCAATTATTTCTGCAAATTTATTTCAGCTTATCAGGAAGAAGGGATAAATATTGATATGGTAATGTTCCAAAATGAACCCTGGAGTTATACTCCCTACCCTGGCTGTGCTTGGACTCCTGAAGGGATTATACAATTTAATGCTGAATATCTTGCTCCTGCCCTAAAGAAGCAACATCCTGATGTTAAATTATATTTTGGAACCATAAATACCAACCGTTATGATGTTGTTGATCAGGTTTTATCGGATCCACGTATGCCTGAAACATTTGACGGTGTTGGATTTCAATGGGAAGGTGGTCAGATTCTTCCAAAACTTCGTGAGAAATATCCTAATTATAAATATGTACAAACCGAAAGCGAATGTGGCTGGGGATCATTTGACTGGGGTGCTGCAGAACACACCTTTCAGTTGATAAATCATTATCTGGGCAACGGTTGCGAAGAATATACATTTTGGAATGCTATTTTGAGTGATGACGGAATAAGTGGCTGGGGCTGGAAGCAAAATGCTCTTATCCGTGTGGATTCCAAAACCAAAACAGCAACTTATACTCCCGAATATTTTGCAGTTAAACATTATACTCAATATATCACTCCAGGTAGCAAAATTTTGGCTTTTGTAAATAATAAAGATGAAAAAACGCCTGTTATGATTATAAAAAATCCACAAGGGAAATTATCAATATTTGCGGGAAATTTTAATTATGAGGCTAAAGAAATAACTGTAAAAATAGGTACGAAATACCTGGAAGTTAACCTTCCTGGTCATTCATTAAATTCGTTCCAGATGAACTAAAATATTAATATGGCATTAAGTCATGTTTCAATACAAACCAACCCATTCCGACAACACAATTGACTGAATGTTTGTATAAGTCCCATTAATTGGGACTTTTTTATTGTTTTAAGTACATAGAATTTTATTTGTATAATAAATAATCTAAACATCCAATTGCGAGATTAAATGATATACAATCTATTTAATTGCTTTTAAGAACAGTTATGTTATAAAAACTAGAGTACACACAAATAGAAAACCTTAAATATTGTTCCTAGAATATCAACTTGACATTTAATTAAGCACGTCTGTCACAATTAATCTCAATTTAATCATTTCCCTATTGACATTTAATTGGGAATAATAGAATTTTGCTGAATTAGTATTGGAACAAATTAAATAAATAAGATATGATTAGACTTAGCCAAAAACTGTTTGTTATTATTTTAACAATTGGGATGACTTTTCTTGCTTCGTGTGAGAAAGAAAATACTGAAATTGAATCAGGAAACATCCCTGGTATGGGTGAAACACCCGGTGATTTTGAAATCTCAGAAGCCTTTGTATTGCCAGCTGGAATTGAAATGTCTGCCATTACAGGACTTTCTTCAATTGAAATTACTGATGTCGACCTTTCTTTAAAGAAAACTTCAGATAGAAGAGAAAGAGGTTGTGGTAGTCAGGTACAATGTGAACTAACCTTTGGAAATGCTAATGCCGAAGATTGTGATATAGAAATTAAAGGTGGAACTATTTTTGAATGTTTAGAAGAAGATGGACAAAGTGGAATGTGTATGCAAACCATCAGAATACATGTACTTGGCCATAGTAAGGTTCAAGTTAAATTTTATTTACAATGTTTAAATGAAGGTAGACCAGCAAGTAGAACTGTTGACACATATATAATCAGAGGTGTTACAGCTTCTAAGTCCTTCAAGGATTTAGTCAACGCTTTGGAACCTAAAAAAATAGATATTTCTGAATTCAGCGATAACATGTCTGACTATAATGTTATTCAAGGTAAGATTCAGCAATCTGTTTGGAAGTTAACCAATAGCATTTTTGGTGTTAATCAAGCAGATTGGGATTATATTGCTTCTTTACAGAATAAAGAAAATTAAGATCATATCTGATAATTAATATCTTTAGACATTATAAAGGATGATTGCTTAAGCTTTCATCCTTTTTTTGATTTTATATATATTTATTGAATCCAAATATTATTCAATATGCCGCTAGCAATCGAGGATATAAAAAATGCCAGTAGTCGTATTCAACCGTTCATTAATGAAACACCCGTAATACAATCTTCATTATTAAATGATTGGCTAGGACATAGCATTTTATTTAAAGCTGAATGTTTTCAGAAAATTGGAGCGTTTAAGGCACGAGGAGCATGTAATACAGTTTCGTGGTTAATAGAAAATAATATCAAACCTGATAGAATAATTGCCAATAGTTCAGGAAATCATGCTCAGGCTGTTGCTTATGCTTCAAGTCAGTTTAATATTCCGTCAACTATTTATATGCCGGCTTATGCATCTAAAGTAAAAGTACAGGCTACGCAAGCGTATGGTGCGCTAGTTGATTTATCTGAGAATAGAATTATCACCGACGAAAAAGTTAAACAAGCTTCACTTGACAAAGGCACGTATTGGATTCACCCTTTTAACCACGAACAGGTTATCGCTGGTCAGGGTACTGCTGCATTTGAAGCTCTGAAACAAGTAGAAACTATTGATGCCATTTGTGCCCCATGTGGTGGAGGTGGCTTATTATCAGGAACATTAATCACAACCCGTTCTTTATCACCTAAGACTAAAGTTGTTGGTGCAGAGCCATTAAATGCCAATGATGCTGCCGAATCATTAAGACAGGGTTCTATTCAGAAACTAAATGCAACGCCAGACACACTTGCAGATGGTGCAATGACAATGTCGGTTGGTGATATCACTTTTGAATATCTTAAACAATTGGATGAATTTTATGAGGTAAGTGAGTCTAGAATCATTTACTGGACCCAATGGCTAACTCATTTGTTAAAATTGCATATAGAACCTACCAGTGCCATGGCAATGGAAGCTGCTTTTCAATGGTTGAAAACACAAAAAAATAAAAAACGTGTTATGATCATCCTTTCCGGAGGCAACATTGATAATATAACTCAAACCGCACTATGGAAAAATAATTATCTTGATTCCATACCCTTACTAAACTCTTAACACTTTAACATCAGCTTTATTTCACCGTATTGAGGTAATAAAACGAGATATAAATTGTAACTACTAAAACGCTTAATTTTATCATTTAATACGCAACCATGTATTTATCTTTTCATCAATGAATAAAACAGATATGATGAAAAGAATCTTATTTTCCATTTTTACTTTTTTCATAATTTTTTTGCTCACATCTTGTCAGAAAGACACTGAAATCTTACCAAATAATCAAAGAATTCTATTTCAGGTAGAGTATCTAAATTATGCATGGGTGTATCAACACAATGGTTTTCTGATTGACTGTTCGGGCAATATATACTATTACAACAACCCAAGTGAATGGAATTTTATCGAAGATGATGGAACTTTTCATGAAGAAGCAATGAATGAAAATCTTACATTTACCGATTCAATTACACATTCTATTGATAATTATGAGATTATAGATAAAGCCGCTAAAATCTATCAGGCCTCAATAGGACCAATTTCCGACCTTAAATGTGAGATGGCTGATGCCGGCACCATTGTTTATTCAGCTTATATACTGAATAATCGAACTCATAAATACCATAGGATATTGCTTAAGCAAAGTGGAGATTGTAGCAGAGAAAACCTTTCACAAGCAGCTATTCAATTATATCAGTGGTTACAATTGATACAGGAAAAAACTGTTCTTAAAAATTAAATAAATCAATAAGCAAAGGCAGTTCTAATTGTTTTGATAATTGTGTTATTTTTGCATGATATCTGATTTTAACTGCGGGGAATGAAAATATTTAAACAACTTCTGATTATCCTTTCAATCAATTTTGCCGGAGAATTATTAAGTGAAGCACTTTCTTTACCCTTACCAGGCAGTATTATTGGCATGTTGATACTACTAACTTTTTTACTGTTAGGATTGGTGAAAGAGGAACATATAGCAGAAACTGCCTCTTTCCTACTTGATAATATGCCATTTTTCTTTATTCCTGCTGGAGTTAGTGTAATGGTTTCATATCAATTCCTGGAAGGGCATCTGGCCGCAACCATTAGTACCATTGTTTTATCAACTTTATTTGTAATGATTATTACAGGTCTTATAACACAGTTTTTAATTAAAAAAAAGAATGATGACTGAAGCCCTGACAAATACACACTTATTTGGAATTTTGTTAACACTTGGACTATATTTTGGTTGTATATGGTTACGTAAACGCCATAAAAAAAACTGGATTAATCCACTTCTGATAAGTGCATTTGCAATCATTATATTCCTTACTCAACTCAACATTCCATATGAACATTATACTAAAGGAGCAGGTTTTATTCATGCTTTTCTTGGTCCGGTAACAGTTGTATTGGCTTTACCATTATACCGACAGCGAAAATTATTAGTACAACATAAATACTCAATTATTGGAGGTATTATTAGTGGAGTGGCTGCCTCATTTATTTCTGTGATTATATTATCTCGTATTTTTCATTTAAATGATGTACTTGAACGTTCACTTATACCACATTCTGTAACCACTCCAATAGGCATTGCATTAAGTAACTCTTTAAATGCAGTAGAAGGCATTACTGTTATTTCCATTATTATTACCGGATTATTGGGAGCTGCAATAGCGAAAATATTATATAAAATACTTAAAATAACCCACCCTATTGCCAAAGGTTTAACATTAGGTACCGCGGCTCATGTTTTGGGAACGACCAAAGCCATTGAAATGGGTGAAACAGAAGGCGCCGTTAGTAGTCTGGCAATTGGAGTTGCTGCTATTACAACAGTAATTTCTGCTACAATATTGCAAATTGTGGGGTGGTATTAAAATTACTTACATTTGAGCCAAAACCGACTCATGAAATATTTTTTTGTTTTAGCAACTTGCTTAATAACATTATCTATTAAGGCACAATATCAAGGACCCATCGAACCAATTTATGAAGGATACGGTGCCAATGGTACACATGACGTCTCAGTACTAAATATCACTAATGATTATTGGCTATTAAGAGATATCTCTATTTTTTATCCTTCTGATATTACAACTCCGGTCCCTACGGTTTTTTATTCACACGGTTATGCATCAGTAGATACCGCTTATCACATTGAAACACTTCGACATATTGCATCCAGAGGATTTGCTGTTGTATTTGTTCCTTATAAATCAATTGGGATAGATAACACTGAACGTTATGTAACACTACGAAATGGCTTTATGAAAGCTGCTAGAACAGCAAAATCAATTATCGATACAACTCAGGTCGGTTTCTTTGGTCAATCATTTGGTGGCGGAGCTACTCCATGCAATGCGTATAAATTATTCACCCAAAATAACTGGGGAGAAAACGGACGTTTTATGTATTGTTCGGCTCCTTGGTATGCGTTGGAAATAACACAAGAGGAATTACAGAACTTCCCAAATGACTGTAATCTTTTAACTGTTATATATGATGATGACACATCAAATGATCATCGTATGGGAATGGACATTTTTAATAATATTTCCATTGGAAAGGAGAATAAAGATTGTCTCATAGCTTATTCATCAACAATTGAAGGATACAATTATGAAGCTGACCATACTCTTCCTGCACAATATACTGGTGATAGTGAATTTGATGCCCTAGACTATTATGTAACCTTTCGATTGCTGGATGCATTGGCTGATTATACCTTTACTGGTAATGTAACAGCAAAGCAAATAGCGTTGGGCAATGGAAGTACAGAACAAATTGATATGGGATTGGTACAAGCTTTATCCTGGAGTGATATTCCCATTTCTATATATAATCAATCGAAATACAATTCTCCTTGTAATAGTCAAACAAATCCTAGAATTGATTATTGCGATTCAAGTACGGACCTTGACATAAATACTGTTGTCACTATCGATCCAATTCTTTACCCCAATCCAGCTTATGACCATTTAAATATCATAATGAACAGAACGTATCAAGAATTGCTGATAGAAGTTTATGACCTTTCAGGATGTATTGCATTGCAATCCAGAAACAATGTTACACTTGATATTAGCCATTTACACATGGGAGCATATATTTGTTTAATAACAATTGATGGGATAACTTCAAATTTAGAGTTTGTGAAAAAGTAAAAAAGCGCATGACTACCGTTTCGTCATGCGCATTTTCTTTAAGGTTGCAGGCATTTTTCAAACCTCTCTAATTTTATCTGCAACCCACTCTTTCAAGATTTTAATATCATTTGCCAATTCTCCCAATACAATTTCGTCATTTGTATTTATGCTACACATCGTAGTTGTTCGGGCAATATTTTGAGAGGCCGTCTCAACGTCCTCTGGAATAATCAATACTGTTTTTAAAAGGGTAAGATGACTTATAATATCACCATGATCGGCAATTAACTGATATTTCTGAGATAACCCACCGAGTAAACATTCACCTGCCATTCCGGCCATATTAACCAAAATGGGTATGGTTAATAATTTAGAAGTTTTAAATCCCTCAACATGCTTACAATACTTAAAGCCTTGTTCAATTAGTGTTTTTGATTCTGCCACACCATATTTAAAACTAATTAAACAATTGCTTATAAATAGCGAACAATTCATCTTTATCTACCTCACCGTTCAAACTCTTTTCACGTTCTTTGATTGCATCCAGAACTTTTTGAGATTCTGATTTAGATAAATGAACACCTACTTCGCTTAGTACAGATTGAATTACTGCACTACCTGAATGTTTTCCAATGATAAATCTGCTATTTTGACCAATATCATTTGGATTAAATGCATGATAACTCATTGGATCATTTATTAAACTACGACAATGAATACCTGATTCATGCGAAAAAACTCTTTCTCCTACAATTGGTTTTGAAACAGAATTCTTCCTGCCCGAAACCTTTTCAATAAAACTACTTAACCTGGTACAAGTCTCCAGATTAATTCTATTATTCTGATGAACCGAATAATGAAGCGCTGCAACCACTTCTTCCAGGGCAGCATTACCGGCTCTCTCGCCTAGACCATTAACGGTAAGTGATACGCATGTTGCACCAGACTGCAATGCAACCAGCGTATTGGCTGTAGCCATGCCCAAATCATTGTGGGCATGAAACTCCAGCTCAACGCCATTACAAAGCTCCTTGTAACGTTTAAACATTTCTGCTGTACTTAACGGATTCATGATACCCACAGTATCAGCCAGACGTATTCGATCAGCTCCCAAATTAATAGCCTGAGAGATAAAATCATTTAAAAATGTCTGATCAGTGCGCGATGCATCCTGAGCACCCACTGAAACAAATTCAAACCTTTCACGGGCTTCTTTCATCATTGTTTGAAGCGTTTGCATTAACCAGGAACGATCTTTATTCATCGACGCCAGATGTATTGCAGATACGGGGAAGGAAATATTGATCCGCTTTGCACCTGTGCGCAACGACGCTTCCAAATCGGCACGGTTTGCACGCGCCCAACACGTTGAATCAAATCTAAATCCCTGTGCAATTAATGCCTTAATATCTTTCTCTTCTTTGTCAGAGATAATAGGCGTACCTATTTCGAGCTCCTGAACTCCTGCTTCATCAAGCAAAGCAGCAATTTCCATCTTTTCCTTTAACGAAAAAGAAACACCCGGAGCCTGTTCTCCATCACGCAAAGTCGTATCAATTAATTTGTAGGCCATAACAAAGGAATTTAAATTTATATTTTAAAATCTGCCTAATTACTAGTCTGTAATCAAGTAATCCTCTACAGCTTCTCCTTCTTCAAGTGCATCCAATATTTCATCGATGCGCTCTTCAGTAACACCTCCATACCAAAGGTTATTTGGATGAATAACCATAATTGGTCCTTGTGAGCAAACATTTAAACATCCTGTTGTTGAAACAGTAACATCAAGACCTCTGTCGTCACACTCTTCCATCAGGTACTGTATCAGATCAACTGCTCCACTTTTATTACAGTAACCTTGCGCATCGCCTGCCATTCTGAAGGAATTACATACTAAAATGTGATAATCCGGCTTTTTCATACGATTCGATTTTATTTGTTTAGTTTATTTATGTCTGTTATTTGCTTTATTAATTAACAAGACAGAAGTATTAAGATTTTATTTCGTCATAACCAACACTTCTGCCTTCTGCCTAAAAACTGTTCTACTTATAAAATATCAACCACAACCAGAAGCATTACCAGTGCAACCTGAACCACATTTAAATACTTCAGATTTACAGAGCGTTCTTAATTCTGTTCCTTTATAGACATGATCCAGACCCTGATCTATCATCCCACTCATCTCAACTATTTTGATTCCACTTTTTGCAAGAATCTTTGAAGGTTTAGGTCCGATACCACCCACCAACATTGAACGACAATCATTTAAAGTATCTGCCAATTCGAGCCAACGCTTATCTCCTGCTCCTCTGTCTGGTGTTGTTCTGATATTAACCAGTTTATAACCATTGGGTGTTTCTTTAAAAACATGAATTCGGTCTGCTTCTCCTAAATGCTGGTTAACCAATATACCTTCCATACTGGCAACAGCCACATAAGGTCTTTCTTCTCCATCATTTATGGTAAGTTTTGCAGCTTCAGAAAGCAATTGCGCCGCTTCAGCTGAGTCTTTCCCTAATAGTCCCGCTGCATCGGCCCTGCAGCGTGCACAATGTGACATAGGTGGCAAATAAGTTTCAACTCTTTGGCGCAATGCTTTCATCCACTCCGACGATGGTTCTTTTAAGTCCTCGAATGGCGTATCTTTAACAGGAAACAAAGGAATTGTATTCATCAGATCCACTCCCAGTTCCGCTATTTTTTCTGCTACTTCTTCTATTTCATGATCGTTAATACCAGGAATAACAATCGAATTAACTTTTACAACCATGTCTAAAGATTTCATCTTTTTAATGGCTGCCAATTGGTTCTCCAAAAGAACTTCTCCGGCACTTTTACCGAAATAACCTCTTTTATCGTAACGTACCCATCCATATATTTTCTCTAATGTTTCAGGACGGAAACTATTTAAGGTAACGGTTACGTGAGATACATCCAGTTCTTTCAATTCATCAATATAAGGCCCAACATTCAAGCCATTGGTAGAAACACACAACAACATATCCGGAAATTCTTCCTTCACTAAGCGAAGTGTTTTCATGGTTTTCTCCGCATTGGCAAACGGATCACCAGGCCCAGCGATACCAACCACGGTAAGTTCGGGCATAATATTCTTTAACTTCTTTACATATTCCAGAGCTTGTTCTGGCTGTAGAACATTACTGGTAACTCCGGGTCTACTCTCATTTACACAGTCGAACTTACGATTGCAGTAGTTACACTTCACATTACATTGAGGTGCTACCGGCAAATGAACCCTTGCATTAGTATGATGCGCTCCCTTGTTAAAACACGGATGTTTAGAAAAATCTTTCATGAGAGTATATTTAAAGAGGTTTATAATCGATTTATATTAAATGTATTTGTATCCTATTGGTGAATTATCCTGTTTGTATTCAATCAATGAATTCACTATTCGGTCGAATAATTCCTGTGTTCCTTCGTATGCCAAATGCTTAATTCGCTGTCCGCCCAAACGGTCATGAATTGGAAATCCAACCCGAATAATAGGAATCTCAAGTTCTCTGGCTATGTAATAACCTTTACTGTTACCAACAATAAAATCTGGTTTCAACTCGTGTGCCTGTTCATTGATTTGCTCAAAATCCGAATCAGACATAACCTTTATTGTTTCAGCGTTTGAAGGGCAATGGTACTTTAATCTTTCGGTAAGGTTATTATTAGCTCCACTTGCAGCTAAAATAACTTCCACTCCTATTTCATCAAGAAAAGCACAGATGCCTAACACTAAATCTTCTTCTCCATAGACAATGGCTTTTTTTCCAAAAACATATTTATGTCCATCGGCATATGAATCCAGTAAACGAGCTCTTTGAGCCTGATATTTTTCAGGAGTTTCTTCACTACTTATAGTGGCTATATTGTTGAATAAAACATCGGTAGCCTTTACTCCTATAGGTAGTATACTTTGATACTTAGCAACTCCATGTTCTTTCTCAAGCCAGGCTGCAGCACTAAGGTTTCCACTGGTATTTTTACCTGCACTAACCTTTGTAAACTCACCCATTTCGAAAGTTGCTTTAGCTCCACCACATAATTTCAGATCTTTTATAGGAGTTCCACCTTTAGGTACTCTGTAGTATTTATCCCATGCACCGTTATCCAAAGTATCTGAATAATCAGGTAAAATAATTGCATCTAATCCACAATCGGTAAATATCTCCTTTAGATGACGAATATCAGCAGGTGAAACCAGGTTAGGTAACACATTAACTTTTTCGTTTTTAATGTTATCCTTGGCATAGTTTTTTACCATTTGTAAAATAGTGGCATGAAAACCATCCATATGAGTACCCTGGTAACTTGGTGTTGATACCGTAAACAAGTCAGGCCATTCCTCATCATTAGTCATGCCTTTGATATGATTCAGCATCAGCTCTACATCCTCACCAATGGTTTCACTTAAACAGGTTGTGGCTACACCAACGGCTTTTGGCTTGTACTGGCCAATTACATTTCCTAAAGCAACTCTCAGGTTTTCAGCTCCACCAAAAATGGTTGTTTCTTCACTAAAATTTGATGAAGCAATATCTACAGGCTCCTTATAATGACTAATCATATAACGACGGATGTATGTGGCACACCCTTGTGAACCATGAATAACAGGAACACATCCTTCAATGCCTTTTAAGGCAATACTGGCGCCCAATGGAGAACACAATTTACATGCGTTACGGGTTGATACAAATGGGCGTATATCTTTTAATCTAGGTAACTTATCCATAGCTATTCATTTTCGTTGGTTGATGATGGTCTGTTGAAAAACTGCCAAACAGGACTACAAACTGATGCATGTACTTCTTTGGCAAAATTTAGCATTCCTTCGTATCCGGCTAAGGCTTCCTTACGCTCATGATTATGATCGCAAAATCCTAAACCCAGTTTATAAGCTATGGGGCGTTCTTTAACACCTCCAATGAATAAGTCAACTCCTTTTTCTTTTACAAATTCTGATAACTCATTTGGATTTGAGTCATCAACAATCACAGTACCCTTGTCGCAAAGTTTGGTTAACAGGTTATAATCATCCTGGTTACCAGTTTGCGAACCCACTACTGCCGTTTCCATTCCCAGCAATCGCAATGCCTTTACAAGACTGATGGCTTTAAAAGCCCCTCCAACATAAATGGCAGCTTTTTTACCAGTTAATTTCTTTTTATATGGTTCCAGAGCAGGAATCAGCTCTTGTATTTCGTTTGAAACCAAAGTACGGGCTTTATTAAGCATCTCTTCATTTTTAAAGAAAGTTGCTACTTCGTACAAGGCTTCTGACATATCTTCTATACCAAAATAGGATACTTTTTTAAACGGAATACCGTATTTCTCTTTCATCTCTTTGGCCAGGTGCATCATTGAACCTGAACATTGCACAACATTTAAAGAAGCTTTATGAGCTTTACGTATTTCGTTTATTCTACCATCACCTGTTAGACATGTAATGATATTAACTCCTATTCTTTCGTAATAATCTTTCAAAATCCAAAGCTCACCAGCAAGGTTAAAATCACCTAAAATATTAATACTGTATTCAGGAGCTTCGTAATCATTATCGGTACCAACCAATGTAGATAAAGCATCACAAGCCGCTTTATATCCATCTTTTTTAGTACCCTTAAAACCTTCTGCCATTACAGGTATAACATCAATACCTTGCTCTTTTGATACTTCGCGACAAATAGCTTCCACATCATCGCCAATTACACCCACAATACAGGTAGAGTATACAAATGCTGCTTTAGGCTTATAGGCTTCAATAAGTTCTGTTAAGGCTTTCTTAAGTTTGGGTTCACCACCAAAAACTACATCCTTTTCTCTAAGGTCGGTTGAGAAACTAAGGCGGTGTAACTGAGGTCCTGATGACATTGCTCCACGGATATCCCAGGTGTAGGCCGCACACCCAATAGGGCCATGAATTAAATGTAAAGCATCAGCAATTGGGTAAAGTACTACCCTTGATCCACAGAAAACACAAGCTCTTTGACTAACACTACCTGCCAGACTTTTCTTTTCGCAGGCTACCTCATGCTTTGAGCTTCCTATGGTATGAATTTGATTATCTCTTTCTTTTATTAACCTTTCCATCGTCGTCATTTTTATAGGTTAATTTTCTTTTTATTTAACCGGTGAAGGAGCCCTTTTGAAATGTCAAGAGTAAATGGTGTAAATGCATTACAAAGGTCAATCAATAATAGAGAGAATGTTAAGCAGACACATTTCAAAATTTGTGGGCTATCTTCTTTCCGGTATTTTTTTAGTTTATTCAAACAAACTTTTTTGTTTGATGAGATAATGAATTGACGAAGAAAGGAAGCAGGAGACGAATATTTAAAAACTGGAATGTGTCATAAAAGGTAGAGAAAAACTTCTCCTGCTCCTCCTCATCAATGCATTATTAGTATTAGGCTCAAAAATTTGCAATTACATAACCAATTCTACTTTTTCATCAGGACAAGTAGCATCCTGGTAGCTCATGATCTCGTTAAGCATTTTTTCTAAGATACGGATACCACCCATGTAACCTAAAGTTGGGAAGTAACTGTGTCCAACACGATCAAGGATAGGGAATCCCATTCTAACGAAAGGAATGTTTTCATCACGAGCAATATACTTGCCATATGTATTACCCATTAACAAATCAACTCCTTCTTCTTTAATCCATTGGTGCAACAGGAACATATCAGCTTGTGGTCCATTTTTAAATTTAGCTTCCGGACAACGTTCGCTTAACAATGCGCTCATGCGTTTTTCGAATTTCTTACCAGGAGTACCAGATACAATGTATACAGGTTTCATATCCATATCTAATAAGAACTCAGTTAATGGAATTAATTGATCAGGATCGCCAAAAAGGGCTACACGCTTACCATAAAGATATTGGTGCATATCAGTGATTAAATCCATTAGTTTACCACGCTCGTCGCTGATTGATTCTGGTACAGAAACACCAGCTACTTTAGATAGCGCTTGAATGAAACGGTCTGTCGCCTTGATACCGATTGGTAAATCCTCCTGAGTAAAGGCTACTTTACAGCTGTTATCCAAAGCAATAGCGGCTTTATTCGTTGCCCATTCTCCAAGAGCTAAAGTATGAAGACTGTCACCCATACTTACCATTTCAGGAATGGTAGTTCCTCCTTTTGGATACATGGCGTATTTACCGGTCATTGGAGTATCCAAAACATCAGAAGTATCAGGTAACAATACATTGTTTACTTTCATCAAGCCCATGATACGCTTCAACTCTTTCATATCTGAAGGCTCTACCCATCCTGACAATAGGTTGATCTGATTGATCAGTTTATCAGTTTTTGTAGGGAAATATTTTACAATACCTTCTAACATGTTAGCGTAACCTGTAACGTGACTACCTACATAACTAGGTGTTGGAGCCTGGATTACATGCTTTCCTTCAGGTACCTTACCGTCAGTACGAGCTTTTGTAACGATTTGAGCAAGGTCATCACCAATAGTTTCTGATAAACAAGTTGAGTGAACAGCAATAATATCTGGCTCATAAATTTGGAAGATATTACCAATCGCCTGCAAAAGGTTACTTTGTCCACCAAATACAGAAGAACCTTCGGTAAATGAACTGGTGGCTGCCATTACTGGCTCTTTATAGTGACGTGTTAAAGCACTTCGGTGGTATGAGCAACATCCCTGAGAACCGTGGCTATGTGGTAAACATCCATGAATACCAAGGGCTGCGTACATGGCTCCAACCGGCTGACAAGTTTTAGCCGGGTTTACGGTTAAAGCCTTTCTTTCTTTTACTTTATCTGTTGTATGACGTAATAACATAATGTATCCTCCTATCCGTTAAAAGCGAAACTACCTACAATCTCTGGTTCTGATTTCCATGGTGCATCAACCATTTTCCAGATATCAGTACCCAACATTCTTTCCATTTCATTATAGAAGTTGATAGCACCTTCAAATCCGGCATATGGACCACCATAATCATAAGAGTGTAACTGCTTCAAAGGCACCCCTAATTTCTGAACCACATATTTTTCTTTAATCCCTGCACAGAACATGTCTGGCTTGTAGAACTCAATTAACTTTTCTGTTTCCCAATGGTTAACATCATCAATTACCAATGAATTCTTTTTCATTTCAGGCATCATTCCAACATAATCGCTGAATTCCATACCTTTTGCAACAGCCGCTTCTTTTTTAGCAACAAGATCGTCGCGGAAAAGCTCTTCATCTTTGGTAACAGTAATCTCTTCGATGTTACGTGAATCTGCATCAATTTTTATATCTGGAATCACGTGACGTCCTTCGTAGTCATCACGGTGAGCAAATTCGTAACCTGCTGATACGGTAGTAACTCCTAGCTCATTGAAAAGATCCTGGTAGTGGTGAGCGCGAGATCCTCCTACGAACATCATGGCTAGTTTACCTTCTGTTTTTGGCTTCACAGCTGCTTTAACAGCTTCAACTTTTGCCATTTCTCTTGCAATAATCTCTTCTACTTTAGCTGTTAGTTCAGCATCATCGAAGAACTCAGCTACTTTACGAAGTGACTTAGCAGTACCTTCAGCACTAATGAAGTTAACTTTGAACCATGGAATACCGTATTTTGTCTCCATCATCTCAGCGATGTAGTTGATAGAACGGTGACACATTACCAGGTTTAAGTCAGCAGTGTGCGAGTATTCCATACTTTTGATAGTAGAGTTTCCTGAGAAAGTAGATAATAACTCAATACCAGCTTCTTCGAATAAACGCTCTAATTCAAAAGCATCACCACCAATATTATATTCACCTAACAGGTTAATCTGGAATTTACCTTTACGATCGCGATCGTTAAGACCTACAACGTTTTTAAACACCTGGTTATTGGCAATATGGTGACCAGCAGACTGTGATACACCACGGTATCCTTCACAACTAAAACCAAAGATATTGATTCCGGTTTCTGCTTTCATTTCGCGAGCTACTGCATGAACATCATCACCAATCAAACCTACCGGACAAGTTGAGAATATACCTATCGCTTTTGGGTTGAAAATTTCCATTGCTTCGCGGATAGCATCTTTCAATTTTGCCTCTCCACCGAATACGATGTTCTCATCTTGCATATCAGTTGAGAAAGCGTACATCATGAAGTTATCTTCTCCCTCAGCTGGACGGGTTTGGTTACGACGGGTTAACCATGCGTAGAAACTACATCCAATTGGACCATGTACCAGGTTAATAATGTCTCTTGTAGGTCCTAAAACTACCCCTTTACAACCTGCGTAAGTACAACCTCTTTGAGTTATAATTCCAGGAATAGTACGAATGTTAGCCTGAATTTCTTGCTCCTCAGAAGGATCGTTAATTACCATCCCTTTCTTACGCTTCTTAGCAATTTTTGTAGGGTATTTTGCCAGGATCTCATCCATAAGTGGGGATGGATCAGGTAATCCTTTTGTGATATCTTTCTTTTTTACCATTGCACTCTTTTTTTAAATGTCCAACACTGAATCACCTCTTTCACCGGTTCTAACTCTGATGGATTCGCTAACTGGAAGAACGAATATTTTACCATCACCTGGAGAAGGAGTTTGATTGGCTTCGATAATTGTTTCAACACATGCTTCCACTTTATTATTAGGGATAATGATTTGGATTACCCTTTGTGGACGTAGACGCGGTTCTTTACCCAGTAGTTCCAGTGCCTCAGGAGTATCATTTTTAGCTCCCTCAATTACTTTTGCATCCCATAAGCCTTTACCTCTTCCAAAAACTTTTCCTGATGCTGTCATTGAAGTGATACCTGCATCTCTTAAAGCTCTTTTGGTTTCGTTCATCTTATCGATGCGAATTATGGCCATTACACATTTCATCTGCTTAGTTTTTTAATGGTCATATGAAACTTACCGAAATCAGTACTTTTCTTTAGCTTGTAAAGAGGAATTGTACCTGGCACCTCTTTCGGTTAGTTACATAGAATCAGGTTAATTGATTAAAGTTCCTTACTACCTCTACTGATAGTGTACGATTCGTCAACAGGAGAAATAAATATCTTACCGTCTCCGAAAGCACCTTTAGGCTCAGTGCGAGCAGCCTCCATAATTGTAGTAACTGCAAAGTCTTTATCTTCGTCTTTTACCACCATTATTAACATTTCTTTTGGAAGCTCATCATAGGTAACATCACCAATTTTGATTCCTCGCTGCTTACCACGACCTACAACAGGCATTTTTGTAACAGCTATGTAACCAGCTTCGAACAAAGCTTTTAACACTTTACTTGTTTTTTCTGGGCGAATTATCGCTTTTATCATTAACATAGTCGATTCTCTTTAGTAGTTATTTTGTCTGAGTTTAATTTAGCACAACCTGTAAAAGGTTTTTATTAGTTAGCGATACCGTAATCGATCAATAATTTCTCAAGCTCTTCAATTTCAAGAGGCTCAGGAATAACAAACATTTCGTTTGAATCGATTGCTTTTGCTAGTGCACGGTATTCGTTAGCTTGTGTATGCTCAGGAGCAAATTCAATAACAGTCTTTCTGTTAATCTCAGCTTGTTGAACCATGTTATCACGAGGTACGAAGTGAATCATTTGAGTACCGATTTGCTTAGCCAACTGCTCGATCATTTCTCTTTCGTTTTCAACTTTACGTGAGTTACAGATCAAACCACCTAAACGCACTGTACCAGCTTGAGCATACTTTTTAATACCTTTACAAATGTTGTTTGCTGCATACATTGCCATCATCTCACCTGATACTACAATGTAAATTTCTTCAGCTTTACCATCACGAATAGGCATCGCAAAACCTCCACATACAACATCACCTAATACATCATAGAAAGTGTACTCAGTTTCGAATTTCTCATCCCATGCACCTAATTGTTCCAATAGGTTAATTGAAGTAATGATACCACGACCAGCACATCCTACTCCTGGTTCCGGACCTCCTGATTCAACACAACGAACTTGTCCGTATCCTCTTTTTACTACATCATCCAATTCAACATCTTCACCTTCTTCACGAAGAGTATCCAATACAGTTTTTTGTGCCAAGCCACCAAGTAATAAACGTGTTGAATCTGCTTTAGGGTCACATCCAACTACCATTACGTTTTTACCCATTTCAACAAGACCGGCTACTGTGTTTTGAGTAGTGGTAGATTTACCAATTCCTCCTTTTCCGTAAATTGCAACTTTTCTCATGACTCTTAATATTTAATGGTTATTATTTGCAAGAGTCAAAGCACACAATGTGCCAATGACAAAAATCATGATATAAAGAACCATCTTAAAAAGATCCTATCTTATTGATATTCTGCACTATAAAATTTTGAAAATATTTTTTTGCTTTTTTGGCACGCACCTATTTTCCTACATTTATGTAGAAACCCTATTCTAAAGCAACATTTGAAGTAAAAAATATGCAATTATTTGATTACAACCCCCTTAAATATATATTCAATCCTTCAAAAAACACATTAATGTTACATTTAGTGTAAAAAACACATATATTATTCAGGATATATCAAAGGAAGATAGATTGAGTTTAACCTTATACAAGATAAACTTAAAGTGGCAGGCAAAATCAATAAACGAAAAGAGACTAAAAAATAATTTCACTGAATAGATCGGGATTTAATATAAAGAATATCAATATTTGAATATTATACATTACGCAAATAAAAAAGCAGATTAGATAATTAGTTGGATAAAACGCAATTTTGCAATAAGCAAGTAATGTATTACTTGCTTAATAATATAAGGTGTAAATTGTATTTACTATATAAAAATATGGAGGCATTAAGTAATATATCTTTAGTAATCTCCTTTTTCAAAAAGAAACCTAAAGATTTATGCAATGAGTTAATAAAAAAGTATAGCTAACTCTATAACGTTATTTTTCCATAATATATTCAGGATTAGCCGGTGACTTAAATCCAAATTGTTCATAAAACCCATGAGCATCAGCAGTAGCAAGGCGCCAACGCTTAACATTAATTAATTTTTCATCTTCCATTATTGCTTTCAATAAGTACTTACCAACTCCACAACCTTGATATCCGGGCAATATGAAAACGTCTAACAGCCAACCAAAAACAACAAAATCGGTAATAACCCGTGCGAAACCAATTTGCTTACAGTCTTTATAAATACCATAACATAACGAATTATTAATAGATTCCTGTATCATATCTTTTGTTCTATCCTGAGCCCAGTATGAGTCTTCAGAAAGATATTGAACAATCATATCTATATCTAATTCACTTTTCTCGGTTGAAATTGTATACATGTTTAGCTACCATAAGTATTCAACCCTATGGTAGTTTTTTAAAATTACATTGCAAGCTATATCAAAATCCTATCTCAACCAATCAAACTATAATCCACTGAACGGCAGCATCTACAGTTGAAAACGGTTTAATCTTTAGTTTACTTTCTTTCTCTGCTCCTAATGTTGGGTAAACAGTTGACTTAGGTTTATCACAAACAACAGCTAATTTTATAGAGTAAAAGCATTCATGCTGATTTAAATATGACATTAACAGTTTAAAGGAATTTAAATCCATTACCAAATCACACTCTGTAAGATTATTGATGACGCCTTTTAGCTGGTGCGTTAAAAGACTTTCATTTCGCAAATATTCCCAGGATCGTATAATCTCATTAACATCTACCTCACCTTTAAAATTACGTATAAGTATTGATTTAGAAAACCGGGAATGTTTCTGATATAAAATACTCATTTTATTAAGTTTAGGAAGGGTTTAAAAGCAATTCATAAACTTAATATAACATTTATTGATCAATACGTCAACAATCTATCTGTAAAAATAATATTCAATACAACTATTCTTATTTAAATTGAATAAAGAAGTCAACTAATCCAACCTAAGAAAACATTATTTTTTATCATTAAAGAAATACAAATAGTTAGAGGAATATTAATATTCTCAATCCTTGAATTATTCATCTTGTCAAACACGCATTTATTTAATTTAATAATATTTCTAGTGCTATATTTTCACCAATCAACTTTAATTTATTTTTGTCAATTAATTTGGCATAGGATTTGAGTTAACTTCAGTAGATTTTTTTTATAAATTTGAGTTATATAAAAAAGATGGCAGCAACGGCTACCATCTTTTTTATACTTTAATAACGCTTTTAAAATTTCTAAATTCATAAAATTATATTCTTTGATTTAGAATATTATAAATTGCTTCAGCCCAACTATTATCGGCGTTTAAACTTTCTGTAAATGCAAACTTCTCACCTCCTTTTTCCAAAAATAATTCTTTATACTGCTCACCAATCTCCAGTGTTGTTTCCAAACAATCCGCCACAAAAGAAGGCGACACAACCAATAAGTTTTTAATTCCTTTACTCGCCAATTGCTCAACCGTGACATCAGTGTAAGGTTTAATCCATGGCGATTTACCTAATCTGCTTTGAAAGGAAGTAGTAAAGGTATTCATATCCAAGGTAGCTCTTTCAGCAATTAACCTGGTTGTATTGAAACAAGCAGACCTATAACAATATCTTTTAACTTCATTTTTACGACTACAACTACATTCAGGCCAACTACAAAGATTAGAATTTTGTTTTTGTATATTTTCCAAGTGTCTTTCTGGTATACCATGGTAACTAAATAAAATATGGTCAGGTTTATATTTAATTACATCGTCACTCACCTTTTTTGCAAATGCATTAATATATTCAGAATCCTCATGGTAATCATTTATAAAATCAATAGATGGTATTACTTCCCATTTAGAGATAATTTCCATTACTTTTTGAGCAACAGAACCAATAGTAGCCGATGCATATTGAGGAAACAATGGAAAAACAATAATTCGGTCAACGGATTTATGTTTAAGTTTGTTTAAAGCAGATTCAATCGAAGGACTTTGATATCTCATTGCAAGCTCAACTTCAACATTAGCTGCATTCCGTATAAATAAATTCTGTACTTTCTCTTTTAATTCTTTTCCATAAACTAAAAGGGGTGATCCATTATCCAACCACAACTTTTCATATTCTATTGATACTTTTTTTGACCTAAATGGGGCTATTATTCCCCTAACTAATAAAAAACGTTTCCAATATGGAATATCAATAACACGACCATCCATTAGAAATTCGGCCAGATACTTCTTTACGTCTTTTCTGGAAAAACTATCAGGAGTTCCTAAATTAACTAATAATACACCTGTTTTTTTCATTAAATAATCTTTAAACAATATCATTCAAACGACTACCCGAGTATTTTGTTCAAATATTTATTTGATAAAATAAACAAAAAATACAAGCAAATACGATAATATAAAACAATAAATACTCTAGCAAAATTAGAGTAGAATAATCCTTTTAATCATTAATTCAAAATAAACTCTCAAACGTTATTTTGACATAAATTGTGATAAAAGTAAAAACCGGCAATCAATCCTTATTCGAGAAAATCAAAAACACTCCTTACATTTGAGAACTTTTTAAGGGGTTTAAATTTATATTTATTATAAATTAACTGTTTTAAGCTACAATTCAAAGGGGTTGTATCGAATAATTTGTATTTTTGACATATCTAATACAACCACGACAACAAAGCCTATGGAATTCAGATGTAGAAAAGTTGGTGATGAATGTTATGGATTCAAAGAGTTAACATTACTTTTTGATATCAGCCAGCGATTGCTTGAAAGTAAAGAATTAAATAATGACCTAACCCCCATTATGGCTTCTTTAGTAAAACACCTTAATGCAGAAAGAAGCTTTGTAACAATTTTTAACCGCGAAAATCAACAAATATTAATTAAAGCCTCTTATGGATTAAGCGAATCTCAAAAAGCAAGAGGAAAATACAATTTAGGTGAAGGTATTATTGGTAAAGTTGTTGAATTAGCAAAACCCGTTGTTATACCTGAGATATCTAAATCTAAATTATTTATCAATAAAACAAAAGCTGAACTTACCAAAAACGGACAAGAACTTACATATATATGTGTTCCATTATTGCTTGACAATATTGTATCGGGAGCTTTAAGTGTTATTAAAGTTTTTAACCCAAAAATAGAAGGGTCTGAAGACATCCAATTACTAAGCATCATAGGCTCCATGATTGCAAAAACAGCTCGTTACAAACAAGCTAAGATGGAGGAGCTTGAGCGTTTACGTGAAGAAAATAGAAATCTGCAGGATCAGATTAAAGAAACCAATCGGCATAATATCATCGGCAATTCTGGTAAAATGAAGGACCTGTTTGCCTTAGTTAACCGTGTTGCTCAAACTAACAGTACCGTATTGCTACGTGGCGAGAGTGGTATTGGAAAGGAGTTATTTGCCGAGGCCATTCACAATAATAGTAACAGAAAAAATAAAAACCTGATTAAGGTTAACTGTTCAGCATTACCTGAGTCGTTAATCGAAAGTGAATTATTTGGTCACGAGAAAGGTGCTTTTACAGGTGCTGACCAGCAGCGAAAAGGAAGGTTTGAACTGGCTCATGGAGGAACAATATTCCTGGATGAAATTGGTGATTTACCACTTCCAACACAGGTAAAGTTACTTCGTGTAATTCAGGAAAGAGAATTTGAGCGAATAGGTGGAACTGAAACAATAAAAACAGATGTTCGCATAGTAGCAGCTACAAATAGAAACCTGGAAGAACAAATTGAAAAAGGAGAATATCGTGAGGATTTATACTATCGTATCAATGTATTCCCAATATTCATACCCCCATTAAGAGAAAGACGTGATGATATTCCAATTTTGGTTGACCACTTTATAGATAAGTTTAACAAAAAGAATGGAAGAAGCATCAAACGAATAACAACTTCTGCCATCAATATGCTTATGGTACATCGCTGGCCGGGCAATATCCGTGAATTGGAAAATGTAATCGAAAGAGCCTGTATTATGTGTAAGGATGATGTAATTCATAGTTACGACCTACCTCCTACTCTTCAAACAGCCGACTCAACCAATACACAGATTGAAGGCGGTATGGTTCCTATAATAGAGCAAGTTGAAAAGCAATTAATACGCGATGCACTTACCACTACAAAAGGAAATATTACCAAGGCAGCAGAAGTATTACAAATTACTGAAAGAATGTTAGGTACTCGAATAAAAAAATACGAAATTGATGCCTGGAGATTTAAAGTTTAATTTGTAAAAATGAATACCAATTTATCAACTTACGAAATTGTAGATTTAACTAAGAAAGAGCATCAGAATGCTCTTTTCTTGCTTATGAATGCCTACATGCAAGACCCGATGGGTTCAGAAACCGTTTTAAGTGAAGATCTTTTTGAATTGATGAAAGAAGGTCTAAAAAAGCAAAGCAATTATTGCGGGGTCTTACTTAAAGAAGGTAATAACTATGTTGGTTTAGCCAATTGCTTTTATGCTTTCTCTACATTTAGAGCTGCCCCTCTTTTGAATATTCATGATTTTATTGTTCTTAAAAAAGAAAGAGGTAAAGGTTTTGGAAGAAAATTGATGAGTGCAGTTAAAGATGTTGCACTAAAAAATGAATGTTGTAAAATCACCCTTGAAGTCAGAACAGACAACCCTGTAGCTCAGAATTTATATTTAAGTGAAGGATTTGACAAAACGGATCCCGAATATTTATTTTGGCAATATATACTATAAAAAGAGGGTGTCCAAAAACGGATGCCCTCTTTTTTTGTTCATAATCAGTATTTTATCTTCTTAATTATTTGTTTATATGCTTGATATTTAGTA
>JAFMVE010000021.1 GCA_025499705.1 Carboxylicivirga caseinilyticus
TTGCGTCCGGTTTTCTTAAAGGCAATGATTTTATTATCGCGCATGGTTTGCAAAGTTCGCCTACTAACATTTAATAGTTTACATACTTCTTCGGTTACATACCACCTATCTTTAAAACCATCATTCTTTGCAACACTTATACTATCAATCTTATCGTTAATATGGTCGATCTTACCCATTAACTTATTAAAGAGATGCTCATCAACAATAACTACTGTTTTGCTCATTTTTTATACGATTATTAGTTAGATATTAAATTTTCATGACGCAAACCTAAGCAATACAGTACACTCACTTTATAGTTAAAGATAGGATCTGATAGTAAATGCGAGTAAATGGTAGTAAAAGAACGTATCGTAACGTATTTTATCGTTTTTGTGGTTATTAATTGAGCGCAAGTAAATATTATTGAATACAGACCAAATTACATCACAGTTATAATTCTTGGTATTTTTCTTTTTACTGCTATTTATTACTATCTAAATATCAAGCGTTTTTACTTTTATTACTATTTATTACCATGTTCTACATTCCTTTTGAAATTGCATTCTATTTCTCTATAATTGAATCAGAGAAACACAAAAATGACTCATTAAAATGATATTTAGAAGAACGGTATTGAAACAAGATTTGGCCATTAAATTATATCCACAAAGCTCAAATATAAATGCAGCGATGCAGCTGCTCCGAAAAGAAATAAAACTGTCTCCGGAATTTAATAACAAACTTGAATTGTTGACAAGAAATAAACGAGCGCATTATTATACACACAAAGAGTTGGAGGTGATCCTGGAACATTTTTGTATCAGTCAGGAAGAATTTGAGTTGTTATAAGAAATTCTTTGGGGAAATAATGGTAAAACATACTGTAAAACTTGCGAAAACAGGCTCAAAAGCACTATCTATATCAATAAACAGATAGCTTTTGAGTGCTTTTTTATACTTCAGAGTACTTTCATAGTATATACAGACTATATCCAGAGTATATTGCACTTGCTTTTAAGATCTTTGTCCATTTTGTAGAGTATAATTGGAGTGCTTTTTGAATGCTTGCGAAATTTATGAGGGTACATTTAGGATGCTTTTCTCAGTATCAATAGTGCTTGACATAAATCTCCACCAATATGAAAACAACAGCTATTATTAAATGGTGAAAATGCTTCATTTATGGGAGTATATTTTAAATGCTTTTAAGGTGATTTTTAGAGTTTGTGGAGTATTAAGACAAAAAAATGTTCTATCTGGTAGTGATTGTCCTAGCAGTGTCCGAAATTGGCACAGCTGTAAGTCGTTAGTTTTGTGATTTATAATATAATTTTACAGCCATCAAAATAAAGTATAATAAAATTAAGCGCAATACAATGATATTACCCCGAACAATATTAAAACAAGATTTAGCTAAAAAACTATACCCACAAAGTTCAAATACAACTTCTGCCATGCAATTATTAAGGAAAGAAATAAAACAATCTCAGGAATTAAACTCCAAACTTGATTTATTAGCCAGAAATAGGAGAGCACATTATTATTCACACAAGCAATTGGAGGTTATCCTGGAACACTTTTGTATTAGTCAGGAAGAGTTTGAGAGGCTATAGAAATTTTATAATCATACGATACATAACCAACTTCTTAACAGACAATAAAAAAATCACATCCCGTTTGGTATATTATTCGCTAAATATAAAATAGTATCCCGATGTGGCATAATCTCTTATTAGGTAAGACAATACAACAAAATCCATTACGCAAAGCCGGTATTTCAAAAAACATCTATCACGGTTGTTTTCTTGACAATTATTGATTTCAATATGTAACACCTCTTGCATTATGCACACAAAAATCAATAGTTCATGTTACGTGAACAGTTGATATTTATGAACGCTCGATTGTATGAATTAACAAACGACCGTCAAATATCAATCTTCAGACATATTAGTTTGACATTGTTTTGTTAACTATGCCCTAATCCAATTTTTATAGTATATTTGAGCAATAGAGGTCATTACAAAGCATGTAAAAACAGCCGTATTTTGAACCTTGTACCAAGGACTTAGCGAGGACTTTAAATTACACCAGCATAAAACATTGAGATATGAAGATTAAATCTAAGGTTCATTTCCTCTCTCCTCTGAATAAAACAGTACAACAAAGCCCTGTAAGCAAAAAACTCACAGGGCTTTGTTATAACCATACAATTTGAATAATGACTAATCCTGTCCAACAATTTTACTTCGTTTTTCAAAAATTAAATTGTCTTTCCACTTGCCATCGAGTTTACCGATTTTTTCTCTAAATCCAATTAACCTAAAGCCAACACTTTGATGAAGCTTAACGCTTGCGATGTTTTCAGTAAATATTCCGGCCTGAAGTGTCCATATACCATTCTTTTCACTATCCGTAATAAGATCATTTAATAGTTTTTTACCTATGCCTCTACCTCGATATTTATCCGATACATAAACACTCACTTCGGCAACTCCACCATAAATACATCTATTAGAAACGGGACTTAAGGCTGTCCACCCAACTATTTCATTATTGAAAGTCATAACAAACCTACCAAATGGCAAATGTGACTTATCCCAGTTCTCCCAATTTGGTGAAGACTTTTCAAAAGTGGCAACACCTGTTGCAATGCCACTTTCATAAATTGCTTTTACCTGTTGCCAATCCTCTGGTATCATGCATCTAATTTCTGCAACTTCCATTTCCACAAGTTGTTTCTACATCATCAAGTTTAGCTGTTTTTCCATCATTACCGGTCCATTGCTCCATTTCTTCAGGTGCGGGTCTTGCGTAGATTCCTTCACCATAAACAGTGGCTAATCCATGTGTATAAAATGCCTCCCAATCGACTCCCTGAGGGTCGGTTATCCAGCTTTTTTGCGATTTTGAATAACAACAAGTACAATTTCCTTCCTCTCGAATTGTACCTTTTGCCTTTTGCATATTAGCATATACTTCAGTAAGCTCAGCTTCACTTTCCATTTGTAACCCTAAGTGTTCTATTCCTTTTTCTGAATGACCTGTTGAAATGGCATAGTTAATTCGGGGATCATCTAACATCCATTTGGCATAATCAACTTTTACCACGGCTGGTTGAGTATTAAACAAAGCAGAATAGAAAGCTATACTCTCCTCAAGATTTTTCACTCTAACGTGTACATGAAATCGTTTCATATTTATAAATTTTAATTGTTACGACTTCAAGACGAAAGGAGTAAAAAAAAGACGCAAATTATTTTCTAATTTCTTTTTTAAATTTCTGTAGAGGTTCGCAACTCTCCTTTATTTCAAAGGAAATAATTTTACCTTGTTTGTCAGTTTCGATATTACAACAGGTAATAAATTCGGCCTTCAGAAGATCTCTTGCTCTTTTTATTCTGGACTTGGTTGCTGATAGATTTATATTTAGTTTTTTGGCAACTTCCGCTTGTTTCAGGCCTTCAATATCGGATAATCTTAAAGGTTCTGCATATTTCTGTGGTAAGAATTCAAGCATTGGATTAATGTAATTCAATGCCTCGTGAAAGGCTTCGTTCTGATCTTCCTCAATAATCTCTGATAACTCGTTATGATGAGTAATATTCGTCTTCTTGCGATAATGATCAACAATTGTATTCTGAGCAATTTGAAAGAGCCAACTTCTAATATTATTGACACCCGATTTTGACATACAAAAGTTATAAACTTTCAATAATACATCTTGCAAGATATCATTCGTAAGATCATCATCTTTGACCCTCTTAAAAATATAATTTCTTAACTCATTTTTGTGTTCAAGCCACAAGGCAGGAACATCACAATTTGTTTTTATATTATTCAATTGATTTTTATTTATTGGTTAAAAGTTTGGTTGATGAAGTTTAGTATAATAATAACTTAATATTCTTACATAGAATTTACTTTCTACTTATGAATGTTCCAACTGAAACCCAAAGCCAAATAATTCATAGTTTGATTTAATCCCAGTCCAAAGGAAAGATCCAACTGAAAATTCGATTTCAACAAATAGGTTAAGCCGGCATCAAAATTAGATATCCATTGATTCATATTGGTATATTCTCCATAAACTTCATAGTATGAGCCTAACTTTTCTGTTAAACCAACACTTAAAACTGCCGAATAAAGAAAGTCTCCATTTCCTTCTCCACAATTGGCATAACCTAAGTTAGTCCCTACTCCTAAAGCATCAGATAATGGTTGTGAAATGGCCAGTTTACTTACCGAACCAACTGAATTTGAAGAGATCCATTCTGTCCCTGTAGGTATTAAAACATGCGATAGAAAAGCAATTTCAGTGTCAATCGCGTCTTTCCGAAGAATCTGTACTTTAAAGCCCAATTCTAAATCACTCAAAGCTGTTTTACCCGAATAATTTACCAACTGCTCTCCCAACCTCAATTCAAAAATTCTGCTTAGTCCATATCGAAAGAGGGTTGTTGGAATAAAATAAGCTCTGTCAGATGAACGATTCAAATTTTCAACCATTAAACCCGATTCAATCTGAAAACTTCTTATTGGAATAGTAGATGATGATTCTGTCTGGTCTGGTCGATCAGTTATAATATGCTGCGAAAAAACCTGAAATCCAGCAAACAGGCAGCTTATCAATAGCAATAGTATTTTTTTCATAGATTAATCTGATTTACTATTACAAACTAAAAAGCAGCTTAAATGTTTGTTGGCCTACAATTTTATAATTGAATAGTCCGGCCAGAAGCATGACTTTCAACTGCAGCATTTAATATCCTGACTGTCTCAAGGGCTTGCTCAGGTGGTACCGGATTATTGCCTTCCAATGCTATGCACTGGTATAAATCATTATAAAACCCCGGATAATATCCAGCTTCAGTTTCAATTTTACCACTATAATTAAGTCCATTATAATCTGTCACCAGCAATCCCCAGTTACTTTCATCTTCTTTCCCCCAATCGTCACCTGTTGGCAAATATCCTTTGTCTAACAATTCCTCCTGTGGATCACCTCCATATTTAATAAATGAACCATCAACACCATGTAAAGAATACATAGGTCCAGGTACTTTCACCAGGTAAGACGAACGGAGAACAACTTGCAAATTTTCATAATCCAGGCGGATATTCATATAATCATTCACCTCAGACTGATCTCTTACTTTTGCCATTTTTGCATTGACCGATGTAGGCATCCCAACCAGTTGCACCACCTGATCAATCAAATGCGAACCCAGATTAAATAACACTCCTACCCGTTCATCACCTTCTTCTTTCCAGCTTCCTTCACGAATCTCTTTACGGTAACGATCATAATGAATCTCCAACTCCACCAATCGACCTAATAATCCCTGATCAATAATCTTCTTAACGGTTTTAAAATTACCATCATATCTCCTGTTTTGATATACGGAAAGTACTCTATTTTGCTTTTTTGCAAGATCAATCAGTTCATCTGCCTCTTCTACGGATAAAGTAAAAGGCTTTTCTGTAACCACATGCTTACCTGCCAGTAAAGCTTCTTTTGTCATACCATAATGAAGATGATCAGGCGTATTAACAATCACTAACTCTATTTCAGGATTAGCCAACAAATCAGCAAACGACCTGTATATCGTTGCCTGTGGGAAAAGTTTCTCTGATTCATTTTTGGTTCGTTCAAATACACCGATGACCTCATATTGATCTGATAAAACCTTTAATGAAGGACCATGAAATATCCTGCCTGACATGCCGTAAGAAGCAACTCCTGTTTTGATAATTTTCATATTGAAGGGATTTTTATGCAATATCGGTTTAAAAACAAACTCATCCAAGCATAAGTTCTATTCAAAAAAAATGCTGCCCTCTTATGAGAACAGCATCTTTCATATTTATTAAACACAACTACTTGATATATTTTTTCGATATTTCAATCCATTTTTCCACTTTGCCTTCAGTAAATGGAATCAGATAGAATGAATATTGGTATTTCCTGTTTCCCCTCATCATATATTCTTCCTGTGGACTGGCATACCAGCTATCATCTCCTCCAACACCACGCTGATTCATATCAATATTAACCTGTATAAGATCCTGTGGTACTATATCAATGGTATGCTTACTGATATTCACTTCCGGAATACCGTCAATCCGGTAAACATGCTCAATATCTGTGTTGACACCATAATCCAATCCTTCTGAACTATCAAAGTCCTCGTTTGGCACATTATGAGTTGTTACTGACACATTCTTCTTCCAATCGGCCGATACTACCATCAAGCCATTACCCGAAGCATTGGTCCAACTTGCCCAGCGAATATCTGTTTTGTTGCCATTTTCCTGAGGACGAATATATGGAACATACTGCTCTGCTACTGTTGATTGATACAAATCAACAAAGGAAGCCGCTTTTCTGTCGGTATAATTCTCCCATGGACCACGGCCGAAATAAGTAAATTGCTCATATTCCGAAGGCATCATAAACTTCAATCCTATTCGAGGAATATCAGGTTTATATTCTGTCTCGTTTAATGTATTATCGACCTGAACAACACCATTACCATAAATAGTATATACACTCTCAAACTCCGTTTCAACACCAGGTAATTCATAAACCACCTTTACCAACACTTTATTTACTGCTTCTTTTTTAGCACTGATTGCTTTTACTGATGCAAACAAGGTCGCCTTCTTCCATTCGATATTATTTACATGCATACGGTTACCAAAGTCATTATCGGTTACTGCTCGCCAAAAGTTAGGTTGTGGTCCGTCACCATTCAGAATATATTCATTGCCTCTGTATAAATAGGAAGTTATATGACCTGCAACCTTATCAAACACCACAGATACATCATTATTGAAAACATTGACATCACTTTTTGTCTGCTTTAAAGTCAATGCATCACCTGCTTCCAATTCCATTTCTTCTGCCTGAAATTTCTTTTCAATAGCAAACTGTTCATGTGCTACTCTGTACCCCTTCGGAAGCAATCCCCACGACTCTCTGGTGCGAGCTTCAATTACCATAAAATACTCGGTATTTGGTTCGAATTTTACATCTTTTAAAGGAAGATGAATAATCTTACCCGTATTGGGTTCAATATCAAGATCAGACAACTCATAGATCTTAATCACCTTACCATCAGCTTTCAGGAAAGCGCTAAACTCAAACGCTTTGGTATTGGTAAAATCATATCGATTGGTTATAACCGAGCGGAACTCATTTGCCCAGTTAATATCCATATCACTGAATTTAATAAACTCATGTACCTTGCGAACTTCTTCCAATCCGGGATGTGGCGTTCTGTCAGGGAATACCAAACCATTATTTAAAAAAGCATTATCACTTGGCAAATTTTCTCCAAAATCACCGCCAAAAGCATAATATCTTCTTCCTTCTTCATCAGTCTTCCAGATGGATTGATCCACCCAATCCCAAAGAAATCCGCCTTGCAGGTTTACATGCTTATCAATGATGTCCCAATAATCTTTAAAATTACCCGTACTGTTTCCCATGGCATGCGCATATTCGCTGGGAATAAACGGACGATCGGTTGGGTTATCGGCAACCCATTGAAAAGCTTTCGGACTTGGATATTGAGGACAAATGATATCTGTATCCCAATCCTGATTCCAATAGGTTCCGTCGTATTCGCTATAAGGCCTTTCGTACTGTACAGGTCGTCTGGTAGCATCAGCCTCTTTCATGGCTTTGTATCCGGCATAAAAATTAACTCCGTTTCCTCCTTCGTTACCCATCGACCAAATGATCACTGAAGGATGATTCTTATCGCGCAACACAAGGTTACGCATACGAGTCACATGAGGCATTTTCCACTCCGGACGTTTTGCCAAAGAATATTGTCCATAGTACATTCCATGAGACTCAACATTGGCTTCTGCAACAACATAAATTCCATATTTGTCGCATAATTCATAAAACACTTCTGGCTGTGGATAGTGACTGGTGCGAACCGCATTGATATTATTCTCTTTCCAAAGGGTGATATCCTTCAATATCTGTTCTTTATTAATCACATGACCTGTTTCAGGATTTGTTTCCTGAGTATTTACTCCTTTCAAAGTAACAGGAACTCCATTTACCAATAATAATCCACGCTTTATTTCAACCGATCTGAATCCGATATCTGTTGCCAGAGCTTCTCCTTTTATTTTCTTTCCATTCAAGAAAAGCGACAATGTATATAGGTTCGGATGCTCTGCATTCCAGGAACTCACATTGGGAATAATGGCCGAAAAATGAATTGAACCCTCAGCATCACCTTCAACCAATATCTCTTTCGACTCCTCCCAAACAACCTTCTTATTCTCATCCAGCAACTGAGCAACGATACTTGATTTTTGTTTTTTATCCAGATGATTTTTCAAATCAACCTGCACTTCCAGATTTCCATCTTTGTAATCATTGGTTAATGTTGATACTACCTGAAAGTCGCGAATCCGCAATTTGGGCTGACCATACAAATATACACTTCGTTCAATTCCGCTGATTCTCCAAAAATCCTGACATTCCAGATACGATCCATCCGTCCAGCGAAAGATTTGAATTACGATTGTATTATCACCTTTTTTCAAATATGGAGTAATATTAAACTCGGCCGGCAACTTACTATCCTGCGAATAACCAACAAACTCACCGTTAATCCAGACAAAACCTCCTGCTTTCATAGCTCCAATATGCAGAAAAACCTCATCCTCCCCTGTACTTCCATCAAATTGAAAATGTCTGAAATAGGTGCCAACCGGATTAATATCATGAGGAACCTGACCGGGATTAGCAGGTATCTTGCCATCAATAAAAGTTATTTCCTTCGAAATTGGAGCTTTATAATCGGCAAACTCATACTGGTGGTTCACATAGATAGGATCACCAAATCCGTGTAACTCCCAGTTGGCAGGAACAGGAATACTATCCCATCCTTCAGCAGTAAAACCTTCCTTAGTAAAATTAACCTCTCTTTTCTCCGGATCTGAAACCCAGTGAAACTTCCATACTCCATCCAAAAGCTGATAGTACGTTTGATTAGCCACTTCTCTTTTCAGAGAACTTGCAGGATCGGAATACGATCGAAATATAGCATGGGAAGGTTCTTTGTTCCATTCCAAAACAGTAATATTCTCTGTATAATACCAAGGATCTGATAATGGATCCGGAACTTGTGACTGAGCCATCCCAAGCTGCATACCCAATAAAGTAACAACACCAAAAATCGTTCTGCGCATTTAAATAATTCTTCTAGGTTTATATCTAATTCAAACAGTTTATTTCAAGCACTTGTCCTTTCTCAAGACTTACCTGTATCAAACCATTTTCTTCTCTCACTTCCATTTTCTTTCCATCAACCATAGCTTTTATTTCTTTAACTGATTCTGGATTTAGTATTTTAAAATCACCCTCTTGTAAAGCAATCAATTTAGCTGTTTTCAACTTATTTTTCTCCCATTGGGCCGATACCAAACCATTACCTCTCACCTTAAGTCCATCAAATGATCCGGTGGTATAAGCATTGGGCAAGGAAGGTAAAAATTCAATATACCCTTTATGACTTTGCACTAACATTTCAGCAAGACCTGCAGAATAGCCAAAGTTTCCATCTATTTGAAAGGGAGGGTGCGAATCAAAAAGATTAGGATACATTGATCGTTGAAATAATAATTGTATATGCTTATGGGCTTCATCTCCATTCAACAAACGTGCATAAAGATTAATTAACCATGCTCTGCTCCAACCAGTGCCGGCACCACCATTATCCAAACGACACTGCAGTGTTTTTTTAATACCTTCCATCAGCTCCGGATGGTTAATTTCGTTAACTGCAATACCAGGGTGAAAACCATACAAATGCGACATATGCCGATGTCCGGGTTCTACTTCTTTATACTCTCTGTCCCACTCCAAAATCCTGCCATCAGATCCAATTACAAAGCCCTGGCGCAAACGAGTCAGTTGCTCTTTTACTGTCTGAAGTAACTCATTATCTTCTTTTAAAATTTCGCAAGCTTCCACATACTCACCAAAAACCTCTGCTATCACCTGCTGATCCATCGCACTTCCTAAACAAGTAGCAACAGCCTTGCCATCTGTATTATAAAACTGATTCTCTGGTGAAGTTGATGGAGCTGCTACCAAAGAACCATCACGTGGATCTTCTATTAACCAGTCGGAGTAAAATTGTGTAACCTCTTTGATTGCAGGATAGGCTCTGTTTCTCAGAAAATCGTCATCCTGGGTATACTCATAATGTTGCCAGTAATGCTGCATCAACCAGCCACCGGCACCAAATGAACCACCCCAATAAGCTGTTGGAGCCCGCAACCAGGTTACAGCCCATAGATCGGTAGCGTGTGGAATAAAGGATCCACGACAACCAAAATTCACTTTAGCCGTTTCTTTTCCATTTTCAATCAGGCGATCTACATAATCAAACAAGGGCATATTTAATTCATCCAGGTTGGTATTATTGGCCAACCAGTAATTCATCTGCAGGTTGATATTTAGATGATAATCGCCATTCCATGGTGCAAAAATATGAGGGTTCCACAATCCTTGCAAATTAGCCGCTAACATTCCTTCTCGTGAACAGCCAATTAACAGATATCTGCCATAATTAAACAACAACTCTTCCATTCCCAGATCTACTTCTCCCTCCTGAATTCTTTTTAATCTGACATCCGTAGCAAGAGTATCTAACCTGTTGTGATCAACCTGAAAATGAACTCTCGAATAAAATTGCTGATGATCCGCAATATGTTCAGCTTCAATCTGAGCAAGATTTGTTGCTAAAACATTTTGAAGTTCTTTTTTATTTTGATCAACAAAGTCTGTATGATAAAATGAACTGTTCGAAACGATATATAAAACAGCTTTCTTTACACCTTTTAGTTCCAGATAATCATCACCTGAAATAAGTAAACCATTGTCAATTTTTGCTTTTAGTCGAGTTTGAAACTTAACTCCGTAAGTAATCGGATCAGGCTTAGAATCAAATGCTCCTCCATATTGGGTTACTTCACCATCCATCAATAAATCACCCGATTCATGAACACTTACTTTAACTGTTGGATGACCTTCATCCTCAGGGCGCGAGAGCATTATTTTTCCATTTATACCATTTTCAGCTTCTGATGTCAGTTCCACTATAATAACTTCATGCGGATGGCTTGCAAACACTTTTTCTGTGAATAAATTACCATTTGTTTTATATATGGTAGTCGAAATGGCTTTTTCCAAATCAAGCTTACGTCGGTAATCGGTTATATTATCATGATTCAGCTCGATTAACAAATCACCTAATGTTTGGTGAGAACGACCTACACTCTTATTGGAAAACTTCTCAATCAATAAAGCATCTGCCATATCATTTTTACCTTCAAAAAGATATTGCCTTATTTTCTTAAGATCTTCGGGCCTTCCTGCCGGATTATCCCATTCCATCTTGCCAGGCCACATAGAGTCATCATTCAACTGAATGTGCTCAGTATCTGTTTTCCCATAGATCATGGCGCCGATCCGACCATTACCAATTGGCAGACTTTCTTCCCATTGCTGGGCTGGCTGAGCATACCACATAACATTTTCGTATGTTTTGGTGTCAGTTTGAATAGAACAAGAAGTCAGTAAAAAAACAACCAGATAAACCAGATTTTTGATTTTCATAATAGCTGATATAAATATTATTCAAAATTATTTGCCAATACACATGCAAATAATGCAAAGATCAATTTATCGGAAAGAACGAATGTTCTTAATGTTGGTAAGTAAGTTTCAAACATAACAAAAATGAAGCACTATCAGAGTCATTACCACTATTATTGACAATATTTAACATACATTGTTAACATATCTATCACATTAAACCATATACCTCCTTTGAGCTAACCAATGTATAACAACTTAAGCAATAACTCAACCAAAAATTAGTATCTTACAATACACACTTTAAAATTAAATCAATGAATCTGTTATTAATTAGTAATTCTACCATGGCAGGAGAGCCTTATCTGGATTACCCTAAAAACGATATTGCCAATTTTCTGGGCACCCCATCCACCAAATGTTTATTTATTCCTTACGCAGGTGTTACAGTGAGTTTTGATGAGTATGAATCAAAAGTAAAAAAGCGTTTTATTGAGGTTGGCCACGATATTGTTTCTATTCATCATTTTGATGATCCGATAAAGGCCGTGAAAGAAGCTGAAGCAATTGTTGTAGGAGGTGGAAATACCTGGCAGTTACTAAGAATGATACACGATCAGAATTTAACTGAGCCCATTCGGGAAAAAGTTTTAAACGGAACGAAATATATTGGCTGGAGTGCCGGATCCAACCTGGCTTGTCCTACCATTAAAACTACCAACGACATGCCTATTATAGACCCAAAAGGTTTTGGCGCTTTAAACCTGATTCCTTTTCAAATAAACCCGCATTATCTGGATGCAAATCCTGAAGGCCATGGAGGTGAAACCCGTGAAGATCGAATTCTGGAGTTTGTGGAAGTAAATCAAAAAACAACAGTTGCCGGCTTGCGCGAAGGCTGTATGTTTATAGTGAACGATGGAAAATTATATTACAAAGGAATACACTCTTTGCGGATTTTTAAATATGGAATCAAGCCATACGAAGTTGAGCAGACAGAAGACTTTAATTTCTTATTGAAAGAATAACAAAAAAGAGGCTTTCGGGCCTCTTTATTCATCCATTTCTTTAAGAATTGCTTCAACTTCTTCTTCTGTTTTATGCAATTTATCTTTACAGGTTTTTATCAAAACACTAACTCTTTTTACTTTCTCTGATAAATCATCCACATCCAATTCCTCATTTTCAATCTGTTGAAGAATCTCTTCAATCTCTCCCATGGCCTCTGAATAGCTCATTTTCTTCTTGGTCATAATCACAAATTATTCAACATTATTAATGGGTAATGTAAAAGTAAAGGTACTGCCTTTTTCCAGTTCACTCTCAACCCAGATACTTCCTTTGTTTATTTCAACAAACTCTTTACA
This sequence comes from Carboxylicivirga caseinilyticus, assembly GCA_025499705.1. Lineage (GTDB taxonomy): Bacteria > Bacteroidota > Bacteroidia > Bacteroidales > Marinilabiliaceae > Carboxylicivirga > Carboxylicivirga caseinilyticus. The sequence goes on from JAFMVE010000021.1 coordinate 12,988, forward strand.
CAACACCAACCCAATACCAGTTCCTTTCTCATTAAAAGTTCCCTTAGTGGTAAAAGCAGTATCAACCTGAAAAAGTTTTTCTATGTTTTCCTGTCTGATTCCAACCCCTGAGTCAGAAACAGACACTTCAATCATATCGTTTTTCTTTTGAGCAATAACATAAATAACACTTCCTACACGCGAAAATTTAATGGCATTACTTATGAGGTTACGTAACACGGTACTAAACAAATTCAGATCGGCCCATGCAACAAGATCCTTTTCTACTTTCGGACTGATAACAATATCTTTTTCTTCAGCATTTAAACGAAGCAAAGAAACAATGTTATGAGTGTGTATTGATACATCAATCTGCATGGGTTTATATTCTGTTGTACCCAACTGTGTTCGTGACCATTGTAAAAGGTTTTCTACAAGCCCCAATAATCGTTTGGTTGAATTATGTATTACCTGAGCATAATCAATGACTTCTTTTGTATTCTTGGTCTCAGCATGTAAACATAGCATCTCTGCAAATCCCATTAAGGAGCTGAACGGACTTTTTAAGTCATGCGCTATGATTGAAAAGAATTTATCTTTAGTAGCATTTAACTGAGCCAGTTCTTTGTTCTTTTCTTTCAGTTGGATAGATGTTTTTCTCTTTAATCGAAATAACAAAATAAGGAAGATTATAGAACCAAAAAGTGCCGCACTGATTATCAGATATAATGTGCGTGTTTCTTTCAACCTTTCCAGATCTTCTTCTTTAGATATGTTATCCTGCTCCAACTTTGAGATAGTTGCATCCTTTTCCAGCAAATTATAAACTGCTTCCATCCGGGCAGAATTGATTAACGCCTGTTCATCAGTGATGGAATCTTTCAAGGTAGAGTATAACTTTTGTGACTTCAGAGCCTCTTTAAAAATGCCTTCTTTCTCAAATAAACCGGATTGAGTACTGTAACAATCTGCTAATATTGTTTTCTCACCAATTTTTTTAGAGATAGTAATAGCCTTATTAAGATATTCATGAGCTTCAGAATAATGCTTTGAAGCAATAACTGTTTGAGCTAAATGCAAATAAGTTTCTGCCTCCAGAGATGCATCTTCATGAGTAACCATTATCTTCAAGGCTCTTTCGAAATAAGAAACAGCTTGTAAATAAGCCTTATTACTTTGATGCGCCCTTCCTATATTTACATATGCCACAGCAATTGACGAACTATCTTCATCCTTATTAACAAATTGAAGAGATGTTTCGTAACTATCAAGTGCAGCACCAATATTTCCTAATTGTAAATAAATCTCACCCAGATTGTTATGACAACTTCCAATGCCCGAATTATCCTCCAGCATTACATATAGTTTCATAGCATCGTTGTAATATCGTAATGCCAATTGATACTGTTTCAATGCATAATGAAGATTACCCATGTTATTCAGCAAGCTTGCCCTACTGGCATCATTGCCCGAAACCTGATTCAGTTCCAATGCTTTTTCCAAACAGCTTAAAGCTTCGGTATACTGTGCTAACTGATTTAAAACAACACCTTTATTGGTTAGCCCTTTTAGAATCAACTCAGTATCATCACTTTTAACACCTAACTCATATGCCTGATTGAAATAATTGAGTGCCAATGCATAATTTCGTTGATACCAATACATGGCACCAATGCTGTTATAAGCATTACCCTGACTAATGTATTGTCCGGCTTTTGAATAATATTGAGATGCTGCCTGAAAATAACCTATGGCTTCACCGTAGGAATTATGATCAGAAGCCAACCAACCAATGTAATTATATAATCTTCCTAATTGACTATCTGTTTTTTCCTTTGAAGAGATGGCTTTCGCTTTGTTAAGATAGATACCGGCATTTTCACTATCCTGCAAATCATACAGTCTGATACCAGTCTCGAGGTAGAGATTAAACTTATCGATATTTGATAATTCTTTCTTTTCTGCATTTTCACAGGCCATCAATACATCTTTTGCATCCATGAGTTTGTTCATCTGATCTTTATAATCAAGCGATGAACCTATCCCATCAACAGTATCTGGCTCCTGATGCATAGTCGAATCTTGTGCATTAAAAGTCAGAAATGACAGAAGAAAAAGAAACGTTACCAGGTAACGTAATTGATTTGTAATCATTTGTCCGTTAAATACTCCCCGTTAAAAATCGATTTAAATTTATAAAAAGCCTTTAACAATCAAATGATCTACTTGATTATTTTTTCTACTTTACTAATAATTAAACCTTTTTGAAGTTTGGTATGTAGTACATCTCCCTCCTTAATTTGTTCGGTGGATTTAAGTGGAAGTTGTTCCTTGTATGTAATCGAATAACCCCTTTCAAGTACATTCTCAGGATCAGACAACTTGGTTGTTTTTTCAGCTAACAATAACTTTTGCGAGGCATTTTTAAGATATGCTGCCACTTCAATCTTCAACTGGGTATGATGAAACTGGCATTGTTTTAGTCCACTATTCACCTGCTTTTTAACCAGATAATGCAACGATTGTTTAACGTGTGTGAAATACAATTGCTGATTATCGAAATAAGACTTGACCACAAAATTCAATCGTTGAGCAGCTTCTAAAGGCTGCCTTCTTTTTTGAGTGATAACCTTACTAACAATAGGTTGCAGAGTATTAACAGCAATATCAAGACGATGTTTCTGATTTTTTAACTGATCCGTCACCTCATCAATGAAATGCTCTTTGACATCGTCGAGATATGCATTAAAATCACTTATTCGATCCACTATAAATTCAGCAACAGCAGTTGGTGTTTTTAAGCGTGTATGAGCAACCATATCTGCAACTGATTCATCCCGTTCGTGACCAATACCGGTTAGTACAGGCAATGGAAATTGAGCTATATTAAGTGCTAACCAGTATCCATCGAAACACATTAAATCGGCCGTTGAACCTCCACCTCTAATAATGATCACAGCATCAAAAAAGTCCTCGTATGCATAAATCCTCTCCAGTGCAGAAATAATTGATTGTTCAGCCTCGTTCCCTTGCATGGTTGCCTTAAAGAGTTTATGGTAAATCTTAAATGCGTAAGGGTTATTTTCCAACTGGTTAATAAAATCTTCATATCCGGCTGCTGTTGGAGATGAAATAACGGCCAGCTTTTGAGGAACTGTAGCCAGTTCAACCTCTTTATTCATATCCATCACACCCTCCTCCTCCAGTTTCCGGATAACTTCCAGTCGTTTGCGGGCAATGTCCCCCAGGGTATAGGATGGATCAATATCTTTAATGTTTAAACTAAAACCATAAACTTCCTGGAATTCAACACTTGCTCTTATCAAAACTTTTAAGCCACTGGTAAGTTCCTGCTTAGTGGTTGTTTCAAAATAGGGTTTCAGCATCCGGTAGGTAAAAGCCCATATTGTAGCTCTGGCTTTAGCCTTAACAGTATCTGTGGTCTCATCCTTCTCTATCAACTCAAGATAACAGTGTCCGCTTCTTACGGTTCTTATTTCACTTATCTCAGCGATCACCCATACAGTATCAGGAAAAGATACTTCTATTGCCTCTTTGATCTGACTGTTTAATTGAGATAATGAAATGTGTTCGGGCATAACTTAATTCTTCAAGACCTTATAATACTTCTTCCCAAAATCCGATTCAATGATAAGTATATATATTCCTTTTGAGGTATTATAAAAGCCTTCCAACTTAATCATTTCGCCAACCTCGCTTTGCCCTGAAAAAATAATATTACCTGCTATATCGTACAAACTAATGTTTACTTTATGAATGATGCTGCTGGTGAACGAAGGTTTTATCAACAGATAATTGCTAAACGGATTGGGGCTAACAATCCATTCAAGTTCTTCATTCAATTGACTATCAACATCGGTTTTCAATGCCAAATTAAAATCAGGTATTCCGTAACCAAAAGAATCGTCAGGGTTATTGTAATTTGAAGAACTACTCGTAATCAGATTTATAATATCCAATGAAGTATAATTAGGCAATGCCTGCCATAAACTCGCCACTAAACCTGCAACAACCGGTGATGAGTATGACGTTCCGGCACCAAATTCAATACCACCACCCAAACTCTGAACAGCAGTATAATACCCCACAGCAGCAACCTCAGGTTTCACCCTTTGATCATAACTTGGGCCGTAAGACGAGAAATACGCTCTGGTACTATCAGGGCTCATGGCTGCCACCGATAAAATATTTTTAGCATCAGCAGGCACACCAATATAATGCCAGTTATCATCTCCTTCATTACCAGCACTAACTACCACTACCATACCTTTCAACGCAGCAATTTCAGCTGCTTTCGATGCTCTTGAAGTTCCATCCAGTGTTTGATAAGTATATGATGTAAAAGGTGAATCAAACTCATAATACCCCAGTGAACTATTGATAACATCAACCCCCACACTATCGGCAAATTCGGCAGCACAAACCCAGTAATCTGGCTCAACAGGTGTTTCAGTTGCAACATCTTCTGTTCTTAACAACCAATATGAAGCTTTTGGAGCTGTTCCCAAATATGTACCCGATATTTCGCCGCCCATAATCGAAAGAACCTTCATTCCATGGTAATGAGTACTAAAAAAATCGGAATGAGGATTTACAAAATCTTTATACCCAATAATCTGTCCATTGTCCCACAAATGCTGCAAGCTTGGCATATTATCGGCTGCATTAAAACCCGCATCCAAAACAGCTATTTGAATTCCTTCTCCTTTATAACCATTCTCATGAAGATAATGACCGTTTACAGTTTGTATCTGATCCCATGCATATCCATACTCCTCTTCTGATTTTGATTTATATACTCCTTGCCCCTCTTTAAACTTCACAACAGTACTAACATAGTTACTTCTTGTTGTCATCTCTACATATGATACAAAACAATAGTTGGATAAAGTATCCATCAATTCAATGTCGGAAGAAAACACAACCGCACCGTTCAACCATTTTGTGGTGTATCTCACATCAATTCCCAGAGATCGTAAACTATCGGTATATTTCTCAGATACCGGCAGGTCTTCTTCGGTAATTTCAATATTCTGTCTGAACCGCCTGTCAATTGCTCTTTGACTTAAAAATTCTGTCGGTCTGTCTATGCGAAAGGTTGAATTATTTTTATCTGAGAATTGCACAAAATACCCATTACTTTGACCCAGCAAAGCATAAGTGGATAAAAACAGTAGGAGTAAAAGAGTATTTAGTTTAATCATGCAATTTTATCTATAATATCCTTCCGGATTATTTTGCATCTTTTCCGGATCTTTAATCTTTCCTTTATTTTTTTCAAAATCAGCCTGCTCTGCAGCTCTTATTGCATCCAGAACTTCCGGATTTAATAAAGTTCCTTTGCTGTATTTCAGCTCATAATTAACTTTTCCATCCTGATGAAAAAAAGTCCACTTGCCATCTTCTAAATTATTTTTATAATTGGCTTCAATCTCAAGCTGACCACTTTCGTAATAATACAAATAACTCCCTTCGAGTTTATCATTAACATAATTTGCCTTCAACATTGGAGCCCCACTTTTGAAAAACTTAAGCCAGGGTCCATGTTTCATCCCATTAACAGAAGTATATGATTCAGCAATCTGACCACCTGGATAATATATAATTGTTTCTCCATGCGGTTTGTTGTTTTTATACTCTTCAGTAGAAGCAATCACATCTTTGGATGAATAAAAGATCCATTTACCATCCTTATTCTTTCCTACAAAATTACCTGATGACGTTAGCTCCTCTGCTTCATTAAACATTTCTGCTTTACCATTCAAGCCTGACTCATCGTAAATAATTCGCAGACTCATTTTTCCATTAGGGTAATACCGTATATACTCACCTACCGGTTTATCATCCTTAAAGATTGCCTTATACAAAGGAGCGCCATTTGTATAACGCTTTTCCCATGGCCCCTGTTTCAACCCTTTGGCATCTGTTTGATTGTAGTTATCCGGAACAGGCACAACCTCCTTTTTCTTTGCGGGAATTTTATTACCAAAAACATCTGTAACCTGAGCATTCATATTTAATGCACAAAATATAATTACCAATGCTGATAAAAAGCGTTGTGAGTTTTTCATTGCCTATTCTTTTTTAATGAATGATATTCATCATCCAAATCTAATAAATGATACTTAAGTGGGTAAAAACAGTTTCAAAAATATAAAAAAAAGTCCTCAGTAATGAGGACTTTTTCAATGAGTCATTATTTACGGAAAATTATTTTACTTCTTCGAAATCAACATCTGTAACTTCGTCATCTTTTCCACCCTGCTGAGCTCCGGCATCTGGTCCTGGTTGAGCACCACCTTGTGCATCAGCCTGAGCCTGACTTGCATTATACATTTCTTGTGATGCAGCCTGGAAAACAGTATTTAATTCTGTTGTTGCAGCGTCGATTGCAGCAATATCCTGAGCTTTGTGAGCTTCTTTCAGTTTACCCAAAGCAGCTTCAATTGGAGCTTTTTTGTCAGCTGGCAATTTGTCACCAAACTCAGTCAATTGTTTCTCTGTCTGGAAGATTAAACTGTCAGCAGCATTCAATTTATCGATTTTTTCTTTAGCTTGCTTATCAGCATCAGCATTTGCTTCTGCCTCATCTTTCATGCGCTTGATTTCGTCATCAGATAAACCTGATGATGCCTCGATACGGATACTTTGCTCTTTACCTGTTGCTTTATCTTTAGCAGTAACATGAAGGATACCGTTAGCATCAATATCGAAAGTTACCTCAATTTGTGGCGTTGCACGTGGTGCTGGTGGAATACCATCAAGGTGGAATCGTCCGATTGTTTTGTTATCCTTAGCCATTGAACGTTCTCCCTGCAACACATGAATCTCAACTGAAGGCTGATTGTCTACTGCAGTAGTAAATGTTTCTGACTTTTTAGTTGGGATTGTTGTGTTGGCCTCGATTAACTTAGTCATTACACCACCCATTGTTTCAATCCCCAATGAAAGAGGAGTAACATCCAACAACAATACATCTTTTACTTCACCGGTTAACACACCACCTTGAATAGCTGCACCAATCGCAACCACCTCATCAGGGTTAACACCTTTTGAAGGAGCTTTACCGAAGAAGCTTTCAACAACTTGCTGAATAGCTGGAATACGAGTTGAACCACCCACCAAGATTACTTCATCAATTTCTGATGGAGACATTCCTGCATCTTTTAATGCAGCCTTACATGGCTCCAATGTACGTTGGATCAATTTATCTGCCAATTGCTCAAACTGAGCACGTGACAAGGAACGAACCAAGTGTTTTGGAATTCCATCAACTGGCATAATATATGGTAAGTTGATTTCTGTATTTGTTGAAGACGACAACTCGATTTTAGCTTTTTCAGCTGCATCTTTCAAACGTTGAAGTGCCATAGGGTCTTTACGCAGGTCAACGTTCTCATCTTTCATAAATTCATCAGCCAACCAATTGATGATAACATCATCAAAGTCATCACCTCCCAGGTGAGTATCACCGTTTGTTGATTTTACCTCGAATACGCCATCTCCTAATTCAAGAACTGAAATATCGAAAGTACCTCCACCAAGGTCGAAAACAGCCACTTTCATATCTCTGTCCATCTTATCCAAACCATACGCCAAAGAAGCAGCTGTTGGCTCATTAATGATACGGCTAACTTTTAAACCGGCAATTTCACCAGCTTCTTTAGTGGCCTGACGCTGAGCGTCGTTAAAATATGCAGGCACGGTTACTACGGCTTCAGTTACTTCCTGTCCAAGATAATCTTCAGCAGTTTTCTTCATTTTTTGAAGTACCATAGCTGAAATTTCCTGAGCTGAGTACATACGATCATCAATCTTTACACGAGGAGTATTATTGTCACCTTTTACAACTTCGTAAGGTACACGTTTTACTTCGTTTGGAATTTCATCGTACATAGCACCCATAAAACGCTTAATAGAATAAATGGTTTTATGTGGGTTAGTGATCGCCTGACGTTTTGCAGGATCACCTACTTTGCGCTCTCCACCTTCGATGAATGCCACGATTGATGGCGTAGTTCTTTTTCCTTCGCTGTTAGGGATTACAACTGGCTCATTACCTTCCATTACAGATACACAAGAGTTGGTTGTTCCCAAGTCGATACCGATAATTTTTCCCATTACTATATAATTATTTTATTTTTTAAATTCTTAATATGATCTAAACTCTGGTCCCTAAACTTCAAATGGTGTGCCATTTGGTTTTTCAAGAGTTTTCAGGAAAAATTGACACGACAAAGACAAAATTCAACTTTGATGTGACAGATTGATATGACAGAATGACAAAATCCAGGCGAGAACCTGGATTTTGTGTCACTGATATGTTTTAATGTTCTAATTATTACTCAAACGGATCAGAGAAATATCGTCCGGATTCTTATCGTAGTTAATATATACCTTATCGCCTTCATTTAAGCCTTTATTAATACTGTAAAACAATTCATTTTCCTGGCCCAACTCCACTTCCTGCTTTACAACACTTAACCCATCTTTTTTAATTACATAACGTATCGAATCATTTCCAAAAATAGCTTCCTTCTCAACAAATAGAGCTGTATCAATACTATTGGTAACAATTGTATTCGAAGAAGTCATACCCGGCAAAAGGCTTTCTTTATAGTCTACTATCTTTACAATTACCTTAAATCCATTTTGAAATTCACCCGCTAATTCTTGCCCAACATTGGCAATACTAATTATTTCACCATTGAATATTTTTTTAGGAAATGCATCAATTTGGATCTTTACCTTTTGCCCCAATTCAATTTTAGCAATATCAATTTCCTTAACCTGAATTTCAGAGATAATTGTACTCAAATCAGGTAAAGTAGCAATAAGAGGCATCCACATACCCACACGTGAACCAACCCTTACTTTCTGCCCATCATAACCATAACCGTAGATAACCATACCGTTCGCGGGGGATTTAATTCCTAATTCACTTTTTAGTTGTTCATAAAGTTTTTTGCGGTTCTCGAAACGATCAACCCGTTCCTGATTACGGGCAATCCTCCTTTTATGGTTTTGAGTTTGTGTTATTAAATCTCTCTTAGCCTTTGCCAGGGCACGTACTGCTTTTTCATAAGCAATCTGACTCTGACGCTGCACTGCCTTTGACTCGTAGGATGACTGCTGAACTTTTAATTCAGCATCCAACACCTCATCTTTATGTTTCTGAATTTTTTCACGAGCAGCCATAAGCGTTAGGCTGGAATCTATTTTGGCATCCTCAACCCAGGTATACATTTCATTTAAACGGTCATTAACCTCCGTAAGTCTTTCTTCCACTTCAGTAGGATCAAGCCTTGCTACTTCGTCTCCTTTTTTAACAATTTTACCTTCTTCAACAATACTCATTATTTTGAGCTCCCAGATTCTCAACTCTCTATTAAAACTAACTTCAGGTATAGTTATATCCATTGCATCCTGCGCTTTTAATTCTCCCATAGCTGTAACAGAAGTTTCAAAAGCTCCTTTTTGTACCTGAACGATACTAAACGTTTCGTCAGTGGTTTTCCAGGGCCTCCAGATCAGTATTACAATCACCAATAAAACGCCCAGACCAATTCCTATCTTTTTTTTATTCATAATCATTAATTTTCAAGTAGGTAGTCTAAATCTTTTATCAGTAATTCTTTTTTCTCAAAATCATAAAGTGTTAACTCTCTTATACGGAAATACATTTGCCAGTATTGAGATAATGAACTTATATAAGATCGCTTAGCCTGATCGTATGAAGACCGCGCAGCATTTAATTTAATTACATCCACTTTATCAATCATAAAGCGTTGTTTCGTTACATTAAATCCCAGTTGAGCTACCGTATCAGCTTTTGCAGAGATATTTACCTGTTCTTCCTGTAGGTTAAATTCAATGGCTTGCATAACCACTTCCTGTTCAAAATCTATCAATGCCTGATCAACCTCAGCCTCTGACCTTTTAAGTTCAAATTTAGCCATTTGAATTTGTCCTTTTCTGGTACCCCAATCCAATATAGGGGCATATAACGATATCCCAAGACCTCTATCATCACCATATGGCGTTTTATAAACATCTTCCAAATTATAGGCTTGTCTGTTAACACCAACGTTAGCACTTAAACTGGCACTTAATCCACTTGTTGCTTTCTTCTCGGCTAGATTTTGTCTCCTATTAATCAAGGTTGCTTCTAGTTCCAGTATTTGCGGATTATTCTCCTTAGCCAGATCCAGTACTTCATCAGCTTCCACTTTAAGTTCAGGAATTTCATTTGGAATAATTGGCTGAATTACAACATCCTTATCAAAGCCTAGAAATGAGTTCAGCAAATTCCTTGCTTGCTTTAAACTTACCTGAGCTTTTGTTTTAGCCATTTTAGCATTCAGATAACTTAATTCCAAATCAAGTAACTCATCTTGTGTAACCGTTCCAATATTAAAACGACCTTTACCAATATTAAACAAGGTATCTGCATTTGCCAGGTTTGTCTCAGCAATTTTTAAATCAATCTCTGCACTTACAGAATTAAAAAACACATTTACCGCCCGTTGTGAAAGAGCTTCCATATTGGTCAGATAAGTCTTTTTGGCCTGCTCATATTCTAATGGCTTTAACTTTGACAACCATTTAAACTCGTTATATCCATTTAAAGGTTGAGTTAACCTGATACTTATCGGTACCGAGGTATAACTTGTATTGTCATATTCAATATCTTGAAGCCTTCTTACATTAGAAGATAGACTTAACTGGCCACCTGTAAATGTAACATTCTGACTTAGTGATAGTCCTACCTGCGAACTCACATACTCGTTAAATACAAACTTGTTCTCTCCAGTATTTGGATCAACCAACTGAGTCACTGAACGATCATAATTAATGGGAGTTGTGTTTAATCTTAATCCTGGCAATTGAGAAGCTTTGTAACTTCTAAAATCCCAATAACTGGCCAGGTACATATTTTTATATCGAAAGCTATAAAGCGATTGTAACTTTGCTAGTTGAATAGCTTCGTTTAATGTCAATTGCATTTCGGGCCCACTACTCTCAGTTTCCTGAGCCTTACTATTTGTAATAAATAAAACAACTAAAATCAGGGTTAATATACGGTACATATTTTAATGTCTTAAAGATTCTACAGGATCCTGGGCAGCAGCACGCTTGGCAGGAATATATCCAAAAATAATTCCAACAGTAGCCGAAACACTAAAGGCTACAATAACAGAGAAGAAAGAAACGATGGTTTTAATATCGGCGGTAAGATGAATTAAATGGGCTAAGAGAACACCTAATAAAATTCCAATCAATCCGCCAGAGATACTAATCAAAGTTGATTCGGCCAAAAACTGAACAATTATATCTTTTCGGGAAGCACCAATTGCCTGACGGGTACCAATTTCGCGAATTCGCTCCCAAACAGATGCAAGCATAATATTCATAATACCAATACCTCCAACAATCAGTGAGATACCGGCAATCGCACCTAATACGATATTAAAGATTTCATTCGTTTTTTGTTGCTGTTTCAATAATAACTCTGGAACCGTTACTTCAAAGTCAAATATATTTGAATGTCTTCGAAGGATCAATCTTTTAATCACATCCGCGGTAGCAGAAAGATGTTCTGTTTCATCTACCTGAACGATGATCTTATCCAGCTGATTACTAGTTTTACTTTCCTTGGCAGTACTTCCTTCTTCTTCACCACCACCCATAAAAAACACCATTCCGCCGCCGGCCATATTATCCATTACTTCAGGATTGATTGAGCCCTTGTCTTTAAAACGCATTAACATGGTTTTTATAGGAATGATAATGGTATTATCGGTACTGCTAATTCCCATCTCATCAGAAGCAGAAGTAGTGAAATCACGCTTTTCGATGGTTCCTATAACCCGTAACCAAACCTGTCCACATTTAATATACTGACCTATTGGATCATCCTGATTGAAAAACTTCGAACGGATATTATCACCAATGATACAAACGGGCACTCCCTTACTGGTTTGTTGTTCACTAAATATTTCTCCGCGATCAATATTTATATTGAGCATTTCGAAATAACTGGGAGAAACACCTTCGAGACTTACCGGATAACTCTTGCCATCTTTTATGGCATGATAATTAAGTGATACAACAGGAGTAATTTTACCAACTGTTGGGATGGTTTCCAATATGGCCTGAGCATCCATCTGATGCAAGCCTCTTGAGAATTTCTTGTTCTTATTATTATCGCTATCTGAATCCTGATTATTTGCTTCGATAGATTGATCAACCGGAGTGATAATGATATTATTCACCCCTACCAATTTAATTTGTTCCAACACTTCCTGTTGGGCTCCTTTACCTATTGCCAACATACTAATTACAGCAGCAACACCAAACATAATACCCAAAGCAGTAAGAAAAGACTTGACTTTATTGGATAGTATGGCTTCGACAGCTATTATAACATTATGCGAATAGCGTAAATATAATTTGCTAGGTGACTTTATATTTTTCATGATAAAAAATTCAGATGAGATTTAGTTAACAGTCAGGCTATCTTTTTCCATCGACTTCAAACGAGAATAAATCTCCAAACCTTCAAAAGGCATCTCATCTGGTTTTTCAGGCTGATTCATTAAAAGGATCTCACCTTCATTTACACCTTCGTTTAGTACAACAAAGTTTTCGTTGGCGGCTCCCAAGGCTACTATTTGTTTTTTCACCTGCCTACCTTCAACAAAAACATAACTTAATGTATCATTTGAAAAAACTGCTTCCATTGGAACATATAAAACATCCTCGAGATCAGCTGTGTTAATAATATTACTGGTTGTCATTGCTGGACGTAAATCCTTATCGTAACCCTCCACTTTTACAGTAACCTCAAAGACTTTTGCATCGCCATTGGGTATAACCTGTCCTATGTTGGCTACTTTAATTACCTCTCCATCAAAGCTCTTTTCAGGAAAGGCATCAATTCCGATTGTCACCTTCTGGCCAATTTTAATTTTAGAAATATCAATTTCATTAATAAAGGTTTTAGAGATCATACTGCTCAAATCAGGTAATTCAGCAATTTGAGGACGCCAGCGACTGATGGTAGCACCTGCTTTAATTTTTTTGCCAAACCGATCGTAACTGTAAATCACCAAACCGGGTTTTGGAGCTTTTACTTCAAGCTGATCAAACAATTTATCAATGTCATCAATACGCTTTTGCTGTTTTCTAACCTGTTCAAAAGCTCTGAAAACTTTGTACTCATCTTGCTTTTGCTTCAGTGAGTAATTACTTTCTTTCTGCTCCAAATCGCGCTTTGTACGTTCTACATCCAGCTGTGCCTGACGGCGAACTGCCGGAGATTCATACACCGACTGATCCAGAACAATTTTCTTTTCTTCCAGATCAACCATCGCATTTAGCAATTCATCACGAAGAGTACTCAAATTAAGATTCGTGTCAATCTTTGCATCTTCATAAGCATTGTAAGCTGTTTCATAATCTTCTGCTGCTTTGGTTCTTAATTCTTCAACTGCAGCATGATCAAGTGTAGCAACATAACCTCCTGAATCAACTTCTGTTCCTTCCTCAACAATGCTTGTCACCTTAATCTCATAAAGATCAATATTGCGACTGTTCATCTCCTGAGGCAAAACAATTAATTCGGAGTTTTCTGTTTGGAGTTGACCGGTTGAGTATACTTGTGAAATAAAGTTACCTTTTATAACCGGTGTACTTAAGTAATTTGAAACGTCTGTTTTGGCAGGGGTAAGAATATAAATTGCCAAAAAAATTAACACAAGGGTGCTAAGGATAAAGTAGGTTTTCTTATTCAACTTCATTATTTAAGGGTTTAGACTACGATGATAGCCAAAATAAATTATTATTAACATAAAAGGCTCGTTAAAACAACGAGCCTTCCTGTTAAATATTGTTAACTACGAATTAAATTATTGACTTTATATCCGATATGATGCTCTTTGCAAGCTCATTGGCATCTTCCATTGTTTTTGCTTCAGCATAAATACGAATAATTGGCTCGGTATTACTTTTACGTAACTGAACCCATTTTTCAGCAAAATCAATTTTCAATCCATCAATATCATTGATTTGCTCATTTGAATATTTCTCTTTGATTTGTTCCAGTATTTTATCAACATCAATACCTGCGGTTAATTCAATCTTGTTTTTAGAAATAAAATATTCAGGATATTTAGCGCGTAAAGCAGAGCAACTGATTCCAGCTTTTGCCAGATGAGTAAGAAATAAACCAATACCAACCAGCGCATCTCTACCATAATGGCTTTCAGGATAGATTACTCCGCCATTGCCTTCTCCACCGATTAACGCATTTGTGTCCTTCATGGCGGTAACAACATTTACTTCACCAACTGCAGCAGCTGTATATTCCCCGCCATAAGCTCTTGTAACATCAGCCAAGGCACGTGTTGATGATAGGTTTGAAACAGTATTACCTGTTTTATGAGCCAGAAGATAATCAGCCACTGCAACCAAGGTATATTCTTCACCAAACATCGAACCATCTTCATTGATGATTGCCAAACGATCTACATCCGGATCAACAACAAAGCCAACATCTGCCTTTTTCTCTTTAATAGTATTTGAAATTTCTGTCAAATGCTCTGGTAAAGGTTCCGGATTATGAGGAAATTGTCCGTTGGGCTCGGTATATAATTCAATAACTTTTGATACACCCAAAGCTTTAAGTAAATCAGGAAGAACAATTCCACCAACACTATTTACACAATCAACAGCTACTGTAAAATTGGCATTTTTAATGGCTTCCACATCAACCATTTCCAGATTCAACACATGTTGAATGTGAAAATCATTATATGTATCTTTTTCTTCTACTTGTCCCAATTCATCAACATCGGCAAATACAAAACTTTCTTCTTCAGCAATTTTAAGTACTTCTGCTCCATCGGCTGCACTTAAAAATTCACCCTTCTCATTTAAAAGCTTTAAAGCATTCCATTGTTTTGGGTTATGACTGGCAGTAAGAATGATTCCTCCGTTGGCATTTTCTTCCGTAACAGCAATCTCGGTGGTTGGTGTGGTTGCCAAACCGATATTTACTACATCAATACCCAGACCTTGCAAACTACCGATCACGAGGTTCTTTACCATCTCGCCAGAGATGCGGGCATCACGGCCAACAACAATCTTAAGTTTAATACCAGGATGACGAAGTTTAGCCCATTGCCCGTAAGCCGAAGTAAACTTAACTACATCCAATGGAGAAAGGCCTTCTCCGGTTCTACCTCCGATTGTTCCCCTGATACCTGAAATAGATTTAATTAAAGTCATAAATAATGTATTTGTTTTGCTGAGGCACAAAATTGAATGAATTTTTTAACAATGCAAATGATATATGATAGGCTTTTCATTCTGTTTGACAGGATTTCACATTTAATTAACGAATAAAAATACCAATTATTGATAAAAAGACTTCTAATCAGACATTTTTTCACTAAAAGCTAAGGTATGGCAATTGTTTTTTTATCAACTTTGCATTTTGCAATTTATACACACAAAACAAATGCGTAACGAGCGTAATTTTAAGCGAAAGCCAGGGCGAAAATTTGGCGATCAGGAAGAGAGAGAAGAGCGTAGAGATGCTGCCAAAAAGGTGGTTAAAAAAAATCAATCTAAAATCGCTATTGAACCTCCTAAATATAACGAAACAGAAAAATCGGTTATTAAAGATAAAATCAGGTTAAATCGTTTTGTGGCGAATGCCGGAATATGTAGTCGTCGTGAAGCAGATAAGTTAATTGCTGATGGTGAGATTACGGTTAATGGCAAAGTAATTACCGAAATGGGCGTTAGCGTATCGATGAAAGATGATGTGCGTTATCAGGGCAAGAAGCTAAATGCAGAAGAGAAAGTCTATGTTCTTTTAAACAAGCCGAAGGATTACGTTACCACTGTTGAAGACAAGCATGCCAAACATACTGTAATGGAGTTGGTTCAAGATGCTGCTCCTGTTCGAATTTATCCTGTTGGCCGACTGGACCGTATGACAACCGGACTTTTACTTTTAACCAATGATGGTGATTTAACCAAAACACTTACGCATCCTAAATATAATGCGAAGAAGATTTATCATGTATTTACTGATAAACCTGTTTTTGCTAACCACCTCGACCAATTGGCAAAAGGTATTACTCTGGAAGATGGTCCTATTCATGCAGATGCCATCAGCTTTGCTGATAAAGATGACAAAACACAGGTAGGAATCGAAATCCATTCGGGTCGTAACCGTATTGTTCGTCGTATGTTTGAGCATCTGGGATATAAAGTTGTGAAGCTCGACCGTGTATACTTTGCAGGTTTAACAAAGCAAAACATACCACGTGGAAAATGGCGTTACTTGACAGTTAAAGAAGTAACCCGATTAAAAGCCGGGATGTTAAGATAAAATTAGAAGAGCCTTTATATTGGCTCTTTTTTTGTATTTTTCGCTTACTAACAAATATCGAGAAGTTACTATGCCTACCAAAGCTTCAAAATATCTGACATATTTCTTTCTCTCAATCCTAATAGCAGGTTTTACAAAAACCACCGCACAGGAAATAAACGGAGTCGTAGTCGATGCGATCACCCGTCAATCAATTCCTTTTGTAAATGTAGCCTATGGAGATCAAAAAGGAACCATAACAGACATTGATGGTAAGTTTAAAATTGCAAAAATAGAATCAACGGACAACATTCGTTTTTCTTGTCTGGGTTATTATCCATTTCAGCTTAAAAGTAATGAGATTGATCCCTTCCTTACCATAAAACTACAACCAATACAATACGAACTGGACGAAATCAATGTAGTTCCCGGTGAGAACCCTGCTGTTGCCATAATGAGAAATGTTATAGAAAACAGCGACCAACATAACCCTTCCTTATATCAACCTTTTAGTTGTATTCTCTATCATAAAATGATTGTAGAATATGATATGCCCGAAGAAATCAGAGAGGAAGAACTACCCAAACTAATGAATGATTTGGGCTTGAGTAAAGACAGCTACCTGATGTTGTTTGAGTCGGTCTCGGAGAAAAGACATTTTAAGAAAGGAATGGATAAAGAACGGATTCTATCGGGAAGAGTCAGTGGCATGAAGAATGCAACCCTCGCATCTTTACCTGCAATGCTTCAACCTTTTTCATTTTACGATCAATATCTTAAAATACTTGACAGTGACTATTTAAATCCGGCATCCAAACCGGGGTTAAATAATTATTACTTTCAATTGCTCGATACTATTGTAGATAACAAAGGAGATTCTATTTACTACATCTCGTACAATCCCAAACCCACTCAAAATTTCAGAGGGCTAAGCGGTACCTTTCATATTCAGAAGTCAGACTGGGCAATTAAAAGTGTTGTTGCCAAAACAGCAGGTTCCAATAAAGGTTTAAGTTTATACATCAAACAAAATTACCAACCTACTGAAGAAGGATTCTGGTTTCCACATCAGCTGGAGAGCAGTCTCGAATTTAAAAGCATTGGATCATCACAGCAACTACCCTATCCGTTGATTGGAAAAGGAAAAAGTTATGTGACAGCAATTAATACAAAACCTGATTTTACTGCCCGGGATTTTGATAATGTAGTTTTTGAAGATGCCACATTGGCACAAACATCTCCCGAGGTAGGATTATACCGTTACGAGCCTCTTACAGCGCGTGATTCATTAACTTATCATCTGCTTGATAGCATTGGCAAAAGAGCACATCTGGATGCTATAATTAATCTTCAGCTTTCGATGATTAAGGGTTATTTGCCTGCTGGCAAATTTCAATTAGACCTGAGACGTTTCTTTGATTACAATGATTTTGAAGGATTCAAAATAGGTTTGGGTATTTATACCAGTCCAAAAATTTCAACAAAATTCTCAACCGGTGGATATATAACTTATGGCTTTGGAGACAAGGAATGGAAATATGGTGGTTCTTTTTTTCTTACACCCTTTAAAAGAGACGAAAACCGATTTATTATCGATTATAAAGATGATGTGTTTGCTACCGGAGAATTAAGCTTTTTGGATGGTGTTCAAAAGAATTCGGCAGAGATATTCCGAGGCTTATTAACTGAAACCATGGATCGAACACAAGAAATTAAATTGGGTACTGAGTTTCGCTTTCTGAGGTATTTTAAAACCGGATTGTATTATAAAAACGCCACAGTAACTCCGAAAAAAAGTTATCGCTTTTTAGAAACTGATGAAGTTGCTCCTGAATTTGATTTTCAGGAAGCGTCAGTGAAATTAAAGTGGGCACATCGCGAAACATTTACAAACTCAGCACTTGGATTTCTTTCGGAAGGAACTAATTACCCAACAGTATGGATAAACGGTACCTATGGACAATGGCAGCAAAACGGCACTTTTAATTATCAAAAGCTGGAAGCACAGGTAGAAAAAACCTTTAACTACCCCAATGCCATGTATACAAATTTAAGAGTACAAGGAGGCAAGTTATTTGGTGAATACCCATCAACTTTTATGTACAGTTCACTGGGATCGTATAAGAGATTTACCATTTTCATCCCTAACTCTTTTGCTACCATGCGCCTGAATGAATTTGCAACAGAGCAATTCTCAGCTGTTTATTTTTCACATGGCATACCACTTGCACTAAATACCAACCAACGCATTAAACCTGAGATTATCCTTACCACCAATGCCGCCTGGGGTGAAGCACCCAATGGTATCAGTTCAATGGAAAAGGGCTATTATGAATCGGGATTCTATTTACGAAACCTGCTTTCTAATTTTATTTTCCGATATGGGTTATCGGTTCATTACCGATATGGTCCCTATAAACTGGATAAAGAAATTGACAACTGGGCTTTTAAACTGGGAGTGGAATTTGCTCTATAATCAATATGTCTATTATTCAATGAAATAATTCCGATTTTCCAATGACAAAGTTTTTAAAAAGACGATAGTTTAACCCCCAATATGATTATTTTTTGAAGGCCGGAGGCCTGACTGTAACAACACAGTACGTCAGTGCAGTGTTTCCGGATAATTGCACTAAACGGACACAAACAAAAAGGGCTGCGAATAAACACAGCCCTCTCCTTTATTTCAAATTACCTCTTTTTATTTTTCCAAACGAGCAATACTTTCAGTAAGGGTTTTAATCTTTGCCTCAGCATCTGCTTGCTTCTGACGCTCTTTGGCAACCACTGCTTCAGGGGCACTACCCACAAAACGCTCGTTACTCAGCTTCTTCATCACTCCATTAAGGAATCCTTGCTGGTGAGCCAGTTCTTTACGCAGTTTTTCCAATTCGGCTTCTACATCAATCATGCCATCCATCGGAACAAAATATTCGTTGGTACGTGCCATAAACGACACGGCTCCTTCTGTTTTTTCTGATACCATTGTCATTTCTCTGATGTTTGCCATTTTCACTAATACGGCATCAAAGTCAGCAGCGTAATTCTCACCTCCCAGTACATCCAGATTCAAGGCATCTTTCATTGGAATATTTTTCTCCTTTCGAATGGTACGAATTCCACCTACAGCCTCCTTCATGATCTCAAACTTATCCAGTAAGTCAGCATTCAAAGGCTTTGCAACAGGCATATCCGATACCATTATACTCTCACCCTCTTTACGATCTTCCAAAGTCTGCCATATTTCTTCTGTTAAGAAAGGCATGAAAGGATGTAACAAGCGCAACATCTTGTCGAAGAATTCAACCGTTGCTTTGTATGTTGCTCCATCCAATGGTTGCTGGTATGCAGGCTTAATAGCCTCTAAATACCAAGATGAAAACTCCTGCCAGAATACAGTGTAAACCGTCATCAAAGCATCAGATATACGATATTTCGAGAAATGATCGTTTACTATTTCAATGGTCTGATCCAGTTTGGCATCGAACCAGCTGATTGCTTGTTTCACATATTCAGGTTGCTCAATAGAATTATTTATTTCCCAACCTTTCACTAAACGGAATGCATTCCAGATTTTATTGGCAAAGTTACGTCCTTGCTCAGGTAAACTCTCGTCGAACAATAAGTCTCCACCTGCAGGCGAACATAACAACATACCAACGCGAACACCATCAGCACCGTAAGTAGCCATCAGATCCAATGGATCGGGTGAGTTGCCCAGCTGTTTACTCATCTTACGTCCTTGCTTATCGCGCACCATACCTGTGAAATACACATTACGGAATGGGAATGTACCTTTGAACTCATAACCCGCCATAATCATACGGGCCACCCAGAAAAAGATAATATCATGACCTGTAACCAAATCGTTGGTTGGGTAGTAATAATCCACTTCGTTATTCTGATCGAATACCGACATCGGCCACAACCATGATGAAGCCCATGTATCAAGCACATCTTCTTCCTGAGTTAAATCAGCAACAGTCAATGCACTGTTTCCGGTAGCAGTTTTTGCTTTTTCAACTGCATCTTCGATGGTTGATGCTACAAAGAATTCTCCCGATTCCAAATAAAAAACAGGGATTCGATGTCCCCAGTAAAGCTGACGTGAAATACACCAGTCTTTAACATTCTCCATCCAGTGACGGTAAACATTCTTGAATTTAGCAGGATGAAACTTAACCTCATCATTCATTACAGCATCCAGGGCAACTTTTGCCATATCGCTCATTTTCAAGAACCATTGGGTACTTAATTTAGGCTCTATAACAGCACCTGTACGCTCCGAACATCCTACTTTATTATCGTAATTCTCAACTTTCAAAAGATTACCTGCTTTTTCCAGTTCAGGAACAATCTCTTCACGGACTACAAAACGATCTTTACCAACAAACAGCTCAGCCTTTTCGCTTAAAGTACCGTTGTCGTTTAAGATATCGATGCTTTCCAAATTATGACGCATTCCGATTTCGTAGTCATTGATATCATGTGCAGGCGTAATTTTCAAACATCCTGTACCAAATTCCATATCAACATACTCATCCTCAATGATAGGAATTGAGCGGTTTACCAAAGGAACCAAAACACGCTTGCCTCTTAAATGTGCGAAGCGTTCATCATTAGGATTGATACAAACAGCGGTATCACCCAAAATCGTTTCAGGACGTGTTGTAGCAATCGTTACAAACTCATCTTCGCTACCTTCAATCTTATAGTTCAGATAATATAGCTTTGAGTGAACTTCTTTATAAACTACTTCTTCGTCCGATACAGCTGTTAAAGCTTCCGGATCCCAGTTTACCATTCGAATACCGCGGTAAATCAATCCTTTCTCGTACAAAGTCACGAAAGTGTCGATTACAGCCTTGCTTCGTGGCTCATCCAGAGTAAAACAGGTTCTGTCCCAATCGCATGAAGCACCCAGTTTCTTTAACTGCTCTAAAATAATCCCACCATGCTCTTCAGTCCAGGCCCAGGCATGATTTAAAAATTCATCGCGGCTTAAATCAGCTTTATCAATTCCCTGCGTTTTTAAACGATTTACAACCTTTGCTTCTGTAGCAATGGAAGCATGGTCTGTACCTGGTACCCAACAGGCATTTTTACCCATCATTCGGGCACGTCGAATTAAAATATCTTGAATGGTATTGTTAAGCATATGTCCCATGTGAAGGACACCGGTGACGTTTGGTGGTGGGATTACAATGGTGTATGGTTCCCTTTCATCAGGTTCCGACTTGAAAAATCCCTTGTCCATCCAATACTTATACCACTTGTCTTCAGTAGCATTAGGACTGTACTTGCTTGCAATTTCCATATTCTAACTTTATCTACTTTATGTGCATTGTCAATAAGACTGCAAAAGTAAGAAAAATTGAGAAATGGTGTTGATTGATAAGGTTTATAAAATAAAGAATTAAAATGAATACCATTGACGTTAATAAAATCAAAAGAAAAGGCTGCTCACATGAGCAGCCTTTGATAAACCGTGACAATCTATTAACACTAAAACAAGCGAAATAATTTTTGAGCTTATTTATTTTTTAATTCCAAATCGATATACCGATTGAGAAGTATATTTCTTTCCGGGTTCTACTTCAATTGAAGGAAATTCAGGATGATTTGGTGCATCAGGAAAATGTTGAGTTTCCAAACAGAATGCTGTTCTGAAATCATCTTTTGAACCCGTTTTAAATGTATTTTTTGATTGCATGAAGTTACCACTGTAAAACTGTAATCCTGGTTCCGTTGTCAGAATCTCCATTGAAATACCCGTTTGATCACCAACAACTTCAGCAACTTTTTGTAATCCTTCGGAGCTTCTGTTTAATTTGTAATTGTGATCGTACCCTTTACCAAACAACAACTGCTCGTTAAGCAAAGTATCAATACGTTCTCCAATGGTTGTAAATTCTCTGAAATCAAAAGGTGTAGATTCAACTGACAACATCTCTCCTGTAGGAATTAAAGTTGCATCAACCGGAGTGTACTCATCGGCATCAATCATTAATTGATGATTAAGAATGGTTCCACTACCTTCTCCATTTAAATTAAAGAATGCATGATTGGTAAGGTTTGCTAAAGTAATTGCATCAGCTTCCCAGGTATATTTAATATCCAGTGCATTATCAGCGGTTAAAGCATAAATAACTTCTACTTCTAAATTACCCGGGAAATTCTCTTCGCCATCTGGTGACAGATAATTTAGTTTCAAGGTTGAATCATTTAGCTGCTCTGCATCCCAAACCACATATTGATAACCTTTAGGACCTCCATGTAAAGTATTAGGCCCATTATTTAAATTCAATTGATACTCATTCTCATTCAACATGAAATGTCCTTTACCAATTCGGTTTCCAACACGACCAATTAAGGCTCCAAAATAGGGTTCTGTTGCATTCTTATAATCATCAAGAGATTTAAATCCTACAACCACATCGGTCATTTGACCTGATTTATCCGGAACCCAAAGTCCTACTACACGACCTCCGTAATTAGTTATGGCAACTTCTGTTCCTGCTAAATTCTTAAGAATATACAGATCCGTTTTCTTACCATCTATAACAGTTTGAAAATCTGCTTTATTCAAAAGTTGAGAAGAACGAATACTATCGCCCTCCCCTGATTTATGAAAGTGACAGCCTGCCAGCAAAATTGTCAGGCTTAAAAGGATTGATCTCATCAGATACTGATTTTAATTAGTTTATATTATTCAAATACTGGTTTCTTCATCAATGCAGTTCCTGGAGTACCCTCAACTTTAACTAGCGGCCAACCATCTTCCCATGTCAGTCGATCCAGCATCAACACACGCCCATGTGGATTTTCTTTATCAACCGCATGGTAAAGAAGCCATTCGGAGCCTTCATCATCGGCAATAATCTCAGAATTATGACCAGTACCCACAAATCGTTCATTTGCTGAAATCACAATCTCGAACTGATTATCCATCATCGATTCTCCATCCTTATTCAGGTATGGACCCAATAAGTTATCTGATTTGCCAACAACAGTAGTATAGGTGCTCTCAACACCATTGCAACAGGTACCGATAGATGCAAAAAAGTAATAGGAATTATCTTTCTTATAAACATAAGTCCCTTCATACGCTGTTCCGGCAACCTGTTGTTTATGGGCACCTTCCTTAATACTTAAGCCATCAGCACTCAATTCTATGGCATAAATACCTCTAAAGCTACCCCAGAAAAGATATTTCTTTCCTCCATCCTCAATATAAAAGGGATCAATAGAATTCTGAACATCAATCTCGTTACTTCTAAATAACTTACCCTGATCGGTAAATGGTCCTGATGGATTATCAGCCGTTGCCACTCCAATTCCACAAGTCCATTCGCCACCCCATACCGACATGGAATAATACATCACATATTTACCATTGATGAAGTTAATATCAGGAGCCCAAAGCCCTCCCTTGGGCTCAAAATCAGGTCTTGTCTCATCAGTAAAGGCAGTTGCAACAAACTCCCAATCAGTTAGGTTACTAGATTTGTAAATAGGTAAATTACGTATATCCTCAGTTGCATATAGATAAAAATTACCATCAGAAGCTTTTATCACAGTCGGGTCAGGAAGACTTCTGCCAACAACCGGATTTACGTATCCGGTTGTCTGATCCAATTCTGTGATAATTTCTTTGTTGCTCTTAGCACTTTTGTTAACAGAACACGCTGACAAAAGCAGTGTTACTGACAATAACAATATTGATTGAATATGCATATATTTTAAAATATCTTATTCATTATACATTCTCACTATCAATATTACTCAATTATTTGCTCATAAATTTTTGTGCACTACCAGTACTTAACAACTCCCATAACGAAGCAACAGTCCAGCCCGGAGCAAAATAATTGTTATAAAAACCTTTCCCGTTTCTACCATAATCCCAGTTAGTGTGCTGCACAACTTCAGGATAATAACCCACACGCTCAATACCACACATATGACCTTCAAATGGTAACAATTGCATCATGCTTGTTTTGATTACCTCAGCAAAAGCGGTAAATCGAGGTTCGTTTGTTGTTTGATCCAACCAGGTAAGAACATCGGCTAATTCAAAAATAAATACATCAATGTGGTTGTTCTCAACCGATACATTTCCCCAGCCCCTTGACTTCAGACCTATGTCTCCTAACATTTGTCCCTGAGCAAATGGTACATCCCATGTATAATACCACGACAAAGCAAAATAAGCTGCTTTCTTTGCCAGGTCTGTATAATGTTTGCTTTCCTTTCCTTTTGTTGTCAGAGCCAAATAATACATGGCTGTTGATGCATATAACGATGCTTCTTTATCTTCACAATTGGCATCTAAAGTAGAAGAGAAATAATCTGATTTTGAAATGATTTCACTCTCAAGATAGGCACCTGTTTTTTTGGCACTTGCCAAATAGGTTTTATCTTTAAAATATTTTGATGCCATTACCAATGGCAATGTTGCTGACGGTGTACTACCTCCACTGGCATCAATAATTTTACTGTTTTTATCGAACTTGCGTGGAAAACTTCCATCCTCATTTTGTATCGCTAAAAAGTTACTTAAGATCTTATGCATACGATCTTCCCACTGCGGATGCTTACGACCTTTTTCCTGCTCATACTTTAAATAATGCATGATGGCATAAATACCTTCTGACTGACGACGAATGCTGTAAACATTAGGTTCATCGTTGTGATCGTAATGGATAAATTCACGGAAGAACCCCGTTTCAGTAAAACCATTCTTCAGGTAACTATCAAAAATGCTATTGGCATCATTTTTTATTTTCTCATTTCCTGTTTGTTCAGCATATTCCAATGCAAAATAAGCGTTTAGTAAAACACGGCCGATAAATCCAACCTCGGCACCGCCATTATTATAACACTCATGTGTTAAAAGATGAATTCCCGAATAGTATTTTAAGTCATGGTTTGAGGTATAACTTTCCACAAAAAAGTTTGACAGAACCTCTTTTACCTTATCAAATGAATAATCCAGTTTTACGGGTTGTGGTTGATACGAATCATATGAATACTCCCATACTTTTGCCACGAAATCAGAAAAACCATCAGCCTGTCCTTTGTGGAATGTCCAGGTAAGTATTTTCTCCTGACCTTTTTCAAGTTTTTCGAATGCAACAACAGAAGGAGCCAAATTTAATTTACGGATATATGTTTTTGGTGCTTCCTGAAAAGGAAAGCCATATGAAATCCAGGTTTTACCATCTCTGTTTTCAAAACCTGTAAAACCGATAGAACTAGGTTCTGAAAGTATTACTTCTCCCTCATGAACTGCTGTGTAAGCGGCTTTGTTTATTTCATTAGCTCGCAAAACAGTATAAAACTCTCCTGTTTTCTCATTGAAAGCACCTGTTAAAGGTGTACTCAATCGATCTTCGCGAACCAACCATGAATCACTTGAATGGAAAGATGGAGCTTCTTTTGGTGAGCGAAGGTTGCGACGATACCAGAATCCCGGCATTAAAAACAGGCAATCATCGTGGTTTGATTCGCCTGCTGCAACACTTTGCTTAAAATTAAAATAGACATCTTCATTTGCCTTAATGCTGATTACATATTTGTCGTCTGCACCTTCTTTTATAATGGTACCACTTATACTTACAGGTAGCTTATCAAAACTTTGGTATTCCAGCTTATCAGCCTTTGTATTAATTTCCAATGTATGAGTAGTAGCCTTGTTTCCCGGTGATTTTAATTGTAACCACGCTTTCAAATTATTCTGCTGTGCTTCAGCCATCGAACCGGTTAAAAGCAAGGTCCCGGTCAAAAATACACTTAGCTTATTTTTAAATCGACTTTTCATATTCGGTTTCTTTGATTCAAGTTGTTTTCTATATTATTTCTATTCGATATCTGTCACTACTGGAAATGCTGAGATGCGCAAACGAGCCGCTCCCATAGGTATTAATTCAATTTCTTCTAATTTTCCGTTTGATTTGGCAGGATATTTTGGCAGTACATCTGCCAGACCAAACTGATCTATCTTCCATGAAGGAATCTGAGCTCCTTTAGCAATCAGTTTTATGGGCACACCCTCAGGCGAGAAAGGATAATTATCTATTGGCCAATCCTTTTCAACTACCCGAAAACTATGCGATGGATTAGACATATTCAATCTTAGACCATAATTCCAGGGTGATGAAGGACTAATTTCATAGGATGGCCATTTCTCAGGATCTGCATCTTTTTGCCATTTTGAATCATAAATAGCCGTCTCAATGCTGTTCAATTCTTTATAATCCTCATCTATCTTTAACGAAAATGTCAAAGCACCATAATCAACCGAAACACTGTTCTGATTAACCTGCCATTGACGTATTTTTATTTCACGTGGCAGTGTTAAAACAACTTTATCTCCCGACTTCCAGTTTCGTTCTAACTTAAAGTATGAACCTGATTGCCCTGTTACATTGGATTCCACACCGTTAATCATCACTTTAGCATTTGAGCACCAGCCAGGTATTCTCAAATAAAAAGGAAATGAAACTTGTTTTTCTGTATTGATTGTAAATTCAATTTCTTCCTCAAAAGGATAATTGGTTTCCTGATGCACCTCAACCTCTACTCCACTTCCCACTTTTGCCTTGGTTACACACGAATTATACATAACAGCCGCCAGTCCATTATCATTGGTTGCCATCACCAGATTCTGCAGGTAATAAGGAAGTGCATGTCCATGATTATGCTGACAACAACGACTACTGAAAGGATTCATTGCCAGGAAAGGACCGGCATTGGCAATTCCCGGAGCATGATTTAACCCATCGGCTGTTACACCATTCGGACAGGTGATATAGCGCAGACTTTTCATATCAGTTGTGAAAGCAGCAGTGAAACTGTTAAACAATACATCTTCACAGTTATCTGCCCAGAAAGTATCACCTGTAATAGCAATCAATATTCCATCAGATGTCATTTGCTCTGCAAAACCGCATGTTTCGGTTCCCTGGCGAGGATCGATATAACCCATTCGGGCATTTTCATCAGATCCAAACATACCTCCCGGCACCTGACCAAAAGTTCTTCTTATTAAGTCATAATCGTTATAACTGGCAGCTAAATGTGATGAATCACCTGTTTGCATAAAATAAGTGGCAGGCTCTCTGAAACATTGTGCAATATTTACATTGTGCCAGTTAGGCAAACTGGACTTTTGCGTCCAGTCGGCAGTGTTTTTATGAATTTTATGAGCTAGCTCCAGAAGCCAGTCCTCCTGTGTTATATTGTACAACCAGTAAACACTGTATAAATTGTCACCACCCCGGCTATTCTCCCAATAACTAGACAAAAATTCTTCGTCCGTCAAATTTGACTCATATTTAAAATAGGATTTCATAAAATCGAGAACCCTGTTATCTCCACTATACTCGTAATAGTGCTGAAGCGTGAATAGCACAATCATGTTTGGCCAGTAATCAATGTGACCTGTCTGTCCAGATCGTACTTCCGGTCCAAACCATCCATTTTCCTTCTGACTGTCAAGAATCGCTTCAATCCAAAGCATACTTTCTTCCATCATGGCTTTATCTTCAAAAATGAAGGCCATATCGGCATAACCTCTTAACCAGTATGGAACCTCTTCCCAACCATGATCACCTCCTTCTGCCAACCAGGCATTATTATCTTTTTCGAGCCAGGCACTAATCTCACCTAACTGTCCACACAATCCATCTTTTTGTAATTCAAGAAGCTTTAAAATCCAACCTTCCGGTTTGATACTACCCAATGGAAGTTTTATCAAATGAGCCTTTTGAAGTGGAGCTTTGTTCCCCCAATAAAAGTTATTATCTCCATTCAAAGGCAATTGATTTACACTGCTCACTTCTTTTAAGTCCGTTGCAGAACAAGCCACTACGATTACTGAGATAATCAGTATAAATGATTTTAAGAGTATTGTTTTCATAAACTGAATTTTAGGGTAAAAACAGGTTCTGATACTCCCCCAAGATTAGTATCAGAACCAGAAAGGTTTACTCAAGCATTTTAATGAAATAACCGCCAACCACAGATCTGGCCTGAAAACCAACTTTTTCCCCCGTATTAGTTTGGTACCAGTCCGTCATTGGAACTCTGTCAGGTGTTTCCTCTAAAAATTTATGTAAAGGATCTATCAATATCTCAAACTTCTTCTGATCGTTTGATAAGGTTGCAGTCCAGACAATCCAATCAGACTTCGTGTATGTTTCCCTGTTATCCAGAGGCAAACCATAGGTATTTTGTTTCTGCAGATAATAGTCTATTTCCTTTTCAGCCACATCCTGACTAAAAATACAGAAGTCAAGTAACTTATCCCATACCAGATTATACTTCTGACTCCAGGTGCCAGGTTTATCGAAAGTCAACCTAAAATGATCACCATCATCGGCCATTGCAATCCATTCATCAGCCATTCTTCTGGCTTCTGTAAGGTACTCATCAGCAATATCAGTCTTACCCAAAGTATTGGCCAAAGTGCCATAACCGGCAATTCCCATAATGGCCTTTATTGACAAGTTGGTATTGTGAGCAAAATGACCTGCAAAATCATCTGTACACAACTGATTTTCTGGATCCAACCCATTCTCTTTTAAATAATTTGCCCAGGTAGTTAACACATCCCAATGTTGCTGGGCATAATCTGCGTTTCCTTCAACATGTGCAATAGCTGCCGTAAGAATTAACATATTACCACATTCTTCAACCGGCATATCACCTCCGTATGTTTGTCCATTTGCTAACGGATATGTACCTACATCGTGCGCAGCAAAAGGCTTGGCCCATTTTCCACTTTCGGAATAATAAAAGATTGGATTTAGCATCCCTTTTAGAAGTTCGGGATTATATTTTAAATATAACGGAGCCGATGGATAGGTTACATCAACAGTTCCGATGGATCCGTTACTGAAATTTTCTTTCGATAAGAATAATAAATTGTCCTGATTATCTTTAACCAGTTTATGTGCAGCAATAGATTGACGAAATGCAAGAATACACAGATCTGCATAGTTTTTGCCACCTGTACTTAACGCATCCTGCATTATTTGTCTGTCAACCATCAGACATTTTTTCATCACTTTTTCATAATCTGATACCGCTGCATCAAATGCTTGTGTGATCGTTGATGTTTTACCATGTTTCCATAGAGCCATCAGGTTTTCACCAAAATATTGTATTGCTTCCACATCATCATAACCTATCATAACATAGCCGGTAGATATTTCAGCTGAAACATTACCCAAATCATGAGAAAGTCCCATAGCAGGCATTACCTGAGTCATATTAACAGGATTATTTATATCTCCTGAATGAACTTCTCCATTATTGGCAAAATCTTTTTTGCTGTTAAAATAGTCGTTGATGCTTGTTAAATATCCTTTGTTATTGGGAGCCGCCAGATATTGATATCCCCAATCGATACGAATATCATCACCTTTTTTACCCAATACATTCTGCTCGACAGTTCCTGCCTGTATAAATTTTATATTTTTGGTATCACCCAGTTCCACATTCACTTCCTGAGCAAGGCCATTTACAGCCCATTGAGGAGTTGTTTCAAAATATATCTGAACGTAGTGATTTTTTCCATCCAAAGATTTAACCTGATAATTAATGTAATTGATTGGTCGGGATAAAAGATCCAAATCATCAGGTATAAGAGGTGCCACAAATTGCACATTTAATTGAATCGGACCACATTCAAACGCATATTGGGTTTGTGTAGCCGACATAGTAGCTGCTGTTTGAACAGCTGTTTTTGAAAATATTTCAGTCTCTGTATTATCCTGAAAAATTCCGAAATCAACATAACCTCCACCCACTCTGTTATGACAATGGACAGCAATCACATTTTCTCCGTCTTTATTTAAAAGACTTCTGTCTAGTTCTATTTTTACATTATTCTTCCATGAATAGCCTGTTTCTACCAATTGATGGCCATTCAGATACAATTCAAAAATATCATCGTGTGAATAAACGAGGTAAACCTTATCATCACTCAATTCTGATATTGTAAAATTACGTCGAACCCAGATATCCTGTGTTTCCCACAAGGTATGTAGTTCAGGCATATTAGGTGTACCAAATGCACCTTCTCCGGTTTTCCATGCACTATCATCAAACACTACATCTTTCCAACCTTCATTTGGCTCTTCAAATGTATATTGCCCTTTCCATGCTCCATATTCAGCCATTGGCAATACAGCTTTCATAGGTATTTCTTCTTTTCCCAGAAAACGAAATACCTCACCATCTACGCGAATTGCACCAATTAAACTGTGAACTTTACCGGTCCAATGTCTCACTGCATCTCCATACAAAAGATCATTATTTGACCATGCACTGGTATATGGATCAATTGTAACCAATGGATAAGATGGTGCTCTTAGCTGGCTTATATCTGAAGAAACAAAGGTTTTCACTTCCTTTTGACAAGATGTTAAAAACATTGCCACCAGAAAAGAAAAGGATAGAAATAATGAGAGTTTGTTCATCTTGAAGAAGTCTTAAAAAGAGGGCTGATTGATACAATTTTCAACCAGCCCTGAGATAAATAGATTACAAATCAATTTTCTGAACAGCTGTGAAGATCATATCTTCAACACCTGCCATTTTTACGCCAACACGAGCGTAAACATAACTTTGATCTATGCGGGTTTCCGGTACAGTTACACTCATTGTAACAGAAGATAAATCAGCTATATCACCACCAGCAACTTCTGCAGAATTAATTTTTGATTGAACATCAACGAACTGAGTTGTATTGATATATAGATTAACTCTTTCGATACTCTTGGCATCTTCATCAGTAATGATTTGTTCCAAACCAAAACTTGCTGATACAGTACCTCCACTCTGAGAGAACTGAGCATTACGAATCATGTAATAAGGCTCTACTTCAATATCCATTTCCTTATTACCACCCAAATTCACAATAATAGTATCCGATTGTGTTTCGGTATTGGTAATGTTTCTGAATGGTCCCTGATGTGAAGGAATAATTAACTTATAAGTTGAAGGGAATAGCATAGCTGAGTATTCACCATCCTGATTTACATCAACCTGAATTGAATTGGACAATTGCCATCCGGGTTCCCAAAGCTGAAACGTTACTTCATGTGCTTCTACATGAATAGCTTCGCCCTGATACACTAGCTTACCGTATAAACGGGCACTTGGTGCATCATAGTTATCTTTCTCACATGACATAAATATCAATGAGAAGATAAGCGGTATATAAAATAATATCTTTTTCATGTTCATCACTCTTAATTAGTTATGATTTGGGTTTCTTACAATCAATGGGTTACTATTTATCACACCATCACTAATGCTTGAATAATAATTACCCATTCTGAATCGATGAGAAGCAATTACGTTGGATGGTTTAACCACTTTGAATACATACTTGTAATTGTTTTCGCTTCCGTTCTCATCGTAATATTTGTATGGCCATAAACCAAATACACGGGTTTGAATTTCATCAGCTACACCAATATTGGTTGATAAATCTACTGCTTCACCGTTCCAAACCTGGTGTGCTAAACGCCAACGTTTCATATCCCATAATTCATGACCTTCAAATGCTAACTCAACCTTACGTTCATTAACTATACGATCAAATGAGATATCACTTTGATCTAAAGGAATTGTTAAACCGGCACGAGTACGAACTGTATTCATATAAGTAGCAGCCACATCCGGATGTCCTAATTCAAAAGCAGCTTCTGCAGCATTTAAATAAACTTCTGCCAATCGGTAACGCACCCACCAGACATCACTTTTCACACCACGCTGACCTGATCCGGTAGCTTCATCCATAAATTTGCGAACATAGAACCCTGTTTGGGCTCCCCACTCAAGTCCGTCTATTGGTCCATCTTTACCAACTACTTGTTCATCTACATCCTTACCTGGCAAACTTCCTGTATCACCAAATTTATCAGATGAAATAACTGAACCGTCAGCCAACATAAATCCGGCCCATATATCAACTGGTTTACCTTTAAAAGTTGACCCAGGCAACATAATCGTTCCAGCTAAACGAGCATCTCTGTCCTTGAAGATATCCATTGGATCATCGTAATAAATCCAGTCTCCATCCTCAGCGTTAGTTTGAAATGGTTCGTAAGTATTATCCACTTTTTCGAAAAGCTGTGCCAGGTTTAATGATGGATTCAATCGTCCACCTTCCAAATCTTCAGCTTCTCCCCATGGTTGATTCACCAATGTCCAAGGGTTAGATTCTTCATTGTTCATACTTTGTACATAATCCTTTGCAAAAATAACCTCAGGATTATTCGATTTATCCTGAAATAATCTTGCAAAATTTTCAGAAAGATTTTCTTTCTTGTTATACAAACTATAAGGTCCTGTTCCGATTAATTCTTCAGCTGCATCAAAAGCTGTTTGATAATAAGCATTGGCCATTGATGATGAGATACCTACTTCTCCATCTGGCAATGTAACTTCCGGAGTATTGGCACCATACTTAGCAATTGAAGCAGCATATAATGCAACTCTTGATTTCATCGCTAATACCAGTCCTTGAGTAGCTCTGGATTTAACATTAACATCATTTGGTAAATCTGCCTTAATATCATCTAACTCTGAAAGAATGAAGTCATAAACTTCATGTTCTTTTGCACGAGGGTACTGTAAATAACTTGGATCGCCACTAAAGTCATATGTTAATGGTTCCAGAATAAGAGGTACACCACCCATTCGCTTTACCATCTCGAAATACAAAGTAGCTCTGATAAAACGACCTTCAGCAAGGAAACGTGCTTTTGAAGTAATTACCGTTTCATCAGCAGCCTCGCATTTCTGGATGAATAAGTTAAGCTCGCGCATATAACCATAATCCCAAAGTCTCCACCAATCATAACCATAGTCCCAAAGGTCACGGTGTCTCCAGTAATCACCAGCATTTGAGGCAAAAGCTTCATCAAAATTGGTATATTCCCACCACGATTTTACCGATTGGTAATCGTTAATTCTCCAGTACAAATCAGATACAAGACTAAACACAAGGCTTTCGTCCTGCCATAGCTGCTCATCCAACAAAAGACTTGTTGGTTCTCTATCCAGGAATTCTTCATCATTACAGCCAGGCATTACAGCCAGAATGATGAGAGCGATTAATATAAATTTTTTCATTTTTTCCATTTTTTATAATGTTAGATTCACACCAACATTCACCATACTGTTTTGTGGATATTGTAAACCATTCGGATCCATCACTTCCGGTTCAACACCAACATCCTTCAAGTTATCCAATGAGAATAGGTTATAAGTACTTACATATACTCTCAGATTTTGTACACCTACTTTAGTAACTAAATCTTTAGGAAGAGTATATCCTAATTCCATTGTACGAAGTCTTAGGTAGCGAACATTTGTTAACCAGAAAGTAGATTGCTTATTGTAGTTACTATGACCACCTTTGTTATAGCGTAATGCCGGATATTTACCTGCAATCCATTCACTATTGATATCGTATGGATCTGCACGATGCCATCTGTCATTGTAGAAGTCAGACAATAATGCGCCTTCATTCTGATATGGCCAACGCATTTCCCAGTTTCTGTTATATGAATACATGGCTCCTCCTGAGAAATCAGCTCTGAAGTCAAATCCTTTATAGGTTAACAATAAGTTAAATCCATAATTTAGTATTGGGTTTTGATCTCTTGCATAACCAATTGGGCGTTCATCACGACCATCAATAAGTCCATCGCCATTGACATCCTTGTAGATAATATCTCCTGGAAGTAAACTAGTGTTTCCTTGTCCGTCAATATCAACCGTATAGTTGTTAATTTCATCCATTGACTGAAACTGACCAATAGCCTCATAACCCCAGAAAGTGCCTGTCCAACGATCTTCACCAGATGATCTGTAATGCTCCCATGAGTTACCCCAACGAGGTTTGTATGATTCAAGGAATCTATTTCTAGCATATGAGATATTTCCACCAACTGAATATTTAAGATCACCTGCTTTACCATCGTATGATAATGAGATTTCAGCTCCCATGGTTGCATCACTATTAACATTCTCTTGAGGTAAAGTGTAACCGATTTCAGCAGGCGTCAAAACATCATACTTTAGTCCTTTTAATCCATCACGTTTTCGATAGAAATAATCAACTGTACCATTTAATCGACTGTTCATCAAAGAGAAATCAACACCAATATCTGAAATCTTAGAAGTATACCAGCTAATATTAGTAATAGGCACACCTTTATCACGAGAACCTGCTACAACAGTACCATCCATAACCGTAGTTACAGAATTATAATTATAACCTGTCATATAGTCAAATGCACCAATACCAACATTATCATCTCCTAACTCACCATAAGAAGCACGCAGTTTAATATCAAGAGAAGAATCGCCAATCAGATTTTTCGCAAAATTCTCTTCTGTAATTCTCCATCCAACTGATGCAGAAGGGAAGAATCCCCAACGTTTATTATCAGCAAACTTCCATGATGCATCGCGGCGACCTGCCACCTCAACATAGTACTTATTGGCATAGTTATAATTTGCACGACCTACATATCCAATACGAGCAGACTCCCAGTCAGAATCATTGTATGTATCCATATCAGCAAAATATAACAGCGGCAATGCATTTGTCTTTGGAACAGCATGTACCCAAATATCCAATTCTCTGCGCTCAATACGCTCAGCCACAAAAGTTGCTGCTACATTATGCTTACCAAAATCACGAATATAATTTAACTGTCCTTGATATACCTGTTCAATATTTTTATGAGTTCCACGCTCTCTCCATGGGTTTTGCATACTGAAGGTCACATCATATTGTTCTCCTTCAGGACGATCAGGATAATAAGAGTAAGCCTCATAAGTATACTCATGACCATTCATAACACGATCAGCATAATAGTATGAATACATACCTTTGGCTGTCAAACCTTTTACCGGAAATTCATATTCGCCAGTAAAATTTAATTGCATTACACGCCAGTCTTCAGTCCAGTATCCTGAATCCTTTTTATTCAACAAAGCCCAATTGGTATCGTTATGGCCAATATTATTAATGTACATTGGGTTATCATTGGCATAAGGACGATCCATTGGAGTATTGCGGAATAAAGCAAAACGAGGTGCCCAATAATCATCACCTCCAGGAACACCTGGATTATCACGAGTTTCAATACGTCCATTGATGTTTGCCCCAACTTTTAATCTCTTGGCAATTTGAGCATTTACATTCGATTGAATATTCTGACGATTAAAGGTAAATTCACGTCCTAAAACCGAATTCTGATGAAGTTTTGTATAAGACAAATAGTAATCAATCTTATCAGAACCACCTGAAGTACTAACATTAACTGAATTTTGAGGAGCATTCGGTTGAATAATAAAATCATACCAATCAAAACTTTGATAACCAGGTTCAGTTCCTGCCTTCCACTTAGCCAACTCTTCAGGGCTAAGTACATTATTTACAGACCTTCCATCATTAATATCAGCTTCAACCTTACCTAATTGCCATTCATATGCATTGGTTGTTTTTGGAAAACGAGACCAGTTTTGCCAGCCATAGTAAGCATTAACGTTAATAGTATTGCTCTCACCTTTTTTACCGCTTTTTGTTGTTACTACAATAACTCCATTGGCAGCACGCACACCATAAATAGCAGCAGAAGCATCTTTCAAAACAGTAATACTTTCAATATCGTTTGGAGATATGTTATTGAACTGACCGGCATCCTTTTGAATACCATCGATAACATAAAGAGGTTCTCCCATGTTACGAATAGAAATAGTAGCTGAAGCTCCCGGACGGCCATCAGGCATACGGAAACTAACCCCAGCAATTTTACCGGCTAACGCAGAACTTACAGTGGCAGCAGGAACTGCCTCTAAATCCTTTGCACCCACACTTGAAATTGCACCAGTTAATGACCCCTTCTTCTGAGTACCATAACCAACTGCGATTACTTCGTTCAATCCAATGCTGGATTCCTGCATTACGACACTAATCGATGTTCGACCTGCAACATTTTCTTCAACAGTTTCCATCCCTATAAAAGAGAAAACCAAAACACCATCACTAGGAATACCTTGTAATGAATAATTACCATCAATATCTGAGATGGTACCATTACTGGTAGATCCTTTTAATAGAATTGAGACTCCGGGAACAGGATCTCCCATAGAGTCTTCAATCTTCCCTGCCACTGTCACCGTCTGGGCCAATAACCCAATCGGTACCATAAGTAGCAATAGAAAAAAGATTTTTTTCATAATTAATGAATTTGAGTTTATTTAAAACACGTTTTTTAAATCGGGGAACAATACTCTCCCACGATTCAAAGGAAGCTTCAATAAAGAGAATGGCCTGCTATGTTTTAACCAAACAATACAATTTTCCGGTCAAACCTTAAAATGTCTTAAAAACGAAATATTTAAGCCTATTCTGTTTCATTTTATGACCAATATTTTTCATTTAATTCAGGTATTTTATACCTTATTGTTACATTATTTTGAATGCAACGAATTAGTATTTTCATGAAAATTCCAATTATTAATAAAAGGTATCTACTGTTTTTTTGGCTTGTATATTCAGCTGTTTCTGCTTTTGCTGATGCTCACAAGATGACATTCAGAAAATACCAGGTAAATAACGGACTATCAGAAAATTCTGTCCAGTGCATTCTTCAGGACAGACAAGGCTTTATGTGGTTTGGAACCAAAGATGGACTTAATAAATACAATGGTTATGAATTTAAAGTATTTAAAAACGATCCTTTAAATCCTAATTCCCTTGGCAATAATTTTATTAGATCTCTTTATCAGGATAATGAGGGTAATATTTGGGTTGGAACTGATCAACGCCTTTATATATTAAATACTCAAACCGAAACATTTAGTCTGTTTGATATAAAAACTGAAAATGGCACAAATATTAATAGTACCATCACCTCTATCGTTGCAGAAGACAAAAACACAATATGGATTGGAACCGCAACTCAAGGTGTATTCGTTTATGATATTCAAGCAGGTAAATTAAATCAATACCTTAAAGGTAGCGATTCCTCTACCTTACACTCTAATCTTATTTGGCGCATTTATAAAGATGCGTCTAACACTGTTTGGATTGGCACTCGTAACGGACTAAGCAGATATTATAAGGAAACAAACAGTTTTGTGACATATGGGTCACGTGAAAATCCTGAATATATTGATGACCCTGAGATACTTTCTATTTATGAAGATTCCGATGGAATAATCTGGCTTGGAACCTGGTCCGGAGGTCTTGTTAAGTACAATAAATCAACCAACACATTTAAACATTATTTCGGAAAGTCAGACAAAAACTATGTCACTCATATCAGAAGCATTCTTGAGTATCGTAAGAATGAACTACTTATTGGGTCGGATGACGGCCTCTATTTGCTAAACAAATCAACCGAAGAATATCAGCGATTGGATGACCAACGTGATCCTAACAGCCTAAGTGATCAGAATGTGTATTCATTTTATAAAGATAAAGAAGGCGGAATCTGGATCGGAACTTATTTTGGTGGAGTTAATTATATGTCGGCTAATAGTACCATTATTGAACATTATTACCCAAGTTATAAAAGCAACTCCCTGTCGGGAAAGGCGGTCAGTCAGTTTTTAGAAGATGAAAATGGAAATCTATGGATTGCCACAGAAGATGGAGGCTTAAACTTTTTTGACACTAAAAACAAAAGTTTTAAAACCTACCTCTCGGGCGAAAAAGGCAAGTTTCTAAGCTACCATAATCTTCATGCTCTTACCTTTTATAGGGATAAGCTTTGGATCGGAACTTTTTCCCGAGGTTTGGATGTGCTTAATCTCGAAAAGCAAACTTTCAATAACTATCAGTACAGCTCAACCGACTCAGCTACCATTGATGATAACTGTGTTTTTTCACTATTTAAAAGTTCGAACAATGACCTGTATGTGGGTACACCATTTGGATTAAGTAAATTCAATAGTGATAAAAACAACTTCGAAAGAATAAAGCAGGTAAGAGGCTTTGTTTACGATATTATCGAAGATTATATGGGTAACCTTTGGATTGGTTGTTATGGAGAAGGCATTTACCGATACAACAGGCAAAACCAGAGCTGGACACATTTTGTTCATGAACACGGCAATCCCAATTCACTTTGTCACAACAAAATAATAGACATTTACGAAGACGAAAAACATCGTTTATGGTTTGCCAGTGAAGGAGGTGGATTAAGCAAATACAACTACGATACGCAAGACTTTACCACCATCAACCGGAGTAAAAATCTACCCAACGATGTTGTTTATGGAATACTCGACGATAAATATGGTAATATATGGGCAAGCACCAATAAGGGTATTTCTAAAATCAATCCGGTAACACTGGAAATATCAACCCTTACTCAGGAAGATGGATTACAAAGCAACCAGTTTAACTACCGTTCCAGTTTTAAAGCTTCTGACGGAAAATTTTATTTTGGCGGCATTAATGGTTTTAATGCATTTTATCCTGATCAAATCAAAGACAACAGTTATATCCCGCCGGTTCATATCACCAATTTCGAACTTTTGGAAGTAGATCAACCGCTTAAAGCTGATTCAGCCTTTAATACCGATTTTAATATCCGAAAGAAAATAGTTCTCAATCATGATCAGGCTTCTTTCAGAATTAGTTTCGTGAGTTTAAGTTTCCAGGCTCAGGAAAAAAATCAGTATGCCTATTTTATGGAGAATCTTAACACCAGATGGGTAGAAATAGGAAACCAACGTCAGGTATCATACATAAATCTTGCTCCGGGAGAATATACTTTCAGGGTAAAAGGTTCGAATAACAATGAAAAATGGAATCCCAAAGAAGACTTCTTAAGTGTTATTATTCTTCCTCCCTGGTGGAAAACCAAAACCGCCTATTTTATGTATTTCCTGCTAATAATGGGTGTGACTTATTCTATTTTCAGATATTATCTGAACATTGTTCGACTACGACAAAGAATTAAACTGGAAGAATTTCAAAATGAAAAAGAGAAGGAGATTTACACATCAAAAATCAATTTCTTTACCAATATTGCACATGAAATACGTACGCCTGTTAGCCTGATTCGTGCACCTCTTGACAGTATTCTGGCTTCGAAAGAAGGTAGTGCCGAAACAAAGGAAAACCTTTCCGTTATTAACAAAAACACTGAAAGACTTATCAACCTTGTTAATCAATTGCTTGATTTCCGGAAGATTGAAAAAGACACCTATTCTATTGAAGTCTCTAAAGTAGATCTGAATCAATTAATTACAGACACATGTTATCGATTTACACCCGCTGCAAAAAAAAGAAACATTCAATTATCCTCCCATATACCTGATAAAACAATTACCATTGATGCAGATAAAGATGGAATTACGAAAAT
Organism: Carboxylicivirga caseinilyticus; assembly: GCA_025499705.1. Lineage (GTDB taxonomy): Bacteria > Bacteroidota > Bacteroidia > Bacteroidales > Marinilabiliaceae > Carboxylicivirga > Carboxylicivirga caseinilyticus. The sequence continues at coordinate 52,789 of JAFMVE010000021.1, forward strand.
TATAAGTAACCTGATTACCAACGCCCTTAAATTTACTAACTCTTTAATCACTGTTGAACTTGAAACAAACCACGTTCAGAATAAAGTGCGTGTAAAAGTTTCGGATGATGGACCCGGCATTGATGAACAATACAGAGAAAAAGTATTTGAACCTTTCTATCAGATTGACAAGGATATTAAAGATGATAGAAAATTTGGTACTGGTATCGGTTTAGCTTTATCAAAACAATTAGTTGAACGACATAAAGGGAAGATATATATTGAAAGCAATTCAAAAAATGGCTGCACCTTTATTGTTGAACTAAATACCCAACTATCCTTGCCTTCTAATGACTTCAAGGAACCAGAAAAAGCCATTGATGAGAAAGAAGTAAAACAGAGTGCAGCTATGATTGACTTTGGAAGCAGATCACAACAAACTATTATGGTAGTTGAGGATAATGAGGATCTGTTGAAATTTCTCAAAAACAATCTAAAGAGCGAATTCAATGTTTTAACTGCATTAAATGGCAAAATAGCACTGGATATCATTGAAGAAAATGCCATTGATTTAATTGTTAGTGATATTGTAATGCCAGAAGTTGGTGGATTAGAGTTGGTTGAAAAAATAAGATCAAATCAACAATACAGCCACATACCCATTATTATTCTTTCTGCCCGAACCAATCTCGATACTAAAGTTGATGGTCTGGATCTGGGAGCCGAAAGTTATATTGAAAAACCTTTTTCCATAGAGTTTTTGAAAGCTCAGATTAAAAGTTTATTGGCTAACCGTGCGCGATTAATAGAAAAGTTTGCCCAATCGCCTTTTATTCCATACGGAAGTATTGCAACCAATAAGAAAGACGAAGAATTTATTGAAAAACTAAATCAGGACATAGAACTTCACCTTACAGATCCTGAGTATAACATTGAAAGTATAGCCTCAACCTTATCGATGAGCCGCTCGAACCTGCAAAGGAAGATCAAAGGTTTAACCGACATGACACCAAATGATTATGTACGTGTCTATCGTTTGAAAAAAGCGGCTAATTTAATTACAAGTGGTGAGTATCGAATTAATGAGGTATGTTACCTGGTGGGCTTCAACAGTCCATCGTATTTCTCAAAATGTTTTAAAAAGCAATTCGGAGCTCTGCCCAAAGATTTTGTAAAAGACAATAATCAAGCATAAAAAATCAGCCGGTTTGACCATTATCAAACCGGCTAATTTTCTATTTTTTGAATCCAAACTTTTGCCAGATCATCAATGTCTCATCTGAATTCAAAAATTCATAAAAATCAATTGCTGCTAGTTTTGCATTACAAACACCGGCAACATAAACAATGGGTTTATGTGTTTCTTCAGGAAAAGTACCTGCAATTTTAACTTTTTTTGATTTCATTGCATCAGTGCGATAAACAATACCCAAAGGTGCCTCTCCAAGTTCCACCATCATCAGAGCAGACCTGACATCTTTAGAAGGAAGTAACTTATCCTTCAAACCATTATAAACATTAAGATAATCAAGAGATTGTTTGGCATACCTGCCTGCCGGAACATGCGAGGGATCACCAATGGATAAACGACTCTGTCCCAGCAATGAAACAAAATCAGTTTCGTTATTTATGTTTAAACTATCTAACTGAGAATTAAGAGGTACAATTAAGACCAATTCATTTGCCGCAATATCAGTTCTTAATTTTTGTTTGATAAAACCCAAACTATCAACATAATCAGCCCACGACTTACTGGCCGACAGAAAGATATCTGCTTCTCCACCTTGTTCTATCTGTCTTGCCAATGTGCCGCTGGATGCCAGATTTAGTTTTATTTTAACAGCATTTTCTTTTTGATACAATGTTACAATCTCAGAAAGAACATCAGTTAAACTGGCAGCTGCAAAAACCATTACTTCACCTTGTGCTTCGTTTTGACTCTTTCCGTTGCTTCCTCCACATGAACTTAAGTAAACTAATACAAAAAGAAACAATACAACCTTTGACATATATTTCATGATCATTCTTTATTATTTTAAACTTAATCTGATTATTTATTTATTACAACTTTAACTATAATCTGAATTGAAGAGCCAAACCGGCATAATCTCCAACCCGACTGGCAGCCGATCCACTCTGCAGTATATAATGGGCAGACATTTTTAACTTGTCTTTATTTAAGTACCAGTTCACTCCAAGGTCCCATGTTTCATCATTTCCAATTTGTTTAAATAACTCTTTTGGACCTTCCCCTTCATAATAATCGTAAGTTATTGTTGGCTCAAGATATTTATTGCCAATAATCAGATTGTAGGAAACACAAAGATGGCCCTCTGTACCTTTAAAATCATCATACCCATCTGCTGTCCTGCTCATTTTATAATACTCTCCATCTATATGCAATCCAACATAGTCAATCGCAACATCACCTCCATAAGTCTTTGTCTGATTGAAATACAGAGACTCATTCAGGTAACCATTATTTTGGTTTGAACCACCAACAGCAACCGAAACTCCTTTACGATTTCTCCACTGATTACCAGATAACATATAATTGTATTTGGTTTGTTCGGGTTCACCAAACGAAAACATTAAACGTCCTGTTAAAAGTTGACTCGCATAATCAGGGTTTTCGAAAGCTTTGGGCTCATACACACCTATCCTGTAATTTATTCCGAATCCATTCCAGTTTTTAAATCCTCCTAATCCGATACCACTTTCAATACCATTGCCTTTTCCCGTAGAAAAAGAGCGCAAATACCAACAAGCTCTGGTTTTATCAAATCCACTTACAGCCCAGGGTGATGTATTAAATTGTCGACTGGTGGCTGCCCAGAAATATCCAGCATGAACGTTTAACAGATCACTGTTTTTTAATAATTTGGCAGTAATATAGGCATTCCACACATCAATACCTCCGTAGGATCCTTTGGTTGAAGAGTAACCATCCTGCCCCAAACGATCGAGCTGAAGTTGAAAACTGTATCCTAAAAACCAATAGGGTTGTCCCTGGGCCCCTGCACGAAATCTGCGTATCTGAGTATCATTTCGATTCGCATATTCATGATCCTCATCTTTCTCCTGTGAACTATAAGTAGCCCACGTTTCAATCGAAACAATTGGTTTAAAGGCCTTATCCATGTTAGGTTTTAACCACACTGAAATATCCTTTTCTTCGGATTGGGCATGTACCGCTCCTATCAACAGGTTGCAGGCCAATCCCAGAACTAGTACTGAGAAAAATTTAATCTTCTTCATCCATCTGGTTTTATAGTATTTTGTTAGATTCTGTTTTCGTTATTCACAACACCGAATAACGAGGATTAAAAAAATCATTATTCATTTATCTGAATAACGACGTTTAAAAAAAATTCTTTATACATTTTTATGAATAACGCTACCTAAAAAAAGTATCAGCCATTTTTTCATTTAATTTTTGTTTACAAGTGTTGATCTCATCCTTAATCATTTCAAACCGTGCAATAATTTTATTACCAAACTTGGTTACTTCAGCTCCTCCTCCATTACTCCCTCCACGCTGACGAACCACCAACGGTAAAGGAGATAGCTCATTCATTTCTTTGATAAAATGCCAGGCTTGTTGATAAGACATTTTCATTTGTTTAGAGGCAGCATTTATAGATCCTTTGTCTCTTACCAAACACAATAAATCTATTCTTTTCTGATTGATGAAAAGTTGATCAAACTTATAGATCTCAACATTAGAACTAATTGTAAATGGTGACTTCATATCTTACCACTAATAAATACAATGCCATTAACATTATCGATCTGAAAAACTGAAGATTAAACAAAATATAATCATTCCAATTCTTACATTCTTGTAAGAAACTACCGTTATGTAATACCGAAATGTTAAAAGACAGATATACTTTCTGACACAAAACCCCTATTTATTGGTATTTGAACAAAACCAATAAGTGGCTAGCTTTGTTAGCTAACCAGCCAAGAATTGGAAATATGCACGAACATAAACACGAAAGAAAAACTTTTTGGGTAGTATTGCTAACAGCTGTAACAATGGCTGTGGAGATATTTTTTGGTTTAACAACCAAATCTATGGCGCTGTTGGCTGACGGAATTCATATGGGATCTCATGTTCTGGCAATAGGTCTTAGCTGGCTGGCTTATGTATTTGTTCGAAAAGTTTCGAAAAGCAAATCATTTACCGGCAATTCCGATAAAATCTTATCCCTTTCGGGCTACAGCAGTGGCTTAATGCTATTGATTTTTGCCGTTGTTATAATGGTTGAAGCTATTGAACGTCTTTATAATCCTCAAGAAATAGTATATAAGGAAGCAATCTTAGTAGCGATTATCGGTTTAGTTGTAAATATTGCGAGTGTCTTTTTATTGCATCACGATCATGAACATTCAGACCATAATATACGCGCAGCATATATGCATGTAATTGCAGATGCTTTAACAAGCCTGTCTGCCATTATTGGATTAACTGCTGCAATGCTTTGGGATATACCATTTATTGATACCATAGCTGCATTAATCAGTTCGGTTGTTATAATTAAATGGTCTGTTGGATTATTAAAGGATTCTGGAGCTTCGTTATTGGATATGGAAAAAAGCGAACATTCGCATAACCATCATCATTAACAGCGATCAATCAGTTCTTGGATTTCTTTCAGATGTAAATAGAAATGCCGAGGAAAATCCTCCACCATTTCCTTTAATGAGACCATTCCATTTCCAGAATCCCACTGGTTATTCAGTTTTGCTATATCAATCTGGGCCACTACATGCAGAAAATGCAGATGTCCATATTTCCATGTTTGTACCAGATTATTCCAATCTTCATCCAGATAGTTTTGAATGGCAATCCATCTGTCATTATTTCCATTACTTGCATAACATGGAAATTGAAATGGGCTTGGCTGATATTGCAAATGAATGATGCGGTGAGTGTTATTCGATGCAGAATCATACATATGACCAACTATTTCTTTGATCGTTCTATTCTGGCTGTTTCTTCTATCCACCAATAAATCATGATTTAAACTCATCAAACGAACTTCCCATTCTAAAACACCCGGTTTTATTGATTGAACAACATCTTTAAAATACATATCAGTAGGGTTATTTTTGAAATTGATAATGACCAATTATTGTATATCTAAACAAACAATCTTCCAATACCTGACCTGCTCCAATATTATGAATTATCTGATATCGTCTCTGATTAGTTGATTTAATATTGGATACGATACCAATATGAGTAACATTGCCACCTAAATTCCAGCAAACAATATCTCCTGGATGATAATCCTCCGGATTTTGTGATTTTGAAAGAGCAGTACCATGCCTTTCAAAATATTTTATCAGATTGGGCACCCTTCGATGATCGATATTTTTATCGGTAGATGTTAATCCCCAATTTTTAGGATATAAATTAAAATAAGCTTTCATATCCTCATGAACCTCTTTCTGCAGATCAATATCAAACATTCGATACGCCCGAATAATAACATCGGTACAAACACCTTTGTCGGCTGGAACATCTCCACCTGGATAGGATATGCTAAAATAGGATGGATCATAAACCACATGCTGGTGGGTTAACACAAAAGCTGAATCAGCCAGCTGATTGAAGAAAGTATTCTGACAATATATTGATGGAATAAAAGTAAATACAAAACCAATAATCAGAGTTATTTTCTTCATGAAGCATAATTAAAAAAAGGTTAAGCCTCACTAAAAATACAATTTCTCTTATTAATATAATAATGTAGTATACATTAATCCTACTCTTTATTAAATAGTTTCTTCAATGCTGTAATCTTCTCTTCAACAGTATCCTGATCTAAAACTTTTTGAATATCCTTTTTATTCACTTTAGTGGTTGTTTCAGCTTTATCCTTAAAATTGCCTGACAAAAAATTATCAGAGAATATGGTTTCCTGATCTCCACCCATTTCAAAGATTCCTACCACTCCATCCTGAGTTTGGAATATATTATTTTGAATATTTGTTTTTACAGGCCATTTATTACCCCAATCACCCATTTTAATGATTCGATAATCGGTAGTATCAACCTCTCTATTATTTACTACTATCAGATTATTACTAATCTCAGTATTCTCGACCGGACCGGTTATGTGGATTGTTGGAGTAAACCAACCTGCCTGTTTGGTTGGATACTTTCGAAGTCCATCATTTACGCTTATGTTGTAACGAATAATGGTTCCGGTGGTACCTTTGTTCCAGTTTTTTCCCAACGAATAACCATCATTACAAATCAGTAAAAACCCTCCGGCATTATCGTGACTGTAATTGTATTGAATGATTGTACCATGGCAATTGTAATCGGCATCAAATCCCTGTCCGTCCCACTTGGCATTATGACCACTAACCTCGTTGTATTGAATAATGGTATTATCACAACTCCATGGCCAGATTCCGGCCGCAGCTTCTTCGTATGATAAAATATCAGGACAATCACGCATTATATTGTACTCAATCAATGCTCCATCGCAACCAATTGGCACTATCCCATCGCCCGGCACACCTTCTATAAGATTACCAACAATATGTACATTTAAACTGGGAAACCAATTATCACGACCGGCATATCCACCTGAATAAATTCCATTTCTACCACAATTCAAAATATGACAATCCTTAATAACTAATCCATCAAAACATGTATTGATACTGTCACCAGAATTCTCCCAATAAATGCCACCACCGGCCCCTTTTTGTTTTACCAGACTTCCATTAACGTCGCGCACCAGAAGGTTCTCAATTTTCACAGAATGACGAACACCACTATTCCGAGCCTTGATATAAACTCCAAATCTATTTACCTCCCTTTCTTTTCCAGTATTGGTTATTTCCAAATCGTAAATCTCACAATAAGCAGGATTCTCTAGCAACAAGCCATATTGCTCTTGCCCCAGGCCATTTATTACGGGTCTTGGCAAGCTATTATCTCCATATGTACCAACGTAAATTGGTTGATCTTTTTCTCCCTCTAATTCTAATTTCAGAGGTTCATTAAACACGCTTCCTTTCTTAAAAAAAACCGAATCACCAGCAACCAATTTTAATTGGAGCAGATTTTTCATACTTCTCCAGGGTTTAGTAATGGAAATGCCAGTATTCGAATCAGCCCCTCCTTTAGAATCTATATAATAATTGGTTGCATTCAGATGAACTGTAAATAAACTGGCTACAAAAAGGATATTTATAATAGCTGACTTTTTCATTGGATTATATATTTAAATCAGAATGCGAGTTAGTCAATAAAATATAAAATAAATGGTACAAAAAAGCAGGAAACTAATACATTTCCTGCTTGTAATTATTTTCGGCCGTCTTCTGTTAATCGACTAATATCATTCCCGGATTATTTCCGGAAATACATCGTCCACCTTGAGGAGTTACCACAAACGTATTTTCGATACCTACCATTCCTACTCCTTCAATACCTTTTTTAGGTTCTACAGCGAATACCATGTTCTCTTCAAAAGGCATCTTAAATCCCTTAGCCAAAACAGGAGCCTCGTCCATTGTTATTCCTATACCATGTCCCAAAAACTTAACTTTACGATTTCCAAACCCCATGAAATTCTTTTGGAAATCAGGCGATAAACTATCCATTATGGTTTCATAAACCATTTCACCAGAATTGCCGGGTGTTAACATGGCTGCAATCCTATTTTGAATTTCAACACATTGCATATGAATTTTGATTACCTCATCAGGTAGTGAATTACCAAACATATAGGTAACTGTTTTATCAGAATGATAGCCGTTAACTCCGACTCCCATGTCTACAAATACCAAATCACCTTTCTTTAGTTTACGATGACGGCTACCCAAGCTTGGAACAGCAGCATTCAAACCTCTGTTACCACCCGGACCATCAAAGTTAGTTGGCATTAATGAACTGGTTCCAAATCCTAATTGGGCAACAACAAGATCAGTATCGTGCATAGCAAATCGAGCTGTTCCCTGATGCCCCTCCTTCACCGCAACTTCATATAGTTCGGCTGCCAAATCAGCTTCTGTCATTCCTTCGCGCAATATTGCAGGTACTTTCTCTTCTAAAACGTGCTGATGTATTCTTCCGGCCTGCTCCATAAAACTTAGTTCCCATGCACTTTTTACAGCACGTGTCATCGACAACTGAAAATCCAACCCTTTAAACGTCTCAAACAAAAAATGCTTTTGAATACGGTTAAACATAGCTAAAGGAACAAACTCACTCTCAAGATACACAACAGATGGCTTTTGCATATATACTTCAGCTGCATCACGGTAGCTACTCATCGGACGAATGTCTTCAAAGGCCGATTCTTCCATTGCTCGTTCATAGCTTCGGCGTACCCAGTAAACAGCACTTTTATCGCGCTCAACCACCAACATACCTTCTGACATTGAACCCGTAAAATACAGTAAGTTTACTTTACTGAATATCATAGCCATTTGCCAATCCGGGTTTTGCTCATTCATCAACCGGCAAAACGATTCCATCCTCATCTTTAACTCAGAGGCAGGTGTTTTCTCGCTCATAAATTTATTTTTTTGAAGCGGCAAAGATAACAGCTATCTGTTTTTTAACGGAAAAATTCTGTAAGAAATATTAAAACCGATTTTTACAACCATGATATAATATTTATTGCAAAGCACTTTATTTATTCCTTTTTGTTTGCATCTAAAAATCCAAAAATCTTTGTCACGTAGGGGACACCTCCCACTCTCCAAACATTTAAATGGTTGGCATCAGGTATTTCCAAAAACTCTTTATCATCAGATGCCAGATGTTCGAAATTCTTTCTTCCATAATCAATTTTAATTCGATCATCTTTTGTTCCATGTACCATTAATATGGGTTGATATACATTTTGTGCAGATACAAAAGGTTTAACATCTGAAGGTGAAAAATCAGCAATCCTGCCTGAACGATAAATAAAATAATCAGTTAGTAATGGTATGTCAAATCCAATAAAATTAGGTATATAATCATGCACAATTGTTTCAAAATCAGAAAACGTACTTTCAATAATTCCAAACTTAATTTCAGGTTTAACTGACATAGCCTGCAAAGAAACAGCAGCGCCTAATGATTGCCCCCAAATACCAATATTATCTGTAAGTTTCTCATTATTCAATAAGGTATCAACAACAATAGAGAGGTCTTCTTTTTCATGATAACCGAATGTACAATATTCACCCTCACTTTGTCCGTGAGCTCTAAGATCAATTAAAACAACATTATAACAACTATCAGCCAAAACCTTGGCCATTGGTAAGAAATATTCTTTACAGGATCGAATTCCATGAACCATGATGATAGTTCCTTTCTGAATAGTCTTATTCGAATAAATAACATACCCTTTCAAGTCTAAACCATCATTCGTTTTGATCACTAAATCATCTGAATTCAAGTTAAAATCAGCCGGAGTATTCAACCTTACTTGATTAGAAGATTTCAATAACGAAATTACCCCTCCTTTGGTTTGAATAATCAATCGGGGACCAAAATAATTCGCAGTAATTGCAATTGGAAGTATTATAACTAACAGAATTATTAAAATCCGATATTTTGTTTTACTCATTAATTAAAATCAGCTTTAATTACTCAGTTGATCTCTCCATTTATATAACAACACACCACATTTATTTAGCTTAGGATGTAATTTTGTAAGATCTTTAATAAGATATTCCAATGGAGTTCTTTCATCTTTCGGTATTCGTTTATTATCAGCATTGATAACAATAACCAGATCAAGATCAGGAACAATATTAATAATCTGACCTCCATTGCCCGGGATAAACCATGAGTCAAAACCAAATTCAGTTTTTACCATTTGCCACTGATACCCTCCATAAAGGGGATGTTTAATTTCGATGTGAGGAGTAAATGTTTTATTGATCCAATCGGAGGACACTATCTGCTTGTCCATCCACATACCTTTATTTATATGAAGTAAAGCATATTTAGCAATATCTCTGGATTTTAATTCCAGTCCTCCTCCTAAATCATAGATTCCATTCTTTGCAAACCATTTATAATTGTCAATTCCTAAAGGTTTAAACAAGTTATCATTGGCAAATTCTGCAACATCCTGCCCGGTTGCAACTTTAATTATCTCTCCAATAATAATATTATTAGGACCACTATATGCATATTGGGTTCCGGGAATGGTTTTCATGGGTAAATTTAAAGAGGCATCTAACCAGTTATCCATCTTATCCATTTTTACACCCATATTTTCAGGATCGGTTATAGGTAAAGAAACCTCATCCCAGGCAAAACCTGAGGTACTGGCTAATAAATCCTGAATGGTAATCTGATATTTTAAAGAATCAGCTTTTAGTGAACCATATTGAGGAAAATAATCAAGCATCTTTTGATTCACATCTTTAATCTTTCCCTGATCAATTGCAATACCCATTAAAATCGGGCTTATACTTTTAGTGGTTGAAGCCATATAATGTACTTCATCAGGATTCCAGCCATTATAATACTGCTCAATAATTAACTCATTATTGTGTATTAGCAATATACTTTGCAGTTTACCGTACTTGCCTTCTGCAACCTCATTACTTATTTTCTCAAAATTATCTTTATTAAAATGATGTTCGGAGAGGTTTGATACTTTTAAACCATCATTTTTGTCGAAGGGTTGATTATATGAAACACCTGAATGTTGTTTACAGGAAATTAAGTTTACAACAATTAAAATACCGATTAGCTTTTTCATTTTGTTAGGATTATGTCTAAAGATAACAAAACTTTTTAAGCACAAGTAATAAACAATTTGATTAATAAATCCTCTACTCCCAGGTTTCAGAACAAAGTAAGCTGATTATAAACTCCAGCCTAGCAATATTTATTAATAGGTAACTTGGTAAATAAGAACATCTACCTAGTGTAATAAACAAAAAACCCGCCTCAACATTACACCATTTCGTTGAAGCGGGTCCTATTCCTTTTGGTTTGGCCGTTGCCTGGTTAAGAAGTTGAATAGGAATAGGTTGGTTATACTATCTGGTAGTATAGGGTGTTAATTCATTGGTTAGATATTTTATTCATTAAATAATCTTGCATGAAATTAAAAAAATAATCTCATTAAACAATGTCATTTAATTGATATTCAATAGATATTTAATATTTTTAGTAATAATCCGTAAAAAGTTAATCTATTTATACCTATTCTTATTAGCAACATTTTCTTAATCTCATCGATAACAGCAATTCCTTTTTTCTTATTTTTACACGATCAATTCTGATATCGTGTTTATTAAAACATACAAAAAACTATTTGAGTGCCTGATAATCTATCTCAGGTAACATCTTCAAGAGGAAGAAGGTAAGTTCTTTTGTATAAAATTACCTTCCGAAATTTCTTTTATCATATTTCAATTCACACGATTATTTTTCAATATGAATACTAAACAATCTATTGTTGCTCCTCAAAGAGCAGCTAATACTGAGGGCAACTATTACAACGTAAAAAGTGAACGTTCTAATCCCGGAATGAATGACCGGATTCAACGTCTGCGTCAATTGTCAGTCGAAACTGAACCTTCGCTTTCAATCGAACGAGCCTTAATTGAAACAGAATTTTACAAAGAGAATTATGGCAAATATTCAATACCTGTTTTAAGAGCTCTAAATTACCTTGAGATATGTAAAAAGAAAACCATTTATCTCGGTGAAGGTGAACTGATTGTTGGAGAACGGGGACCTAAACCTAAAGCCGTTCCAACGTTTCCTGAGTTAACTTGCCACAGTGTTGAGGATTTACATGTATTGAATACAAGGGAATTGCAACGATATACCATTAGTCAGGAAGATATTGACACTTACGAAAGAGAGGTAATTCCATACTGGGAAGGACGCACTCAACGCGAGCGAATCTTCAATCACGTACCCGAAGAATGGAAAGCTGCCTACGAAGCCGGGTTGTTCACCGAATTTATGGAGCAGCGTGCACCAGGTCATACCACGCTTGATGGTAAGATTTATAAAATGGGATTGAATGATTTTAAAGCCCGCATAGCTGAAGAAATTGATCGTCTTGATTTTATGAATGATGTGGAAGCCACGGATAAGTTGGAGCAATTAAAAGCGATGGATATTTCGTGTGATGCCACCATATTATTTGCCCAACGTTATGCCGAAATGGCTGAAAAATTGGCACAGAAAGAAAGTAATGAGAAACGCAAAGCAGAGCTTTTAAAAATTGCAGAAGTTTGCCGTTGGGTGCCAGCCAATGCTCCCCGTACATTCTGGGAAGCTATCCAAATGTATTGGTTTGTTCATCTGGGAACAGTTACTGAACTGAACGGTTGGGATGCAATGAATCCGGGTCACTTCGATCAGCATCTGGCTCCATTTTACGAAAAAGAACTGGCTGATGAAACATTAAGTCGTGAGGAAGCAAAAGAATTACTTTCTTGCTTCTGGATTAAAGTAAACAATCACCCGGCACCACCAAAAGTGGGAATCACTGCCCGCGAAAGCGGAACCTACAACGATTTTACCAACATCAATATAGGAGGAGTAAGAGCTAATGGTTTAGATGGTGTGAATGAAGTTTCATATATTATGCTTGAAATAATTGAGGACTTACATATTCTACAACCCGGTAGCTCCATACATATCAGTTCAAAAACACCGGATCGTTTTCTGAAAGAAGGCTGCAAAGTTATTCGTCAGGGACATGGTTATCCTTCTGTTTTCAATCCCGATATTTATATACAGGAATTACTGCGTCAGGGTAAATCACTGAAAGATGCGCGTGAAGGTGGTTGTAGCGGCTGTATTGAAGTAGGTGCTTTTGGTAAAGAAGCATACCTTTTAACCGGATACCTAAACGTTCCAAAGATTCTGGAAGTAACATTAAATAATGGTATCGATCCGGTTACCGGCAAAAAAGCTGGTATTGCATCAGGCGACCCACGCGATTTCAAATCCTACGAGGAACTTTACGAAGCCTTTGTGAGGCAATTGAATTTTGTGGTTGATCAGAAAGTACGTGTTAGTAACTACATCGATCAGATGTTTGCTAAATATGCCCCTGCTCCTTTCCTATCTGTTGTGATTGATGACTGTATCAGCAAAGGAAAAGACTATTACAATGGCGGACCTCGATACAATACCAATTATATACAGTGTACAGGTCTGGGAACCGTAACCGATAGTTTATCTGTATTGAAACACCATGTATTTGAAAAGAAAACCTTCAGCATGGAAAAGATACTTGATGCTGTTTCAAAAGATTTTAATGGAGAAGAAATTCTTCGCCAGACCATTATCAACAATACGCCATTTTTTGGTAACGACGATCCATATGCCGACAATATTGCCTTGGGTGTTTACGCAGATCTACTAAAAGCTATCGATGGAAAACCAAACACTAAAGGAGAGCAGTTTTATCTGAATATGTTATCAACCACTTGTCATGTTTATTTTGGTAAGGTAATGGGAGCAACACCTAACGGAAGACTGGCCGGTAAGTCAATTTCCGACGGAACATCACCATCACATGGAGCAGATACACACGGACCATCAGCGGTGGTAAAATCGCTTACCAAACTCGATCATACTATGTCGGGTGGCACTTTGCTAAACCTGCGCTTTTTGCCAAGTTTGCTGAAACGAGATCAGGACATTGCAAAATTGAGTCAGTTGATCAGAAGCTATTTTGCTTTAGGTGGCCATCATGTTCAGTTTAATATTGTTGACACAGCTACATTGTATGCAGCACAGCAAAATCCTGAAGATTATAAGGATTTATTGGTTCGTATGGCTGGTTACAGCGATTATTTCAACGACATGAATGCGGATCTTCAGCAGGAAGTTATTGACCGTACTGAAAACGAATCATTTTAAAACAGATTATAGATAATTAGACAATAGACTGTTAGAGTTATTTACATGACTCACAAAAAACATTTTTAAAATCTGATATTCTAAAACAAAATACACAGCCAAATTCAGAGAGATACAATAGTTATCTTTGGATTTGGCTACCATTTTCATTGACTTCACTCTTATATCTGATCATTAATAACCAATGAGCAACAGTCTTATTTTCGATATAAAGCGTTATGCAATTAATGATGGCCCGGGAATCAGGTTGACCATCTTTTTTAAAGGTTGCCCGCTAAACTGTAAATGGTGCCATAATCCGGAGAGTATTTCACCACAAACGCAAAAAATGTATGCCAAACAAAAATGTATTGGTGCACAGGCTTGCATTGATGTTTGTCCTGAAAATGCTTTAAGCCTTACACCCGATAGTATTATTACTGACTGGAATTTATGTACAGTTTGTGGTAAATGTGCCGAGGCTTGCCCAACAAAAGCCATCGAAATGAGTGGTCAGCAAATGGATATCGATCAACTGATCAAAACCATCGAAAGCGAATCACTTTTCTTTGATCAGTCAGGTGGTGGAGTAACTTTTTCGGGTGGCGAACCTTTGATGCATTACAAAACACTGCTTCAGCTTTTAGATGAATGTGGGAAAAGGCATATTCATAGAGTAGTTGACACATCGCTTTTCAGCCGATCAGAAATTGTGAAACAGGTAGCCGAAAAAACAGAACTTTTTTTGGTTGATCTAAAACATATGAATGATGAAAAGCACAAAAAATATACAGGTGTTTCAAATCAGTTGATCCTCGAAAACATTCGATTACTTTCAGATATTAATTCTGATTTCTGGATTCGTATACCCTTGATAGATGGTGTTAATGCCGATGAAGAAAACATTAAAAAGAGTGCTGAATTCCTGAGTAAGTTAAACTGGCAATCAAAGTTGGTAAACCTACTACCATATCATGACATTGGCAGAAACAAGCATTTAAAATTAGGCTCAAGTTATAACGGCGATGGAATGAAAGAACCCGCCCAACAAATAATTGAACGTAGCATTCGTATATTTTCAGATTTCGGAATTCAAGCTATCGTGGGAGGATAGAGGAATAAAAGGATAAAAAACAAAGGCAAAAGTATGGCATAAATTACCTTTAATGTTTTGTCTTAATTAGATCCTAATCCCAAACAAATTTCCAGTTTCCATCGATCTGGCGTTTCCATACTGTATGAAAAACACCGGTATCTGATTTCACTTCACCCAAGGAATCAATAACCGAATATATGTACTGACCATAAGTGTAGGCCAGATCACCGGAAGCTGAAACTTCAACAAAATCGGGTTTCCAGCTAAGTTTTACCTTATCGGAATTGAACTCTCCATACTTAGCAGCTATAGCCTCTTTACCCTTAATAAGTTTATTTGAGCGCATTAAAACAGCACTATCTGCAGCATAGTAAATAAAAGCGTTACCTATTCCTTCTTTTGCAGCCATTTTCGCAAAGTCCGCTTCAGTTTGAATAACTTCTTCTTGCCATTGGATAATCAGCTTAGAGTTATCTTCTTGTTGACATGCTGATAAGAGAACTAATATTCCGAATAAAATCCCTGATAACTGTTTGGCTGTTTTTTTCATATATCATTCCTATTAAGCATTTAAAAATAATACAATTCATCAGAAAATCTGCAGCTCAAAATAATTGTTGTTCTTTCTAAACATTATCATTTAGTATTTTACATTACGATATGACCTCCATTAAGATTTACCCATTCAATATGAAATTTTAATATCACGTAACATACTATCCATCTGGCATTCAAATGAATTTGCAATCAATCATTTTTTTGTATCTTATTAACTAAACCGCTCTTGTCGTATGTCCTAAGTTTAGTAACTTTGCAACTTGTTTAATTAACGAGAAACAATCTGGGTGAATTAATTCACTACTACATTATTACTGATTTTAGAGCATGCAATTATTGATTAAAACCTTCCACGGATTGGAAGGTGTATTGGCCGAAGAGCTAAAAGGGTTAGGTGCATCAGATGTGAAAGAATTAAAACGAGCAGTATCGTGCACCGGGGATAAAGAACTAATGTATAAGGCCAATCTGCATTTACGCACAGCCCTACGTGTATTGGTTCCTATTGCGAACTTCACTGCTACATCAGAAGACGAATTATATAACGAAATCAAGAAACTGGATTGGTCAGAATACATGTCTACCAAATCAACTTTTGCAATTGATGCCGTTGCTTTTTCTGAGATCTTTAAACACTCCAAGTTTTTGGCACTTAAAACTAAAGATGCCATTGTTGATCAGTTTAGAGACAAGACAGGAATTCGCCCCTCTGTAAAAGTTGAAGATCCTGATTTACAAATCAACGTTCATGTTGCAAAAGATCAGTTCACAATTTCTCTTGACAGTTCGGGTGAATCATTACACCGCAGGGGTTATCGTGATCCAAACCATAAAGCACCTTTAAATGAGGTTTTGGCTGCCGGAATGCTAAAAATTGCAAAATGGCATAAAGAAATTCCATTGATCGATCCAATGTGTGGAACAGGTACTATTTTGATGGAAGCAGCTATGATGGCCTGTAATATGCCACCGGCTTTCAAAAGAAAGAAAATTGGCTTTATGAACTGGGCCGATTTTGATAAAATCCTTTGGAATAAAATATATACCGAAGCCGAGAACCAGATTCACTTTCCACGTGTTAAGATTGTAGGTGGAGATAATAATCCTCAGGCAGTAGATATCGCTAAGAAGACATCGCTTGATTTCCGTTTGAACCGCATGATAAGTATTGTTCGCTCTGATATGAAAGAACATATGCCTCATGCTCCACGAGGAATGATGATAACCAATCCTCCATATGGCGAACGCTTGAAAAAAGATGATCTGAACGGTTTTTATAAGTCAATTGGTAGTCACTTGAAAAAGAATTACCATAACTGGCAGGCCTGGATGATTACATCCAATACCGAAGCTCTGAAACATGTAGGTTTACGTCCGCAACACAAACACACTCTGTTTAACGGACCTTTGGAATGTAAGTTTGTTGGATACGACATGTTTGAAGGTGAAATGAAAGAATTTAAACAAAAAGTCAACCGAAGCAGAAAAACTGCTCAGAACTGAACCGAAGTAAGTCTTAATTTATGAACCGAGTTACAGAATTATTTAAAATTAAATATCCCGTTATTCAAGGTGGAATGGTATGGTGCAGTGGATGGAAACTGGCATCAGCAGTAAGCAACAACGGAGGCCTGGGTCTATTAGGTGCAGGATCGATGTATCCCGAAGTATTGCGTGAACACATCCAGAAAATGAAGAAAGCAACCACTAAGCCTTGGGGAGTAAATGTTCCATTATTATATCCTAACATTGATGAACTGATTCAGATTTTAATTGAAGAGAAAGTTCAGATTGTATTTACCTCAGCAGGTAATCCGGCAAAATGGACAGGCCTGCTGAAAGAAAACGGAATGACTGTGGTTCATGTAATTGCCAATGCCCGTTTTGCAAAAAAATGCGAAGAAGCAGGTGTAGATGCCATCGTTGCAGAAGGATTTGAAGCCGGTGGTCATAACGGACGTGAAGAAACGACAACTTTGACGCTGATCCCACATATTAGAAAAGTCACCAATCTGCCCTTAATTGCAGCAGGAGGTATTGGCAGTGGTAAAAGTATGTTTGCAGCCATGGCTCTGGGAGCCGATGGAGTTCAAATTGGTTCTTTATTTGCTGCTTCTGAAGAATCATCTGCTCATCAGGAATTTAAAAAATGTATTCTTGAAACCGGAGAAGGTGGTACTATGCTGTCTCTGAAAAAACTGGCACCTGTACGTTTGATTAAAAATGCATTTTTCGATCAGGTTTTCAAAGCTGAGCAAGAAGGCATGTCTACGCTTGACCTTCAAAAACTCTTAGGTAAAGGAAGAGCTAAAAAAGGAATTTTTGAGGGTGATATGATTGAAGGTGAGTTGGAAATCGGTCAGGTAGCAACATTGATTGATGAAATAAAACCTGTTTCAGACATCTTCAACGACTTACTAAACGAATACAAAGCTGTAAGGGAAGAAACAGCTCAAAATAACAGATTCGAATTTTAATGATAAACATTGAAAAACGAACACTGTCCAACGGATTAAGGGTAGTAGTTCATGTTGATCGCAGCACACCATTGGCTGCCATTAACATACTTTATAACGTAGGTGCCAAAAACGAGCATCCCGACAAAACAGGTTTTGCTCACCTATTTGAACATCTTATGTTCGGTGGCAGTAAAAACATCCCTTCATACGATGCACCTTTGCAACGTGTAGGTGGCGATAACAATGCCTGGACTAACAACGATGTTACCAATTACTACCTCACTCTTCCGGCAGAGAATTTAGAAACCGGATTCTGGCTTGAATCAGACAGAATGCTGGAACTTGACTTTTCAGAAAAGAGTCTTGAGGTTCAGCGGAAAGTAGTGATCGAAGAATATAAACAACGCTACCTGAACCAGCCTTATGGTGATATTCCATTGTTGGTTGGCCCTATGGCATATAAAGTTCATCCATATCAATGGCCTACCATCGGAAAAGATATTTCGCACATCGAAAATGCCACACTGGACGATGTAAAACACTTTTTCTTTAGCCATTACGCTCCCAACAATGCGATAATGGTGGTAAGTGGGAATGTTGATCCGGATAATGTATTTAAACTGGCCGACAAATGGTTTGGTGATATTCCAAACAGAAATATTGATCACAAGATAATTCCTGTTGAACCGGAACAAACTGAAGAACGAAAAGTAGAGGTAGAGCGGAATGTACCAGCCAGCTTGATTCATATGGTTTTTCATATTGGCAGCCGGACTGATGAGAATTTCTACACTACAGATCTTCTTTCTGATGTATTATCTAACGGACCATCTTCACGCTTAACGCAGAGCCTGATCAAAGATCAGCAATTATTCAGCGATATTAATGCATATATTTCGGGAGATCATCATCCGGGATTATTCACTGTGACCGGACGATTACTTCCTACAACCACAATGGATCAGGCGGAAGCAGCCATTCATAGAGAACTGAACAAAATCAGTTCTACGAAAGTTTCTGACTACGAACTACAGAAAGTGAAAAACAAGATTGAATCAACATTAGTATTTTCAGAAATAAACTTTTTGAATAAGGCTATGAATCTTGCTCAATTTGAACTTTTAGGTAAGGCTGAGAACATCAATAACGAAGTTGAAAAATATCGTTCTGTAACGGCTGATGGCTTGCTTGAAACAGCCCAAAAAACCTTTAAGGTAACGAATCGTTCCACCCTGTATTATAACTCAAAAGGATAATGCAAAACCAATTATATCGAAATACCGCTCCTGAATTTAAGACCGTATCAAGCTTTAATCTTTTACCGATTCAGAAATTTGAGTTGGATAATGGAATAAAAGTACATCTGTTAGAAGCCGGTTCACAGGAAGTGGCAAAAATTGATTTTCTTTTTCCGGCAGGATCAATACAGGCAGCCAAACCTTTGCTGGCATCCATTACCAGTAAGGCGATGATTGAAGGCAGTGAAAAATACAGCGCTGCTGAGATTGCTGAAAAAATTGATTTCTACGGGGCTTATTTAGGGCAACAAACCGTATTTCATCAGTCTGTAATTACGCTTGTCAGCTTAAGACATTTTTTACCTGAAACTTTGGAAATTCTTGAAGATATAATCAAGCATCCTACTTTTGAACAGAAAGAAATCGACACCATACTGGGACGCCGAAAACAGAAGTTTTTAATAGAGAGTGATAAAGTTAAAACACTTGCCACAAGAGCATTTACGCAGAACTTATATGGCAAAGAACATCCTTATGGTAACTATGTTGAACTTAGTGACTTTGAAAAGATAACTCGCAACGATATTGTAGATTTTCATAAAAAAGCCTACATTCCTGCAGGTACACAGATTATCATATCTGGTCAGCCGGGAAACAACATAAAGGATCTATTAAATAAACATTTCGGGCAGTTGTGGAACTCCAATACTCCTTTGAGCGACTGGAAGCCTGAAATCAACAAAGAACTAAATAGCGAAATTTTTGTACCTAAAACAGACACACTGCAGTCGGCTTTAAAAATTGGTCGTCCACTATTCAACAAACTTCACCCCGATTTTCATGGGATGCAGATTTTAAATACTATACTGGGAGGTTATTTTGGATCGCGCCTAATGACCAATATTCGTGAAGAAAAAGGACTTACCTATGGTATCTCTTCTTTCATCATGACTTATAAACACACGGGCTTTATACTGGTAAGCACTGATGTAAAGGCAGAAAACAGAGAACTGGCAGTTAAAGAAGTATTTAACGAACTGAAAAGATTGAGAGAAGAGCCTATTTCGGAAGATGAATTAACCCTGGTTCGTAATTTTTTAAGCGGTGATATGATTCGTAATTTCGATGGCCCTTTTGCGACATCGGATAATTACAGAGGCCTGATCGATTTGGACATCTCAACTGAATATTTCCACGACTTTTTTAAAGTTTTAATGAACATCACAGCGAAAGACTTACAGGATTTAGCTCAAAAATATCTAAAAGAAGAGGACTTTATAACAGTGATTGCCGGTAAGTAAAAGATTCACATCAACATATAAACATCTGACATAATTGCGGTTATAAGCTTCAGTAAGATATTTAAACAATAAATTCTTTAATCATCCGCAATCAATACCTCGTAAGGATTGTTTCAATGATATGAAATAAGTATTTTAGTTCGCTTTAAACAAGACTTTTGAATGACAGAACGGGAAGAAGAAAAAATGATCAGGGATCAATTTGAAGCATTGATTGATGCTTGTCCCAAATGCCAGACCGAAGAAAACAGAAAACTGGTCACTAAGGCATTTGAACTGGCTCATCATGCTCATAAAGGAATGCGCCGTAAATCAGGCGAACCTTATATTCTTCATCCTCTCGAAGTTGCTCGAATTGCTGCCGAAGAAATTGGCTTAGGAACAAAGGGTGTTATTGCATCTCTTTTGCACGATGTTGTTGAAGATACTGATTACACAGTTGAGGACCTGCAAAATATGTTTGGCGAAAAGATTGCCTCAATTGTTTCAGGACTAACCAAGTTGGAAGAGGTTTTTGATCAAAGCTCATCTCTTCAGGCCGAGAATTTCAGGAAGCTATTGCTTACTATGATTGAAGATGTCCGTGTAATTCTGATTAAACTTGCTGACCGTCTTCACAATATGCGCACCTTAAATTCTATGCCCGAAAGGAAAAGACTTAAGATTGCCGGTGAAACAATTTACTTTTATGCTCCTCTTGCCCATCGACTCGGTTTATATGCTATAAAATCTGAGCTAGAAGATCTTAGTTTAAAATATGAACTTCCTAAAGTATTTAATGAATTAAGTACCAAAGTAAAGGAAAGCGAAGAAAAGCACGAAGAGTTTATCAATAGCTTTAAAGCACCTATTGAACAACGACTTGCGGGTGAAGGCTACGAATTTGAAGTATTTGGCCGTCATAAATCAATCTATTCCATCTGGAGTAAGATGCAGAAAAAAGATCTTCCTTTCGAAGAAATATATGATATTCTTGCCATAAGAGTCATTTTCAAACCCAAAAGTCACTTACCTGAAAAAACACAATGTTGGGCCATCTATTCGATGATAACCGACATTTATAAACCCAAACCAGACCGTTTACGCGACTGGGTTTCCACACCAAAAGCTAACGGATACGAGGCTCTTCACAGCACCGTTATGGGGCCAAACGGTAAGTGGGTAGAAATACAGATCAGAACTACCCGAATGGACGAAATCGCAGAAAGAGGATTTGCTGCCCATTGGAAATATAAAGCACAAAAAGAAAAAGAATCAGAGCTGGATAGATGGCTTAACATGGTAAAAGAGCTGCTAGAAAATCAGGAATCTGATTCGATGGAGTTTTTAGATGACTTCAAACTGAACCTTTTTGCATCAGAAATGATGATTTTTACTCCTAAAGGTGATGTAAAAGTATTACCAACAGGAGCCACAGCTCTCGATTTCGCTTTCGACATACATACCGACATTGGATATAAGTGTATTGGTGCCAAGGTTAATTTTAAGCTGGTTCCATTAAGTCATCAATTAAAAAGTGGCGATCAGGTTGAGATAATTACTTCTGAAAAACAACAACCTAAATACGACTGGCTTAATTTCGTGACTACAGCCAGAGCCAAAGCCCGTATAAAGGATGCGTTCAAAGAAGAACGTAAAGAGCTGATCGTTAAAGGTGAGCAAATACTGGAAAAAGCACTTAACAAGAAAAAACTAACTATCAATTCCCGTATCCTTCGAAAAATTATGAATCATCATAATATTTCGAAACGCGACGAACTGTATTTTAAAATTGGTAGAGGTTCGCTTAAACTGGATGATCTTCATAAGGTTTTAAGTACCAAATCAAGCAATAAATGGATTCGTTATTGGAAACTTTCATTTGGTAAAAACTCAGGTAAAGATGACCTGGAAGAAGAACAGGTTGAGGTTCCAAAGAAAAAAGAGCTTGTTCTTTCTGATGCAGATGAAAAAGACCAGTTTACTATTTCTGAATGTTGTAATCCAATACCCGGAGATGACATTCTTGCCTATGTTGATGAAGATGAAAAACTGATTCTTCATAGTCGCAAATGCCCCATTGCTATTAAACTGATGTCAAGCCAGGGAGATCGTATAGTATCCGCACAATGGGAATCTCATAAAATATTGTCTTATCTGGCATTAATTCATTTATCAGGAATAGACCAGATTGGTATCGTTAACAAGATTACAAAGGTGATTTCCGAAGATCAGAATGTAAATATGCGATCCATCAATATCGAAAGTCACGATGGTATTTTTGAAGGAAGCATCTATTTATACATCCACAACACCGAGGATTTAAATAACCTGATCCTTAACCTCATGAAAATAAAAGGTGTTCACAACGTTTCTCGCCAGGAAAGAATTAAATCATGATTTTTATTTAATCTAAACAAGAGTTTCAATTTAATTAGTTTTTATATACTTTTAAGCACTATTTTAATTGAGACTGCATATGAATAATGTAGAAAACAAAGATGTAGTAAAGCAGATTTTCACTGAATATCTTCAGCGAAACGGGCACAGAAAAACACCCGAGAGATATGCGATACTTGATGAGATTTATAGTCGTGAAGGCCACTTTGACATAGAATCTCTTTATATTTTTATGAAGAATAAAAATTACAGAGTAAGTCGTGCCACCTTATATAACACTATCGATTTGCTTTTGGATTGTAAATTGGTTATTAAACATCAGTTTGGTAAAAACATTGCTCAATTCGAAAAAGCGTTTGAATCTAAACAACACGACCATTTGATTTGCACCAAATGTGGTAAAGTAATTGAGTTCTGTGATCCTAATATCCAGAATGTACTAAATAATGCTGCCGGTTTTAACGAATTCAGAGTTTCGCATCATTCATTATATGTTTACGGAACCTGCAAATCCTGCGCTGAAAAGGAAGTTAAAGATTAACTGAATTTTATTTTAAAAATAAGACCTAAAAAAGAATAGCTTTTAAGGGATTATCCTTAATTTTACCCATCGGAATTTCGGGACAACCGGGAATCCGATTTTTTATTGTTTAAAACGAAGAGAATACCTACAACAACTCTACGTAGTTTAAAAATTAAGGCCTGTTGGCCAATGACTTAAAAGCACAAAAAATGAAGGTTGATGTTTTACTTGGACTTCAATGGGGAGACGAAGGAAAAGGAAAAGTAGTTGATGTACTTACTCCTAAATACGATGTCATTACCCGTTTCCAGGGCGGACCAAACGCTGGTCACACCCTTGAGTTTGACAATTTCAAACATGTATTGCACAATATTCCCTCAGGAATATTCCATGCCAGTAAAGTAAACATCATTGGAAATGGAGTAGTGTTGGATCCAATTACTTTCAAAAAAGAAATTGATTCATTAAAAGAAAAAGGCTACGACATCACTGATAATCTATATATCTCAAAAAAAGCTCACCTGATTTTACCAACTCACCGTATTCTTGATGCAGCTTCTGAAGCTTCAAAAGGAAAAACCAAAATTGGTTCTACCCTTAAAGGAATCGGCCCTACTTATATGGATAAAACCGGTAGAAACGGTTTAAGAGTTGGTGATGTATTGCATAATTTCGATGAAAAATATGCTGCATTAAAAGATAAGCATGAGAAGATGCTTACCATGTATGATTTTGAATACAGCATTGAAGAATTTGAGGCAGGATTAGCTGAAGGTATTGAGTTATTGAGAAGCTGTAAATTAATTGACAGTGAACACGAAATCAATAAATACATCAAAGAAGGTAAAAGCATCTTGGCAGAAGGAGCACAAGGTACTCTTTTAGACATTGATTTTGGTTCTTATCCATTTGTAACATCATCGAATACTATTTGTGCTGGCGCATGTACCGGTATGGGTGTTGCACCTAATAAAATTGGTGAAGTATACGGTATTTTCAAAGCATACTGTACTCGTGTCGGTAGTGGTCCATTCCCTACTGAACTTTTTGATGCTGATGGTGAAGAAATGCGTTCAGCAGGTAATGAGTTTGGTTCTACAACAGGTCGTCCACGTCGTTGTGGCTGGATTGACTTAGTTGCTTTAAAATATGCTGTAATGATCAATGGAGTTACTCAGTTGATTATGATGAAAGGTGACGTACTTAGTGGTTTCGATACCATTAAGGTTGGTACCGGATATAAAATCAATGGTGTTGTTACTGATGAGTTTCCATTTGAATTACCTGAAAATGTAGAGGTTGTTTACGAAGAACTACCTGGTTGGAAAACCGACTTAACAGGTATTAAAGCTGAAGCTGATTTTCCTAAAGAATTGTCAGACTATATTGCTTATTTAGAAGCCAAACTTGAAGTGCCAATTAAAATTGTATCTGTTGGTCCTGACAGAGAACAAACGATTGTTAGATAATAACAACAATTTCATATCACAAAGCCAGGTAAGTAATTATCTGGCTTTTTCATTTCTCATCATTCGTAATTGAATACCGGGCAACCAGAACCGGCTCTTTAAAATGTAAAACCTCTTTTCTTTCATAAGAAAATAAATCCTCCTCCTTAACAATTTCAAATCCCATTTTCTCAAACAGATCAATTGATGCCTTGTTATGTATTCTAATTATTGCAATAACTGAATTATATTTTTCCTTTCGTAGAAATTTAATAGCCGATATGATTAATTTTTCAGCAATATGCCTTCTCCTGTAAATTGATTTAACAAACACATCATAAATTAAACAGTATTGAAAGTCTGCTTCCTGAAAGATCCCTATCATCACACTAAGGTTTCCCATCGGTTTTTTAGATGAAGTTAAAGGGGTAAATATTCGGGAAGGAACCCGAATATTCCGATACTTGTACTCGCCCAATTCTGATTTGATAAGTACTTTCTTATTTGCCTTATTACTAATACGGTAATAAAAGTAAATAGTACTAAGTATAGCTGTTTTAATAAATGAATAAAACTTTGTCATACAATAAAAGTAATTCATCTCCTATGTAAAACCTATATTTGTTAAAAAATTTCACCCCATGATTACTCGTCCAACACTTTTACTTGATAAGGGTAAATGTATTGCCAACATAGAAAAAATGGTAAGAAAGGCTCAGGAAAACAACATTGTTTTTCGTCCTCATTTCAAAACTCATCAATCATCCGAAATTGGCGAATGGTTCAAACAATTGGATATTGAATGCATTACAGTTTCATCAGTAAAAATGGCCGAATATTTCGCTGCAAATGGGTGGAAAGATATTACAATTGCCTTTCCTTCCAACATTCTGGAATGGGAAAACATTAACCAGCTGGCAACCAAAATAAATATCAATCTGGTTGTTGAATCTATTGAAACAATTAAGTTTCTGGAAGAAAAAATTAATTCTCCCATCGGAATATACATTAAAGTTGATACAGGTTATGGTCGAACAGGTGTTAAAGCAGATGATTTTGTGACAATTAAACAATTATTAAATTCACTTAAGACCTGCAAAAACCTGATTTTTATTGGTTATTTATGCCATACCGGCCATACTTACAATACCAGATCCAAGAAAGAGATAGAAGCAATTAATAAATCTGCCAGCGAACAGTTACTGGCATTAAAAACATTTATGGCTTCTGATTTTCCTTTAGCTGAAATCTCATTTGGTGATACTCCCTCCTGCTCTGTCTTAAATGATTTTGGTGATTACAACGAAATACGACCGGGTAATTTTGTCTTTTATGATGAAACTCAATATAAAATCGGGTCATGTAATCGAAATGAAATTGCAGTTGCATTAGCTAGCCCTATTGTTGCCAAACATCCCGAAAGAAATGAAATAGTTGTTCATGGAGGAGCTGTGCACCTGTCGAAAGACACAATAAAGGATGAAAATGACAAAAACTATTATGGTATTGCTGTTGAGTTAAATAACAATGGTTGGGATACTGATAAAGTAGTAGGAACAGTCACAAAAATTTCTCAGGAACACGGCATTATTACGGTTGAAGATAGTGTGATGAATCGCATTAATGTAGGTGATCTTGTTGCAATTCTGCCTATTCACTCCTGCCTGACAGCTAATTTAATGAAAGAATATCTGACTACAGAAGGTAAAAAAATAACGATGATGCTTTAAAACTCTATTATCATTATCAAATCAATGGCACTAAAAAATTTAGTAATAGGTTCAAATTAATAGGTTTCAACTAATAAAACAGCTGATCATTTTGAAATCTAATTTAATCACATAAAAACGGAACACTTTTTGCTTTTTACCGTTGAACTAGACAATCTAAGAAAATAATCATGGGGAAATTACACTTTTTAATCTTAATCGTAAGTATCATCGCTTTTTCATCTTGTAAAAGCAAACGTTTAGTCAATCAAGCAACAAAATTTGATGACGCCGGATTATATATGGATGCGGCTAATCTTTATTATAGATCATTATCAGCCAATAACAGCAATATTGATGCTAAACTTGGACTTCAACGAACCGGTCAGTTAGTATATGAAGACAAAATAAAATCTTTTAAAACCCAATATAATAACGGCAACACCAAAGATGCTGTTTATGCTTATCTCGAAGCTGATAAATATTACAACATGATATCAGCCGTTGGTGTTAAATTAATTGGTCAGGAAGATCAAATTACCTATTACGAAGAGGTGAAAGATAAATACCTGAGTGAACTATATCAAAATGCCAGCCAGGCTCTAAGTCTGGAAGAATTCAATCAGTCGGAAAACCTGTTCAACGAAATATTAAGTATTGATTCGAATTATAAAGATGCAAAGAGTCAGTGGATCATTGCAAAATATGAACCTATTTACCGACACGGAAATACCTTGTATAACACTCAATTATTCAGAAGTGCCTATCATGATTTTGATTTAGTTAACAGAGGAACAAAAGGATACAAGAACAGTATTGAACTGCAACAAGCAGCTTTAGATAATGCTCGTATAACCATTGCCATTTTACCAATGCAGGTTTATTCGAAGAGTTATCAAACAAATGCAAATTTACTTTTGCAATCAGTTTTTAATGGCATTCAGAATATTCAATCTCCTTTCTACCAGGTTATCGATTCTAAAAGTATACTATCCATTAGAAATTGGGATCAGATAAAGGATGCAGACATGGCAATACAGCTGGCAAAGAAATGGGGACACCAATTTGAAGCTAAAAGTATTCTGGAAACCAATTTGATAAAATTCAATGAACGTCAAGGCAGATTATCAAAAGTTGAAAAGAAAGGTTACTTAAAAAGAACTGTGGAAGTCACTAATACCGCTACTCAACTTAAAGAGAAAAAGGTTATTTATGACAAAGTTCGTTATTTCGAATACAAGCAAAGTAATAGCCTCTTAATGGAGCTTAACTATTCTCTAACCAGAATTGACAAAGATGAATTAGGAGTATCAAATTCATTCTCAGCTAATTTGTCAGATGAAATAAATTATGCACAATTTGAAGGAGATTATAAAAACCTT
Organism: Carboxylicivirga caseinilyticus; assembly: GCA_025499705.1. Lineage (GTDB taxonomy): Bacteria > Bacteroidota > Bacteroidia > Bacteroidales > Marinilabiliaceae > Carboxylicivirga > Carboxylicivirga caseinilyticus. The sequence continues at coordinate 80,722 of JAFMVE010000021.1, forward strand.
GTTCCAGGTTATTGGAAGTCAATTTCTAGTGATTCTGATGCCGATAAGATTTACGATGATGGCAATTCAGTAAACAAATTACACGAATTGTTTAAAAATCGAAAGGAGCTTAAATCTATTTCCGATCTAAAAAAAGAAGCATTTGATGCTTGTACTTTACAAATCACAGAAGATATTAACAAGTATCAACCTGAAAACTAACCCTACACCAAAATGCGATTATTATACTTTCTTTTAATCATTGGTTTATTTACTGGCTGTCAATCAAAAAAGAAGCAGGCTGAAATTATTGAAATGTCTAAACCTGGTTGGCTAAAAAGTCGCCCTGTTTCAGAAAACTATTTTTATGGTATTGGAATTACCCCTAAAGTGGGAGGATCTCAATATTATACAAACAGAGCTAAAGATAAGGCATTGGCTGATCTGGCTCAACAGATTAACACCCGGGTTAAAAGTGAAACCAGTTTCATTAAAACTGAGAACAATCAAGGAGTATATGAATATATTCAAAGTAGAATAAACGCTACTTCCAATGAATTTTTAGAAGGTTATGAATTTGTTGATAGCTGGGAAGATGAATCTAATATGTATGCATTTTACCAATTATCAAAATCAGAGTTCTATACGCTAAAAGAAGAAAGAAAAAACAAAGCCATTGAACTTGCATGGTTAAAAATAGGTCAGGCAAACGAGCAGGAAAATAGCTACAACTACGTTGAAGCCATTGAACTTTTCGGATCGGCTATTGATGCATTAAGTGGATTTTTAAACGAGGAAACATCAAAAATATGCAATGGAGAAAAAATTGACCTCTATGAAACTTCCAAAAACGGTATCCTTGAAATCGTAAAGCTTCTTTCTATTAAATGTTCAGAAGTTGAATTAATCGGCCAAAAGGGTTCTGCTATCAATAGTGATGCTTATCTATCTGCCAATTTATTGGACAAAATAGTTACAGGCTTACCAATTAAATTCACATATTCGGGTGGTTACATTATAAATGAAACCATGGAAAGTGATAGTAACGGCAAGGTTCCTATTCCAACATTAAAATACAATAAAAAGGATACAGAAGTATTAACTGTAGAAGTTGACTTTGTCAATCTGGCCAGAAAGGTTAGCAAAAACCTGTTGGTTCGTCAGTTAATAGAAAATCAGAAAAAACAATCGTGCCTCATAGATATTCGATTTAAATAGAAAAAGGCTGTCAATTGGCAGCCTTTTTCATTATATCTATTTGAATACTAATAAGCTTTTAAACTTAAATCAAGACTCTTAATGTGATGGGTCAGTGCTCCTACTGAGATATAATCCACTCCACACTCTGCATAATCTCGCAGTGTATCCATTGTTATACCACCTGAAGATTCTGTTTCGAAACGTCCGGCAATCAATTCAACAGCCTTTCTTGTATTATCTATTGAAAAATTGTCCAGCATAATACGGTGTATACCACCAACACGAAGCACTTCATTTAATTCATCAAAATTACGTACTTCAACCTCAATCTTAAGATTTTTATTTTTTTCTTTAAGATAAATCTGAACTGCTTCAACAGCTTTTTCAATACCTCCGGCAAAATCAATATGATTATCTTTTAGCATAACCATATCATACAACCCCATGCGATGGTTAACACCACCTCCGATCCTGACAGCTTCTTTTTCTAAAATACGCATTCCCGGAGTGGTTTTACGGGTATCCAGAACACGGGTTTTAGTTCCTTCCAGACGTTTAACGTAATCATTTGTGCGTGTTGCTATGCCGCTCATTCGCTGCATAACATTCAAGACTATACGTTCCGCCTGTAAAAGCGACCAAACTTTACCTTCTGCATTCAATACGATATCTCCGGGCTGAATCAAGGATCCGTCTTCAATTAGTTTTTCTATCTTAATCTCGGGATCAATTTTATGAAATATGCTAATTCCGATTTCAACTCCGGCAAGAATTCCCTCTTCCTTAGCAAGCAATTTCATTCTTCCACTTGCCTCTTCTGGTATACATGAGCGTGACGAATGATCACCATCGCCAATATCCTCTTTAACAGCAAGATTTATAAAAGTTTCAATCAATTCATTATTCATCTTGTTTCTCAATTCTAAGTTGGTGAATCAATAATTTCGAATTCTGTACTTTAGTGAGAAATGTAAAACGAAAATGGTTATTTGATGAATCGTAATTACCTATGGCAAAAGAAGCATTTTCTTTTTTGCCTTCATGAATTATATTGAAGTGATCAACAGGATATTCATTAAAGAAATCCTTCATTACCATTTCCGCCTGATTTTTACTATACACCCCTGTTTTAGCTGGTAAAACAAGTTCAATATTTCCGTAAAAATTTTTGGATAATGATTCTGAATCGCCCTTTCGAATCGCATTAACCACATCTGTCGTAATCGCATTATTAGTTTGCGCACCAACATCAGCCATTACCATTAAAGCTGCAACCGAAAGGATAAGATAAGTAAGAATCTTCATATTATGACATTTGGTTTGTGTTCTTACAATCAAAAATCACGCCTTTTCTAACTTTTTCCCAACTAAAATCAAAATTACCCAATTGTTTTTTACGAACACTCACTAACTTTAGCAACAAAAGTATTGAAATAGCATTATTAACCACCAATTTTATTGTATTATTTTACAAGTCGACGGCTAAAACTGCATACGTATGAAAATAGAATTAGTTATGATAGGTAAGACAGATGAAAAATATCTAATCCAGGGAATTGAAAAATACCTGCAACGATTAAAGCACTACATTTCATTTAAAATGACCACCATACCTGATCTAAAAAATACAAAAAATCTTAGCGAGGACCAACAAAAGAAATTAGAAGGAGATCAAATATTATCACAACTTCAACCTGGCGATCAGCTGATTTTACTTGATGAAAACGGGAAAGAATTTAATTCAGTTGGATTCTCCGATTTTATAGAGAAAAAAATGATATCAGGATTAAAACGTTTAGTATTTGTTATTGGTGGTCCGTATGGTTTCTCTGACGAAGTATACAAAAAAGCAAATCAAAAAATTAGCATGTCGCAAATGACTTTTTCTCATCAAATGGTTCGATTATTTTTCACTGAACAGGTTTATAGGGCCATGACTATATTAAAAAATGAACCTTATCATCATCAATAATTCTGTTTTAAAGAGAAATAGCATAGTTTTTGCATACCTTTAAGTTTAATGATGAAAATTTACTTTAATCTAGTTTGATATCAAGCTATATGGCAAGACAAAAACCCCGAATCATCACCTATTTTATAATTGCTGTTTTACTCTTTACTATTGGTAAAGTCACTAATAATGTTTTTGATACAAAATATTCCATACATGAAGATGTTAAGTCTATTCAAAAATTAATACTACAGACTCAGCAATCACTAGAGAAAAACCTTATTACCCTTTCAAAAACAGACGTATCGGATAACAATAGAATTTGGGCATTGATGGATTCGCTATCCAATACAGATAATATTTATTATCTATTTCGAGATTCGGTTCCTATTGGATGGTCTTCATCAAGAATACCGATGAACGGATTCTACACGGAACCTGATCAGTTAAACATTAAAAAATTTGCAAACGGTTGGTATTTATCACAAAGTATACAATCGGGGGAATATGTATGGCTTGCGATCAATTGGATTAAAAAGGAATACAGCTACCAAAACAAATTTTTGTCCAATAGTTACTCCATTCATAACTCCCTCAATTTTGAACCTCGTATTACACTTGATAAATCTGAAAATGAAAATTTACAGATAAAAGATAAAAACGGTAATTATCTTTTCTCTTTGGTTTTTGATTCAAAGGATAAAAATCTACCAAAAATCAGTGTTTTTATTTTTCTTATTAATATCCTTTCATTGATACTTATTCTGGTTGGCACTGATAAACTCTTTAACCTATATAGCAATAACAAAAACAGTAATTACCTTTTTATACCAGCTCTTTTAATCCTGTTTTTAATATACCTTCTCTTTCAACATTACTGTATTCCCGATCCATTTTATCACACAACATTTTTCTCACCATCAACCTTTGCTGTTTCGAAGTGGCTGCCATCATTGGCTAATCTTGAAGTATTTGGTGCATTAATTCTATACTGGAGTTATTGGTTTTACAAATATTTCAAAAAACCGAGAGCCTTAGATCAATTGGAAAGCAATAGAAAAGCCTATTATTTAAGCATTCTTCTAAGTACCTTCTTCATTCTAAGCTATTTCCTCTTTATTAACGACCTGATTTATATGCTTGTACGCAACTCTTCTCAAGCATCTATATTCTTTAACATTGAGGACCTTAACGAAGTATTTGTATTCAAACTATTAATTCTTGCACAATTGTTTTTAGCTTTTGCTTTTGTCTTTGAGAAACTTGTGTCGGTTTATAAAAAGAACTTATCCTATGTTGGCTTTTTCCTGATTAGTTGCTTGAGCTACTTTATAATATGGTTATTGAGTAACATTCTTCATTATGATATTCATCCCAGTAGTCTGGCCTTCTTCCTTTTTTTGGGAGGTATCTTATTCACTACTAAAAGAAATATCCAAAATAAGTTGAATTATGGAACCTTTATTCTGATTGTTTTTCTTATATCAGGATTCAATATTTATCAGTTATATCACTATAACATTGTAAAAGAAGCTACAAACAGGGAATTATTAATTGAAAATTTATCATTTCAATTACTACGCGAAGCAGATCCGGTAGCTGAAATGTATTTATCAGATATCGAATCTAAACTGAAGAAGGATGAAACTCTAAAGGAATTACTTCATAAAAATCATATCAACGAAGATCTCATCTATGATCACTTAAAAAAGAATTATTTCCTTGGATACTGGCAGCGTTACGAAGTTCAGGTAACACCTTGCTGGCCGGGGCTGAATTTAATTATGGAGCATAACGATGAAACAGCCAATTGTTACAACTACTTTCAGGATGTATTAAATTCCTTCGGTGAATTAATACCCAATAGTAAGGTTTTCTATTATCTGGATAATGATAATGGACAAGTATCCTATTTTGGCCGAATGTGTTTCTTCGAAAATGATCCATCATACGAAACAACATTGTTCTTTGAAATTAATTCGAAACCTACCTTCTCAGGTCTTGGTTATCCTGAGTTGTTAACAACAGCACAGGAACAAATAAACTTAAGTAATCTAAGAAATTATTCATATGCCAATTACATTGATGGAAAACTTGTTAAACAAAGCGGAACATTTAACTACCCATCAAAAAATAGTAAATACATGGCAAATGAGGGTGAGAAAATATTTATGACGGAACAAAAGATGTCTCACTTAATTTACAGTCCAAATAAAAACACAACCATCGTTTTAAGTCGCCATCAGGTTCGTACATTTCATATAATGATGGCCTTTTCAACCTTCTTTATCTTATTCTTTGTATTGGCATCAACCATGCTACTTTTTACAAAGTTCAGGAAGAACAGGTACAAATTCTCCTTCTCGATACAGGAGCGTATTCAAATAACATTTGTTAGTCTCTTGGTAAAGATTTTGGTAATTATGGGTGTTAGCTCTGTTTACTACTCTGTTTATCAATTCAAACAAAAAAATAATCTAATGCTATCGCAACGCATTAGATCTGTGTTACAAGAGATGGAACAGAAAATCATCAATGAACCTGAATTAGATGAAGGACTTGAAGATTACCTGGAATATCTGCTTCAAAAATTCTCCAATGTTTTTTATAGTGATATTAACCTATATAAATTAGATGGTCGTTTACTGGCAACCTCACGCCCTGAGCTTTATGACAAAGGATTAACTGGACGAAAAATGGATCCTCATGCATATAAAAAGCTATTTGTTGATAATTATACCGAATATATTCACGAAGAAACCATCGGATCATTATCCTACACTTCGGCATATATTCCGATTTACAATTATGAAAATAAAGTATTAGCCTATTTGAATCTTCCCTACTTTGTTGGTAATAACGAGTTAAAAACTGAAATATCATCGCTGATTGTTGCTGTTGTGAATGCATATCTATTGTTTGTGCTATTTGCCATTGGACTGGCCGTAGTCATTTCGCGAAGAATCACTCATCCTTTGATTTTAATTCAGGATAGAATGGCGCAGATTAAATTGGGACAACAAAACAAAAAAATCGGTTACAAAGGGGAAGATGAGATCGGAAGTCTGGTTAAGGAATACAACCGGATGGTTGATGAATTATCAGAAAGTGCTGAGAAATTAGCCAAATCAGAAAGAGAATCAGCATGGCGTGAAATGGCCAAACAGATTGCTCATGAAATAAAGAATCCACTCACACCAATGAAACTAAGTGTTCAGTATCTTCTTAGGGCTTGGGATGAACAGCAGGATTTTGAATCATATCTTCACCGGGTTTCTAAAACATTAATTGAGCAGATTGATCAATTACATGTTATTGCAAACGAATTTTCGAATTTCGCGAAAATGCCACAAGCCAATCGCCAAAAAGTCAATGTGGCAGATAAATTAGAAAGTGCCCTTTCATTATTCGAAAAGACTGAAAAGGACATCCATTTTCAACTTAATATCGAAGGTGAGGATTTAACTATCTTTGCAGATAATGATCAATTAACGAGTGTCTTTAACAACCTGCTAAAAAATGCAGTGCAGGCAATTCCTAAAGGCAAAAAAGGCAATATCAATATTTCTGTATCGAAAAAAAGTACTAATGTTCATTTAACCTTTTCTGATAATGGCAGGGGAATGGATGATGAGACAAAGAACAAAATCTTCATGCCTAATTTTACAACTAAATCATCAGGTATGGGATTAGGTCTATCGATAGTTAAAAACATTGTAAAAAATAGTGGTGGAGAAATCTGGTTCGAAACAACACCCAATATTGGTACTACTTTTTATGTTGATTTTCCTCTTTATTATGGTTCCTGATCAACAGTAGAAATGACTTTCGTTTCAGACCACTTTTCACCTAAGCGTTGTTCAGCGAATAGGAACAATAGTATTTCGTAGAGGTTAAGAATAGGTATTAGAAAGATAATATTACGAATTAAGGCCTTCTCAGGATATTTTTCCACTGATTCATCATGTGGATTCTTAACCAATTTGATTTTAAATAAGCGACGGCCATAACTTTGTCCTTTTGTAAAAGGCATTGCATCCTTGAAAAGGAAATAAATAAGGCCAAATATCCACCCTATTCGCGGAAATAAGCTTATTCCAATGGCAATTATCAAGTCAATACCAAAAGCAAATAAGCGAGGGTAAAAATTAGCTGTTTTACCAAATTTCATACTTGAGTAATAAAAAAGCCTGTTACTTTATATCATTCATGTGTATAATGTTATTAATAATTGCGTAAACAGTCAAACCAGAAACGGTTTTAATGCCTAATTTACGTGTAATATTTTTTCGATGAGATATTACCGTATGAGTACTGATAAACTCCTTTTCAGCTATTTCTTTATTAGTCAACCCTAAAGCCACGCATTTTAAAATGGACTTTTCTCTTGGGCTTAAGTCTTCCGTTTGATCTTCTTCTTCCTTATTCTTTTTTACTTCAACAACCATTGATTGTAGTTTATCTACTATAGCAGCTTTAGGTTGTAATATCGAAAATTGATTGCCGGAAACATCTTCCGGTAAAGCTGAATACAATAAATATTGAATTATAGTATCCTTACTAATCAATTGTTTGAACTGATCATATTCATCAACATTAAAGATCGAGGCATTAATAAATATAATATCAAAATCTATATCCTTTAATAATACAAAACATTGTTTCGAATTATCAGTGATCTTAACCTGATGAACTTCTCTTAGTTGATTAAGCAACGATGCCAAAGCCGAAGTTACCAGAAAAGACTGATCCGCTATTAAAACAGTAACCATAACGCTAACCTCGGTTTTTTATAATATTATTGAGTAAATTCTCCATTTCCTGAACGCGGGGAAACAAAACACCTTCTTCCATATCTGCATGATCAAGCAAATCACTTTCTAATCGAAAGATATCATAGATAAGGTTATTATATTCACAATTTTCAACAGGAGGAGGAAGATATTTTAGAAGGATATTCTTTAAATCGAACAACTTCTCTTCAATATTATTATGATCCTCCAGATATCGTTGCATTGAGAATGGTTCTTCTCCCAAATTATCAAATTTACCTTGTTCAATCTCTGATACACGCTCTGATAGTTCAATTATATAAGGAAAAACATTTGCTTCTTCCTGTTGAATATGAAGTGTAAATTCTCTTATATATTCACGAAAAAAATTGAGCAAAAGCTCCATATTATTTTCGTTGGGATCTACCTGTTTTTCTAGATTGATTATTTGTCTTTCTATTTCAGGAATACGATAATCAATATAGCACTTATGAGCACTCTTCAGATAATCTATCAACCACGTTACAGGAAAATCTCTAAAATACTCAACTTTGAAATAATCCTTGTCATGAAACGCATTTGCCAGACTAAGAAAGAACTGCAAATCAACACCTCTATCCAAACATACTTCTTTAACCGATTTCTCACGAAATCCCAGGGGAATCCTTAATCGCTGAATAACTGCTAAAAGTTGAATGTCCTTCTGAACAACATCAACCATTTTCATCTCTCCGGTTATATGCATAGAATTATTTTTCCACGAAAATACTCTTTATTTAGAATTCTTACAAATAAGAAACCTTAATAAAACCATTAAACGCAAAAAACCCGTTGCTCTGATTGAACAACGGGTTTCTTCCAAAAAAGGGCGACCCACGATAGCCCACGATAGCTATCGTGGCGTGGCTACTCTCCCACTTCTACAGTGAGAGAAACCTAATTTCTTTTTACAAAAAAAGAGTAACTACTTTACAGTAATTACTCTTCTTAAAAAAGGGCGGCGACCTACTCTCCCACTTCTACGCAGTACCATCGGCGCTGCAGGGCTTAACTTCTCTGTTCGGAATGGGAAGAGGTGGGAC
>JAFMVE010000022.1 GCA_025499705.1 Carboxylicivirga caseinilyticus
TGGTAAAGCTTTTTTTTCATGATACAATATTTTATTAACACAAATAAAGGTAGCAAGGGCAACGGACTTTAGCTACCTTTAGGTTTAGTGCAACATCGTGTCAAAAGCAATGGCTGGCGATAGCAAAAAGTTTTAAGGTGTCGACTCTCGTCTGATTCTTATATCCTTGCGGACACAGAATCACTCCGAAACCCACCACTGCTCTTACGCGAACTGTTGTAGCTAATTTAAGAATATGAAGAACCATTATATTTTTTTTACCCTTTTTACTTTCTTAATTTCGAGTTGTATGTTCAACAATTATGAAAACGTAAAGCTGAGGAATGGTGATGTCGAATTAATAAAAACTATTCAGATAAATGATACCTTGACTCACAGTTACTTTGACAATAATAATCTTTACATGGAAGTAAAAAAGCAACAAGGATTAAAAGGCCTGGAGGAGACTTTCGTATTACATTTCAAAAAGAATGGACAATTAGATAAATACTCAGTTTATATTGACGACAAATTGAAATTTTACAAATTCTATGAAGACCAACCTTCCTATGGTGGAAATCCCTTATTATATTATGACTTAGATTGTGAATATTATGACACTGTGATGTCAAAGACATACTTCAAAATTGATTATCAAATTGCTTACCCTCCTCATTGTATTCCTCATTTAATGTATGGCATTTATGTCGAGAATGATAAACTAAGGGATTTAGAAAAAGAACCAGTATATGAAATAGATATAAAAAATGGAAGAACCTTCATTCATGATAAATTTGATCTGACTGGAGATTATAAAAAAACAATTTATTGGTCAATTAGAGATACATTAATAGACCATTACTATAATGGAAAGAACATCTTAAACTTTCATGTAAAATAAACTAGCTACAACCCGCTAGAAATTAGGAAAAACTGGGTTTAATCGTCCCAATTTAGTATTATCATCTTACATTAGAATAAATGTATATTGCTAATGTAGTGGAATAAAACGTTGTTTAGTTGGCGGCTTATAGTAGCTTTTATAATTATAGTAAATATTGAACCAAGATTGTATATTTACTACAGTTGTCAATATGGGATACACATATTTTGATATTATCTGACCATTAATAAAACCCTGAATTGCTATATAATATGATTATAAGTTGGTGGATCCTAAACGAAATGTTAAAAAGATTATCATGAAAACAACACCTGAGCATAATAAGAAAATAGCTGAAATGACCTTTGCTTCCGTTTATCCGCATTATCTATCAAAAGTTGAAAATAAGGGCAGAACTAAGGACGAATTACATCAGGTTATAGAATGGTTAACCGGCTTTGATAATGAGAAAATCAAGGAATTGATAGATGACAAGGTAAACTTTAAATCATTTTTTGAATCAGCAAAATTAAATACAAATGCAGGCCTTATAAAAGGTGTGATTTGTGGTTATAGAATAGAAGAGATTGAGAATCCAATTACCAAACAAGTAAGATACCTCGACAAACTAGTAGACGAATTAGCTAAAGGTAAAAAGATGGAAAAGATTCTTAGAACAGTCTAGATGTTAATTAAATAAATTATTGATTAAGAGAAAATATTAATTTGTTTAATAGTATTTGTATATTTGAATTACACATCTCCTAATTGTTGAATCAATTCTATGAAAAACCTTATTCTTCTGACTATTTTGTTAATTATTGCATTTTGTAGTTGTAAGAAAAATGAAATATTGCCCATTGATTTAAAGGGAACTATTCAGGGAACATGGTATACCCGAGACGAATTTGGTAATACTGTTGATGACAGAATAAAGGTTGTAATTCAATTAGAAGGAAGTGATCCTTTAATAAAAACTGAGACAGATATAGAGGGGAGATATGTATTGAATAACATTCCAACCGGCACCTATAATTTGATTATATCAAAAGATGGCTATGGAGAATTTCAAACTCAGGGATTACAAATTGTTGGCGGAGATGAGCCCCTATACAGTGGCGGATTTCTTGTGCAAAAATCGTCAACACGAGTTAGTAATCTCTACTTGGAACTTGATGATAATGGATTATTATATTTAAAAGGAATCATACATCAAAATAATCCATGGGGAATGGTATTTGTACGGTTTTATTTTCATAATAGTGAAGATATTTCTAGTATAAACTATTTAAAAACAATGAATTTAATAGTTTCTGAACCCAATGGTTCTGAATTTAGCTTTAGGCTTTATGATAATTATAAAACAGGTGATTTCGCAAGTAAATTGCATGCCATTGCTTATGGAGAATCAGAATGGTCAGGTGGATATTATGACATTGCATCTCAACAATATGTAATTACAACACTTGGTGAAGCATCCAATGTAGCAAAAATAGAATTTAACTAAATCTGAAAATCTCTAAAATGAGAAATCTAACACCAAAAAATAAGTTGCAACTGTTTCTTATTATGGTTTATGTTGGTTTGTTAAGTGGATGTACAAAAGTAATCGAATATGAATTGCCCAAAGGGGCATTATTGGTGCAGGTTAATCTAATGGATCTTGCAGGTAAAAGTATTCCCGAAAATGGTGGTGTTGAAGTTACTTTGGAAGGGAGTACTCCATTAATAAAGGTCTCAACAGATGAAAATGGAATGGTTGAGATAAGTAACCTGAATAGTGGAACATACAACATTCTTTTTAATAAGGAAGGATATACCCAATACCGTCTTATGTCTTATCAGTTTGTTGGAGGTAATGAAATAACAATGGTGAATGGTTATCTATATGAGAATTCAAATGCTCAAATTCATGATCTGACGTTGTCTGAATCTGATTACTATTTTTATCCTAATATATTACTCGAAGCTGATATATCAGATAACGATCGGGGTAACAGTTTTATAGGTCGTTATTTTATAAGTAATTCACCTGATGTTTCTTATATGGATTATCAGGTGACAGGTGTGATCAATGAAAAATTGGATTATAATCATTTACAGTATAATTTAAGATATAATACAGAAACTTATCCTGTGGATTCAAAAGTTTATGTTATTATGTATCCTGCATCAATTAATGGCATGCAGTACATAGATATAGATTCTGGTCAACTCATATATACTGATATAAATTTAGATAATGGTTCTTCTGTAGCCAGTTATACAATCAAATAAGCAGATAAATATGTTCGAATATTTGAAAAGCATAAATATAAAAGTGTATAAGATGGCCTTTGTGTCCATATTTATGTTGATGAATACGGCGTGCAGTAAAAAAGACTATATTTATCCTGAAGGCAGTATTGTAGGATTTATTAGGTTGATAGACACAAATGGAAAAATGCTTACAGATAATAGTGGTGTCATTGTAACCGTTGAAGGAACAAATATCAATGCTATAACCAATGAAATTGGTCGCTTTGAGTTAGTAGATGTGCCGGTAGGTACTTATAATATTGTTTGTGAAAAAAATAATTTTGGTTCTTATATATACGAGAGTTTCCAATTTATAGGTGGAGATGTACCTGCTTTTATATATATGCCCAAAATTTACCAACAGTCTGAAGTTGAAGTGACTAATGTTGATATAGATATTACAGAGAGTGAAATAGAAATTAGAGGTGGCCTATCAGAATCAAAGGGCCTTAGATTCTTTATTTGTATTGGTAATCAAGAAGATGTTTCTTTTTTAAACTATGATTTCGCTTACAGGGGATACTGGACCGGAGTTGGATCAGAATTTAATCTATATGACAGTAATGATGGAAAATATCACTATTCTGCCGGAGAAAGGGTTTATGTTATAATATACTCTGTAAATGCGTATGAAGAGTATGGATTTCTCAATAAAGCTATTGATGAATACATTTATACCAGTTTAAAACAAACTTATAATCGGGTAGAAGTGGTAGTTGAGAAATCTAAATCTTAATTCAATATATTTATTCTCTACAACTTAGCTCTGTTATTTGAGCATTTGATGTGAATATTGTTTCGCCAATATTGATTGAGGTATCTGTTATACGTGCTGTATTGGAACCTATCTTGCCTTGAATTATTTTGATCGATTGTTTAAAATCAGATTCCTTCAAATCAATACGGGAACTAAACTGTAAAATATTTCTTCCCGTTCCTTGCATAAAAACTAATTCAATCCCGGTTTCAGTTTGTAGTTTTAATGAATTATCTGCTCCCACAGATTCATTAAATTCAAGAAAAACATTCCGTTTATCAACTATTTTAATTTGAGAAACATATGGCTTCTCTTTTGATTCTGGATCCCATTGTTGGATAAAAGTCCAGGCAGGAGATAAGTCAGAAGGAGAGAGGTCGACTATGCCTTTACTGATGAAATTATCATCAAACCAATTGTAATGGAATCCATCACCTATACATCCTGAAAAGTAATAGCGGTCTTTCCAGAAATAGGGGCGGTTTTTCTCTGGTTTGTTTGGATAACTAACATAGTAGATTGGCTTGTCTGCCATGCCTTTTCCAAAAGAGCAATCAATTAAATAGAAAGCGGCTTCGTAGTGATGACGACCTAATTGCCATCCATCCACACCAGTAAATTTGCAATTCTGAAGCACAAATTTCTTTTCTTTATCGTCCACTGCTGCATGCCATAGAGTTGCAGTATTTTTTAATTGGTGAAATTCAGAATCTTTAATAAAGCACCATCCTCGTGGACAAACAAAATCAACACATCCTTCGAAATAACAATTAGCATGGTAATACATACCTTGTTTGTAATTCCAAAGCGAAACGGTATCTCCTCCTTTACTTGTAATGTTGCAATTGGTCAGGATGGTTCGCGTACCATTACCTAAAATGGCAAAGGCATGCGGACCAATTTCGGGCTGTGTATTTCTTATGGTTAGATTGTCGAGAACAATATCATCCGCCTCAATATTAATGACAGCTGGTCCGATTATATCCGGATGTTCAATCCAATCTTCACGAAGTTGGGAATATTCAATAATTGTGCTATCCCGACTCTCACCTCTGATAGTCAGGTAATCTTTTCCTATCCGAATCTTTTCATTGTAAATACCATTCTTTACAAAAATCACCACACGTTCGTAATTATAATATGGTAGTTGATTGATGGCTTCAGTTAAGGTGTTGTAATCTCCTGTTCCGTCTGCAGCAACAACAATATCAGGCTTATTATCAGCCCATATATTAATACTGAAGAATACGCAAAGTATGCTAATGAAAAGTCTCATTTTAGTTAATGTTGAGTGATCAGATCATTTTTAATTGCAAGGTCAGATTCTTCAATTGCTCTAACCGCAAGTTTTGCAATTTTCTTAGCACCCATGTTATTAAGGTGCGTATTGTCGTCAATACCATCGGGGTAATTTGTCCACACTGCTGAATCGGCAATTAAAAAAAGCTCTTTGGATTTTATTTCACCATAGTTCTCAATCAATTCTTTGGTAAGTTGGTGCATATCCAACAGAACAACTTTTTTATCAGCAGCCGCTTTCCTTGTCATTTCGGGATATTCGGCATGCGTGTCATAAAACTGTCCGTTCTCATCAAATCTTCGTCTCATTATAGGCGTTAATAATACAGGTGTTGCCTTTTTTGATCTTGTATCGTCAACATAACGACAGAGATTGGTGTAAAAATCTTCAGGAGATGAATAACGCTCTTCACTTTTAATCTTCTGATCGTTGTGTCCGAATTCAATAAATACATAATCACCCGACTTTAAAAGACTCATTATGGAATCCCATCTTCCTTCAGAGACAAAAGACTTACTGCTTCTTCCGTTTTGTGCATGATTGGCAACTGTAACATTAGCTGAAAAAAACTCCTGCAAATGTTCTCCCCAGCCTGTCTCCGGACGCTTATCTTCTTTCTTTTCTGCCATGGTCGAATCACCTGCCAGGTAGATGGTATAAGGTTCACGCTGCTTACAACTGAAAAGTCCGGTAAGTAGTATAAGAGCTACAAAATAGATTGTCTTTTGAAATGAAGTAGAATGCTTTATTTGTATCATTTGGAATTGTTTTGGCAATAACACAGGTGCTAAAATAACGAAACTATGGTTGTCATTATAAGATTCCAGCTTTTAAATCATTGTTGCAACCGCTTGGTTAATAGTTTGATGAATGAACTTCACCGTAATTGAAACGATCCGTCAACTTTCTAATAAATGTTACATAAGCTATAACGACCTCATTTGATTGAGCTTCAAAACTGAAGATTATTATTACTTACTAATTAATTATCAGTTGGTTTAGGTGTTTTACTAGGCGGATAACCGTATTGTTTTTTAAACAATTTCGAAAAATATTTTATATCGTTATATCCAACTTTAAAGGCGACTTCAGAAACTGAATATCCTTTTAATAAGAGTTGATTTGCAATTTTTAATTTCATCTGTCTCACAAACTCCAGTGGGCTTAGTCCGGTCAATCCTTTCACTTTATTATACAATACTGTTCGGCTAACACAACAATGGCTCGATAGAACTTCCACACTCAAATCATCTGAGAAATTCTCCTCGATATATTCAACCAGCTTCTTTAAAAATTCCTCGTCTTTGAAATTAATTTTCAGTGTTTTGGGATCAATGGTATTATTGTTTCTGAATTTTGATATTAAAAGCTGACGCTGTTGATTGAAGGTATCAATTACTGCTTTCAGGTATTTGATATTTAAAGGCTTGGTAATATATGCTTCAGCTCCTGTTTCGATACCTGTAATCTGATCCTGAACATCTGTTTTAGCAGTCATCATAATAACAGGAATGTGGCAGGTTGAAAAATCTTCTTTAAGTTGCTGAGTCATTTCCAAACCATCCATCTGTGGCATCATAATATCAGTAATAATCACATCCGGATTTTCCTGTCTAGCCAACCTTATTCCTTCTACACCGTTAGCAGCAATCAAACAATTATAGTAACTGTTTAACGAAGATTTGAGATAATTGGCAATTTCCAAATTATCTTCAACAATCAATATGGTTGGATTGGGTTCATTTGATTCTTCTTTCTGCGCACGTTTATCTTCAATAATGTCAAAATCAAGATGATGATCAATTTTGTTTTCTGCTGAATATTCCTTTTTCTGTACATTAGGTAAGTTTAAGATCTTTTCCGGATCAAGAGGAAGGCTTACCCAGAATGAGCTACCCTGACTTTCAACAGAGGAAAGTTCTATATTACCCCCATGTAACTTGGCCAATTCGTAAGCCAGCGATAATCCAATACCTGTTCCGGCCTGTTCGTTACCACTCAGGATAGTGTAACGTGTAAATATTTCAGACATATCTTTATCTGATATACCCGGGCCCTGATCAATAACTTTGATTTGCGCCATGGATGTTTGTGTGTCGACCGAAACTGAAACAACCACTTTTTTACCCTCCGGAGTGAATTTAATGGCATTCGAAATCAGGTTGTAAATAATAGAGTCGAGTTTTGATCTGTCGGCCCAAATGTCAATGGGTGTATCATTAGGTTTAAATGTATAGAAGATACCTTTGTGATTGGCTAAAGGAATAAAGCTTTCGTAAATGTCCTGTGCAAATTTATTTAACTCAACTGTTTCAACTTTTAGTGTCATTTTATTATTCTGTACCTTTCTGAAGTCGAGTAACTGATTGACAAGCTGAAGCATTCGATTGGCGTTTTTTCTGATTATTTTTAGTTGCCTGCTTATTTCATTATCCTGAATATCCTGTTGCAGTAAATCATCAATTGGACCTAGAATTAATGTCAAAGGAGTCCTGATTTCGTGCGATATATTTGTAAAAAACTTCAACTTCAAGGTGTTAACTGTTTTTTCCAAATCAAGTTCTTTACGATACTTATTAATTCGCCAAATTATCTGTCGGATAATATAATAGGTAAGAATAGCAATAATAATATATCCTAGTAAAGCGAGATTGGTTTGCCACCAGGGTGGAGTAATCACAATTTTTAAGTCACGATAGTTGTTATTCCATTGACCGGTATTACTGGTACATTTTACCTTAAAATTATATTCGCCCGGCTTAAGGTTTGTATATGTAGCTTTGGTTTGATGATTTACAGTTATCCATTCGGGATCAAATCCATCAAGCATATAAGCATATTGGATCTTATTTGGATCACGGAAATCTAAAGCTGAATACTCTATACTAAAACTGCTCTGATGATGAAGTAATTTTATTTCGTTGGTATAGGAGATGTTTTGCTTTAAAGGTGATTTGGGTGCACCAACAATCACATCCTTGTTGAAAAGTTGAAAGTTCGTTAATTCTATATTATTCTGAGATTTGGATTGCTCAATTAAATCAGGACTGATTACTTCAACGCCTTTGAATCCTCCAAAAAACAACTTACCGTCAGACAATTTGATGGAAGTACTCTCGGAAAAGTTGCTGAATGAAAGGCCATTATACTCATTAAATACTTCTATCGAATTCAGTTTTGTGTTGTAACGACTTAAGCCGTTCTCTGAACTAAACCATATAAATCCTTCATTGTCTTCTTCAATACTAAATACAACATCGTTAGATAATCCTTGTTGAGAAGAGATTGTATTAAACTGAATAGAATCACTCAATGGAAGTTGAATACTATTGACTCCACCACCAAATGTACCAAACCAGATTCGTTGTTCTGAATCTTCTTTAATAACAACAATATCGTTATAACTAATACTTGTTTTATTGGTCGGACTGTGGTAGAATGTTGTAAAATTAATCCGGTTGTGTTGTAAGCTATCGGCAGGTAACAGGTTTAAACCAAATGAGGTAGCCACCCAAAGGTTAGCATTACTGTCAAAAGACATGTAACGAACCAGGTCGTTGGATAAATTACTGTTATTGGTGTTGTAATTGGTAAAGCTTAATTCTTTGAAGTTATTTATGGTAGCCTTTGATATTCCGCTTTCAAAAGTTCCAATCCAAATGTCTTTACCGGCCCCTTTAGTAATGGTGTATATTTTATTACTACATAGCGATGTGGTATCATTTTCAATATGTTTATGCTGGATAAATCGTAGGTTCTTATATTCTGATGGAGAAGCCGGGAGTGGGGTAGTACTAACCAATAAACCTTCTCCTTTAGATCCTAGCCAAATGTGTTGATCCTCATCGATATAAATACTATATATGTTTATGTTTTCCGGATTGTCTATTTGACCATTAAAGGTGCTGAATTTGTGAATCTTTTTATAGTTCGAATCAATTACATGTAAGTCTCCGCTTTTTGTTCCAATCCATATACAGTTATTTTTATCTTGTACCATGGAGCGTACCACATTATCGTTTATCTGATCAGGATTCTCTTTTAAAACAAGGTGCTTAAATGCCGGATTATTCCGAATTACTTTTTCCATTCCACCTTTAAACTGTCCGGTTCCTAACCACATAATTCCTGCAGCATCTTCAATAATACTATGAACTATATTACTGGAAAGAGAATTAGGATCATTGATATCATTGATATAACCTTTAAACTCATCTTTTTCAGCATTGTAAAGATGTAAACCGCTACCATGTAGACCTATCCATAAGTTATTGTCTTTATCTTCATAAAAAACATGTCTTTCAAGATCGGTTATGGATTGGTATGTTTTTTTAGTAAGATTATAAAAATGAGAACTCAGATCGTTGAGATCGAGTCTTGTTAAACCCAGTTCTTTGGCAGTAATCCAGGCATTGTTTCTTCTGTCGAAATAAATATCCAGAATATCTTTTCCATGGGTTTGAATAGTATGCCATTTTTGTTTGTTTGAATCATAAGCAATTACTCCGTTTTCAACCAAACTAACAATTACAATTCCTTCTTTCGAAACAAATAATTGATTGATTTCATCTTGAGGCAGATCAGAAGTGTTTTCTGTATTTAATAAAGTAAAGGTTCCGGTTGATTTTTTATATTCCAGAAGTCCTTTATCACTTCCAAACCATAGTTTGTCATTTATCTCAATGGCTGAATTAAAAGACAGATTAATAAAGTAATGCTGAAAATGAAATGATTCAGATTTAACGTCTTCTTTGGTTAAGAGGTTTAATCCCTTATCCGTTCCAATCCATACCGATGAATCCTTTGCCGTGTATATAAAATTTACCTTCAGGTTGGAGATACTAAAACGTCCCTTGTCTGAAAAGTGTTGCTGATCATAAACGCCTTTGTCCTGATTATAATTTAACCGGTAAATACCTCCGTTTGATGTTCCAACCCAAATAACGTTTGGGTTTTCCTGCCGAAAACAGGAAGCATGATTATACTTACTGTTAATATGTGTAGAATATTCCGGAAGCGTTTTAAATTGTTCTGTTTTCGGATTCAGATAATGATAGTAATTGTCGTAAGTCTGAAGCCAGATAAATTCCTTTTGATCCTGCCAAAGTGAAAGTATCCGGTTGTTTGTAAGAAGAGGGTTATCTATATTATTTTTATAAATCTTAAAGTTATAGCCATCATATCTGTTTAGTCCGTTCATGGTTCCAATCCACAAATAACCTTTGTTATCATTTAATAAACTGGTTACGGTGTTTTGCGAAAGGCCATTAGTAGAGTTGAAGTGTTCGAATCTAAAAATATCTTGCCCTACTGATGTATAACAATAATAAATAAAGTATAAAAATATTAATGCGGATCTCTTCATATGAATAATATGTAATGCAAATATAACATTTTGAACCTTAATTTAACCTTTGTTTTATCGAATGTGTGATTTGGTAGGTGTTTGTGTAAGATGTTGAAATATAGAATTAAATGTATTAAAGGGTGACTTTTTTGTGATGATTTAACCCCTTTAATTGGGTAATGTGTGGCCTACATGTAGATGATGACATTAATTATATTGCAATTGTGAAATTAACAAATTTGAACACTTTCGATTGATGTCCATTTAAAATGTTAATATGCTGAAAAAATCCAATAAAATCCAATTGTTAATTTGGTCCATTTTCCTTTTTGTCGGTAATTCATTTGCCCAATCAGGTTATATTAATATTAAGGAAGTAGGAGGTGATTCGTCCGGAAAAAAAGTGTGTACCAAAATAATAGCAGAATCAATTGACCAGTTAAGTAAATCAGGTGGAGGGGAAATTTTCTTTCCCGCTGGTCTGTATCTGTCTGGACCTATTGAAATGAAGAGTAATATAACTCTCAATATTGCTGAAGGTGCCATACTGAAATTTACAGATGATTTTGATGATTATTTGCCTATGATTACTTCACGTTGGGAAGGAGTAAGAGTGAAAACATTTAAATCAAATATTTATGCCCACAATGCAAGCAATATTACTTTAAAAGGAAGAGGAGTAATTGATGGTAGTGGGAAAAAATGGTGGGATTTATGGTGGCGCATTAGTAAAGGTGAAAAAACAAACACTAAATGGGAAAACATTTTTGCCGAAGAAAATGATAGTTTGATAAAGCATAATCAATACATTCAAAAAATGGGGCGTTTTCTACGTCCGCCTCTATTTATGCCTTATGAGTGCAGCAATGTAAGAGTAGAAGGCTTGACTTTTCAAAATCCACCTTTCTGGACATTAATGCCGGTATTCTCAGAGAATGTAACTATTGAAGGTATTACCATCTTAAATCCCGACAATTCTCCGAATACTGATGGTATTGATCCATCATCCTGTCGCAATGTTCATATCAGTAATTCTCATATCAGTGTAGGTGATGATTGTATTGTTATTAAATCCGGACGTGATGAAGATGGCAGAAATGCTGAACAACCAACCGAAAATATAACCATCACCAATTGTACAATGCTTGATGGACATGGTGGAGTTGTAATAGGAAGTGAGATGTCAGGTTCTGTGCGACGTGTTACTATTTCAAATTGTGTGTTTCAGGGTACAGACAGGGGAATCAGGATTAAAACCATGAGAGGTCGTGGAGGTGTTGTAGAGGATATTCGTGTTTCGAATATTGTTATGTATGATATAGTAAAAGAAGGTGTAATGCTAAATATGCATTATCACGAAACACCTGAAGAACCTGTCTCAGAACGAACTCCTGCAATTAAAAATATTTTCATCTCTAATATCAGAATTAACAAAGCAAAACAGGCTGTTAATATCCTGGGACTTACTGAACGTGATGTGAAAAATGTGACTTTTAATGATGTATTTGCCGACACTGAGAAAGGAATTTACGGCGATCGCGCAAGTAATATTCAGTTTGTGAATTTGCAGATCGAAGCTGAAAAATCGGAACCAATACATTTCGAGAATTCAACAAACCTGCAATTCCGCAATGTGAGTATCTTAAATCCTGTTGCATCTAGAAATGGCTTTGTTTTTAATAATTGTTCCGATGTGCTAATCAAAGATTGCTTTCAAACAGAAGAGGTTGTAAATTACATTAAAGCAACAGATTCCGATCCGGTATACATTATTAATAATGTTTTGCCGGGAGTGAAAAATATTATTGAAAATGATCAATCCAAAGTAATAAATCAGGGTAACTATTAACACTCATATGATAATGAAATCTAACATATTCAAGTTTTCTCTTTTAGTGCTTTCTGTGCTTTTTGTGCTTTTTGTTGTGAGTGCATGTAAAACAAAAAGTTCAGGTAATACTGAAACAAATGAAACTACGCAAAAGAAATGGTCTGTAAAGATGGCTGATGCAGTAATGCACGACTATGATAGCCTGGTTTATTATTTGAATCCTTCCAAAGTAAAATGGGAGTATGATTTTGCATTTCTGGGGCAGGCAATAGATCGTTTGGGAAATATTGATCCCAAATATTCGAAGTATATGTCTGATTACATCGATTACTTTATACAGGAAGATGGTTCTGTAAATACTTATAAGCAATCTGTTTATAATATAGATCGTATTAATCCGGGTAAAAATGTAATTACATTATACAAACGTACCGGAGAAGAGAAATATAAGAAGGTGATTGATCAGTTGGTGGAGCAAATGAAGAATCATCCAAAAACGAATTCTGGTGGATTCTGGCACAAGAAAGTTTATCCCTATCAGATGTGGCTGGATGGAATTTACATGGCATCGCCTTTTTTAGCTCAATATGCCAAGGAATTTAACGAACCTCAGTGGTTTGATGAGGTAACATACCAAATCAAATTAATCTACTCTAAAACGAAAGATGAAAAAACAGGTCTGATGTATCATGCCTGGGATGAAAGCAAGGAACAACAATGGTCTGATCCGGAGACGGGTTTATCTCCTCATTTCTGGAGTAGGGCAATGGGTTGGTATACAATGGCAATTGTTGATGTGTTGGATTATTTGCCGGTTAATCATGTTGATAGAGATAGTTTAATTCAGATTTTAAATGCCACCTGTGCCGACTTGCTGAAAGTAAGAGATGAAAATACTTCACTTTGGTATCAGGTTTTGGATATGGGAGATGCCGAAGGTAATTATCTGGAAGGTTCTGGTTCAGCAATGTTTGCATATGTCTTTGCTAAAGGAGCCAATAAAGGTTATCTGGATGCCAAATACAGAAAGTATGCTGAAGAGACTTTTGATGGTATAATTAACAACCTGATAACAGAATATCCAGATGGCAGAATTGAAATGAAAGATATCTGTGGAGGTTGTGGATTGGGTGGAAATCCATATCGTGATGGTTCATTTGAATATTATATCACCGAGAAGAAAGTTACAAATGACACAAAAGGTGTTGCTCCGTTTATTTTGGCAGCATTGGAATTAGATAAGTAAGAATGGATTTTAAAATGAAGAAATTACTAATCATATCACTTGTACTGGCCGGATCGATGGCTTTTGCATGCAATAACAATAAAAAAGTTCTTGCTTTTCCGGGAGCTGATGGAGCAGGTAAATATACAACGGGTGGAAGAGGTGGATATGTTTATACTGTAACCAATTTGAATGATGAGGGTCCTGGTAGTTTACGAAAAGGTATTCGTAAAAAGGGTCCAAGAACTATTGTATTTGCTGTTGCAGGATACATTGATTTAAAATCTCAACTGGTAATCAATAACGGTGATCTTACAATAGCCGGACAAACAGCACCCGGAAAAGGAGTCAGCTTAAAAGGCGAAGGTTTGCGCATAAATGCTGATAATGTAATTATTAGATATTTACGAGTTCGTCCGGGAGATATAGCTCATGTTGAGTTAGATGCTTTAACAGGAATTGGTAATAAAGATATCATAATTGATCATTGTAGTTTTAGTTGGGCAACCGATGAGGTTTGCTCATTGTACGATAACGAGAATCTGACATTGCAATGGTGTATCATAAGCGAAAGTCTGAATCAGAGTTATCACCATAAAGGAGAACATGGTTATGGAGGTATATGGGGAGGACAGAAATCTACTTTCCATCATAATTTATTAGCTCATCACAAAAGCCGCAATCCACGTCTACAAGGTAGCAGAAGACATAAAAATCCGGATAGTGAAAAGGTGGAGATTGTTAATAATGTAATTTATAACTGGAAATCGAAGTGTATTTATGCCGGAGAAGAAGGAAATTACTCGATTCTTTCAAATTATTTTAAACCAGGACCAGCAACCGGCGATAAGGCTGGCAAGCAGATTCTGGAGCCGTATTCACCCTATGCCAATTTTAATTTCAATGATAATGTAGTTGATCAGCATATTTCTATCACTGAGAATAATCTGCTTGGAGTGGATATGCCTCAGGATTCTGTTTCAAAATACTTTGTTTCAAAACGATTGTATGATTCAGAGATCAAAATTGAAAAGCCAGAAAAAGCTTACGAGGAAGTGTTGGAATCAGCCGGAGCTAACCTTTATCGTGATAAGATTGATCAAAGTGTTATTGAGGATGTGATGAATGGATCGGGCAGGGGCGAACAAAAAGGTATTATCAATTCACAGGAAGAAGTTGGTGGTTGGCCGGTGATTGAATCTGTATCGGGTTTACCTGATTCCGATGGAGATGGAATGCCGGATGAATGGGAACGACAAAACGGATTAAACGCCGAAGATAGCAGCGATGGTTCAAGTTACAAATTAGATAAATCGTATACCAATTTAGAAATGTATTTAAATAGTTTACTAAAGCAAGTTTTATGAAAAAAGAAAATCGTCAGCTCAACAGGTTTATGTTGCTGAGTCTGTTACTGCTTTTTTTATGCAGCACAACAGGTTGGGCGCAAAAAGTAAGTGGTAAAGTTACTGATACAGGTCGTCAGCCTTTACCAGGTGTGACTGTATTGGTAAAAGGTACTACTGATTTGGGTACAATTACTGATATGGATGGTAATTATTCATTAACGGTTAATGATGCTCAGACAGATGTTCTTGTTGTTTCATTCATTGGAATGGTTACACAGGAAATTCCGGTTCAGGGAAAAACAACCATTAATGTTGTATTAGAAGATGAATTCACACAATTAGATGAAGTAGTTGCCATTGGATATGGAACGGTAAAGAAAAAAGATATTACAGGTTCGGTAGCTTCTGTTAAAGGAGAGGACTTACAAGCCATACCTGTTACATCTGCTGCTGAAGCAATGACTGGTCGTATGTCGGGTGTTCAGGTTATTACAACAGAAGGTTCTCCCGATGCTGAGGTTACCATCCGCGTTCGGGGTGGAGGTTCTATCACCCAGGATAATTCACCAATGTACATTGTGGATGGATTCCCTGTAAGAAGCATCTCAGATATTCCAGCTTCAGAAATTCAGTCTATTGATGTACTTAAAGATGCTTCTTCAACTGCTATTTACGGAGCACGTGGTGCAAATGGTGTTGTTATCATCACAACAAAAAGTGGTAAAGAAGGAAAAGTCTCAGTAAGCTACAATGCTTTTACAGGAATCAAGAATATTGCTAATAAATTAAAAACGTTAAGTGTTGAAGATTATGTGCATTGGCAATATGAATATGCTGTTCTTGATGACGAAATTGATTCGTATAATAAGTATTTTGGTGAATATCAGGATATTGACATGTATAATGGGCAAGCTGGCAATGACTGGTTGGATCAGGTGTATGGTCGTACAGGAAAAGTTTTTAGTCAGGACTTAAGTATTAGAGGAGGATCAGAGAAATTTTCTTACAATTTTAGTTATGCTGGAATTAACAACAGGGAGATAATGTTAGGTTCTGATTTCAAGCGAACCAATTTAGCTTTAAAATTAGATCATAAACCCAATGATAAGATTAAAATTTCATATTCGGTAAGGTATTCTGATGCAGAGATTAACGGTGGTGGAGCTATTGAACAAACAACTGCTACACCTAGTGATGCACGCGTTAGACATACAATGTTATATTCGCCAATTCCATTAAATGGTTTAGATGATGTTGATGAAGAAGAAGTATCGAGTAACAGAGTTTATCCTTTAACAGCTGTTGCAGATAATGATCAACAACAAACCAGAACTACCTTAAACATGGGGGCTAGTTTTGAATGGGAAGTTATTCATAACTTAAAATTGAAAACAGAGGTTGGTTTTCAGACCTATAATTATGAACGTGATCGTTTCTATGGTCAAAGTACGTATTATGTGAAGAATAATCTGCCTGCTGATACACAGGGCTTACCTGCTGCAGAAATGGAAGACAGGAAAAGAGGAGGAGTTCGTAATACAAATACTTTAAATTATAGTTTTGATCAAATTATTCAGAACGAAAATCATAATCTAAACTTCCTGGTTGGTCAGGAATTGATTTATGGGTACGAAAGTACCTTAACCACAAATATGCATGGTTACCCTTCGTTTTTTACATCTGACGAAGTATTTCGATTAACAACTCAGGGAGATCCTCTTAGCATAGAGAATGAGATAGAAGCAGATAATAAATTGCTTTCATTTTTTAGCCGCGCAAACTATGATTTTAAAGGTAAGTATTTGGCTTCTGCTACTTTTAGAGCTGATGGATCCAGTAAATTTGCAGAAGGTAATCGTTGGGGATATTTCCCATCAGCTGCTGTTGCATGGAGAATCTCTGAAGAAGGATTCATGGATGGTATCAGTACCACTCTTAGTAATTTGAAATTAAGATTGAGTTATGGTACTGCAGGTAATAATAATATACCTTCAGGTCAGTTGATTCAGTCTTTTCAATCAGGCAGTACTACTTATATAAATGACGTTAGCAGTTATTGGGCTGTTAACAGCCGTATGGCAAATCCTGATTTGGTATGGGAAACAACAGTAACCCGTAACATTGGATTGGATTTTGGATTATTTAATAACAGACTTAACGGATCATTTGAAGTGTATAAAAACACAACCACTGATCTTTTAATTGATTTCCCAACCCCAGGTACCGGTTATACATCTCAATACAGAAATATGGGTGAGACAGAAAACCAGGGTTTTGAAGGTACTGTAAACTGGGTTATTTTAGATAAACCTAATTTCGGGTTGAATTTCGGATTTAATATTGGAATGAATAAGAACAATATTAATTCATTAGGTATAATGGAAGACTTTGGTGCAGCTTCAAGCTGGGCATCAACAGAAATTGGTACAGATTATTGGATTGCTGTAGGAAGCCCTGTAGGTCAGATTAGAGGATATGTTTCTGATGGCAGATACGAAGTTTCTGATTTTGAAGGATATGATGAAGCCAGTGGAAAATGGATTTTAAAAGAAGGTGTTGCTGACGGTTCAAAAGTTGTTGGTACTGTTAGACCTGGTTCAATGAAGATTAAAAATGTAAATGTTGGAGTAGACGATCCAAGTACACCTGATATTGATGAGTCAAAATTGATTGATGAGAACGATATTACTGTAATTGGAGATGTGAACCCATTGGCTACTGGTGGTTTTAATATTTCGGCCCGAGCTTATGGATTTGATCTGTCTGCAGTATTTAGCTATAGTTATGGTAATGATGTTTATAATGCCAATAAAATTGAGTTCACTACTGCAACTCAGAATGGTCAGTATTATAATATGATTGATATTATGGCAGAGGGACAGCGTTGGAC
Organism: Carboxylicivirga caseinilyticus; assembly: GCA_025499705.1. GTDB lineage: Bacteria > Bacteroidota > Bacteroidia > Bacteroidales > Marinilabiliaceae > Carboxylicivirga > Carboxylicivirga caseinilyticus. Next base: position 17,860 of record JAFMVE010000022.1, read on the forward strand.
AAATATTGATGCCAATGGTCAGTTAGTAAATGATCCTGCTCAATTAACGGCTATGAATGCCAATACAACCATGTGGTCGCCATATATGACCAGAAGAGTTCTGACAGATTGGGCGATAGAAGATGGTTCATTCCTGAGAATGAATACGCTTACACTAGGTTATACCATTCCTAAATCATTAACAGAAAAAGTACGAATTAGTAACTTAAGGTTTTATGCAACTGCTAATAATCTGTTCATCTTGACTAATTATAGTGGATTTGATCCTGAAGTTTCTACAAGAAGAAAGACACCGTTAACTCCTGGAGTTGATTACTCAGCTTATCCAAAGAGTAGACAGTTTATATTTGGTTTAAACCTGAATTTTTAATTGAAGCATTTTCTAGTTATGAAAAGAATAATATATATACTAATCATATTTTTTGCAGGTGTTCTAACATCATGTGAAGATTATTTGGATGCTCCAACTCAATCTACGATGGATGAGTCTTTGATTTTTTCAAAGTTTGAATTAGCAAAGGGAGCTATTGATGGAATTAAAGAGCCTATGGGGCAGACCAACTCTTATCGTGGTCGTTTTTTAACCCACTATGGATCAAATACTGATATTGAATGGATTAATTCAACAAGTGCGAGTGCTCGTGGTGATTTATCCAGATATATAAATTCGACTACCAATACAGATATGAATCGCGATAATGTGTATTGGGCGATGTTATATAGAGGTATTGAACGAGCTAATATTTGTATTCGTGGATTAAGAGCCTATGGAAGCCCTGAACCAGGTAATGAGATGGGACAATTATTAGGTGAAGCACTTACTTTAAGAGCTATTTATTACTCTGACTTATTGAAAGCTCATGGTGATGTTGTGGCTCGTTTTGAACCTATAAGTACTGAGACGCTTTATCTGCCTAAATCAAACAGAGACGTTATTTATAAACAATTAATAGACGATTTGGAAGAAGCTGCTACATTAGTAGCCTGGCCAAATGAAACACAATTGACAGCAACTACAGAGAACGTAAATAAGGTTTTTGTAAAAGCTTTTCGTGCCCGTTTATGTTTGTGGGCTGCCGGATACTCTCAAAGAGGTGCAACTATCAGTCGTAGCTCAGATCCTGAATTATCTGTATCAACATTATATCCGATTGCATTACAAGAGTGTAAAGAAATAATGGATCATGACGGAGATTATGTTTCTCTGGAATCTGACTTTGAAACGGTTTGGAGAAAAAACTGTGAAGAAGATATTTCAGCAGGAAATGAATCTTTATGGGAAGTTCCATTCTCTGAAGGTCGTGGTCGTCATTTATTTACTTATGGTGTGCTACATGATGAAGCTGATGGTTATACAGCTCAGCCAAGAGGCGGAACATATGGTCCACTTCCTACAGTTTTCTATGATTACGATGCTAAAGATACCCGCAGAGATGTAACCTGCGTTCCTTACGGATGGTATCGTTATGACAATGATAATGGTACAGTTCAACAATTGGAAGGTGTTAATACATGGTACTTTGGCAAGTGGAGATATGAATGGATGAACAGAAGGGTGACATCTACCAATGATGATGGATTAAATAAAATCTATATGCGCTATGCTGAAGTGGTTTTGATGAGAGCTGAATTGGAGAATGAAATTAATGGTCCAACTGCCGCAGCTCCTTATTTAAAGAAAATCAGACAACGTGCATTTGAATCATCAGATTGGTCTTCAAAAGTTGATGACTATGTGAATGCTCTTACTACTAAAGAAACAATGTTTGATGCCATTGTAAAAGAACACGGATATGAGTTTTGTGGTGAAATGGAACGTAAAATGGCATTAATTCGTTGGGGATTATTGAAATCTAAAATGGCCGAAGCTAAAGACAAAATGGATAATCTTCGAAATCAGACAGGTGAGTATGCTGATGTTCCTTCTGTAGTATATTACAATGAAAATGTAATAGATAAGAATGTTTTTGGTTTGTCATTTAAATCAGTTGAATTGGATTGGTACGGATTGGAAAGAGGTGAAACAGATGATAAATCATCTGAATATACTTTCCAGGAAACATGGGTAAGTCCAACTAAGATAGATGATGATAAAATTGCTTCTTTATATACTAATGATCCGGATCAAAATCAATTCTGGCCTATCTGGCAGGTGTTTATTGATGCAAGTAATGGAATGTTAACAAATGATCCTCTTGAATAAGATTGTTTTATTAGAGAAAATTAAAAATGATACACATGAATAAAGCATTTAAATATATAGGATTGATGGGGATTGCTGCATTATTTGCACTCAATGCCTGTGATGATAATATTGATCCGGTGATTGAAGAATTAGAGTACGAAAGGATTTTTACACCACTGGATCTGGAAGCACGCATAAGTAATCAAACCACTGTTTCGTTAAGTTGGATTGACAATAAAGGTGTTGATTCTTATGTGCTAGAGATTAGCGATGATAGTCTTGAATACAGTAATATTATTCATACTGCTGAAATTTTACCTGAAGAAATACCATATGTATATGATTTACCTGCAGGTGATAGTCAATATTCTGCTCGAGTAAAAGGTATTAGTAGTACAAATACCGATTCGAAATGGGCAACATTAGCATTTAAATCTTTGCCTGAAAACCTGTTTAATAATTACGATATTGTAATGACAGGACTAGGTGAATTAACAATTAGCTGGACTCCAGGTAAAGCGGTTACTTCATTAGTATTTTATACCAGAGCTGGTGTAGAAGTATTTAGTGAAGATATTACTGCTGAGGAAATAGCGGCCGGATCTAAAAGTTTAACAGATGTTGCAAATGGAGATTATACTATTCAATTAATGAATGGTGTAAAAACCAGGGGATTTCAGGATTATGTTTTAGAAGGTACTGTTTTGATTGATTCAGGTGCTGATCTCACTGCTGCAATTACCGCAGCATCGCCTGGCGATGTTATTATGCTTCAGGCAGGTGGACAGTATGGTTTTATTGGTGATTTTACAATTGATAAGAGTATCAAAATAAAAGGACTTGATGGAGATTTGCCAGTGTTATATTTAACATCAGGTGATCGTATGTTTTATGTTGGGTCAAGCCTAACGCCATCTGATTCATTGGTTTTTGAAAAACTGCATATGAATGGGTATGTCGACTATATTGATGGTGGAAGTCAGATACGAGGGGTTTTTGATATGGAATCGGAAGCCTGTAATATTGGAGCAGTTAAATTCTTAAGCTGTGAGCTACGAAACATGGGACGCCAAGTTATGCGTTTAAGAGGTGGATCAGACCAATATGTTGGTGAATTTGTTATTGACGATTGTATCATTAATGATTTAGGACGTAGCAGTGGAAGTTATGGTGTATTCTGTGCAACAGAAACAAATACAAATGCCGGAGTTGTTAAAATAACCAATTCTACATTAAGTAATTTTGTTTGCCATTTTATTCGTTATGATGATGCTACTTTAGGCAAGAGTATTATAGTTGAGGACTGTACATTTAATAAAGTGCCATTTGCCTCTGGCAGGTACTTAATGGATGTTAGAAATGCTGTACTATCAGAAGGAATTGAAGTAACAAACTGTATTTTCGGTAATACATCATATGGTGATGAGCCATCAATATCCGGAATCAGAGCCGCTGACGGAGTAACCGTTTCTGTTTCAAATAGCTTTGCTACAACAGATTTTGTTAATTCTGGATATTCAATAGTTGAAATGTGCTCTTCTACTGGAGGAACATCAACAGAATTATGGGTAAATCCTGATAATGAAGATTTCTCTTTTATTACAGAAGGAATTGAAGCAGGTGACCCTCGCTGGTATTAAATTGTATTTATAATTTATTGGGCGCATCCGATTTGGATGTGCCCATTTTTACTATTCATCTATTATTGAAGTAATTTTACATTGTATTTTATGAAAAGGTATCTTTCAAAGGTTCTATTGTGTTGTTTGATTGTTTTTAGTGCGTGTTCAGATAAAAAGGATTCTAATGAAGAACCTTCTACAATCAAAATAGAGTTTACTAATCCAAACCCGCTATCAGTTGATATTTCAACTTATAAGCCTGTTATATCAGGTGTTATTACATCCGAAAATGCATTGGTAAGTATCAAAGCATTCAAATTAAATGGTACAACAGAAACTGTTTTAGAAGAAAGTTCTATAAATGATGGTAGTTTGGTATACAATTTCAGTTATACAATGTCATATCAAAGCACTACAACCGGTGTCAGGGTTGAGGCATATGATGAAATGGGCCAGAAAAAAACAGAAACGTTAGTCATTAATGTTGAAAGCTCAACAGCTGTTGATCCGCAACCTATTGGAACCGTAGATGCTTTCCCCGGAGCTGAAGGCTTTGGGCGATATACAACCGGAGGAAGGGGAGGTAGAATTTTCTTTGTTGAAAATTTACTGGATGATAATCAACCCGGATGTTTGCGTTATGCAATAAATCAGTCTGGTGCCCGAACCATTATTTTTAGGGTTTCAGGAACTATACATTTAAACTCACCTTTAGTAATTAGTCAGAATAATTTAACCATTGCAGGGCAGTCTGCGCCTGGTGATGGTATTTGCATTGCAGGTGATTATATGCAGATTAAAGACAATTTAGAAAATGTAATTATAAGATATATTCGTTTCAGAGCAGCCAAAGGAACTGGTGAATATGATTCGGCCTGGGGACGTAACTGCAAAAATATTATCATTGATCACTGTTCTTTCAGTTGGGGTAATGATGAGGTTGCCAGTTTCTATGATAATACTGATTTTACAATGCAATGGTGTATTATAAGTGAAAGCTTTTATCGGTCAACTCATCCCAAAGGAGATCATGGATATGGAGGTATCTGGGGTGGTATGGGAGCTACTTTTCATCATAATCTGATTGCTCATCATACCAGTAGAAATCCAAGATTTTGTGGAGCCAGGTATCACATTGATACAAGAGATACAGAAATAGTGGATTTTCGAAATAATGTGATTTATAATTGGGGATACAACAGTAGTTATGGTGGAGAAATGGGCCAGCATAATATGGTGAACAACTATTATAAATCAGGACCGGCTAATGAAAAATATCCAAACAGAATTGTTGAAATAACAGATATTAGTACTGATTATCCATATTACAGTAAATGGTATATTGATGGTAATTATGTCGATGGTTATCCTGATATCACAGCCGATAACTGGGCTGGAGGAGTTCAGGGACTGAACGGTACTGTTGTGAAAGCTTACACACCTTTTGATTTTGGTGTTATTAAAACTGATACACCTGAGGATGCTTTTGTTAAAGTATTGGCAGATGCAGGTGCTAGTTTAGCAAGAGATGTTGTGGATTCGCGCATTGTACATGAAACAGAAATGGGCATAACCACGTATCAAGGAGTTTACGGACCTGGAATTATTGATTCGGAAAATGATACTGAAGGATATCCGGTTTTGGAGCAATATAATGAAATAACAGACAATGATAATGATGGGATGAATGATGAATGGGAGTCTGCAAATGGTCTGGATCCAACAGATCCATCTGATCAAAAAGGGAAAACATTAGATGATAATTTCACTAACCTGGAGGTTTATCTGAATTATTTAATTGAGCAAAAGAATAGTAACTAAATAGTTACTATTCGCTAATCATGTGTTCTGATTAAAATGAACACGATAATAAGGGAAAACAACACTTCGTAATCAATTTTTATCTGTGGCAGAATACCAATTATTCTGTACGCAATTCCATATTTTTTATCTGAAAAGGGTATTTATTTGCACTTCGATCCTAATAGGCTAGTGACAAACAAACAAAACTAGATATGCAGAAATTAAGTAACGAAACATTAAAACGTGAAGAGTATCCCGTAAAAATTTTACAATTCGGGGAGGGTAATTTTTTAAGGGCTTTTGTTGATTGGATGATCAATAAAGCAAACAAAGAGATTGGTTTTAACAGAGGAGTAGCAATAGTGCAGCCATTAGAGAATGGTTTGGTGCCAATGCTGAAAGAACAGGATTGTCTTTACCATGTAAAGCTCGAAGGGATGAAAGATGGTAACCCCATTACACAAACAGAGTTGGTCGATGCTGTTCAGGATGCATTAAATCCATATAGCGAATACGAAAAGTACCAGCAATATTTTTTAAGTCCTGAACTGGAACTGGTTGTTTCAAACACTACAGAGGCTGGTATCTCAAGAGTGGAGAATGAGGATATTTATGCTAAGCCTCCAAAATCATTTCCGGGCAAGGTATGTCAGTTGTTGTATCAACGATATGAACATTTTAACGGAGCAGCTGATAAAGGCATTACTTTCTTTTGCTGTGAGCTGATTGATAAAAATGCTACAGTACTGAAGGAAATTGTATTTGAATTAGCTGAACAAAATAACCTGGGAGAAGGGTTCATTAACTGGTTAAACGAAAGCTGTAATTTCTGCAGTACGCTGGTTGACCGCATTGTTACAGGTTTTCCAAAAGATAATATCAAAGAGATTCAGGCTGAATTAGGTTACGAAGATAACCTGGTTGTGGTAGGTGAATATTTTCATTTATGGGCTATTGAGGCACCGGATCATGTAAGGGAACAATTTCCGTTCGACAAAGCAGGTTTAAATGTTGTTTGGTTGAATGACATGACCAAATTCCGAGATAAGAAAGTGCGCATTTTAAATGGTTCACATTCTGCAATGGTTGCCTTAAGTATGCTAAGCGGATATCAAACTGTAATGGAGGCTTTTAATGATGAGACCATTTCAGAATTCATCCAAAACATGGTAAGTGAAGAGGTGAGTCCTAATATCGCAGGAGACAAAGAGGCGCTCAAAGTTTTTGCAGACGAAATTCTGGAACGTTTCTATAATCCATACATTAAGCATTACCTTAAGGATATTTCATTAAACTCTATATCAAAATGGGTAACCCGCGATTATCCTTCATTAATCGATTCATTTAATCGGACAGGAGAATTGCCAAAGCGATTAACTTTATCATTAGCAGCCTTGATTACTTTGTATAAAGGTGAATACAACGGTTTGTCATTTAGTATTACAGACACTCCCGAATATGTTCAATTTATTCAGAACGAATGGAGTAGTGCTAAAAGTGTGAATGAGAAAGTGGAAACTATTTTATCAAATAAGGAAGTCTGGGGTGTAGATTTTACAGCTATTGATGACCTTATTGCTGAAGTAGCAACATATGTTAATGCCATCTTAGCAGAAGGTATTGCAACTGTATTGAAAAAAGTAGCATAAATAATGAAGAACAGTATTAAAATTCACCCTGATGACAGTGTAGTGATTGCTTTGGAAGCAATCAGTAAAGGGGATTTGATTTTAGTTGAAGGGAATGAAATTGTGGTGAATGATGATGTTCCACAAGGGCATAAAATAGCGATAAAATCAATCAATAAAGGCGAGCATATATTAAAATATGCTGCCTCAATTGGTATCGCTCAGGCCGATATAAAAGTGGGTGATCATATTCATGTTCATAATTTACGTACCGGTTTAGGTGATAACCTGGCATACTGTTACAATCCAAACGGGAAAGAAATACAAAGTTCTGCTGAAGGATTAACATTCAATGGATATCAAAGAGCAAACGGAGATGTTGGTATTAGAAATGAGTTATGGATAGTACCAACCGTTGGATGTGTAAATGGTCAGGCTCGCTTAATAGCCAATCAGTTAAAACAAGAAGCTGATTTATCACACATCGATGATGTGGTGGTTTTAGGTCATCAGTATGGTTGTTCGCAGTTAGGAGATGATCATAGTAATACCCAAAGAGCCTTGTCGCAATTAATCAAGCATCCTAACGCAGGAGCAGTTCTGGTATTAGGACTTGGGTGTGAGAATAATCAGATCTCATCATTAAAAGAGGTGATTGGCGATTACAACGAAAGTCGTATTCGATTTTTGATTGCGCAAGAAGTAGAAGATGAGGTAGAGGTTGGTCTTGAAATGGTTAAGGAACTTGCTGAATTAATGAAGCAGGATAGCCGTACAGCCCAACCTGTGTCTAAACTACGTATTGGTTTAAAATGCGGTGGCAGCGATGGTTTCTCTGGTATTACTGCAAATCCTTTATTGGGACGTTTCTCAGATTGGTTGGTAGGTCAGGGTGGTACAACTGTTCTGACTGAAGTGCCCGAAATGTTTGGTGCTGAAACCTTATTGATGGACAGGGCCGATTCGGAAAGTGTTTTTGATAAGACTGTTTCGATGATTAATGGCTTTAAGGATTATTTTCGTCGTCACGATCAACCAATTTACGAAAATCCTTCTCCTGGAAATAAGAATGGTGGAATTACTACTCTGGAAGAGAAATCTTTGGGGTGTGTTCAGAAAGGTGGTACAGCCATTGTAACCGATGTACTTGATTATGCTGATCCGATTGTCAAGAATGGATTGAATTTACTTTGGTCACCTGGTAATGATTTGGTTGCAGCTTCTGCACTGGGATTCTCAGGTTGCCAAATGGTACTATTTACTACCGGAAGAGGAACTCCGTTCGGAAGCTTTGTGCCAACAGTAAAAGTAGCCACCAATACCCAACTATTCGAGCATAAATCGAAATGGATGGACTTTAATGCAGGTGTGCTGGTTGAAGGTGCAGATATGAATGAAGTTCGTAAAGACTTTACAAATTATCTGATTGAAGTTGCCAACGGAAAGAAATTAAATCACGAAATAACAGATTTTAAGGAAATAGCCATTTTTAAGAGTGGTGTTACATTATAAGCGCAATTACAACAACCTGCTTAAATTGTAAATAATACCTGATTGTTATGAAAAAAATAATTCTGACAGCATTTATGGTTTTGCTGACAATGGGAATGGTTAAGGCCACAGACTATTATGTAGCAAAAACAGGCAGCGATTCCAATACAGGAACATCGTTGGATTCACCTCTTGCTAATGTTACAACAGCCATTAGTAAGGCAGTAGCAGGTGATGTAATTTATATTCGTGAAGGAGAGTATAAATACTCGACTAAAATAAGCCTGAGTCGGAGTGGAACTGCAGCTAATCCAATTCAGATGATGGCTTATCAGAACGAAAAAGTGATCATCGATTTCTCGCAAATGGCACTTGATAGTGGTAACCGGGGATTTAGTTTGAGTGGTCAGTATTGGATCATTAAAGGTTTGACCATCCGCAGAGCAGGTGATAACGGAATGTTTATTTCCGGAAGTTACAACACCGTTGAAAACTGTATTTTTTACGAGCATCAGGATACGGGTCTTCAACTGGGAAATGGTGCTTCTGAAAATAATATTATCAACTGCGATAGCTACGGAAATGCTGATCCAACAGATTATGGTGATGCTGATGGATTCGCCTGTAAAATGGATGTTGGAAACAATAACTATTTCTATGGATGTCGTTCATGGCTGAATGTAGATGATGGCTGGGACGGTTATTTGCGTGGGACAGATGATGTTTATACTGTTTTGGAGAACTGCTGGACATGGCGAAATGGATATTTCCTGAACGGAACAGATGCAGGAGCAAGTGCTAATGGAAATGGATTTAAAGTTGGTGGAAGTGATGATAAAACGTTGATGCATAATTTTACCCTAATCAATTGTGTTGCTTTCGATAATAAAGCAAAGGGATTTGATCAGAATAACAATAAGGGTGATATGTATTTCTATAACGGAACATCGTATCGGAATAAAGGAAATAATTATTCTATTCCTTCAGCAGTTAATTCAGCCAAAGAAGCTGAGGTTGTCAATTGTATTTCAGTAGAAGGAAGCAATAAAGTAAGCTTGACTTCAAGTGTATTGCAACAAACCAATAGCTGGAATGGGTTCACCTGTAATTCGGCTGATTTTGTTAGCCTCGATACGACGGGTGTTACCGGTCCGCGACAAGCAGATGGTAGCCTTCCTGATCTGGATGTTTTTAAACTGGTCCAGGGAAGCGATCTGATTGATGGTGGCACTGATTTAGGTTATGATTTTTATGATGATGCTCCGGATTTAGGAGCCTTTGAAACCAACTACAATCAAACCGGGATATTTAGTCCTGTAAACGAGATTGATTACGAACTGTTTTTACATGGTAATCCTGTTACATCCAAAGTAAGATTTAGTTATCAGGCAGGTGAATTACCTTTAAAAGTAACGGTTAATGTGGTATCACTTAATGGAAGCGTTATAGAATCTGTTAATTTGCCTGCTAAAGCATCAAGATGTTATGGCGAAGTTGATATAAATGCATGTTCGAATGGTATGTATATTCTTCAATTAGTATCGTCTAAAGGAATGCAGAGCAAATTGTTTGTTAAGCAATAATTACCCATAATTAATAATAGAGAAATGCCTGTGGATTTAATATCTGCAGGCTTTTTTATTGATTATTTAATGTCAGATGATATTGGTGATAGATAGAATATGAGACGTGTTTAAAGCTTGAGCTTAAATACTTCTTTTCGTTTAATAAACAGTTAATCATTTTAATAAGTAGTCTTCTCCGTATTGATAGTCTATTGCATCAGTTATTTGAAATGTATTAGCTTCTGTATTAATGGACAAGGTTCTGGTGTAAAATGGTTTAATTTAAGAGTTTTAAAACAAAAAAAAGCTGCCCAAACGGACAGCCTTAAATCTTTATTCGGAAACTTGATTATTTAATTACCTGTATCTTACTTACCTTAGAAACCCCATTGCTGTAGGTTTGTTTTTGGATATAAATACCTGTTTTAAGAGAGTTTTGTTCATCACCAACATAAACTCCGCCCAAGTTATAAAGTTCAGTTTTAACAACTGTACCATTAAAATCAATTCTGTTTATTGAAGTTGACACACCATCAACAACAACTCCTGTTGGTACAGCTGTTCCAGGTTCAAACTCTCCTGATGTATCCCATGCAATCCAATCCAGGTAACCATCGGTATCATTTGAACCACCATCACCAAATTTAACAACTCTTGACTGAGTACCTTGGTTTGAGGTACCAGTCGCAATTGGTGTTGCATCTTCATCCATATATGCTTTCCATGCAGTACCATTCATTGTAATACGGTAGGTGTGCCAGGTATTTACATCAATATCAGATGCATATGCTGAGGAACCTAAATCATCACTGAATTTGACTCTAGAATTATCATATTCTAAGTAAATTTTTAAACGACCATCAATAGTATTGATTTCAAATTCAAGACCATCAGTTCTGGTAACACCTGTTTTTGTTCTAAACATTACAGTAATGGCAGTACTTTTATCACCATCCATTTTAAAAGAACCTTTTGAACTATTGTCACCATCAACACCTAATCCGTGAATCACGGATAAAGCATCCACTGTTTCAAGAGTATAGACAGTTGCATTACTGCTTGCATCTGATTCAGCCCAGGCTGGATCAGCACTAAGAGGCATAACATCACACGTATAGATTGTCCAGGTTTGAGCATTAACCATTCCTATAAAAAAGCAGCCTAATAAGATTGTAAAGATTTTTTTCATACTGATTTAATTTTAAAAGTTATTATCATAAAATTAAAGCTTATGAATGGTTACAAGGGTGTATGTTTAATCGTAAAAAGGGGGGCAAATATCAGAATGATTGTATGAGTATTGCTCTTATAGCCTTGATTGTAAAGGATTCCTTTTTTCTAATTGAAATTGCTATTACAAATGTCGGAATACAAAAAGAGGCAACCGAAAGGCTACCTCTTTATAGTAAAATATAAATCTATTAAAGATCAAAAAGACGTTTTAGATGTCGGTCGTAAATGTTTTCGTAAACGCACTCACCAATTATATCGGCATGTTTTTTCAAAAGTGGTAAGTAAACATCCGATTGTAGGGCAGCAAGTTTATATGCCACATGAACTAACTGACGCATGTTGGGGTTGTACTGCGGATGGTCCGGAATATGACGAATAGCGTTTGCCATATCATCTGCACTCCAGTCGGCAATAGCTTCTTTCGATGGTAATTCATCTGTTTTAATATCAATTACATCAGCGTATGGCGCACATAGTTCATCGATTTTTGCTAAAGCCTTGCCATAAAGATCTTTAATAAACTGCAAAGCATCACCACCCGCCATTGACAAGCCAATAACTTCTTCTAACCATGTTGTGCCGGCTGTTTTTACATGGATTCCTTTATCCAGTTTTTTCAGGATGTTACCGATGTAAGGATAAATAGAAAATTTATCAGAGCCAGAGTGGACACTTAATTTAATTTCAGCAGGTAAGCCAAACTCAGCCACACATTGATCCAATACATGCAGATCTTGTTCAAATTCTTTCGCAAAATCAAGTGGATTACCTGTGTAATCTACTCCTTTGTTGAATCGACCAGAGAATTTAGGGGCGATGGTCTGAACAGGAATTTTTTCAGCAGCCAGCATCTTTAATATAAAGAATAATTCAATTGGAGTCTGTGGTTTAGGAACTTCATCCATGGATACTTCAGTGATGAAATTTCCTTTTCCCTTGGCATCTTCTATAATTTTATAGATTGCTCCGGCTTTTTGTGCTGCAAATAGATACTGACCTGCCAGTTTCTTCAAGTCATCGCGTTTTACCTCAAAAGGTTCATCTATACCTGTAATCGAAACTTTTCCAATATAGATTTCACAACTGTTGATAAACGCATCGATGTCAGCGTCAGAGGCTGGTTTGCCAATATATCCGGCTACATCAATGGTGAAAAAGTCAGATGAAGGTAAAAAACGATCAACTGTATCCAGATTAATATGATCTGCATCTACAAAGTATTGATTATCCCAACCCAACGCTTTAACGCTGGCATCAGCTTCCACACGAACGTCATCAGGATGAGTTCCTATAGTTGTATGTTCGCGGTTAGATTTGTTCCAGACAGGGCAAATATCATAACCCATGTCACGAACTTTTATTACAGCCTTTAGCTGGGCATTGCCCTGGTGACCAAAACGGTCGCCTACACCAAAGGAGTACTTCGATAATTTTTTCATAACTGTTGATTTTATTTAGTTTAACTAATATGCCCAAGGCATCAGGATTTTTCTTAGTTTGTAATAACCTTGTCTGGAGGTTATTTTTTCTTTTCCCTTATTTTTAAAACAATCCCATGTTTTCAGCATTGACAATGTCAATGGGTTGAAATTCTTTCTTTTCAGGAATTGTATTTAAAGTCAGATAATCAAACAGCTTTTTAAATGCTTTCTCAGCTTGTTCAACAGGTCGTTGTCCAATTAAAAATTGAATAACTCTTCGTTGAAGGTAGGTTACATTTTTCCCAAATAATTCATAACCTACCAGAAATATGTCACGTTTACCCTTATTATATAAATATTCGGCAACCGAATATGTTCTTGAACTTGAAACAAGAATGGCCCCGATATTATTTTCTTTATCAAAAATTGGATCCAGCACTTCTGACACTACATTAGGCTGGGCACTCGGTATTTCAATGCTTATTTTCTCACCTGTATTAATTCCGGCGTCCATAAAATAGCTCAGAAATCCTTTGTTACGACTGTTCAGATGCTGCGTATTTTCCAAATCGAGCGACATATTCACAATCAATACATCTTTATCTTTTGTTATGCCCATGTCAATAAGGCTGGCAGCAACACGTCCACTTTGATATGCATCTTCTCCTAAAAATGTCAGGCAATTGGTGTTATTAATGAAAGTATCAATAAAAACATAGGGAATATTTTCATCATCCAGTAAATGACAAAAAGTATCCGATTCCTTTTTCATTATAGGAGCAAAAATAACTCCGTGAGGCTGCCAATTCAGAATAGACTTTGTTTTGTCTTCAAAGTCAGAAGTATTATACATCTCATAACGGTAAAACTGTGTCTGAACCGTAAATGGCTGAACAGCCTCAACTCCATTTAATATGCCCTGTGGATGTTTATCCCAGAAGAGGTTGTCGCCATAACTTTGAGGTATTAAAACGGCAATGCGATAGGCTGTTGAAGATTTTAATACACGAGCCGCAATATTGGGTTGATATTTCAACTCTTTTGCAATCTCTAAAATACGGGTTTTAGTTTCAGCTTTAACCTCGCCACGATTGTGTAATACTCTGTCAACTGTACCAATAGAAACACCTGCTTTTTCAGCAATGTCCTTTATTCGGGTCTTTCTGCCGTTCATAGATTCTGAGTGGAAACCGGGAGTATTAACATCTCCCGGTTTTTATAAATTGAAATAATATTGAATGATCAAAGAAGATTATTCAACAACGATTGGCTTATATTGAGGAACTAATGATTTCATAATGATCCATCCAATAAGGTAAGCAACCGCACAAATTGAGAAGATAATCAGATAACCAGAAGGTTTTCCTTCAAATCCGAATAATCTCATTTTTGATTCATCTGCAAAATCAAATAAAAGACCAGATCCTTTATTAATCATTGCAGAACCGATACCTCCAGCCATACCACCGATACCTGTAATAGTTGCAATAGATGATTTAGGGAACATATCTCCAATGGTAGAGAAGATGTTAGCCGACCAGGCCTGATGAGCTGCACCGGCAATACCGATAATGATGATAGGGAACCAATATGAATATGCTCCTAATGGTTGAGCCAATAAAGCAAGTAGTGGGAAGAAGGCAAAAATTAACATTGACTTCATTCGACCTGCATATGGGTTCATTCCTTTTTTATCTACAAAATAAGTTGGTAACCAACCGCCAATGATTGATAATAAAGTAATGGCATACAACACAAATAATAAGACCTGAGCCATGGTAGTATCAGAAGTTAATCCATACACATCACTGATATACGCTGGTGTCCAGAATAAATAGAACCACCAAACACCGTCAGTCATAAACTTACCTACGATAAAAGCCCATGTTTGCTTATACTTAAAACTATTCCAGAAACCAATTTTATTTCCGGCTTTTTCAGTATCAACAGAATGCTCTTTAATAACTTCATCATCCTGGTTGATATAAGCTAACTCAGCTGCATTTACTTTTGGATGCTCATTAGGTTTTTTATACATAAATACCCAGAATCCCATCCAGATAAAACCAAGCACACCAATTACTATAAATGCCATTTCCCATCCAAAATAATGAGCTATGACAGGTACAGAAATAGGAGCTGCTAAAGCACCTACAGTAGCACCGGCATTAAAAATACTGGTTGCATAAGCACGGTCTTTTTTAGGAAAGAATTCTGCAGTAGCTTTAATAGCTGCCGGAAAGTTACCTGCTTCACCAATGGCCAGTACAAAACGTGCAAAAATAAAGAGGGTCACACTTACACTGACAATGAGTCCAACATCTTTTACCTTTTCAATTGCATGCAGCGCCCCTTCGAAACCTACAAACCATTCACCTGCTACGATACCTGAAGTAGCAATGCCACAGAATGCATGTAATACGGCACCTACAGACCATACTCCAATAGCCCAAAGGAATCCTTTTCTAGTATCCATCCAGTCGACAAATCGACCGGCTACTAAAAGTCCGATAGCATAAAATATGGAGAACAATGCGGTAATATTACCATAGTCTGAATCTGTCCAGTGGAATTCAGGTGCAATAAAGTCCTTCCATGTCAACGACAGAACCTGCCTGTCTAAGTAATTGATTGTTGTTGCAAAGAACAACAGTGCACAGATTGCCCATCTGTAGTTTGTCATTTTGTTTTGGTTACTAGCCATTTAGTTAGTTATTTAAGTTTATACATTATAAGTCGTCGATGCCGTATCACCACCTCTTCCTGTCCAGTTGGTATGGAAGAATTCGCCACGAGGCTTGTCAATTCTTTCATAGGTATGTGCGCCAAAATAGTCGCGCTGAGCCTGTAACAGGTTGGCAGGTAAACGTTCACATCTGTATCCGTCAAAATAATTTAAGGCAGTTGTTAAAGCAGGAGCCGGAATACCGTTAGTCAAGGCAGCAGCAGCTACTCTTCTCCAACCAGCCTGCGCTTTTTCAACTTTTTCTTTGAAGTAAGGATCCAGTAACAAGTTGGAAAGTTCGTTGTTATTATCGAATGCTTCCTTAATCTTACCTAAGAAAACAGAGCGAATAATACATCCGCCTCTCCACATCAAAGCAATGCCTCCGTAATTTAGTTCCCATCCGTATTCTTCAGCAGCAGCACGCATCAAGGCATAACCTTGTGCATACGAAACAATTTTAGATGCAAAAAGAGCATCGCGTAGATCGTCAATTAATTGTTTTTTATCGCCAGTGAATGATGGTGTTGGTCCGCTTAATATTTTTGATGCTGCAACTCTTTCTTCTTTAATAGCTGATAAACAGCGAGAGAATACAGCTTCTCCAATCAAGGTTAATGGAATACCAAGATCTAGGGCTGCAACGCCAGTCCATTTACCGGTTCCTTTTTGACCTGCAGTATCCAGAATTTTATCTACTAACGGAGATCCATCTTCATCTTTAAAAGCAAGAATGTCGCGGGTGATTTCAGTCAGATAACTATCCAGGTCACCAGTGTTCCACTCTTTAAAAACTTCGTGCATTTCATCAGCCGACATACCCAACAGATCTTTCATAATCTGGTAAGCTTCGGTTATCAACTGCATATCACCATATTCGATACCGTTATGAACCATTTTTACAAAGTGACCGGCTCCGTCTTCACCTACCCAGTCGCAACAAGGTGAGCCATCCTCAACTTTAGCTGCAATAGCCTGGAAAATAGGTTTCACCAAAGGCCATGCTTCTTTTGAACCACCAGGCATGATGGAAGGGCCTAATAATGCTCCTTCTTCACCACCTGACACCCCGGTTCCGATATAAAGAATACCTTTTTCCTGAAGGTATTTAGTGCGTCGGTTGGTATCAGGGAAATGAGTGTTACCACCATCAATTAAAACATCTCCTTTTTCAAGATATGGAAGAATCGATTCAATGGTAGTATCAACTGCCGGACCTGCTTTGATCATCAACATGATTTTGCGTGGACGCTCAATTGAGGCAACAAATTCTTCAAGGGAATGTGCTCCCCTGATATTTTTATCTTTTCCACGGTTGGCTAAAAAGTTATCTACTTTTTCGGTTGAACGGTTGAAAACACTTACAGTAAATCCTTTGCTTTCCATGTTTAGAACCAGGTTTTCGCCCATTACAGCCAATCCAACTAATCCTATGTCTGATAAATTTTTCATTTTCTTGAAGGTTATTTTTATTTATTAATCTTTAAATCGATCTGGGTGAGCCCAAAGACCCATAGCCGGATTGGAAATATAATAAATTTCTTCTCCATCGGGTAGTGTATTGAATCCATCAACTAACTTTTCTGGATTATAACGAGCTATCATCTCGTCCAGAGGAGCATATTTAAAGTTTACAGATTCAATCTCATCTTTTGTCAAATGACCTGGACAGTAGGTGATTGAAAAACGTCCTTCGCTACTTCCGTGCATTAAATGAGCGGCAGCGCCAAGGTTGCTTTTTAAATCATCATTTTCTTCAATGGCTTTTAAAGTTGCAGGAGTTCCGCAGTAGCCATATTTGCGAATTAACTGGTCGATGGTAGCATCTTCACCAAATTCTTTTAGTGCGGGTGCCAGTACAATTAATTCGGCATTGTCTGCCAGGGCCATTCTGGTTCGATACACACTTTTATTACCTAGCCATGTGCTTTTAAACTCAGACGGATCTAAGTAAACAACCACTTTTTTAAGCGGTTGTTCAACCATTTTAAAATTAACCTTTAACGATAATGCTGCAGCCAATTCAAATACTTCAACATTATCTCCTATAAATAATCCACGAGTGACTGATTTGCCACTGTCGTCTTTACCTATTACTGTTAAAACATAGATGATAGGCAGGTGATTGGTGAAATTATCTGAAGCGTAGTTCAGCAATTGCCGAACCGGAGATTGAGTACGACCCATAATCCGTTCCATACCGTAAGCTGCACCCACAAAATGACTTTTGTTGATGCCTTCAGAACCTCCTGTACCAACAAATATGTTTTTGTTATAATTAGCCATACCTATTACTTCGTGTGGGACCACCTGACCAATGGATAGGATCAGATCATGTTCGCCATCAAGTAATAATTTATTTACCTGTGCTGGCCAGGTATAGTTTACCAGTCCTTCTGTTGCTTCAGATACATATTCGGCCGGAATCTCTCCAACTGTTACAATGTCGTTTCGCCAGTCATGCACTCTGAAAAGAGATGTCGGAACACCCTGAAACATATGGTTGATTTCTTCTGCAGTCATTGCTGCATGTGTTCCAAGAGCAGGTAAAACATCTTTTAGCTTATCGCCAAAATACTCATAGGTGAATGTTGTTAGCTCACCAGCCTTGGAATGAAATCTTGTATAATCGGGAGGAATTGCCAGTACTTTTTCCTTGTTACCCAGTTTTGTCAAAGCTTCAAACAAGCCTTTTTTCAAATCTGTATCACTGAGTACTGTATTTTCCGATCCTTTTTGATAGTAAATCATTGCTGTTGTTTTAAGAGTGCTGATTAACGTTGAACTCTTGCGTTTCCTTCCCAGACACTCCAAACCATCGCTTCATCAGCTGGTTGGGCATAATCGGTAAGGAAGGTAGTTGCCAGGGCTCCTGAGGCCCATCCGAACTGCATGGCTTTTTCAGCCGGCATTTCTTTTAAAACACCATAAAGCAATCCACCCACAAAACCATCTCCGCCACCGATACGATCCAAAACCGTAATCTGACGTGGTTCAATTACATGCCAGTTGGTATCTTGCAGCATTATTGCACCCCAAAGATGTTGGTTGGTGCTGATTACTTCGCGTAATGTGGTGGCAAAAATAGATGCTCCCGGATAAGTTGCTTTAACTCGGGTGATCATCTCTTTGAAACTATCAATTTTTGATTGCAAGCCTTCTCCACCTGCTTCGGGTCCTTCAATACCCAGGCATAACTGGAAATCTTCTTCGTTACCCACTAAAATATCGGAAACAGATGCTATCTCTGAAAATATTTCTCCTAATTCCTTTTCGCGACCTTTCCAGAATGTTGCTCTGTAATTTAAGTCAAAAGCAATTCGTGTACCATGTTTTTTTGCTGCTCTGGCCAATTCAAGGCAAAATTCACTGGTCTCAGGCGAAAGGGCAGCTATCAAGCCTGAAAGATGTACAATCTGTACTCCATCCTGACCAAATAATTTTTCAATATCAAAATCCTTCACACTTAAAGTGCGACCTACTTCACCGGCACGGTCGTTTTGTACACGTGGTCCACGTGAACCATAACCGCTATCAGCAATATTAAACTGATGACGGTATCCCCATGGTCCTCCCTGAGGCACTTCCGGACCTTCAAAGTCCATATGACGGCCTTTAAGATTGCTTTTAATAAACTCGGCAATGGGGCTTCCCTGAACAAATTTTGTTAATACTTTTACCGGTAAACCCAGGTATGAAGCAATGCTTGCGACATTGGTTTCGGCACTTGTGGCATACATGGTAAATTGATCGCTGCTGTAAACGGGCTGGCCGTTTGGTGGCGTAATGCGAACACCCATACTGGTGGGTACTACCAGAGCATATTTGCAGTTGTTTTTCAATTGAATACTCATTGTTATTTTGATCTAAGGGTTTTCAAGTATTTTACATTTGCTGGGAAGATAGCAGTAAATGGCATTTCACCATCTACTGCCAAGAGTTTACTTCAATAATTGCAATTTATTTTGTTTAAACACCACTAAAGGCGCTAAAACCTCCATCAACAGGAACAACAACACCGGTAACGAATTTTGACCAGTCGGAAACCAAATATAATAAGGTTCCGGCCAGTTCTTCTGCGTCGCCGTAGCGTCCCATCGGTGTGTTATTTATAATTTTCTGTCCGCGAGGTGTTGGCGATTGAGTTTGCTCATCAACCAACAAAAAGCGATTTTGGTTAGTTAAGAAAAAACCAGGGGCAATGGCATTTACTCTGATTCCTGTTTGAGCAAAGTGTACTGCCATCCACTGCGTGAAATTGTTAATAGCAGCCTTAGCTGCCGAATATGCCGGAATCTTAGTGAGTGGCGTATAACTGTTCATCGAAGAAATATTGATGACAACACCGTTTCTTTTCTCCAGCATGTCTTTTGTAAAAATCAAAGAGGGTAGGAGTGTCCCTTTAAAATTAAGATCGAATACATTATCAAAACCTTCCATCTGCAAACCATAAAAGGTTTTTTCAAGGTCAGAAATGTTTTCTTCTGTAATCATCTCAACCTGTGTCGTGGCTGAAGCAGAGTTTCCTCCTGCACCGTTTATCAGATAGTCGATGGTACCTAATTCGTTGTGGATGATTTCCAATGCTTTTACAAGAGATTCCTTGTTTAAAACATCGGCAGAGATACCAATTGATTTAGAACCGGTTGCATCTTCAATTTCTTTGGCAACCTTATCAGCTGACTCCTGATTACGATTTAAAATGGCTGTTTTAACTCCTTTAGTGGCTAAACCATGAGCCATGGCAGAACAGAGTATTCCTGAACCGCCAGTAATTACCGCTACTTTGTTTTTTACATTTAATTCCATGGATTAATTCTTTACTTCTTGGATATTAGCTATCAATTCTTTCACTTTATCAGCAAGGGCAGAATAGTTTTTAGCGTCCATAATATCCTTTGGAAATAAGTTTGATCCCATTCCCACACAGGTTACTCCTGCATCAAACCATTTTTTAAGGTTATCTTTTTCAGTGGTAACACCTCCTGTTGGCATTATATCAGTCCAAGGCATTGGAGCCTTAACTGCTTTTACAAAAGATGGTCCTCCAACTTCCGACGCAGGGAATACTTTAACTACTTCTGCACCTAATTCTTGTGCTTTATTAATTTCTGAAATGGTTCCGCAACCTGGCGACCACATTATTTTTCTGCGGTTACAGATGCGGGCCATGTTTTCATTCAATAATGGTGAAACAATAAAGTTAGCACCCGACTGAATGTATAAGGCAGTGGTTGCTTCTTCAACAATTGATCCGGCACCTAAAATCATACCGGGCAATTCTTTTAAAGCATACTTGTTTAGTTCGCTGAATAGTTCGTGCGCAAAATCACCACGGTTAACGAATTCAAAAACACGAATTCCACCATCATAACATGCTTTTACAACATTTTTACACACATCTAAATCGGCATGAAAAAACACAGGTACAACACCGGTTTCTTTCATCGCCATAAATACTTCTGTTCTGGAATATTTTGCCATTTTTTATCAAAATAAAACAAGCCGGAGCAAGTATATGTTAACAAGCTCCTCCAAGAAATTACTGTACTCCGACTTGTTGTAATCAAGCATTTTTTATCTAAAGTCCGAAGTTATAAGTCTGAAGTCCGTTTGTTAAATGTACTTCTTTCTATAAAAACTTCTGCTTTTATTACTTATCGTGAAACTCTTCCTGAAGCGTCGCCACCCATCAATTTCTCTACCTCTTCAACAGATACCTGGTTGAAATCACCCGGGATGGTATGTTTCAAACAAGATGCTGCTGTAGCAAAGTTGATGGCTTTCTGATCATCGCCTTCATAAGCAATTAAACCGTAGATTAAACCACCCATAAAAGAGTCTCCACCACCTACACGGTCAACAATGTGTGTAATTTGATAGGTAGGTGCCTGAAATAGGTTTTCACCATCGTAGATTACACCCGACCAGCTGTTGTGATTAGCACTTACCGATCCACGAAGGGTAGTAATTACTTTCTTGACGCGTGGGTATAATTTCATTATCTGTTGAGATACGCTACGATAAGCTTCTGCTTCAACGTGTCCACCAGTAATATCAACACCTTCAGGTTTGATACCCAATACCATTTCAGCATCTTCTTCGTTACCTAAAACAATGTCACAACCTGCAACGAGTTCCGGCATAACTTCAGAAGCTTTTTTGCCGTACTTCCATAGGTTTTTGCGATAGTTTAAGTCACATGTAACAGTAACTCCCATTTTATTAGCAACCTGAATGGCTTCCAGACATGCATCTGCAGCTCCCTGAGAAACAGCAGGTGTAATTCCTGTCCAGTGGAAGTAATCTGCATCCTTCAATATTTCTTCCCAGTTAAACATTCCTTTTCCAACTTCAGAGAAGGCTGAGTTTGCACGGTCGTATACCACTTTACTGGCACGTGCCACAGCTCCTGTTTCAAGGAAATAAATACCTAATCGATCTCCACCGTGAAGAATTTTGTCGGTATTAACACCGTACTTTTGAAGATCCATCTGGCACGATTTACCAATGTCGTTGTTTGGTAATCGGGTAACAAATGAAACATCTACGCCATAGTTGGCAAGTGATACAGCTACGTTAGCCTCGCCACCGCCAAAGGTAGCTTCAAATGATGTAGCTTGAGTAAAGCGCTGGTAACCAGGGGTGGCCAGACGTAACATGATTTCTCCAAAAGAGACTACTTTCTTTGACATTTCTATTAAAAATTAAAGTATGTTTTTGCGTTTTTATAGGAAACTCCTTCAACCATTTGTTTTAAGATAGATTCATCATTAGGAATCATACCTTTTTCAACTTCTTTACCCAGATGATTACAAACAATTCGACGGAAATACTCGTGACGAGGGTATGATAAGAAGCTACGGCTGTCGGTTACCATACCAACAAAGCGACTCAATAATCCCAAAGCAGAAAGGTCTAACAGATGTTTTTCCATTCCTGTTTTTTGATCAAGGAACCACCATGCTGCTCCATATTGTACTTTACCAACAGTAGAGCCATCGTTGAAATTACCACACATGGTAACCATCATCTCATTATCAGCTGGATTTAAGTTGTAAAGAATGGTTTTTGCCAACTGATCTGTGGTATCCAATAAGTTCAGGAATTGCGACATTTTAAGCGCATTCTGAGAATTGTTGATTGAATCCCAACCTGTGTCAGCTCCCATAATATTGAATTTACGGGTATTGTTGTTACGTAAAGCTCCAACGTGGAATTGTTGTGTCCATCCGCGTTTGTGATTTAACTTGGCCAATTCTGCCATTACACAACAACGGTATTTTTCAGTTTCTTCTTCGTCAATTGTTTTACCAGCCATTAATTTTAGGAAGATTGCATTAACTTCCTCTTGAGTATAAGCAGCAAAGAAGAAGCGGTCTGGTCCACTATCAGAAGCTCGGGCACCTAATTCATGAAAATATGCATGGCGACGATCCAATGCTTCAATCAAATCAGTTAAAGATGAGATGGACACATCAGCAACTTCTCCTAATTTCTCAATGTATGCTTTGAATTGAACAGGATCTTCTGTTTTAATAACATTATCGGCACGATAGGTTGGCACGACTTTAATATGATAACCTTCTTCTTTTAATTGCTTGTGATAGCGAAGATCGTCAGCAGGATCATCTGTAGTACCAACTACTTCTACATTTATCATCTCCAAAAGTTTTCTGGTACTGTAGTCTGGAGTTTGAATCATTGCTTTGGTAGTCTCAAAGATTTTTTCAGCTGTAACAGGAGAAAGTAAATCTGTGATGTTAAAATAACGGGCAAGTTCCAGATGGGTCCAATGGTAAAGAGGATTACCAGCTGTGTAAGGAACTGTCTCAGCATATTTCATGAATTTCTCCTTGCCAGAAGCTTTGCCGTTACAATAGTGTTCGTCTACGCCGTTAATGCGCATTGCACGCCACTTGTAATGATCACCTTCCAGCCATATTTGTCCCAGACTCTCGAATTGACGATCCTCGGCAATAAACTGTGGATTTAAATGACAATGGAAGTCAATGATTGGTTGGTTCTCTGAATACTCGTGGTATAATTTTTTTGAAGTCTCGGTTTCCAAAAGGAAATCCTTGTGTATAAATGGTTGCATCATCTAAAAAGATTTGAATTGTCATTAGCCGTTAACGAACACGAAGATGCAACGCAAAATTTATTTTTGCAATATTTACGATGAAAATTTTTTTAGTTAATATATTTAAATAGCAGAAAATGAGAAAGATAAAATTTTAATTTAAAATGAATTTTATTTAGCTGTAAATCACTCGAATGAATTATTCAAATGTTTTAAGTTGAAAAAATATTGAGATAAAACTTGTTTTGTGTGCAAACGATTGTATTTTTGTATTGCTTTAATGTGAATAGTATTTATTAAGGCAGAAATTAATTGCTGATTATAGTATATGACTAATGAAAAAAGTAACCATAAGTGATATTGCCAGGAAATTAAATATGACAGCCTCTACTGTTTCGAGGGCTTTGGCAAATAATACACGGGTTAGTGAAAGTACACGGGCAAAAGTGCAGGTGACAGCCAGGGAGATGGGATATCAGCCGAATGTTATGGCAGCTTCGTTGCGCAAAGGAACAAGTGATTCCATTGGTATGATTGTACCACGAATCAATCGTCATTTCTTTAGCAATGTAATCAGTGGAGTTGAGGAAATATTAAATCCGGCCGGATATAATCTGGTTATCATTCAAAGCGGTGAGATGTTAAGCCGGGAGGTGAAGGCTGTAGAGTCGCTGTTGCAGAACAGGGTTGGAGGGATTATTATTTCTTTGTCGCTTCAAACCAACAGTTTTGAACATCTGCAGGAAGTAATTAAGCACAATGTGCCGTTGGTTCAATTCGACCGGGTAACAAAAAGTCTGCCCGGATCAAAAATAACAAACGATAATTATACCGGAGGTTATCTGGCGACACGTCATCTGATTAAATGTGGATTTAAGCATATTGCTCATTTTAGTGGAAGTTATAAGCTAAGAGCTTATCGCGAAAGAAAGGCGGGTTATATAGCTGCTTTGGAAGAGGCAGGTATGAAAGTGGATGAGAAATTGATAGTGGATGATGTAATTACCCGTGATGCCGGTTATTCTCACATTCATAAACTAGTAATGCGTACCAGTGCTGATGCTGTTTTTTGTGCGGGTGATTATAGTGCTCTTGGGGCCATGGAAGGGTTGAAGTCTCTAGGTTATCATATTCCGGATCAATTTGGGATTGTGGGTTTTGCCAATGAGCCATTTTCCGAATTAATGGATCCAGCTTTGTCTTCAGTGGAGCAAAATGCTTTGGAGATGGGAAATAAGGTAGCCGCAGCTATGATAAAAGCTATTCAAAAGGAAGAAGTGCCGGAAGAAGAAGTTATACCTGTTCGGTTTATAGGTAGAAGTTCTTCATGGAAAGATTATAGATAACTAAAAATAAAATATTATGAGTTTAGAACTTCGTTATGCAGTACATCCTCAGGATGCTAAATCTTATGATACAGAACGTATCAGAAAAGAATTTTTGATTGAAAAAGTAATGGTTCCCGGCGAAATTAGTCTGGTTTATTCGATGTATGATCGTTATATGGTTGGAGGTGTAGTGCCTTTAGAAAAGCCAATTAACCTGGGAACCTATGATGAGTTGAAGTCTGAATATTTTCTTAACCGTCGAGAAATGGGAATTATCAACGTTGGAGGTAGTGGAACAGTTACTGCTGACGGTGTTGAATATAAATTAGAATATAAAGAGGCTTTGTACTTGGGTAGTGGCATTAAAGATGTTGTTTTTACCTCAGCTGATGCTTCAAAACCAGCTCATTTTTACGTTAATTCAGCTCCTGCTCATAAGTCTTTACCGTCTAAGCATGTTACTTTGAAAGATGCTAATGTTTTGCAACTGGGTGCATTGGAGACTTCAAATGAGCGTCAGATCAATCAGCTTTTGGTTAAAGAAGTTGTTGAGACTTGTCAGCTTCAAATGGGTATGACGGAGTTGAAACCTGGTAGTGTTTGGAATACTATGCCAGCTCATACACACAATCGTCGTATGGAAGCTTATTTCTATTTTGAGGTACCTGAAAAACAAGCGATCTGTCACTTCATGGGTCAACCAGATGAAACACGTCATATCTGGATGCAGAATGAACAGGCGGTGTTATCGCCATCATGGAGTATTCATAGTGCTGCAGGTACATCCAACTATATCTTTATTTGGGGTATGGCAGGTGAGAATCTTGATTATGGAGATATGGATGTACGTCAGCCAAACGAATTAAAATAATATTATTAGATGAAATATGTGGGTAAATACGACGAGTTGCCGGTTACAAAAGTAGCTGATGGCATTGAGCGGAGAATTTTAAAAACAGATCATCTGATGATGGTTAATGTTGAATTTACTGACGGACCAACGGAAAATCCGGATCCATTTCATTCGCATCCTCATGAACAGGTTTCCTATATGATCGAAGGTGAAATTTACTTGTTGGTAGGCGATGATGAAAAGGTATACCTTAAGGCAGGTGACCATTTTGCGATACCATCAGGTGTTCCTCATACTATTCAACGATTAACTCCGATTGTTAGACTCATTGATTGTTTTACCCCTTTACGACAGGATTTTTTATAAAACTTATTGCATAAAATGATACAAGAATTATTTGACTTATCAGGAAAAGTAGCCCTTATTACCGGTGGAACACATGGTATTGGTATGGCTATCGGTAAAGTGTTAGGAAAAGCAGGTGCTAAAATCTGTGTAAATGACCTGGCTGAAGATAAACTGGAAGCTTGTAAAGCGGCATATGCCAAGGATGGTATTGATGTTTACACATTGGTTTTTAATGTTACCAACGAGGCTGATGTTGACAAAGGAATTACTCAAATCGAGAATGAAGTTGGACCTGTTGATATCCTTGTAAATAATGCCGGAATTATTAAGCGTATTCCTATTTTGGATATGCCAATTTCAGATTTTCAACAAGTGATTGATGTTGACCTGGTTGCTCCATTGATTGTTGCTAAGCGTGTTGCTCCAAAGATGATTGAGAGAAAAGGAGGTAAAATCATCAATATGTGTTCGATGATGAGTGTTTATGGACGTAATTCTGTTTCGGCTTATGCTGCTGCAAAAGGTGGACTAAAGTTGTTGACAGCCAATATGTGCTGCGAATGGGCTAAGCATGGTTTGCAAATAAATGGAATTGGTCCTGGTTATATCGCAACCTCTCAAACGGCTCCAATTCGAGAAAATGGTCATCCTTTTAATGATTTGGTAATGACTCGTACTCCTGCTGCACGTTGGGGTGAGCCTGAAGATATAGGGAATGCTGCATTGTTCTTGGCATCAAAGGCAAGTGAATTCGTAAATGGTCATGTGTTGTATGTTGATGGAGGTATTTTGGCCAATTTTGGTTATGTAAAAGGCGAAAATGATCTTGACTAAGATGAAGAAATTTCTTCCAATTTCTGCAATGGTATTGGTGTTTGTATTTTCAAGATGCAGTGCACCAGTGCCTACAGTTACAGTGACGAATCCTGCTGATTTCAATCGTGTAATTGAAACAGTGGAAGTGAAGCTGGCTGATGTTAATATTCAAAATGGAAAAGCGATTGTAATCGATCAGGAGTCAGATAAAGAAGTTTTAAGTCAGTTGATTGATACAGATGGAGATGAAGTCTCAGATGTTATTCTGTTTCAGGTGGAGTTGAAGGCAAATGAATCAAAAAACTTTTGGGTAAAAGAAGGTGAGAGTTCTATAGAACCTACTGAAGTGAAAACATTTGCTCGCTTTGTACCTGAGCGTACCGATGATTATACCTGGGAAAATGATCGTGTTGCATTTCGTACGTATGGTCCAGAGGCGCAAAGGATGGTTGAAGAGAATATTCCGGGTGGAACCTTAAGTAGTGGAGTGGATTGCTGGTTGAAGAAAGTAGATTATTCAATTATAGATAAATGGTACGCTGGTTATCAGAATGACCACATGTATTATCATAGTGATCATGGTGAAGGTTTGGATAATTATCACGTTGGATCCAGTCGTGGTTGTGGAGGTACAGGAGTTTATAAAAATGGAGTGTTGTATACATCAAAAAACTTTGTAGCGCACAAGAGCTTTTTTAACGGTCCTGTTTCAACAGAATTTGAATTGGATTATATGCCTTATGATGTGGATGGTGCAATGGTGAAAGAGCGAAAAGTTATCTCCATAGATCTGGGTAGTAACATGACTAAATTTGTAGTGTATGTTGAAGGTACTGATACGCTTACATCTGGTGTTACATTTCACGATCGTAAAGGCACTTTTTCGAACAATGATGAATTAGGATGGATTAACTGGTATGCTCCTCATTTTGGCGAAGAGATCAGTAATGCTATTGTTGCTTCTTCTGATTATTATGCGGGCCATTCAAAAATTGAAACAGATGTGCCTGATGCGAGTCAAGGTCTGTTGCATTTAAAAGTTGTTGATGGTAAAGTTGAGTTTTATTCCGGATTTTTCTGGAGCGGAAGTAAACAATTTGAAGGTAATGAGCAGTGGGAAGCTTATTTAAATGTATTTGCTAAATGTTTGAATACACCTTTAAAAGTTGAAGTGAAATAATTCAAAATTGAAATAATGATAAGACCCGATTCTGATACAGGATCGGGTTTTTTATGTTTTAATAAAATAATTTTCTTAAAGAAAAGATGCTTCTTTTATAAATAAAGTTTACCTTTGACCATACCAGAACAGAACACGTAAAAATTAAAGTTTAGAAGATGGAGTTTAGTATTAATCCGGCAAGTGATATTCCCAAATTTCAACAATTGGTTGATCAGGTAATAAATGCACTTGCAGAGAATAAATTGTTTGAAGGGGATCAGTTGCCGTCGGTAAATCAGATTTGCCAGACTTATAAATTGTCGCGTGATACGGTTTTTAAGGCGTATGGGATTCTTAAAGAACAAGGTGTGATAGAATCGGTGCCCAATAAAGGTTACTTTGTTGCTAAAGAGGGGCGTAAGGTGTTTTTGTTTCTGGATACATTGAAAGCTTATAAAGAGGTTTTGTACGGTAGTTTTGTTAAAAATCTTGACAAGGATACTATTGCGGACGTACATTTTCATCATTATAATATTGATGTTTTTAAAAAGTTAATAACCGAAAGTCGGGGGAGGTACAGTAAATATATTATTATGCCATTTGCGCATAAGGGAGTGGAAGAGGTGGTAAGCATGTTGCCTGCTGATAAGACCCTTATTATTGACTGGGATACAAATATTAAAAGTATTACCAATAAGTTATATCAGGATTTTGGACAGGCTGTTATTGAAGCTTTATCGGAAGCAGAGCATTTGCTAAGGAGGTATAATAAACTGATAATGGTGTATCCTGAATTTACTAATCATCCCAAAATAACGGTAGACTATTTTAAGCAGTATTGCAATAAAAAGAAATTTGATTACAGTGTTTTAGTGGATTCAGGTACATTAAATGTGAAGGCTGGGGAGATGTATTTTAGTGTAAGTGATCGAATGCTTGGTGAGATACTGGAACAATGTAGGGAAAAGAAACTGGAGCCGGGTGTTGATGTTGGAATTTTATCGTATAACGAAACGCCGATGAAGAAATTTATTTATAAGGGTATATCTGTTATCTCAACTGATTTTAAGCTAATGGGACAAAAAGCTGCAGCTTTTGCTTCGGAAGATATGAAGCTGGATTTTTGTGTGCCAACAAAAATATTTTTCAGAGAATCATTGTAGTAATGAATCTTTTTTATAGCTTTGGACCATACCACAACAGAACGGAACACTAATAAAGCGCAATATGTATTCACTAGGTTTTGACATAGGAAGTTCTTCAGTAAAAGTTGCTTTGCTGGATGTAAATACCGGTAAGGCAGTTGATTCAGCTTTCTATCCGAAAGAGGAAATGGCTATTTCTTCACCTCAGCCCGATTGGGCAGAACAGCATCCGAATGATTGGTGGGCTAATTTAAAATTAGCTTTAAAGGATGTGCTAGGTAACTCAAAAGTAGAGGTTACTCAAATCAAATCGATTGGTATCTCATACCAGATGCACGGATTGGTAGTGGTGGATAAAGAAGGGGAGGTTTTACGTCCTGCAATTATCTGGTGCGACAGTCGTGCCATTAAATATGGTAACGATGCCTTTGATAAATTAGGTGAGGAACACTGTTTATCACATATGTTGAATTCGCCAGGTAATTTCACAGCTTCAAAATTGAAGTGGGTTAAAGAAAATGAACCTGAGGTTTTTAATAAAATTGATAAGATCATGTTACCTGGCGATTACATTGCGTATCGTTTAACCGGTGATATTGTTACTACTAAAAGTGGTTTGTCGGAAGGAATCTTCTGGGATTTTCAAACACAAAGTGTGTCAAAAGAACTTTTGGAATACTATGGTTTTGAGGCAAGTGTAATACCAACTATAAAAGAAACTTTTGAAGTTCAGGGAACATTAACCGAAGAAGTTGCAAAAGAGTTGAATCTGGCAGCAGGAATAGCAGTTTCTTACAGGGCTGGAGATCAGCCTAATAATGCTTTAAGCTTAAATGTATTGAAACCTGGAGAAGTGGCTGCTACTGCAGGAACTTCCGGTGTTGTTTATGGTGTTAGTGACCAGTTGAAATACGATCCCAAGGGCCGTGTTAATACATTTGCTCATGTTAATCATAGCAATGTCGATCCACGTTTGGGTGTTTTATTGTGTATCAACGGAACAGGGATCCTGAACTCCTGGTTACGAAAAAATATTGCTTCAGAATTGGACTATGTACAGATGAATGAAGAAGCATCTGCAGTTGCACCTGGTAGCAATGGCTTATTGTTCTTCCCGTTTGGTAATGGTGCAGAACGGGTACTTCAAAATCAGAATCCGGGTTCAAGTTTGGTTAATCTTAATTTCAATCATCATACAAGAGCACATATGTTACGTGCTGCTCAGGAGGGCATTGCATTCAGTTTTAAATTTGGAATGGATGTAATGGAACTGACAGGTATTGAAACAAAAGTTATCAAAGCCGGAAAGGCAAATATGTTTCTGAGTCCGATATTTCGTCAAACATTGGCAGATGTTACCGGCTCAACCATCGAATTGTATGAAACAGATGGAGCATTAGGAGCTGCCAGAGGAGCGGCTTATGGTGCAGGTTTATTCGACTCGTTGGATGTGGCATTTGAATCTTTAGCCAAGGTTGAGGTTATCGAACCGAATAAAGACAATGAGTCTGTTTTGAAAGCAGCATATGAATTATGGAAATCACAATTAAAATAAAAAACTTACAATCTAATAGTTACAGTTATGGCAACAAATGAATATTTTCCTGGAATAGGAAAGATTGGGTACGAGGGTAGAGATTCAAAAAATCCATTGGCATTTAAATGGTACAATCCTGAGCAGGTGATTGCAGGAAAAACAATGAAAGAGCATATGCGTTTTGCAATCGCTTACTGGCACTCTTTCTGCGCTAAAGGAGGTGATCCTTTCGGTGGTGATACAATGAACTTTCCATGGGACAAAGGTACTGATGCTATGGATCGTGCAAAATATAAAATGGAAGCTGCATTTGAATTCTTTTCTAAGATTGGTGCTCCTTTCTATTGTTTTCACGATACTGATGTAGTTGGTGACGGATCTGTTTTTGAAATCGAAGATCGTTTACAGAAGATTATACCTATTGCTCAACAATATCAAAAAGAAACCGGTGTTAACTTGCTTTGGGGTACAGCAAACGTATTCTCGAATGCTCGTTACATGAACGGAGCTTCCACAAATCCTGATTTCAATGCCTTGGCTCATGCCGGTACTCAGGTAAAAAATGCAATTGATGCCACTATTGCTTTAGGAGGTCAAAATTATGTATTCTGGGGAGGACGTGAAGGTTATATGTCATTGTTGAATACAAACATGAAGCGCGAAAAAGATCACATGGCTCAGTTTTTAACTATGGCCCGTGATTATGCTCGTAGCAATGGTTTTAAAGGTAATTTCTTTATTGAACCTAAACCAATGGAGCCATCTAAACATCAGTATGATGTTGATGCTGAAACTGTTATAGGATTCTTAAGAAATTATGGATTAGATAAAGATTTTAAATTAAACATTGAAGTAAACCACGCTACTTTGGCTCAACACACATTCGAACACGAATTGCAATGTGCAGCTGATGCAGGAATGTTAGGTAGTATGGATGCCAACAAAGGAGACTATCAAAACGGTTGGGATACAGATGAATTCCCTACAAACATCACTGAAACAGTACAGGCTATGATGGTGGTACTGCAGGCAGGTGGTTTACAAGGTGGTGGTATTAACTTTGATGCCAAAATCCGTCGTAATTCAACTGATACGGAAGATATCTTTATAGCTCACGTTTCAGGTATGGATACATTTGCACGTGCATTGGTTATTGCTGATGATATCCTTACAAATAGTGAATATCTGAAATTAAAAACAAATCGTTATGCATCATTTGATAGTGGTAAAGGTGCTGACTTCGAAGCTGGTAAATTATCTTTAGAAGATTTAAGAACCATTGCTAAAGAAGTGGGTGAGCCTAATCAGATCAGTGGCAAGCAAGAGCGTTATGAGCAATTGATCAACATGTATATCTAATCATATTTTCCCGAAAGATATAAATACCGAACATAAATGCACTAATCGTTTTGGTTAGTGCATTTCTTAAGAGTACATTCAGGTAGGTCAACTTCAAACCAACTATCTTTCGGGATTTTTATAAATCCAGGTTTTATGAATAAAGAACAAAATATTGGCTATATCATTCTGTTAACATTGGTGGCAACCTTAGGAGGGTTGCTTTTTGGTTATGATACAGCTGTAATCTCAGGTGCTGAAAAATCCATTCAGACCTTCTTAATTGACGGACTTAATTTGAGTTCGTTTGCCCATGGAGCAACTGTATCCAGTGCATTGATTGGGTGTATTATTGGTGGTGCAATTTCTGGTATTCTAGCCTCCCGATTAGGGCGTAAAAAATCCTTGATGGTTGCTGCGGTTTTATTTTTTATTTCTGCATTGGGTTCAGGGAAGCCTGAATTTATGTTTTTTGAAGAAGGTGAGCCAACTATGGGGTTGCTTTATATGTTTAATTTCTATCGAATTATTGGTGGTATTGGTGTTGGATTGGCTTCTGCAATTAGTCCAATGTATATCAGTGAAATTGCTCCGGCGCATATTCGGGGTCGTTTAATTTCGTTTAACCAGTTTGCCATTATATTTGGTATGTTGGTTGTTTATTTTGTCAACTGGTCTATAGCCAAAGGACAAAATATTGAATGGATAAATAATGTAGGCTGGCGATATATGTTTATATCTGAGGCTATTCCTGCGGGTTTATTTGGTGTTCTGTTGTTTTTTGTGCCAGAGACACCCAGATATCTTGCATTGCAAGGTCAGGACGAAAAAGCATTATCTATTCTCGAAAAAATTAATGGTATAAATGCTGCAAAAAATATCCTTAATGAAATTAAGGAAACAGTGAAGAAGTCTGTTGGTTCTTCAACTGTTCTGGCTTATGGAAAAACAGTCATTGTAATTGGAATTCTGCTTTCTGTTTTTCAGCAATTTGTAGGAATTAATGTAGCCTTATATTATGCTCCCCGTATCTTCGAAAGTATGGGTGCGGCAAAAGATGCCTCTATGCTTCAAACCATAGTAATGGGACTAGTGAATGTAGTTTTTACAGTTGTGGCTATTGCTACAGTCGATCACTGGGGGCGTAAACCATTATTAATTACTGGATCGATTGGTATGGCAATAGGAATGATTGCTATTGGTATGTTGGCTTTCTTTAAAGTTATTGGTATCAGTACGTTGGTATTTATAATTATATATACTGCTTCGTTTATGATGAGTTGGGGACCTATATGTTGGGTATTAATTGGAGAGATCTTTCCAAATAAAATCAGGGGTAAGGCTATTGCAATAGCCGTTGCTGCTCAATGGGCGGCCAACTATTTCATCTCATCTACCTATCCTGCAATGATGGAGTTTAGTGGTGGAGCAACTTATATGTTCTATGGTATTATGAGTATTTTATCTGCCATCTTTGTTTGGAAAATGGTTCCTGAAACTAAAGGAAAATCATTGGAAGAGATGGAAGATGTGATAAAGAATATGAAATAAAGTTTGAGTTAATATAGTGCAAAGGATGTCAGAACGATGGCATCCTTTTTTTTGTTGGTTCCAATACTTCACTTCTTGGAATAAGTAACGAAAACTTTGAGCCAACATTAACAGGAGAACTTACTTTTAAGCTGATTAACGTTTTATTTTGATATATCTACGTTATTATAATTTCAATAAAAAAGCCGTCGTTTGACGGCTTTCGAATCTTATTTAGTAATTAAATTAATATCATCCATTAGCTTATCCTTATAGGATTTTCCGATTGGAATTATTTTCGATCCTCCGTCATGCATGATAATAACTGAATTATCTTCAATTACTTTAATTTTAGTGATATTAACAATAAATGAACGGTGAACACGCACAAATCTATCGGTTGGCATCTTTTCAGAAATTGCCTTCATTGTGAAATGAATGGTATACTTATCTTTAAATGTGTTGAGAACAACATAGTTTTCAAGTGCTTCAATCCAAAGAATGTCGTCGTATTTCACTCTTACTAAAGAACTATTGTTCTTAATAAATATCTCACTACTTTCTCTTGATACAGTATCGCTCTCTTCAAATCGTTCTTTAGCCCGATTAACTGCCTTGATAAACCTTCCGTATTGTACAGGCTTTAACAGATAATCAGTTACATCATATTCGTATGATTCAATAGCATATTTTTCCTGAGAAGAGTATACAATAACCTGAGGCAACTTACTTAAAGATTTAAGAAAATCAATACCACTCATCTCTGGCATCTCAATATCAAGAAAAATTAAATCAATAGGATTGGTGTCCGGTTTGGACAGGTAATTAATTGCAGTCACAGCACTATCAAAGCTTCCGGCATGCGTTAATCCATCGGTTTTCTCGATAAATTCTTTTATGATTTTCGTTGAAAGCTTATCATCATCAATAATAATGCAATTCATAGATTCTGTTTTTTGTCAAATTTAAAAAAATATCACCACTATCAAACTGTAGATGTTAAAAAATGTATGATTATTTCTGATTGGTGTATCTTTCTTCGAACTCTTGAATTAATAAATCACTTTTCTTGATCGATTTCTTCATCCAGTCGATATATAAATCGTCCCTTTCTTCAGGGGCTAGTTGCCAATTAATATTACTTTGTCTTAGTTTGTAAGTTAAGTGATGAAGCGAAATGGCTGCAGCAACTGAAATATTCAGACTTTCAGCAAATCCGTGCATCGGTATTTTCAGAAAGTCATCAGCTTCTTCTTTTACAATGTCAGAAATTCCGGTAAGCTCAGTTCCAAAAACCAGAGCTGTTTTCCCTAAATTTAGATCATATTCCTCCAGATTAATATCATTATGATGAGGTGATGTGGCTACAATACGATAGCCTTGTTTTTTTAGATCTTTTAATGCTTTGCGAGTATTGTTTTCCTGTTCTTTATATCGGTAAATATCCAACCACTTGGTGGTACCAACAACAACCTTGGGATTTATATTAAATGAATTTCTGTTTTCAATTATATGAACATCCTGCACTCCAAAACAATCGCAAGATCGAAGTACAGCACTGGCATTCTGCGTTTGAAATATATCTTCTAAAACAACGGTTAGGTATCTGGTTCTGTCATTAATTATATTTATCATAGTTTCTCTACGATCCTCAGTCATCACTTTTCCCAGAAACTCTATAAGCGCTTGTTTCATTCGATAAGTCTAATTTTAAAGTTAAAATTTTATGCAAAAAAAGAGAGCACCTTGGTGCTCTCCGAATATTTTTTTGTTGCTTTCTTAATTAGTTGATAGCATCGCTTAATTCGCTACCAGCTTTGAATTTCACAACTTTTTTAGCAGGAATTTCAATTTCTTTACCTGTTTGAGGGTTTCTACCTGTGCGAGCACTTCTTTCAGAAACACCAAAAGAACCAAATCCTACTAGCGCAACACGACCACCAGTTTTCAATGAATCACTAGTTACTTTAATAAAAGCGTCTAGAGCTTTTTTTGCGTCAGCTTTTGTAATTTCCGCTTCACCAGCGATTGCATCGATTAATTGAGCCTTGTTCATAATACTCCTTAATTATAGGGTTAAATACTAATAATTCTTAAACTTTCCTCTACAAATATATAGTATTTCCAGTGTTTACCAAATCTGGAGCAAAAAAAATGCAAAAAAATGTTTTAAAAGTTCATTTTGTGTTAAGGATGTATTTAGTGTTTATTTGTGAATATAAGTATCAGATATATAGTGTGATAATAGATATTTTTGATTTGTGATGACACATTTGTTTAAAAATATCAGTATTTAAATTGAAATTGAAAATTAATCTTACTTAACAAAATTGATTATTGTATGTTTTTTGATTACTATGAAAATTGATTATTAAGAAGTTTGAAAGATGTGAAGATAATCAGATACTTAAGTAATCAGGGTTGGGATAAGTAAAAATAGATAAGATATATGGCTAAAATAGTATTGTATTCAGCTGTATCAGTTGATGGATATATTGCGGATAAAAATGGAGATGTTGATTGGTTACATGGTTTTGAAGAGGAGGGTGAAGATTATGGTTATTCAGATTTTTATCAATCAGTTAAATTTACATTAATGGGAAGAAATACATATAATCAAATTCTATCATTTGATGTACCTTTTCCATATGCTGATAAAAAGAATTTCGTTTTTAGTGAATCATTAAAGAGTTCTAATTCAATCAATACTGAAATTATTAATGAAGATTATATCTCGAAAGTAGAAGAGATTAAAAATAGTAATGAAGGTTTAGTTTGGTTAGTTGGTGGTGGGCAGTTAAATAGTCTGCTACTAAAAAATGGATTAATCGACGAATTAATTTTATCTCTTATACCTGTAGTTTTAGGAGAAGGAATACCTTTGTTTAATATCGATAGTAAATTGGTGAAACTTATATTGCAAAAATCTAAAACTTATAAAACAGGAATTATTCAGCAATATTATCAAGTTGTTAAAGAATGAAAGAAACAGATTTATCCAAATACAACAATTCATGGTTTGATGAAGGTGCAGGTATTATTAAGCGCACTATTTGGTTTTTTATAAACGGAATTTGTCTGATGAATCCGCTAAATCCATTCTCTGGATTAAAAGTCAGAACACTTCGTTTGTTTGGTGCTAAAATAGGGAAGGGAGTTGTAATTAAACCATCGGTTAATATTAAATACCCCTGGAATCTGGAAATTGGAGATTTTACCTGGATAGGAGAGAAAGTGTGGATTGATAATCTGGATAAGACAGTAATTGGTAAAAATTGTTGCCTTTCGCAAGGGGCTATGTTGTTAATTGGTAACCACGATTATAAAAGCACAACATTTGATTTAATGGTTGCACCAATAACTCTTGAAGATGGAGTATGGATAGGTGCAAATAGTATGGTAATTGGTGGTGTCACCTGTAAAAGTCATTCTGTTTTGTCTGTAAATAGTGTTGCTTCAAGTAACTTGGCTGAATACAGTATTTATCGGGGTAATCCTGCTACTAAAGTAAAGGAGAGATACATACATTAAATCAGGCTGTATGTAAAAATTCTATTTCAACAGATTCAATTTTACTTAACCGGGATGTAATTTTTTCAACCTCTGATTGACGTGTATTCCATTTAATTGAACAACGTAAATTAAAATCCTGTGCTGTAATATTCGGATTTTCTTCTTTCATGATTCGCATGACATCATTCATTACCCCGTAATCAAAGTCGATTTGGTAAAAGTCATTGACTGTTCGTTCCTCTATAATACCATTATTAATCGCGTCAATTGTGGCTTCTTTATAGGCATGAATTAAACCACTTGTTCCAAGTTTGGTGCCACCAAAGTAGCGAATGACCACAACCAGCAGATTAGTTAATTCAAAGGAGCGAATTTGTCCCAGAATAGGTTTGCCTGCTGTTCCGGATGGTTCGCCATCATCATTAGCTCTGAATCG
Source organism: Carboxylicivirga caseinilyticus (assembly GCA_025499705.1). GTDB lineage: Bacteria > Bacteroidota > Bacteroidia > Bacteroidales > Marinilabiliaceae > Carboxylicivirga > Carboxylicivirga caseinilyticus. The sequence goes on from JAFMVE010000022.1 coordinate 55,622, forward strand.
GTCTCCTTCTGTACCTAATTGCCAGGCGAAGCAGTGATGGCGTGCATCGTAATATTGCTTTTTAAGTTCGTCAATAATAGGTTTAACTTCCTCTTCGGTATAAATCGGATAAGCATAGGTAATAAATTTACTTCCCTTTTCTTTATAAATTCCTTCCGAAGGCTCTTTTAATGTTTTGTACTGATCGGTAATAGACATGCAGAATATTGACTTTGACGACGAAATTACTAAAAAGCGATAGAGCATCAAATAATTTTACCTAATCAAACATGCGTTGAGTAATACCAAACAAACGATAAGTGTTGAAATTCAACTCACATATACAAGAGAATAAGTTGTGGAAAACTGTAATAACTGTTATAGCCAGAAACATAATAATCTTAAAAAGGGCTCATGAAAAGGAGGCATTTTTGCTTATCTTCGCCATAAATAAATACTGGAATGAGCAATTTTAAAGAAGATTTAATGAAGGTGAAAGCCTTTGCTTTTGATATTGACGGTGTATTATCGTTACAAACAATACCTATGCACACAAGTGGAGTCCCAATGCGTACAGCAAATATTAAGGATGGATTTGCCATTCAGTTAGCTGTAAAGCTGGGATATCCGGTTGCTATTATCAGTGGAGGTAATACAGAGGCTGTATTGAAACGATATAATGGCTTAGGAGTGAAAGATGTATATCTTGGTGTTTCTGATAAGTTGCCCGTATTTGAAAAATGGATCGAAGAAAAAGGATTAAGTGCTGATGAAGTATTATATATGGGTGACGATTTGCCTGATTATCCTGTAATGAAAAGAGTTGGTGTTCCAACCTGTCCTGCTGATGCGGTTGAAGAAATTAAGTCGCTTTGTAAGTATATATCTGATCGTAAAGGTGGAGAAGCAGCAGGTCGCGATGTGATTGAACAAGTTCTAAGAGCTCATGGTAAGTGGGCCCTGGATTATGTGTGGTAGTTTAATGTAATTTGAAAACAAGTATATTTATTAAGTCAGACAATATTTGAACATGGCATATCTTAGATTGATTCGATACAAGAATTTAATAATCATTGCCTTATTGCAGATTTTGCTAAGGTATGGACTTATATTACCTATTCTTGACTCGTTTAAGATTTCTCCTGTTTTATCTGACTTCAGATTTATACTTGTAGTTATTTCTACTGTTTTACTGGCAGCATCCGGCTATATCATTAATGATTATTTTGATATACGAATTGATCGGATTAACAGGCCAGATTCAGTTGTGGTAGGTAAAAAAATCAGTCGCAGATCTACATTGTTTTTGCATGTTCTTGTTACCATCACGGGTATGTTAATTGGATTGTTTATTTCGTACGTTACACGAAAAGAAAACTATGCATTATTCTTTATTGGCATTCCTGTAATTTTATGGTATTACAGTACTACTTTTAAACGACATATTCTCATTGGTAATCTTATTATTGCCATGTTTACAGCCATTGTGGCATTATTGGTGGTTTCTGTTGAATTCGCGGCATTAGCCAGAGTAAATGGACCACAAATTCTGGAAACAGAGGCATGTTCAACAGCCTGGTTCTGGACAGGAGGATTTGCCTTTTTTGCCTTTATTACGAATCTGGTTAGAGAAATTATTAAAGATGCAGAAGACATAAAAGGAGATAAAGCGGTTGGCTGTAAAACATTACCACTAGCTATGGGGATGAAGCTTACAAAACTTTTTGTATTATTACTTGAGATAACATCCTTAGCAATACTCTGGCTGATTTATTTTTTAATTCCGGAAATTACCCATATCCCATATGCTTTTGTGTATTTTATAGTTGGTTTTACCATTCCACACTTACTGCTCATTTATTTTTGGATGAAAGCCAGTGAATCGAAACATTTTCATGGAGTTAGTGTTTTGGGTAAAATAATCATGCTGTCAGGTATACTGTTTATCCTTTTAGCCGGCCAGGCTTTTTAATAAAAGGTATTATTTACTGTATTTGATTGAATTGATTGAAGCTGAATCAAAACAGATATCATTTTCTGTTGATGACAATTTATATACTTTTGAGTTTTAAGGAATAAAAATGCTTAATAAAAAATTAAAAGATTTTAAACTTATTCTGGCTTCCCAATCACCAAGAAGACAGGAATTAGTCAAACATCTGGATATCCCTTTTGAGGTAGTTATAAAGGAAGATGTGGAAGAAGTATATCCGTTAGATCTCAAACCACATGATGTGCCGGTATTTCTTGCTGAATTAAAAGCCAAACCTTATGAAGATGATATCAATAATTATCCATGGATTTTAGTAACGGCTGATACAATTGTGTTGTGTGAAAATGAAATTCTCGGTAAGCCAACTGATAAAGCTGATGCAATTCGTATGTTGCAAATGCTTTCAGGTAAATCGCATGAGGTGATAACAGGAGTTTGTTTATCATCAAATACAAGAAAACACACTTTTTCGGTTTCCACAAAGGTGTTTTTTAAACAATTGACTGAGGAAGAAATAACCTATTATATAGATACCTATAAGCCCTATGATAAAGCTGGAGCTTATGGTATTCAGGAATGGATTGGCATGGTGGGAATAGAAAAAATTGAAGGATCGTATTTTAATGTTGTGGGATTGCCTGTTCAGGCTTTATACAACGAATTATTGAAATTTTAAACCATAAATATATAATGAGAAGAATTCTGTTTGGATTAATGGTCTTGGCCTTTCTACTGCCACAGGCAAAGGCTGATGAGGGAATGTGGATTCCAATGCTTTTAAAGAAATACAACATTGAACAAATGCAGGAAATGGGCTTTAAACTTACTGCCGAAGATATTTACAGTGTAAATGAAGCAAGCTTAAAGGATGCTGTTGTGATATTTGGTGGAGGTTGTACGGGTGAGTTAATCTCTGATAAAGGTTTGTTAATTACTAATCACCACTGTGGTTATAGTAAAATACAATATCATAGTTCAGTGGAACATGATTACCTGACCAACGGTTTTTGGGCAATGTCGCAGGAAGAGGAGTTGGTGAATCCGGGATTGACTGTTACTTTTCTCAAAAGAATGGAAGATGTAACTGAACAGGTTATGCACGGTGTTACTGATGAAATGAGTGAGTTGGATCAGTCAAAGCTAATTCAAAAAAACATCAGTGCAATTAAAAAGGATGCTGTGAAAGATACACATTATCAGGCTGTATTAAAGCCCTTCTTTAATGGCAATCAGTACTTCTTGTTTATAAACGAGGTTTTTAAAGATGTGCGTTTGGTGGGAGCTCCTCCTTCAGCCATTGGTAAGTTTGGCGGAGATACCGATAACTGGATGTGGCCACGCCACACCGGAGATTTTTCAATGTTCAGAATATATGCTGATAAAAATAATCAGCCTGCTGAATATTCGAAAGACAATGTTCCTTACCAACCTCAAAAACATTTTTCGGTATCAATGAAAGGTGTTGAAGAAGGTGATTTTACTATGGTTTTTGGTTATCCCGGATCTACGTATGAGTACGTTCCATCGTATCATCTTAAAATGCTAACCGAAACGGTAAATCCTAAGTTAATTGACGTTAGAACAGAAAAACTGAATATACTTAACAGATATCAGGCTGCAGATCCAAAAGTACGAATACAGTATGCAGCAAAAAATGCCCGTATTTCAAATAGCTGGAAACGATGGATAGGTGAGAACAGAGGTTTGGAGATTTTAGATGCCTTTGCAAAAAAGCAAGTTTACGAAAAATCTTTCAATCAATGGGCTACAGCTGATGAATCACGTGCTGAAATATATGGTAACTTACTTTCGAATTATAAGAAGCTTTATGAAGAATATACTCCGTATCGACTGGCTAAAGATTATATTTTAGAAATTAGTTATCGTAATGGTATTGAAATAGCTTCTTTAGCAAATAAATTGAGTCCATTAGCAACACTATATTATTCGGCTAAAGATTCAGGTATAGAAGCTGATAAAGAAAAAATTTCCAGTTTAAAGGAACAGATTAAATCAGATGTTGAATTGTTCTTCAAAGATTATTATCAACCTATCGATAAAGAAATAAGTGTGAAATTGTTGGCAATGTATCTGGCAAACATTCCTGAAGAGTTTCATCCTGATATTTATTCTAAAATAGATAAAAAATTCAAAGGAGATATTAATAAATATGTCGAAAACTTGTTTAATAAATCAATCTTCGATAACAAAGAATCTGTATTGACTTTTGTTGATGAGTTTTCAGAAAAATCCTTGTCGAAACTGGAGAAAGATCCTGCTTATGAGTTGTATAATAGCTTTATGAACCTTTATAATGACAAAGTTTCGGTGAAGGATAAAGCCATGCAGCTAGAATTAAATAAGTTGAACAAAGCATATATGTCAGCTCAAATGGCATTTGAATCGGATAAGGTTTTCTATCCTGATGCTAATTTTACTTTGCGTGTTGCCTATGGTAAAGTGGCCAGTTATAAGGCACGTGATGCTGTTCGCTACGAATATTATACTACTTTGGATGGTATCATGGAGAAAGATAATCCGGATATTTACGATTATCGTGTTCCTGAAAAACTTAAAGAACTTCATAGAAATAAAGACTTTGGCAAATATGAAGTGAATGGAACAGTTCCTGTTTGTTTTATCGCAACCAATCATACCACGGGTGGAAACTCAGGAAGTCCTGTATTAAATGCCGAAGGGCAACTGATTGGTGTTAATTTTGATCGTGCCTGGGAAGGAGTAATGAGTGATTTGATGTTTAATCCTGATCAGTGCAGAAATATCTCACTTGATATCAGGTATGTGTTATTCCTGATTGATAAGTTTGCAGGTGCAGGTTACCTTTTAGATGAAATGACGATAGTTGAATAATCAGCGATAATTAAATGAATAAAGCGATTTCTTACGGAGTCGCTTTTTTATTCTTTACCGTTGAATAAATTTTGTTTGTTTCAATTATGTATCATATAATCAAGCTGATGTGAGTTATTCTAACTTGTATTTGATTACATTATCAGTATTATATAAGTTTGATTTGCAGAGTTTCTTTTAGTATTTCGACTAATTAGTGACCCTAAAGATTCGTTTCTCAAGTTAACTTTGTTGCTGTTTAATCGTATTTATTTGCGATTACTTAAATCAGAAATTTGCAATTGCAAATTCAAGGAAAGAAAGTTTTATGAAAAAGGAATTACTTACTTTATTGTTCCTGTTGACAGGAATCAGCTTACAGATAGCAAATGCTCAATCTTCAAATGAAGTCGCCAGTACCAGTGATTATATAGTTCCTCAGGTTTCTGCTGATCGAACAGTTTATTATAACATGTCAGACGAAGGTGTTTCTCTTCCTATTTTATGGGGCTTGGATCTGGCATGGTTGGATGCCAATAATATTATACGAGGTAGCAGATTTATGGGGCCAGATAATGTTGATGTAGTGCGTTCATCATTTATGCCAACAAATGCGATAGTGGATGGAGCTTTAACAGGTGATGCATTGACTAATACCAACCTTAGGATTAATATTATTAATAATTATCTGCCTTCTTCAACAAAAGTGGTTTTGAATTCGGATCATCCTTCGATCGCCGATGATTTTAGTCCGACTAATCCAGATAGAGCAGCTAATTGGGCACAATTGATTGATATAACACGTCAGATGCATGTTGAAGCAGGACGAGAGGTTATAACTGTTTCACCATTTAACGAACCAGATTACTCGGCAACAGGACAAGGTACTATCGATGATTTTTATGCTGTAGCAGGAGAATTAAAGAATAACTCCAATTTCGAAACGATCCGTATATCAGGTGGTAATACTCTGAATTGTGATGAGGCTTTACCATGGTATACTTACTTAAAGGCTCGTTTGGATGAAGGAAATACACATCAATTGGCTGGTGTTTTTGATAATTATGCTGCTTTTTATGAGGCTGTAAGAGCCAATGGACATCATGCAACTAACGACGAGCTTCATAATGTTATGGAAGCCATGGTGGGAGTTGAATATGGTATGCAGACTGGTATCTGGTGGGGATGGGCCGAATATGCCCGTGGTGAGTTTTGTAAAGCCAGTGATGGAGTACGTCTGGGTTATGCCGAACATAGAGCAAACTGGACTGCTGCTTCAGTTTATCGAGCTCCGAATGGAAATGTTCAGGCGTTTGGAGGAACTTCAGAACGTCAGGCTGTAAATACATCTTATCGTTTCGTGGCAGAAGACAGAGATGTTTATTACAACGGCTATGGACCACAGCGTGAGTATGTAATGGATTTGCCTGGAGGAACCGGATATCAGGTGGGACAGACCAATGCTGAAACAGTTGTTAATATCACCACTGGAGATGATATTCAACCAATTATTGATGGTAAATATGTACTGGTAAATCGAAATAGTGGAAGAGTGATGGAGGTAGCCAGTGGTTCGTATACTTCAGGCGCCAATATTCAGCAGGGAACCTATAATGGCGGAACCTACCAGCAATGGAATGTAATTCCGGTTGATATTCGTATTGGGGGTGATTTTAGTTATTTTACCATTACTGCTGTTCATAGCGGAAAATCCCCAGATATTTTGAATTGGTCGTTGGATAATGGTGGTAATATCATTAGCTGGGACGATGCAAAAGGTGCCAATCAACAGTGGTACCTTGATTATGCAGGTGATGGTTGGTTTTATATTCGAAGCAGACATAGTTCATTGTGTTTAGATGTATTTAATTCTGCCACCTATGCAGGAGCAAATATTGATCAGTGGGAAAAAACAGGAGGAGCTAATCAGCAATGGCGGTTTTTACCGGTTGATGCACCTATTGAATTTGTAGCGCCTGCAGCACCTACTGAGTTGACGGCAATTAATAACGGATCATCAATACGTTTAGATTGGACTGCCAGTACAGATGATGATGTTACAGAATATGTAGTTTTGCGCTCATTAAATTCAGGAGGAGACTATCAAACAATTGCTCGTAATGTAACAGCTACTGCTTTTGTTGATAATACGGTTGAAATAGGTGTTCAGTATTATTACGTGGTTCGTGCTGTAGACTATTCTTTAAATCGTTCTGAATATTCAAGTGAAGTAAATGCCAGTGCTCTTGGAGATGATACTTTAATAGCTCAGTTAACTTTTGAAAATAATACGAAGGATCAAAGTTTGAATTTACATCATGCACAATCATATAACGAAGCAGTATATGTTGACGGGAAAAGTGGTTCAGCTATATCATTGAATGGAACGGATGATTTCATGCAGTTATCATCAACAATAGCTAACCAATCAGAAATAACTGTTGCAACCTGGGTATACTGGAATGGTGGTGCCCGCTGGCAGCCTATTTTTGAGTTTGGTATGAATGATAAACAGTTTATGACTTTAACACCTCGTTTACGTTTCTCAATTATGAATGAAGGAACTGAACAACGTTTGGATGCCTCTGTGATTCCGCAGGCCGAATGGGTTCATTTAGCCGTTACCTTAAATGCTGATGGAGCAAGTATGTATATGAATGGAGTATTGGTAGCCGAATCAACTGATGTTACCGTTAGACCAGGAGACTTTAAACCTGCATTAAATTATATTGGTCGAAGCCATCAAACAACAGCATTATTTAATGGATATGTAGATGATTTCAGGGTTTATAATTATGCCTTATCAGCGACTGAAATAAACGAAGTTATAGATCAGGCAACAGATATTGATACTCCTTCTACTGGAAGTGAAACTTCAATAGATGTATTTCCTGTACCTGCAGATGATGTGATAAATGTTCGTTTAGTAAGTAACGGGTTGAAGAATTTGGGCTCAATGGCATTGTATGGTATAAATGGAGCAATGGTTAAAAGTCAGACAATTCAAGATTCGATGAACGGAATTGTAAATGTATCTGATGTTCCGGAAGGAATTTACATCTTAAAAGTGTTTTCTGATTCAGAGACTTATATGAAAAAGATAATAATTAGACATTAGTTTTTTAATACTTCGGATGAAGGGCGGCCTAAAACGGGTCGCCTTTTTTTAGTGACTTTTGTAATCACAAGAACTAACTAAAGTCGACATAAAATTATTATTCGAAAAATTAACCATTTTATGTCGTAAAATTCAGTTCTAAAATGAATACAATACCCAGCAAGTCTCCAAAATCATATAATATCTTTTCTAAGATGAATGATCATTAATTTAATAAAAGTTGACAGGTTTATTTAATTTAGAATTGGATAGTCATCTCAACAGAAACAGGGTTTATTATTAAAAATATCCGGTAAAAATAAACATTGTAAATATGTGATGTCAAAAATAGTAGCTTAGTGTTTTATCATTTTTAGATATTCAATTAGTATAAAATGAGTTTGTTAATTGATAATTGTTAGCAAAAAAATTAACCGTTTTTACTTATTTCTTCAAGCTTCCGTTTGTTTAGTAGCTTAATATGTTTTCCTTCTATCTTAATGATATTATCTTTAGAAAAATCTGTAAACAGACGGCTTACTGTTTCGCGACTGGTACAAATCAAATCGGCAATCTCGTTTCGGTTCAAAGGCAAATCAAATTCATCAGAACCGTATATTTCGTTCGAGAAGAATAGTAGGTTAGTGGCCAGACGACCATATATTTGATTTTGTAACAACTTAACAAATCGTTTGTAAAGAAATAGTTCGTTCTGACATAGATCCAGCATAATCTCGTAGGAAAATTCAGGACTAATTTTAAGGAGTTCTTTAAATACTTTTATTTCAACATAACAAGCTACTGATTTTTCCAGCGCAATGATGGAATAGTTATTTATCTTATCACCCATAGTTGTGGGAAGCCCAAGGTAACATGGTGCTTTCTTAATTTTTAATATTTGTGTGCGTTTGGGTCCATCAGCAATAAGTTTTACAAGTCCGGTTTTTAAATAAACAATATTGGTTGACAGGGTATTTTGTTTCAAAATAGTTTCTCCTTTATCAAAAGATACCTGAACACAGTTTTCTCCCAATAGATTCAATTCTGACGCTTTTAGGTTTTTTGTAGCTTTCGATTTTAAAAGGCAGGAAGCGCAATTCTCATTTGTCATTAGTTAGCTTTTAATAAAGATAAAGACTTTTGTGATATCTATCACATTTTTCTTGAATGAGATTCACATGTATTTGATAGTATCTGACATAGTTTGCTCATAAATTTGCACTAATACATTAATATAAAAAGGTAACATGAACGTAAGTACTATTGATCAAAAATTAGGAGCATTTGGAATGGTCTGCATTTTATGTAGTGTGTCAATTGCGTTGATTATTTCTTTGGCAGCTTTAGTGACATTAATTTATTGCGTATTGAATTGTGTTTTGTAAACCGAAATTGACAATAAAAAATAATTTGCTTCAATTGGATATTCTATTGTTGGCAGGTTTATTGTCCCTCCCAATAAATCAGCAAATAAGTATCTTCGTTGAGTTCCAGATATCCCTGATCGTAACACAAGTGATAGGTTGATCCTTTTTGGGTAGTGTATGTGCTCGTAAAAAAACTAAAATCAAAACCTTCCTGTAGTAATTTGGTTCTTTTTACTTTCGTTTTTCCTTCAGTATTCAGCTCTTTTAAAATATGATAGTTCTTTTTTAACAATCGGTTAATCTTCTGAATCATTACATTTTCATTGCTGTAACGGCTATTGTTAAAAGAGTTACGACACTGATCAGAGCAGAATTTTTTATCAATACGACCGATTATTGGATCACCACATACCGGGCATACACGTTTTTCTTCCATAGGGATAGATTTTGTAAGTGTCAGATTATTAAAGTTAAAAACGTTTTTAAGCATTTGCAAGTGGTTTTAAGCGAATGTTAAGTGACTCTAAATAATTAAATACCGAGTATTGATCTGACTCTGTTGCAACTTTGAATCGTCAATTAATTATTAACTAAAATTTACGAGACATGACAACTTTAAGGAACAGAGTACAGTTAGTAGGAAATTTAGGAATGGATCCTGAAATTAAGGCTTTTGATAATGGACGCAAACTAGCCAAATTTACAGTAGCAACCAATGAAACCTATAATGGCGTGAATGGTCAGGAACGCACGGAAACACAATGGCATAATATTATTGCATGGGGAAAACAGGCAGAGATTGCAGCTAAAAACCTTCATAAAGGTAATGAAGTTGCTTTGGAAGGTCGTATCACATATCGTCAGTACGAGGATAAAAACAAACAAACTCGTTACATTACCGAAATTGTTTTAAATAATTATCTGGTGTATCCTGGAGCAAAAAAACAGTAATCTAACAATTATAAATAAAACCGTCACTGTCTTCAAAAAAAGATAGTGACGGTTTATTATTTTTTGAATTTTGAGAATGTGATGTGTGAATTTTTCAATTAATCAATAATGCTTACCTTTGTGGCTGTTAAAATCCTTGTTGTTGCCCACAATAAAATTTCCCCTTAAATTTTCACATTGCACGAGAGTGTATATGCTAAATTGTAAACAATTTAACATACTCATATGATTTTTATCGACAAATTACGTCAAGGTTCGAACTTAAAAAATGAAATTTTATCCGGATTAACAGTAGCTCTTGCGCTGGTACCGGAAGCTGTTGCTTTCTCGCTGATGGCACATGTAAGTCCTTTAATTGGATTGTATTCTGCTTTTATTATTGGATTAATTACGGCTGTGTTGGGTGGTCGTCCGGGTATGATTTCTGGTGCTACAGGGGCAATTGCGGTTGTAATTGTAGGATTGGTAACCCGTCATGGAGTTGAGTTTCTTTTTGCAGCTGTAATTCTAATGGGGATCATTCAGATATTGGTGGGAGTACTAAAGCTTGGTAAATTTATTCGTCTTGTGCCACATCCTGTGATGTTTGGTTTTGTAAATGGGTTGGCTATTGTGATTTTTATGGCTCAGCTTGATCAATTTAAGATAGTAGATGAATTAGGCAATAAATCATGGATGGGTGGTATGCCTTTATTGATTATGCTCGGTTTTGTCGGTTTAACTATGCTTATCATTCATTTCTTGCCAAAACTCACCAAAGCAATTCCTGCAGCTTTAACAGCTATTCTGGTTGTTTCGGGTATTATCTTAGGATTAGGAATAGAAACCAAAACAGTAGGCGATATTGCTAAAATTTCTGGAGGATTACCAGAATTCCATTTGCCGATGATTGATATTACTTGGGAGAATTTTATGATTATCCTTCCTTACTCACTAATTATGGCAGCAGTTGGTTTGATTGAAAGCTTATTAACCTTGACTGTTATTGATGAAATGACTGAAACTCGTGGAAGGGGAAATAAAGAAAGTATTGCGCAAGGAACAGCCAATTTAGTTTGTGGCTTCTTCAGCGGAATGGGAGGTTGTGCAATGATCGGACAAAGTGTAATCAATGTGAGTTCGGGTGGACGTAAGCGTTTATCCGGTATTATTGCAGCTATTGGTTTATTACTGATTGTTTTATTCGGCTCTTCCTTAATCGAAAGAGTTCCCATGGCAGCATTGGTTGGATTAATGTTTATGGTTTCGATAGGTACTTTTGAATGGGCTAGTTTAAAGATCTTCCGCAAAGTTCCAATCACGGATGTTCTTGTAATGATTGTTGTGGCAGGTGTAACTGTTATCTTCCATAATTTGGCTGTAGCGGTTGGGATAGGAGTAGTTATTTCAGCCTTAGCCTATGCCTGGCAAAATGCAAAAAGAATCACAGCCCGTAGTCACATTCATGAAGATGGAGCTAAACATTATGAGATAGTAGGTCCGTTATTTTTTGGTTCTGTAACTGGTTTTTCCGAATTATTTGATGTGATGAATGATCCTGAGGACGTTATCATTGACTTTAAAGAATCACGTGTTGCTGATCATTCTGCTATTGAAGCGTTAAATAAACTAACTGAACGTTATGCCAAGCAAGGTAAAAAAGTTCATTTGCATTATTTGAGTAAAGACTGTGAACAGTTATTGGAAAATGCATCGGATTTGATTGATGTTAATTTCTACAAAGATACCTATTATCGTGTTGCTGATAATAAATTAGGATAGATTCAAAAAACATATTCGATTGAATTAAAAATCCGCTTCATACAAGAATTATACAGGTATGGAGCGGATTTTTAATAATAATTCAATTTCCCTATCCTTTTGTCACATAATTGTTACTTAATATGTTTGTTCCATCTGAGTAAGAATGGTAACCGGTTTCATATATACCTCTGACTTAAAAGCTTTGTATTCTTCACAAGCATCAGAGTCGTTCAAAACAAAAGTGGCCCAGTGGTAAAGATTTTGACCAAACCCGGCAGCTATAGTTAAACCATCGGTATAATGTTCTACTTTTGTTTTACCCTGGAATGATAAGTATTGGTAACCACGTTCAATAATACCCGTGATTCTTCTGCTTTCGTAATCACGAATATGCATGAGTTCATGTGCAAATAGTCCAATTCTGGCTTTTGAAGGAACATTCTCGAGTTTTACCCCGCTAAAATTTTTGTCACTGTTAATCACAATAACATAACGGCGGTTTTTCTTTCCTAATAATAATGAAAGAAAATTCGGACGGGCTGCCATTGTGGTTTTTAACTTTTTGTTTTTGATTTTTATATGGCAATTCTGTAAGTCGCCAAACTCACTGAAAGGTACCATGAAGTCATTCAGGTAAGCTGTTTGAAAGGTTGTATCAACCTTTAGTTTCCCTATCTTATTGTATTTCTTAATTTTTTTTGCACCAGCATCTTGTGCAATCATTACTGTGGCTGTTAAAAAACCAATCAGTAGTATAATAATCTCTTTCCACGCCATAATCTAACCCCTTTGCTTTTCTATTATGGAAAAGTAGCGTTAAATGTTACAGATGGAATGTTAAAAAGATTTAATCTGATTTTTTTAGTTTGATATTTAGCTCATTTGCATCGAATGCAGTTTGTTGTAAATACCATTTAAAGCAATTAACTCATCATGAGTACCTGTTTCAACAATTTTACCCTCGTGAAATACACAAATCATATCAGCATTACGAACGGTTGATAAACGGTGTGCAATAACCAGTGAAGTGCGGTTCTTCATCAGTTTTTCCAAGGCATCCTGTACCAAACGTTCTGATTCGGTATCCAATGCTGAAGTTGCCTCATCTAAGATCAGAATAGGAGGGTTCTTTAAAATCGCACGTGCAATGCTTAAGCGTTGACGCTGACCTCCGGATAATTTACTTCCCCGATCACCGATTTTGGTTTGATAACCATCTTCAGTGGCTTCAATAAAATCGTGAGCATTAGCCACCTTTGCAGCATCAATAACTTCCTCCATAGTTGCATTTTCAACACCAAAAGTAATGTTGTTGTAGATGGAGTCGTTAAACAAAATTGCATCCTGATTTACATTACCCATCAATTCACGAAGATCGAATAGTCTTAAATCTTTGATGTTATGTCCGTCAATGTATATGCCACCACTCTGAACATCATAAAAACGAGGAAGTAAATCAACAAAAGTTGTTTTACCACTTCCTGATTGACCAACAAGAGCTATGGTTTTTCCTTGAGGTATTGTAAGGCTAACATCTTTAAGAACATCAACTTCGTTGTTGTATGAGAAAGTGATATTACGGTATTCGATTTTATCCTTGAATTCCTGAATTTTTTCAGAACCATCATGTTCTTTAATTGAAAGTTCGGCATCTAAAACCGCTTCGATCCGTTCGTAAGCTGCCATCCCTTTCTGAATATTATAAGTGGCCTGTGAAAAAGCTTTAGCAGGGTTGATTATTTGGTAAAACATTCCCAAATAAGTAAGGAAAGTTGCCATGTTTAAACTAGCATCTTCATCAATGATTAAAGAACCACCATACCAAACAATTATTATGACCATAATGGTTCCCAGAAATTCACTGGTCGGATGAGCTAAATCTCTTCTGCGTTGCAGTCGATTATTTATTCTTCGGTAACTTTCTGTTTCATTCCAAAAGCGATTATCCATCCTTTTTTCAGCATTAAAAGCCTTAATAATTCGCAACCCGGAAAGTGTTTCTTCAATTACCCCTAAAATTTCACCCATTTTATTTTGACCTTCCCGAGAGGTTTTTTTAAGATTCTTACCAATACGTCCAATAATGAATCCCATTATTGGAAGCACAATGAAGACAAAAAGTGTAAGCTTAAAACTTATAAACAGCATTGACCCAAGTACCACAATAACAATGATTGGATTCTTTAAAAACATATCCAAAGACGACATTATTGATGCTTCAACTTCCTGCACATCTACAGTAGATCGTGCCATCATATCGCCTTTTCGTTCTTCGCTGTAAAAACCCAAGGGCAATTCAACAAGCTTACGATAGATTTTATTTCTAATATCACGGGTAACTCCATTTCTTACACCTATCATGGTGTAGGAAGCTAAATAAGTAAAGCCTGTTTTTAATAGAGTTGCAATAACAACAACAATCCCCAATATTAATAATGCATTAGCTGGTCCGTAATCTTCTTTAGCTAATGTTATGTAATAATAGATGTTGTTTTTAAGAGTAGAACCAAATTCAGAGAACCCATTGTTAAATGACCATGTTAACAGCTCATGTACGTTTTTATCATCCTGTAGAATAACTTCCAACATTGGAATCATTGATGCCATTGAGAATACAATAAATAGGGCAGCCAGGATATTAAAAATAAAGGCAAAAACCAGGTTCTTTTTATAGGGTGGTATATATAGCTTTAGTACGCGAAAAAAATCTTTCATTTTTAAAATTTACAATTGGCGCAAATATAACAAATAATTATGCAGGCATCCGAATGGATAGGTCATGGATAAGATTATTTAACGGATGAATAGATCATTTCTTGAATTAAAACAACCATTTAGTTATTGTATATTTGAATGTATAGAACTAAAGTTGTTATGAAAATTGTAAATTATATAAGATTACTTTTAGGGGCAATCAATTTATTATGTTCAATTATATTTATTATTATTCTTATAGTCTTATTTTTTACGGAGATTATGGAAACAGCTCAACTGTTGGTTATGCTGGTTTTTCTGATATATTTTTCAGTGTCATTTGTCTATTCTGTTCTCAACTTTGTTTCAAAGGAGGAGATTAATGCTATTAAGCAATTAAAGAAAGAAAATGTTAAAATGGAATTAGAAATAGAACAAATGGCTTTAAGACATCAACTTGAGAATTTTAAGATGGATAATGATTGAAAGCTGTTGTTTATTTGTATAAACAGGTTGATACAATTGTAGATAAAACCAAATAAAAAAAGCTGCCCGAAGACAGCTTTTTAGTATCATATTTTATGAATTATACTTTATAGATACCTGTATATGTTTGAGGTGAAATAGTTCTCATTTCTTCCTTAACTGATTCAGGTACATTTAATCCTTCGATAAATTTAGCCATTGTTTTTGCATTGATTTGCTCATTAGTACGAGTCAGCTCTTTCAATGCTTCGTATGGATTAGGATAGTTTTCGCGACGAAGAATGGTTTGAATGGCTTCCGCTACTACAGCCCAATTGTTTTCAAGATCTCTTTTTATGGCATCTTCGTTTAATAATAATTTACCTAATCCTTTGGCCAGTGAACGTATAGCAATAATTGAATGGGCGATAGGTACACCAATATTACGTAATACTGTTGAATCTGTTAAATCGCGTTGCAAACGTGAAACTGGTAATTTTTCAGCCAAATGAGAGAAAACTGCATTTGAAATACCCAGGTTACCTTCTGCATTTTCAAAATCGATTGGATTTACTTTATGGGGCATTGCACTTGAACCAACTTCACCTTTTTTGATGCGTTGCTTGAAGTATTCCATCATAATGTAGGTCCAGAAATCGCGTGCCAAATCAACCATAATAACATTAATGCGCTTCAGGTTATCGAAGATAGCTGCCATGTTATCGTAATTCGAAATCTGAGTTGTCAGTTGTTCGCGATCCAACTTTAAGGTTTCGTTTACAAACTTATTACCAAATTCAACCCAGTCGATTTGAGGATAAGCAACATTGTGTGCATTAAAGTTACCTGTTGCACCACCAAACTTAGCTGAACATGGAATGCCTTTTAATAAAGCAAGTTGTTTGTTTAAGCGCTCAACAAAAACTTTTAATTCTTTTCCCAATCGGGTTGGAGAGGCAGGCTGACCATGCGTTTTGGCTAACATAGGGATGTCTTTCCATTCGGTAGCCATGTCATCCAACTGCTGAATTAATTCTTCCAACAATGGATAGTACATTTCATGAACTGCATCACGCAAAGAATAAGGGATCGCTGTATTGTTGATGTCCTGTGACGTTAATCCGAAGTGGATAAACTCTTTGTATTTATCAAGCTTTAAAACGTCGAATTTTTCTTTAATGAAATATTCAACAGCTTTTACATCATGGTTGGTTACCGATTCAATTTCTTTGATTCGATCAGCATCTTCCAATTGGAAATCTTTGTAAATCTTACGTAAATCATCATAAAGATCTTTGTTAAAATCGGCCAACTGAGGAAGAGGCTCTTCACAAAGAGCAATAAAATACTCTATTTCAACTAATACTCTGTAACGGATCAGGGCGTATTCCGAGAAATACAATGCCAGGCCGTCAACCTTGTTTCTATACCTTCCGTCGATCGGAGAAATTGCAGTCAGTAATTGAATATCCATCATTTCTTTTATTTGAATTTTTGGCTGTGCAAAAGTAGTAAAATTTGCGCTAAAACATTAGTTTTGGATCACTGTCATTAACCTAATATTGTGTTTATAATGAATTATTCTCAAGGCTTCCAGCTTGGATTACGTTCGTACACCGAGGCATTCCGATTTATACGGCAAAATAAATTAGGGTGGTTTTTTATTTTTCCACTGTTATTAAATGTTGTTTTGTTTGCTGTAGGGTTCTATTCAGTTGGTAGTCTAGGTAGTGTTTTAATCAACTATCTGAACCAATGGATGGGAATTGAATCATGGGACTTTTTGGGAGCGTCGTTTTTGGCTGGCACCATCAAGTGGTTTATCTGGATTGTATTGCGTTTGTTGTTTTTTGTGATTTATGCTTATCTGGGTGGTTACATTATTTTAATTGCATTATCACCGGTATTTGCATTTTTATCAGAACGAACCGAAAAAATACTGTCAGGAAGTGAAGTGCCATTTAATACCAATCAGTTTTTAAAAGATATTTGGCGGGGTATTGTACTTGCACTTCGTAATCTTGCCGTGGAGATGTTATTTACACTTTTGCTTTTTATAATCAGTTTTATACCTGTTGTTGGTTGGTTTAGTGCCATTGTTTTGTTTTTTATATCTGCCTATTTCTATGGTTTCTCATTTATGGATTATACTTTCGAACGACGCAAGTTTAATGTGCAATCCAGTGTGCGATATATGAGAAGTAACAAGGGACTGGCAATTGGTAACGGATTGATCTTTGCCTTGGTGTTACTGATACCATTTATTGGAGTTACATTGGCAGGTTTCTTTTCTATTGTGTCGGTTGTTGGTGCAACCATTGCTGTGAATAAGGCACTCGATAATGATCAGTCTGTCTTTTGATTTTTGTACTCGCTCGGATTGCATCCAAACATTACTTTAAAGCTTTTAGAAAAACTTGATAAACTGCTGAAACCAACATTATACATTATTTCGGTAATATTACCTTCATTGTTTGTAAGCATTTGGGCCGCCATATTCAGTCTATAATTTTTAATAACATCTTTAGTCGATTGATTCGTAATAGCCTTAATTTTTCTATAGAGGTGAGTTGAACTCATACCAATATTGGAGCTTATAAAATCAACGGTTAAATCAGGGTTACTAACATTTTCAGCTATGATCTCCATAACCTTTTTAATAAACTGTTCGTTCTGATTATTTTCTGATGAACGGTTAGGTTCCGGGTTGATGATCATTTTATTTCTGATGTACTCATATATAACAGTCTCTGTTTTAATCAGGTTGTTGATACAAGCCTTCAGGTATGCAATATCAAATGGTTTGGTTATATACATGTTAGCACCGCTTTCAATTCCTTCTGTTTTTTGATTGTCAAGGGCCTTGGCTGTTAAAAGTATTACAGGGATTCGTTGATATTGTACATTGTTTTTTATTTTTTTACATAATTCAATACCATCCATTATGGGCATCATTATATCAGAAACAATTATGTCGGGATTTATCTGGTCAACCATTTCTAATCCGCTTTGACCATTTGACGCCCTGTAAATCTGAAAGAAAGTGTTTAGGTTCATTTCAATGTAATCCAATATGTCTGGATTATCATCAATGATTAAAACCTTATTTAGTTTATCAGACTTAACTGTTTTAGTTGATGTGTTGACTTGTTTATTACTATAATGGATGTGTTTTGAAATACGGCCGTCTGCTTTTTCAGCAGGGAAAGAGTATGTGAAAGTACTACCTTTATCAACTTCACTTTGAACATCAATTTTACCTTTGTGCAGCAATGCATACTGCTTAGCCATTGCCAAACCAATGCCTGTTCCTTGTTTATGTTTGCGATGGATATCTGCCTGATAAAAATGATCGAAGATCTTTTCAAGTTCTTGCTCTGGTATGCCGGAACCTGAGTCGCAGACTGAAACTTCAATAGTATTAAGGTTAGACGGAATTTTCAATTTCACGGTAATAGTTCCTTCAATAGGAGTGTGTTTAAAGGCGTTTGCCAAAATATTGAATAGAATAGCTTCTGTCTTCTCCCTGTCGATAGAAGTGACGAACTGAGATGCATTACTTTCAAACTCGTATTTAATTTCATGGCGTGAAGCCATGTCTTTAAAGGATTCAAATATTTCATTACAAAAAGCAACTAGCTCAACATCTGATTTTATGAGAGGTATTGATTCTGTTTCCAGCTTTCTGAAATCAAGAATTTGATTAACTAATGTCAGCAGTCGTTTGGAGTTTTTTTCAGCCAATTGCAGCATATCCAGGTTCTTTCCTGCAACCAAACCTGAATCGATCACCTGTTTAATTGGAGGCATAATTAAACTCAGAGGAGTTCTGAATTCATGAGATATATTGGTGAAGAATTGCTGTTTTGTATTTAAAATCTCTTCGCTGTGCTGTTTTTCAAGATTAGCCAAACGTAATTGATTATTGAATTTCTGACGGGCAACAAAAATCCTGAAAATAAGGTATGTTAGACCAACCATCAAAACAAAGTAAAGTGCTAAAAAAGGTTTACTTAGCCATAGGGGAGGCAGGATGATTACAGAGAATGAGCTTATATCTTTACTTTTTATTCCGGTATAATTGAATGATTCGATTTCAAGAGTGTATTCCCCTGGTTTAAGATTAGGATAATTTGCAAAGTTAGTGTTGAGTGAATTATTCCAGTCATTGTCGAAATTCTTTAGTCGATATCTGAAGTAACTTTTCTCTGGATGCCAGTAATTAAGAGTTGAAAAGAAAAAGGTTAAGGAGTTATTTGCATAAGAAAAAACTAGTTCATTTAGATAAGGTATGTCTCTTTGAATATTTTCATTAGCCGTTGTTTGGTACAACTCATTATTTATGTGAAGCGATGATAATATGGCTTTGGGAGGCATAATTGTCAATTCATCTTCTTCAGGATTAGATGCAATATATCCATTGTCACCGCCAAAGTAAACAACACCTGAAGAAGAGACAGTTGAACAACCTTTGTAAAAACTTTTAATCGGACTGTTTGCATCAAGAGGCATAGAAATGATGTTTCCGGTTAATGAATTATATTTAATAACCGAATTAATGGAAGCCATCCATATATCATTTTGTTTATCCATTTCAATACTGATAGGATTATTGATTACCGGGTTATTTATTGGATATGTTTCAATTTTAGAGATAGAAGGCTGATAATGTATAATTAGCTTATTAGTGGCAATAAGAAGACTTTTATTGTTAATGGTGTTTAAACATAGAATCGATTCATTATTTATAAGATTGTTAATTGCATCAACCGAAAATGGTGCAAGGTTTTTATTATTGACCGACCAAAGTTGATTAGACTTTAAGTAATATATATCATTACCACAAGAATAGATTCTGTCGGGCGCTGATTTTTCAGTTCTTACAAAACGAAGGTTTTCAAGAGAATTTATCTCACCGGTAATCTTAAATATTCCTCCTTCCCAGGCGCTTACCCAAATTGATTTGTCAGATGTTATTGCAAAGCTATTGATGTAATTGGATGTTAAACCATTGGTTTTATCCGAACTTACACTTCTCATAGACTCATCTTTCGGACTCCATATATTAATACCTGCTGCCGTTCCCATCCATATTCTACCTAATGGATCTTCGAGCAAAGCGTATGTGTTATCAAGAAGAAGTTTGTGGCTTGTTTTTGACGATGCTGTAAAATAGGTCTTTTTTTGATTTGTTTTATTCTCAATAACACCATGTATTGTGGCCACATACATCGATTCATCCTTACTAATCAATATATCCCGGATTTGATTTCCGACTTGTTGATTATTGATTGTGTAATATTCTTCGTGTAAGTTGTAGAATGAGTTTTCTGTATTAATCAGGCTAATTCCATTAGAAGTCAGAAGCCATTGAGTATTAGTATTATCTTTAAATATTTTCCAGATTACGTTGTTGGCAATACTCTGATTTAATATCGGATTGTGGAAATATGCATCTATTTTATTAAGGTCTGAAGTTGCAATATTTAATCCAAAATCTGTTCCAAGCCAAAGTTTATTGTTTTCGTGATGAATACATTTTATTACTTCATTACTGATGGATGTGTTGGAGCTATTGAATAATATGTGGTGATGAGTAGTTCGGTTAAATTTTGCCAAACCTGTTTCTGTGCCAATAAGCAAGATAGAATCGTTATCAGGGACCAGTGGTTTAATGTCCAGAATAAGATTGTTTTTTAAAAAAGGTTTATACGAACCTTTAAGGTCATATGACTCAAATTTGCCTTTTTTGTAACTGTTTAATTGATCATATGTACCAATCCACATGGTACTGTCACTTGTTTCATACAAACATCGTATAGTTGAATGACTTAGTTTACTGTTAACATTGTTAAAGTATTCGTATTGGTTAATGCTTTTATCGTAAATAATCAATCCATTAGAGGTTCCAATCCATATTCGGTTATCTTTTGATTTATACAAACTTCTGACAGATGCATTTTCTCCAATGTTAAAAGGGGTAATTTCAAATGTTTGTGTATTAATAGTGCATAATCCTTTCCAGGTGCCAATCCATAATAGATCATCATCAAGAAGAAGGCTTCTGATATTACTGTTAGGCAAAGAACCCGGTTCGATACTTTCTCTGAAGATTGAGGTTTGATATCCGTCCCATCTGCATAAACCATCATCTGTTCCTATCCATATAAAGCCTAATTTATCTTGCTCTACGGTATTGATCATGTTTGAAGGTAGACCATCTTCCTGTCTCAGGTTTGTGAAATAAATAGATTGAATTGTACTGCTTTCCTGGGCAATTATCCCTGTAATAATAATCTGCACAAAAAGCATTGAGATTAATTTCTCAAAGTAGATTGATGCATTATTAAGCCTGATGCGTCTCTTGATATTGAAGATTACCCTGATTGGTTTCAATATTACACAGTGAAAAATGATGATTTATATAGCGTTGTAAAGATAATTAAAAATTAAGGTTTGTTGTAGAAATGTATGATTTAGACAAATAAAGGTATTAAATAAGATTACATTTTATATCGTAAGTTTAATAAATGAGAACTTAAAGTTGTAATTAATTTCAGGTAGGTATGAAATAGACAAATAATTGTATGTTTTCAATAAATGTTTAAAAATGTTAACAGCTAATTTTGATAACAATAATTAACAATGAAATAAAAAACTTAAGTCTAGTATTTATGATTAAATCCAGGTTGATCTATATCGTTTATCTATTGGTGTTTTCGTTATTGATAGGTTCGTGTAACTTAAAAACCGATAAAGCAGCTCAAACTTCTAATAGATTGATTAATGAATTTATGAATGGTGTTGATCTATCATACGTTAATCAAGTTGAAGACCATGGCGGTATTTATAAAGAAGACGGTACTAAGGTAGATCCATATGAACTGTTTAGTAAAAAGGGAGCTAACGTTGTTAGGTTACGAATCTGGAATAATCCCGAATGGATTTATCAGGTATATGGAGAAGATACACCTTTATATAGTGGTTACAACGATGTAAAGAAGTCCATAGAAAGAGCAAAGGCAAATGGAATGGCCATTAACCTTGATTTTCATTATTCAGATATATGGGCTGATCCGCAGCATCAAAAGGTTCCTTCAGTATGGAAGAATATAACAGATCTCAATGTTCTTTGTGATTCAGTTTACAATTATACTTATTCAGTATTAGATGATCTTTTAAAAAGTAATCTTTTACCTGAGATGGTTCAGATAGGTAATGAAACCAATTGTGGTTTCATGTTGGATGAAGCTGATTCACTTTTTCCAAAGCTTTCGATATGTGATGGAAACTGGGTGGCTTTTGGGAAAGTGTTAAATGCAGGAGTTAAAGCTGTGAGGGATATTGACTTAAAAGCAGGCTCCAAAACTTTAGTTGCTTTGCATGTTGCCGATCCGAAAAATCTGGAATGGTTCTTTAAAGGAGTTATGGAAAAAGGTATGGTCAATGATTTTGATATTGCTGGTTTTTCATATTATCCACACTGGCATACAGAGATTTCATTTGAAGAACTCCCAAAACTTGTATCAAGACTTACAAATGAGTTAAATAAAGATTTTGTGATTCTTGAAACGGCATATCCTTATACTTTGGAGGAAGCAGATGAATATGGAAATATTTTTGGTGAGCATAGTGGTATTGAAGGTTATCCTATTTCAATAGAAGGACAGCGGGCATTTTTAATCGATTTGGTCACAAACATGAGAACTGCTGGTGCTAAAGGAGTGATGTATTGGGAACCAGCATGGATTTCTTCTGATATGAAAGATTTATGGGGACATGGTTCGGCTTGGGACAATGCGACTTTGTTTGATCGTGAGGGAAACTCATTGGCTTCAATTGACTATCTGTCTTTTGATTATGCTTCAACAACGGATGACTTAAAGACGAAATAAGGATGAAGATATTTAAAAGTAAGTTGGTTTTGGCTTCTTTAATGGTGTTACAACTTATTTCGTGCGATAAGTCAGGTAAGGAAGAAATTACTATAGGAAAAAATCTTTTTAATAAGAACTGGCTTTTTGTTAAAGATGTTGATTCTTCTGTTGAGGATTTATTTAATAACAAAAATAAAGCAATTAAGTGGGAAGAGGTTACTATACCACATACTGCCAGCATAGAACCGTTAATAATTAAAGGTGATCAGTGGCAAGGTGAATGTTTCTACATGAAAAATTTTAATGTCAGTAAAAAGTTAGCAGGATCACATGTTGGGCTTTACTTTGAGGGAGCTATGCAAGTGGCTGAAGTATACCTTAATGGTGAGTTGATTGGGGCAAATGAAGGTGGTTATCTTCCTTTTTATATTGACCTGTCTGAAAGAATACAATTTGGAGAGAATAATTGCCTTTTAATTAAGTTAAATAATGAAGATAATCTAAATGTACCTCCTGGAAAAGCATTGAATGTTTTAGATTTTAATATTTACAGTGGAATCTATCGTAATGTTTGGTTGTTGGTTAAAGACCCGGTGCATATTTCTAATCCGGTTGAAGTTGATCATCTTGCAGGTGGTGGTGTTTTTGTTAGTTGTACTAATGTATCGGAACAATCGGCTGATGTAAATGTGAAGGTTGATGTTAGCAATGATCTGGATTTAAAGAAGAAGATCCATATCACAGCTGAACTTTTGCATGAAGAAATTTCAATTGTTAAAGCCACTTCTGATAATGTTCAACTTGATGCTTTGTCATCAGGTAGTCTGGATTTGTCTCTTAAAGTGGATAATCCCAGATTATGGTCGGTTGATAAGCCTCATTTATATACTCTATCAGTTAAACTTTTTGCAGATGGAAATGAAACAGATGCTGAGTCCATCAAAGTTGGTATTCGTACCATTGAAATAGCTTCAGAAGATGGTTTTAAAATCAATGGAAAGTCATTAAAGTTAAGAGGAACCAACAGACATCAGGAATACCCTTATGTTGGATACGCCATATCTGATAATGCCAATTACAGGGATGCAAGAAAAATAAAGGAAGCAGGATTTAATATGGTTCGTTTATCACACTATCCGCAGAGTCAATCTTTTTTAAATGCATGTGATGAATTGGGAATCTTGGTAATGGATGCTATTCCGGGTTGGCAATTTTTTGGAGGTGATGTTTTTCAAAAAAATGCCTATAAAGATATTCGTAAAATGGTGAGGGTTGATCGTAATCATCCATCAGTAATACTTTGGGAGGCATCATTGAACGAATCACAGATGACGACTGAATTTATGGAAAGGGCTCATGCAATAGTTCATGAAGAATATCCAGGAAAAGATGTATACACCTGTGGCTGGATCAATGGAGCATATGATGTTTTTATACCGGCACGTCAACATGCCAAGCCACCATATTATTGGAATCAATGTAATAATACTAAACCTTTATTTATTGCTGAATATGGCGACTGGGAGTATTATGCTCAGAATGCAGGGTTTAATCAAAAGGCATTTGAGAATTTATCTGACGAAGAACGAAACTCACGCCAGCTAAGAGGTGACGGACAAAAAAGACTTGCCCAGCAGGCATTAAATTATCAGGAAGCACATAATAGTAATCTGCAGGGTGAGGCAATAGGTGATGCGAATTGGTTAATGTTTGATTATAACCGTGGTTATGCCCCAGACATAGAAGCTTCAGGTATAATGGATATATTCCGATTGCCAAAGTTTGCCTACTATTTTTACAAGAGCCAAAACGATGTTGATTTAGATAATGAATTTTATCAACCTGTTGTTGCCATCGCCAATTATTATAATGATCCGTCTTTTTTAGAGGTTAAAGTATTCAGTAATTGTGACGAAGTTGAATTATTGGTAAATGATATTACCTATTCTAAACAAAAACCTGATCAGGATGTGAATTCAACTCATCTGAATCATCCTCCTTTTACCTTTCATCTTTCGTCATTTATACCTGGCAAAATAGAAGCGATTGGTTATTTAAATGGAAAAGTTGTTACCAGAGATCTAAAACTAACACCTGAACAAGCTTATGGAATTAAACTTTGGATTGATGAAAGTGGAAAAGCCCTACAGAGCGGTTGTAATGACTTGGTTTTTGCTTATGCTTCCATAGTTGATACAAATGGTACAATTCTTCCTTTAGCCGAAAATACTATTCGTTTTTCTATTAAAGGTGATGGTGAGATTATAGGTATGAATCCTGTAAATGCCGAAGCCGGAATTGCTACTGTTTTGTTAAAAGCCGGTGAAACGTCCGGTCACCTTCAAATACAGGCTTCATCTCCTGGATTAAAGAATGATGAGCTTGTTGTTGATGTTCAATAATACAATACAATTATAATTTACACTAAAAACTTAAAATCAGCTACTATGAAAAACAAACATCTGCTTATGAGTTTCAGAACTTGATAACTCAGAATACGGTTTTCCAAAAATCGTTTAATCTATCAATTAGTTACAACACTTATAAAATTATTGATTTATCGGGTATATAGCCAATGAATAAAAGTGTTGTGACAGAAATTACAAGAATGACTAATTAAATTTTAAGTAAAAAATATGAATAGTTTATTAAAGCGTTTGACTTCTGCTATTCTACTATTGAGTTTCGGAATAACTCTATGGGCTCAGCAAACCCAGGTTAGTGGAACAGTAACAGATGCAAAAACAAATGAACCTATTCCGGGTGTAACTGTATATGTGAAGGGTACACAACGGGGTAGTATAACCTTACCTGATGGTTCTTATGCCATAATGGTTAATTCGGGTGAAGTATTGGTTTTCTCCTTTATTGGTTATCAGCAGCAAGAAGTTGCGATTGGGCCTGATGCTAATTACAATATCTTTCTTCAACAGGATTATATCAATGTTGATGAGGTGATTGTAGTTGGATATGGTGAAACCAAGAAAGGTGATTTAACAGGAGCTGTTTCCAATGTTTCTTCCAAAGATTTTAATCCAGGGGTGGTGACTTCACCTGCTCAGTTAATTAACGGAAAGGTATCTGGTGTTCAAATTGTTTCCGGAAGTGGTTCTCCAACATCCGGCAGCTCGTTTCGTATCAGGGGAGGAGCTTCTTTAAATGCCAGTAACGATCCTTTAATTGTTTTAGACGGTGTACCTCTTGAAGCCGGTGGTATCAGTGGTAACAGTAATAATTTTTTAAGTCTGATCAACCCGAATGATATCGAGAGCATGACAGTCTTAAAAGATGCATCATCAACGGCTATTTATGGTTCGCGTGCTTCAAACGGCGTGATTATCATCACGACTAAAAAAGGTTCTAAAGATAAATTCAGAGTTAATGTAAACTCAACCAACTTGCTTCAGGTTAGAACAAAATTACCGGAAATGCTTTCGGAGAGTGATTTTCGAGCTGTGGTTGAATCACAGGGAAGTGAGGCTCAAAAAGCACTGTTAGGAACAAGTAGTACTAACTGGAATGATGAAATTTTTAAGTTGGCTTTTGGAACAGATAATAATTTTAGTGTGTCTGGAACATTATGGGATATGCCGGTTCGTTTCTCAGGAGGTTATTACAATCAGGACGGTATCCTGGATACAGATAATGCTCAAAGACTGACAGGTAGTTTAAATATTTCTCCAACATTTCTTGAGGATCATTTGAAATTTAATGTAGGGGTAAAAGGAGCAACCAACCAAAATACTTTTGCTAATACAGGTGCCATTTGGGGTGGTTCAACAATGAATCCTACCTTACCTGTCTATTCCGGTTTATCCGGATATGGAGGATATATCGAGGCGATTGATGGGGATGGACTGCCTGTTACCGGAGCTGTTCTTAACCCTGTTGGACTGCTAAATCAGTATTCATCTACCAGTACGGTGAACAGGGTAATTAGTAATCTGGATATGGATTATCAATTTCATTTTTTACCTGATCTACGTTTTCATGCCACCTTGGGCTATGATTATGCTCAGGGGGAAGGAACCATTCAAGTACCTGTTGAAGCTGCCCAGTATTATTTAACAGGTGGTAGAAACTACACTTACGGACCTCAGAAAAATGAAAACCGTTTGTTAACAACCTACCTGAATTATAAAAAAGATTTGGCTGAGATAAATAGCAATGTGGATGTTACTTTAGGATACGATTATCAATTTTGGAAAAGTACAACTCCAACCTATAACGAGGTAAATGTTGCTGGTGAGGTTCAAAGTTCAATTGCACCATACGATCAGCGACATGCATTACTATCCTATTATGGTAGATTGAATTACAGCTTCAAATCGAAGTATATGATAACAGCAACCGTTCGGCAGGATGGTACTTCGCGATTTAGTGAAGATAATCGCTGGGGTACATTTCCTTCAGTGGCACTCGCCTGGAGACTTTCGGAAGAAGGATTTTTATCTGGTATTGATGCACTATCGAATTTGAAGTTACGTGCAAGTTATGGTGTAACTGGGCAGCAGGAAGGCATTGGTAATTATAACTATCTGCCTGTTTATACTATCAGTCAGGATGGAGCTCAATATATTTTTGGTAACTCAATTATTAATACATGGAGGCCTGAAGCCTATGTTTCCAACCTTAAATGGGAAACAACCAAATCGTTTAACTATGGTATCGATTTTGGATTTATCAATAATCGTTTATCAGGTTCTGTTGAGTACTACACCAGAGTTACGGAGGATTTATTGGCTACAGTGCCATCTCCGGCCGGTACTAACTTTGATAAGCAGATACTTACCAATGTGGGTAATGTCGATAGTGAAGGTGTTGAGTTGACGATCAATGCTACCCCGATTGATAATCAGGACTGGACATGGAATTTTAGTTTTAATGCAACCTGGCAACAGCAAACCATTAAAAATCTGTCTTTAAATCCTGAAGCAGGTGTGAATCATACACCTGTTGGCCCAACAATCGATAGCTATTATTTTCAGACTTTTACTGAAGGATATTCTCCTTACATGTTTTATGTGTATCATCAGTTGTACGATGAATCAGGTAAACCTATTGAAGGCGCATATGCCGATTTGAATGATGATGGTGAGATTAATTCGGATGATTTGTATCATTATCACAATCCTATGCCTGACTATATATTGGGCTTTAGTACTTCGGTACGTTACAAAAACTGGAGCTTAAACACAAGTATTCGTTCTTACCTGAATAACTATGTGTATAATGGAATGTCGATGAATACTGGTGCATTCGGAACCATGTCGTATAATGCGTTTCAACTGAATAACCTGCATCAGAGTTATCTTGAAACCGGATTTCAGAGCCGTCAGTATCTGTCGGATTATTATATTGAGAATGCTTCATTCCTTAGAATGGATAATCTTTCACTAAACTATAATTTCGGAAGAGTATACGATTTGTTTAATCTGAATCTGACAGCTTTAGTTCAGAATGTTTTCACAATTACCAATTATTCAGGTGTTGATCCCGAAATATCAAATGGAGTAGATGTGTCATTCTATCCTCGCCCTCGCATTTTCTCATTAAGTATCGGAGTTGATTTTTAATGAATAATTGAGATGAATATTTTGAATATTGACACAAACAGAACGAAAATGAAAAAGATAATATATATATCAACGGTTTTTGTTGTTTTTATTTTATCGGCTTGTTCCGATGATTTAAATCAATATCCGCATGTAAGAGAGACTTCTCAGTCTGTATTCTCCAAGCCCGAAAATTACGTTTCTGCATTGGCCAAATGTTATGCTTCGTATGTTACAGCGGGTCAGGAACGAGGTGGCGGTGATGCTGACCTGAGTAGTAATAATGGATATGATTACATGCGTTGCTATTTTAATGTACAGGAGGCCGGAACTGACGAAATTGGTTCTACCTGGATCGAAGGTGATAATATTGGAAATCTTACCTATATGACCTGGGATGCCAATGATCCCTGGGTGGCAGATATGTATTACAGATGCTATTACACCATTTCACTTTGTAATGAGTTTTTAAAGAATGCTACGGATGACAAGATATCAGCTTTTACTGATACTGAACAAACTGAAATAAAGGTATATCGAGAAGAAGCACGTTTTCTGAGAGCATTGGCTTATTATCATGCACTGGATTTATTTCATGATGTTGCTTTTGCTAATGAATCACATATAGGTAGTTCTACACTGCCTGAACGAATTGAATCTGCCGATCTGTTTAATTTCCTCACAACAGAGTTGAAGGACTGCAGTGAAAAGATGAACGATGTTGATAATTGTGATTATGGCAGAGCTCCCAGAGCTGCTGCATGGATGTTGCTGGCACGTTTGTATTTAAATGCCGAAGTGTATGAAGCAGGTGCTAAGTATGATTCCTGTATGATTTATACCCAGAAAGTTATGGATGAAGGTTATGCCCTTGCATCCGATTACAGCACATTGTTTAATGCCGATAACGATAAGCGTGTAGGACGTGGTAATGAAATTATTTATCCGTTGGTTGTTGATGGTGTAAATGTGGTATCGTGGGGTGCAACAACTTACTTGGTGTGTGGTCAGGCGGATCAGGATTATGGATATGATCCTTTGGAAGTAGGCTGTGGAAGTGCATGGGGTATGTTTCGTGTAAGAGGCGAGATACCTGCTTTATTTGATATGGATAATGATGATCGAGCCATGTTTTATGTTGGGGATCAATCACAGTTTATGGATAATGGTGTTGATGATCGTACTGGTGGATATTTTGTTCGTAAATGGAGCAATCTTACCGATGATGGAGAAGTGGCTTCAAACACGGTGAGTGATGGCGTAAATACTGATTTTCCTATGTTCCGTTTAGCTGATGCTTACCTGATGTATGCTGAGAGTGCTGCACGTACCGGTACAAATATGACTGAGGCAGTTAGTTTAGTTAATGAGTTGAGAACAAACAGAAATGCTGCTCAGGTATCAGAAAGTGAATTGATTGCTACTACTGATGGCATACCTTACAAGTTTTTTATGGATGAAAGAGGTAGAGAGTTGTATTGGGAGTGCGTACGTCGTACCGACTTAATCCGCTTCAATTCTTTTACAGGTGATAAATATATATGGCAATGGAAAGGGGGAGTTAAGGACGGTAAGTCAGTAGACTCAAAATTTGATGTTTATCCGATACCTGCTGCCGAAATCTCAGCAAATCCAAATCTGTACAATGCTGACTATTAAAACTGATAAAAATGAAGAATATATTTAAATATCTCACATTGTCTTTATTCGTAATGCTTTTGGCTTGCGAAAAAGATGGCGATAAGCTGATTCTTGCAGGACTTGATTCATCAACCCTGGTTAGTAGTGGATCAGATGTTGTACTTACGCAGGATAATAAGGATGCCATATTATTGAGTTTCTCATGGAATGAGAGTGAACTGTCCATCAGTAATGAATTATATGGTATACCTGATGATGTTCCTCAAATGATACTTGAAATTTCAGCAACTGAAACGTTTGATCAGTATGAAACCAGACAACCGGAAGAAAATATGCTGGCTTTGACTGGTGGAGAGCTAAATACATTGGCTAAAAATTTTGGTTTTGAAGCGGATAAGAGTACTCCTATGTACTTCAGGGTAACTTCTTCTTATGGCTCAAATACTGAGGTGTATTACAGTAACATCATAGCTGTTAATATTACCAGTTACGAAATTGATATGTCGCTTGGTTTTATATTGGAGTCAGATCAGTCAACTGATACTGGATTTACTCTTTACTCGCCGAATAGCGATGGAAATTATCATGGTTTTACGGGTTCAACAGCCTGGTATAACTGGTATCTGAAAGAAGGTGATGGTACCATCTGGGGTAATGATGGTGTGGCAGGTACACCGTTCTTAATTTCATCTGAACTGGCGTCAATGTGGAATTTCTGGTATCCGGGTTTTGGCGGATGTTACTATACCACTTTAAGTACATCAGCAAAAGAATGGACAGCGACTTATATTCCGTCTTTACAGGTTTCAGGCGATGTAACGGGTGAAATGACTTTTGTGCGATCAGAAGTAAAATGGTATTTATCATTAACAACAACCACTGATAATGCTGTGGTTAAAGTAAGTTCAACAGATGCTAAATTGTATAATTTATCAACCGGAACAGATGATGCTTCTGCTATTAACAAAGAAATTGGTTTTGTTGCAGATGGTACCAATGGTTTAAGTTTTGCAATGTCGGCAGATGCAGCAACAGATATTAGCTTTGGCACAGCAGGCGATTATACCTTAACTTTATATTTGGCAGATCCAACCAATCTGTATTACGAAATTACGGAAGGTTCAACGGTTGTTATTGATCCTATAAGTGAGTTTCTGTATCTTCCAGGTATTGATGATTTGATATCAGGTGAATGGACCTTTGATAATTACCTTCGCTTGATAAGTGCGGATGATTCAACTTTTGCTGGTGTAATTAATGTTAACTCCGAATGGGGGTATCAAATGACACTTGAAGAAGGAAACTGGGATGATGTTTATAAAATGGGTGATTCGGAAGGTCAATTGGTATTTAAAGGACCAAATAATATTACGCCTCCGCCAGCCGGTTTATATCTGATAGAAGCTGATTTAAAAAATCTTACTTATAGTCATACCGAATTTAGCAGTTTGAGTTATGCCGGTTTTAACGATGACTGGACTATGGTTCAAATGGCTGAAACTGCTACCACAGGCGTTTATTCGAGTAGTGTAACCATAAATGGAGCATCTCCATGGGGCGCCAAGTTGTATATGAATAGCAATTGGGATCTTTTCTTTGGTGGTTCAAGTGGTAATCTGTACTTAGGTGGTGAAGGTGTAACGGATGATGCAACAATTAATCCTGGAACTTACGATTTAATTGCGGATGCTATTAATCAAACCTATGTATTGTTAGGAGATGAAGTATATGTTACAGGATTGAATGATGTTTGGGATTTTACTTCAGTGGTACTTACCAAACAATCAACCGGAGTTTATAGCGGTAGTGCAACTGTAACGGCAGGTGTTCCATGGGGTATTACAATTCATATCGATCAATCGTGGAACCGATATTTTGGAGGTTCTTTGGACAATATGGATTATATGGGTGATAATATTGACATGAGTGGATTAGCGAATGGAACCTATACTGTAACCGTTGATTTTATTAATAACACCTGTACATTTGAATAAAGAATATTAATGCCGCAGGTATATTGCCTGCGGCTATTAAAATAAAAAAGTATAATAATGAATTTTAATAGGATTTTATATCTGCTACTTTTTGTGTTGATATCATTTGCGTGTGTAGATGATTACGATAAAGCTGTTAAGACAGAAGTGCCTGATGTTCCAAATAAGGATATGAGTGGTTATGCAAAGGGTGCTGATGTTAGCTGGTTAACCGAAATGGAATCGCAAGGAGTTTTGTTTTACGATACAGCAGGAGTTCAAACCGAGTGTATTACACTTCTGAAAGACATGGGAATGAATTCCATTCGTTTAAGGGTATGGGTAAATCCAACAAACGGTTGGTGCAATACAGCAGATTTATTGGTGAAGGCAAAGCGCGCTAATGACTTAGGTATGCGCATATTGGTTGATTTTCATTACAGTGATGTTTGGGCAGATCCTGCCAGTCAAAACAAACCTCTGGAATGGGAGAGTCTCTCATTTTCAGATCTTTGTACAGCAGTTTCTAACCATACAACAGACGTTCTTAATGCATTAAAAGATTGGGGAATTACTCCGGAATGGGTGCAGGTTGGAAACGAAACCGGAAACGGCATGTTGTGGGATGACGGACGAGCATCGGATAATATGGCGCAATATGCTACCTTAAATAATAAGGGATACGATGCTGTTAAAGCGGTTTTTCCGGATACCAAAGTGATTGTACATCTTCAGGAAGGTAATCGAAACAGTTTATTTCGTTGGTTGTTTGATGGGTTGAAGAATAATGGAGCCAAATGGGATGTGATTGGAATGTCACTTTATCCTGAAGCAGATACCTGGCAAAGCTTAAATGATGATATTATTAGTAATATTCATGACATGATAAGCAGATACGACTGTGAAGTAATGATCTGTGAAGTTGGCATGGACGTGGAGCAAGAAGATGCGGGGTATAATTTTCTAAAAGACCTGATGACACGAACACAGACCATTGACGAATGCTTAGGTATCTTTTACTGGGAACCCCAGAGTTATAACAACTGGAATGGTTACACTAAGGGAGCATTTAATGCAGAAGGAATGCCTTCGAAGGCAATGTATTCTTTTGGTGAATGATAATTACACTTTAATTCTTTTGGAAGAGGGTGTCCAAAAAGTGATTCTGCAAATAAGGAATCTTTCAAATTGTAACTTTACTTTCATTATACCCCACCAAACCTCCCCTAAAAGGGA
>JAFMVE010000023.1 GCA_025499705.1 Carboxylicivirga caseinilyticus
TTTAAAAACTGAGTAAAAAATTACTATCATTGCAACTTCTCTCAAAGTGGCACAGTTTGACCGATAATGGTGGCATGGTCACTCCGAAATAGCCACAACAGATAGAATTCACTATTTTTATTGATTTACAATACTAATCAATTGACAGACAAATAGAATAAAGTGATGATTAATTAAAAAACAGTTCAACATTACTTACAATAACACTGTTAAAAAGTGGTGATAATTGGGGTTTGATTTTATATTATTTTATCCACAGATAAGTATTCTTTGGCGACCTCAATATTTACCAAACTTCCATTCCTGAGCCCGGCATACTCTTTAGCAGATGAGAACTCCCAGTCTGTAAACAACTTTACCAAACCTGCCTTTTGAGGATTTTGATGGATATAATTAAAACACACTTGTGGGTAATGATCTTCGGGTTGATCAACCCGAATAATGGTTCCATACTTCGAATTATAAAATGAGGGTGTTATCCCATTTGTTTCTGTGAGACATTCAGCTTTGGTTTTTTCTCTAAAAAGTTTTCCGGTTCTTTTTTGTTGTTTATTAATTGCATTTGTATACGAACGGAGCATAATTCCTATTGAATCATTAAGGTTTCGTTCTTTTCCATGGCTACCGTCGGCGTCGCTTAAAGCGACACCGACGGTTAGAACATTTACCTTTACCATTATATGAAAATGATTCGGCATAAGGCAGTATGCTATTATATCACAATAAGGCAGCAGATAAATCCGCATTTTTTTTTAAAAAGAATAAATAATTATCCCTGTTAAAAAATATCTTTTGCCGGTTATTACCCTGATTGTAGATATGATATAACTGCCCTGATTCGAATTGCATTGATCTCCATTTAATCACAATGTCGCTAATTGCGACACCTTGATTCGTTTAGTTAGGCATTACTTTTATAATATTTCCAAAGCGGTCAACCTTAATATAAAAACTCAATACTACCATCAAGATGAAATTTAAAATCAACATTCTCAATAATGCAGTTTAAGTTTGCAGGACTAATTAGCAATCTTGGTTGAATAAAATCTGTTGAAAACTTTGAAAAACCATTCTTTCCTTTTACGCCAAATGTTTCTTTCGGAAAAGCTTCTTGTAATCTTTCATCGTTTCTCGATTCTAAATGATGTTGAAATCTAATTCTTCCATCATCAGAACTAAATAAAGTATGTACATAATAGAGCCTATTTGAAAATAAATCTAATTCCTTTATTTCATTTTTATCTTTTTCATAAAAAATTACTTTTTGACCTACTTGAAAAACATGATGTAAATTTGCTTTTTTAGACTTCGTTAAATCAATGCTTTTTTCAAATAGTTCCATCAATTTAGTTCCTGAAGAAAAACCAGAAATTTCAAAAAGATTTCTTGCTACTATTTTCTTTTTCCCATCTTTTGATACATATAAGGCAAAAGCATAATTATCACCCGTATCTGCCCAATAATAATTTTTGTAATCACTTTTTGATGGGTATGTCTGCTTCTTTATGCTTAATAAAGATGTACTCCTAACCCAAGTCCTAACTCTTCTTATCCGGTTCTGCCTTTCCCCCTTCTTATCAAGCATAAAAACACCTTCTGAAATAGCTTCTGAAAGTTTTCTGCCGTTTAATTGTTTCTCAATCATTTTAGCAATATATGGATCAACTAATTGGTCTAGTTTTGAGAGTTTTTCAATAGGTATTCTTACGACATATCTAAAACCATCATTTTTTGATTCATACAACCAATCACCATTTTCATTTCTAATGGGTTTACCATCATCTTCTCTTTTAACTACTTTTATTTTTCCATAAAATGTTTCTTGATGTAATTGTCCTCTAATACTATCTCCTTGTGCTATCTTAGGTATTTTATCTCCATTTACATTGTATCTGATTTTTCCTTGCACATCTCTTAACCAAACTATTTTTCCTCGACTTCGAACAACTTTCTTTCCTTTTGAGAGAGCTTGGTCTTGATTTGCCATATTATTAATTAAAATTGTATTATCAATACCAGTTATTATATTTTGTTTAAAACCCTTAAAAGGTTCTTCATGATATTGCTTTTTTGTTAATTCTTCATAATCATATGCCCTTTTGAGAATCTCTTCCCTTTTTGCAGAATCAGGAATTAAAGTGAGTACAGCAGCGTCAATTGCATGATGATGGTGTTTATCTCGACTTTTTATCTCATCTTTTTCCTGTATCTGATAAATTCTTCTGAACTCAGCAGTAATACTGCCTTTTTGAACTTCGACTTTATTAAATACTGTTTTTAAATAGTGATAAGCGTATTTTGTTATTATCTGCGTATCTCTGAGTTGACTATTCACAAACCCTTGTGGAATATCTTCCCTTGTAAACCTATCTACTTTATTTTGCCAATATTTTAATTCTTCCTTTAATATATGCCTTCTTACAATTGCTTCATCTTTGGCTTTTTTATCTTTCGCAATTTTGGAATTTCGAACTTGTGTTGCAATCCTATCATTTAATGATTCAATTTTATTTTTCCATTTTTCTAACCAAGGTTCAATAGCAGGATAACCGTTTGAACTAACTTTGTAGTTTGGTAACTCTGTTGGAATCTGATTCTTCTTAATATTTCTATTGTAATCAGCATAACAAACTGTTAAGTTAGCAAGTGAATTGTCAAAAGACTTACTCCTTGGAATTGTATGTTCAAAATCAATTACATTAGGATTAAATAAATCGGTAATATTAATAACCCGACCGGTATAAATACATTGACAATTTTGCTCTTTCCACAATCGATATTTTCTAACATCCTCTTTCGTTGTTGTTATTGATCTTAAAACTTCTTCCCTATTTTCAAGTTGCTCTGTCCATAATCGAAATTTATCTTTGTCATCTTTATTATTCGGGTCTGCTCTTCCTTCAAAGTCTGGATCTTTTGTTAATTCTGAAATTGCAATTGCGAATTCTTTATTTTCTGCTTCTCGTCTTCTTTGATAAGTTTCAATTGCATTTCTTTTATTCGCATCATTTAGTTCGCGGGCAACTTCTACAATTACTTTTGTTTCATTATCAATTTTCCCAACTTCTATCAAATAATTAATTACTTCACGCAAGCGATGTAATGTTTTATATGCCATTGGATTTTTAAATGCTGCTGTCTTAGGACTTTTAAGAAAAACTTGATCATCATATTTAGGATAAATATCAATTTGAGAAGGATGATACATATCAAGAAGCTTCTCATCTGACAAATTAAATTTTTCCTTCAAGAAATGTTTAATTTGATTTAATAAATGAGGTTGCTTTATATAATCACGATTAGAGCTATAAAAAAACTCCTGATAATTTCCACCTACTTCATTTATAATGCTTTCTTGATATTCAATCCTAAAACTATCCCATTTCTTCTTGCCAAAATGTCTTATTACAGTCTGTTTTATATCCTTTAAATCTAATTCATCAATCTTATAAGAATTATCCTTA
Source organism: Carboxylicivirga caseinilyticus (assembly GCA_025499705.1). Taxonomy (GTDB): domain Bacteria; phylum Bacteroidota; class Bacteroidia; order Bacteroidales; family Marinilabiliaceae; genus Carboxylicivirga; species Carboxylicivirga caseinilyticus. Next base: position 3,465 of record JAFMVE010000023.1, read on the forward strand.
TAAGCATATTTGTATTCCCAATCAAGCGATTTGTACTTTGAAATAAGGTTGTTCGTAATGTTTACAACATCTTTTTTTGCTCGATTTATATTAATAACATTCCTTATTTCTTTTAATAATAATTCTTTATTCTTATTGAAAGTTTCAATCCCAATAATTTTAGGGATTTTAGCCAATAAAGTAGCTTCTGTATATATCAGTCCTTGTTCAAGAAAAGGTAAAATATTACATATAGCATGTAAACTAAGTGAAGCATATCCAACAGGAAAAGAATTCCATAAGGTCATCATTTCCTTACATTGCTCATCATTTAGTTCAAGAATATCTATTAAAAATTCCTGAAAAACCTCTTCATCCTCATATGTAAATAATATATGCCAAATATCATCAAGCTTATACTTTACATTTTTGGTCTCCCCTCTTTTGTTTTTCCTGACTTTATTAATTGAAACTGTTTCCCAGTTATCTCCAAATACAGCTTTCAACCTGGCTGACACCGGACAACCTTCAATATTTGTATTATCAAGTTTCTTTTTATAATTGAGTTGCCATTGTTTACCTCCATTTTTTTCAATAAAATTTCTGATGTCCTCAAACTTAAAATGGGCTTTGCTTTTTCGAAAGAATAATTCTGAAAAAATACTTTCTTTTAAATCATAAGGTATTGGCTCGAATGTACTAGTTTCTTCATCTTTATATTTAATAGTATTAATAAATGACCATGCTCTAAAAATCTCAAATTTCGGATGACTAATTGGGCATCGGTATTTATTATTTTCTAAAGTACATTTACCAACAAGTCCTTTTTGCGATCGTAATGGTCTTTGATAAAAAATAGCTTTTAAAATACTCTCAGTAAAATCTTTTCCTAATTGCTGTTCTTTTGCAATTAATTCTACCTCCTTATAATAATCGTTTCTTAGCGTATATCTATTTCTTATTCGAATTCCTTTGTCTTCAAGTGTTGCAAAGGCAGCTCCTAAGCTACCTTCTGCAACTATTAGCTCTTTATATTCATCTAACCCAATCGTTCTTGTCTCATTGCTACCTTTGTTAACTGATGTTTTTTCACTATCCCCACTTTTTCTACTACTTTTAAATCCTCTTCGCTGTGCAATGTGATATAATGCCCTCCCTATTTTATACCTATCTTCACTTTTATTTAAGTCTAATTTATTATTTATTAATTCTCGTCGTAACTGATAGGGACTTGAATAGTCAACCTTTCCATCATCATTAAAATCAAGTTTAATCCAATTATTAAATGCTATACTATGTATTGGAAAGATTCTTCCAATACCTTTTTCATAATGCGACCACTTATGAAGTTCTTCCTTGTGGAGTGGACAAAAATCATTTTCAATTAATACTTTCAAAGTTGTCCATTTTCTGTATCTTCTGGCATTATATAACCTGCGCGAGGATCTATGCTTAGTTCTTTGAGCAGCAAAAGAAAACTCACCAGTTTTACCAAAACCAACACCTTTTTTAAAAGTATAAACTCCAAACCAATCAAATTCATTTTCATTTCTTATTGCCAATCCAATTGAATTTGTTCCTAAATCTATTCCTAGAGTTTTACTCATAATTGTATTTTTTACTATATTTGTTTTGAGAGACAATTCACAACAAGGCTATAAGCCGAAGAAATTTCTAAGCTCTGCGTACTCCGTGGGGCTATTTTTATACCACATTAAGGCTCCAACCAATACTGTTAGTTCCCAAATCCAGACCTAATATTTTTTTCATTATTCAATGTTTTTGCAAGCGATACTTTTTCAATCAAAAAAACACACGTCTTTTTTTTTAAAACACGTGTGTTTTTTGAAAAAAGACGTGTGTTTTTATTAAAAATGTAGCGTGATTTATACAACAACCACGCTACACATTCTATTTAACCACTATAAAAATGCATTAAGATACCTTTTCATACTTTAGATTCTTAAGCATATCCTTTAATCTTTGACCAGGAGTGAATACAGCCTTTGCTCCTTTTATAGAGTGAGCATTCACCTTGTCTGCTTCCTCTTCACCATTACTGCTAACATTTACTCTTATACTTCCTAAATCTCCCAAACGTACAATCTGTCCCTCTTCTAATGATTCCTGCATCATTTCGACCATCGCATATAAAACTGCTCTGATATCTGCCCCGCTAACAGTACTGTTTTGTTCAATTCGTTTGGTAAGTTTTTCAAGTGTTAATTCTCCGGTTGAAGATGCGCTGGCATAAAACTTTTTGGTTCCACCTCCGGCTACCCCCGGTTGTCCTTTTTCAATAACTTTAAATTTAATAGGCATGATTGTATAGTTAAAAGTTTATATTACTATAAATTTATTAAGTTATTTATAAAAATCAAATAATTAGGTAAATCATATATTTAATTATCTTTTAATAATTATAATTTTTAGTTACATTTGAGTACAATTTGAGCAATTCACAATAAGGATTATTCCGTTGTGAAAACATTTAAGGCGGTCCTGATTCTCTCAGGATCGTTTTTTGTTATTACCATTTAATCATTACATTACAAGAAACTCATCATAAAAAAAGCACTTATCGCAGAAACAATAAGTGCTTTACTTTATCAAAAGAACCTTGTTAGTCCAGTAGATCATTTAATAATATTGCCAACCTGTAGCCTGCCTTTTGAATCTGCTCATATACAACAGGGCTGTATTTGTGATTGTATTTATAACTATACTTTTTGTCACCCAGATTATCATAAATATCCCGGGTGATAGCATGTGTTTCATCTATCCAGTCAACAACAGTCAACTTTGCCCATTGCATTAAAGTTTCTTTTTCTGGCTCTCCTGCAAATCTCACCAATTCGGTATAACTCAATCGGCTATAATCAATCAACTCTTCATCCCAAACTTTATGCAGGTTGCTTTCCTCGCCAAACCATTGCACTTCAAGCCTGTTACCTCCCAAATCTTCTTTGAGTCCCACATGCATGGGTTGATGAGCATCACCTACCAGATGAATAATAAATTTAAGAGCAATTGCTTTTTCTTCTTTAGACGATTTATTGTCTTTTAGCATTTTAACCATCTGCTCCAAAACAGTGACAATATCTCCTTTCTGATTTTTAACCGCATCCTCATATTTCTCATCCAAAGGCATATTTACATAATGAGGCAATTTATTGTAAGGATTATCCTTTTCCGATCTTATTTCATCAGCCCAATTGGCATACAATGGAAGATAGTCGTTACCTAATATTTCCTTAATCTTAATTTTAGTATCGTTCGAAAGTTGATGGTAAGCTATTTCTGCAATTGCTCTATGTCCCGTACTCCCCCAGGAAAAAGCATTTTGAACAGAAAACAGAGTAATTACAAATAAAATAATGGCTTGATTTATTGTTTTCATTCAGGATGTTTTATTCTCTTTGTTTTAATTTTAAATGTCACACAAAACTATTGTTTAATTTCAACTGACAAGTACAAAAAATATACATTTGATAAAACTTTTTGTTCAATCCTACACCTCAAATAAAACTCCTTTGTATTATAAACTGTTTTTATTGCAATGTAATTACCATGTAAATAAATAAAAGCTTACTTTAGGAGTGAAACAAAGCAGGCGTCATGTTACTAAAAATCTATGAAGACAATCCGAATGAGCGCGAACTTCGAAAAGTAGTAGAGATACTGCAGAATGGTGGCGTGGTAATCTATCCAACAGATACCATTTATGGAATTGGTTGTGATATTTACAATTCAAAAGCCGTAGAAAAAGTTGCCCGTATCAAAGATATTAATTTAAAAAAAGCCAACCTTTCATTTATCTGTTACGACCTCAGTCATATTTCTGATTTTACCAAGCCTCTAAATAATCAGGTTTTTAAAGTAATGAAACGCTGTTTACCCGGTCCATTCACCTTTATTCTGGATGCCAACAGCAACGTTCCTAAAATTTTCAAAAACAATAAAAAAACAGTAGGAATTCGAGTTCCTGACAATAACATTATTCGCACCCTGGTTGATTTACTAGGTAATCCAATCTTATCGACTTCAGTAAAAGATGATGATGACATATTGGAATACAGTACTGACCCGGAACTAATTCACGAAAAATTTGCCGATCTGGTTGATGTGGTTATCGACGGCGGTTATGGAGGCAACGAACCCTCAACCATCATTGATTGCACAGGCAGCGACATGGTAATAACCCGTCAGGGGTTAGGAATCATCGATCTATAAAAAAACTATTCTTTCCAGAAATAAGGTGAAAAGATGAGTATAACTGTAAATATCTCTAAACGCCCTATTAACATCAGAAAAGACAAGAACCATTTACCAAAAGCAGGAATTGTATAAAAGTTTGATGCTGGTCCTACTTCACCCAGACCCGGACCAATATTACCAATAGATGTTGCAACTGCCCCAAGTGATGTGTCCAGATTATATCCCATCATACTCATTACAATCATACTCAACCCAACGATCATCATGTAGATAACAATAAAGGCCAGCACATTTGTGATGATTCCTTGTCCTACGGCACGATCATTATATCTTACCGGAATAACCGCATTTGGATGCACCAATCGCTTTAATTCGTAGTAACTGTTTTTCATCAACAATACGATTCGTACAATCTTGATACCTCCACCAGTTGATCCTGCCGAACCACCAAAAAACATTAATAGAAATATGATGATACTTAAAAAAGGAGCCCACAATAAATAATCGGCTGTAGCATATCCGGTAGTTGTAATAATGGAAACCACCTGAAACAAACTTTCTCTGATACTTTGTTCAACTCCATCAGCACCACCTGTAAAATACAACACCGCAGCAACCACCACACTCATACCAACCACAATACCCAAATACGACTGAAATTCTTCATCTTTCACCACCTTCATAAATCTACCCTTTAAGGCACTAAACGAAAGTGTAAAATTGGCTCCCGCCAGAAACATAAAGAAAATCATTACATACTGCAGGTAAGATGAATCGTAATATGCAATACTTGCCTGTTTGGTTGAATATCCACCTGTTGCCATGGTTGTAAATGAATGGCAAATAGCGTCAAAGGGTGTCATTCCTCCTAAAACTAGTAACAAAGCCTCAACCAGGGTAAATAAAACATAGATACCATATAATCGTTTGGCAGTTTCCTTGATACGGGGATGCAACTTATCAGGCACAGGACCCGGCACTTCAGCCACAAACATCTGCATTCCACCTACTCCCAGCAAGGGCAAGATAGCCAGAGAAAGCACAATAATACCCATGCCACCCAGCCACTGAATCAGACTTCGCCAAAACAATAAGCCATGTGGTAAGGCTTCAATATCATTTAGAATACTACTACCAGTGGTTGTAAAACCAGATATGGTTTCGAAAAAAGCATCGGTATACGAAGGAATAGCTCCACTAATATAAAATGGAAGTAATCCAAACAACGAGAACACTAACCAAACAAGTGTCACCACCAGATATCCTTCACGTTTACCTATATCTTTAGGTGCCTTAAAAAAGATACTTGCAATAATTCCACCAATGGAGATACAAATACCCGAAGAAATCAGATGATAAGGTAAATCATACTCATTATACAAGGCTGCTATTCCTGCTGAAAGCAACATAAAAACACCTTCAACTACCAAAAGCAGTCCAAGTACCAGTAAAATAAACCTAGAATTAAGCATGCTTTATTTTCAATGTTAGAATCTCAAAAATACACAGACTTATTTATTTCGCCAGAAATGAGGAGAAAAAAGTATCAAAACTGAAAATAATTCCAGACGACCTAACAACATCAGAAAGGATAAAACCCACTTACCGCCTTCGGGTACCAGAAGAAAATTATTCATGGGTCCAACAGTTCCCAACCCGGGACCTATACCACCCATGGTGGTGGCTGCTGCCCCCATAGCTGAACTCATATCCATACCCAAAAAGGTAAGCGTAAAAGAACCAATGGTAAAAACAAAGAAATAAAGGATTACAAAAGCCATCACTTTATAAACCACCTCATTTGAAATGGATTTACCCTTAATCTTCAATGAAAAAACCGCTAATGGATGAATTAAACGCTTGAATTCAAGCATGGTATTTTTCATCAAAATATGATGACGCATTATTTTAATACCTCCCGATGTACTTCCGGCACTGGCTCCCATAAACATCAGCAGAAAGATTGCATAAGTAAAATAAGGATGCCAGGCTGTATAATCTGCCGAAACAAATCCGGTAGTAGTAACAATACTCACCACTTGAAAAAGCGCAGCTCTAAAAGATGGTTCTGCAGGAAAATGATCGTACAAAGCAAGAGTTCCGGCAATCAGCAATGCAAAAAACAGCACCAGCAAAGCATATAATTGCAACTCTTTGTTTTCAATTACCTTTTTAAATTTCCCTTTCCACAAAAAGTAAAATAAGGTAAAATTGGTTCCGGCAAAAAACATAAATACAATCACCACATACTGAATATATGGAGAATAGCCCATCAAACTGTCATTTTTGGTTGAGAAACCACCTGAGGCAATAGTACCAAAACTATGACATAATGCATCGAAAAGTGGCATGCCACCAAAGACTAAAAAAACAGTTTCAATAGCAATCAGTGATACATATATACCCCATAGACTCTTAGCTGTTTTTGCAATTCGTGGATGCAACTGCTCATTGGTAACACCTCCAGCTTCGGCATTAAAAAGCTGCATACCACCAAAACCGAAATAAGGCAATATAGCTACAGCCAAAACCACAATACCCATTCCCCCAAGCAAATGTGTTACACTACGCCAGAGCAGAATTCCATGAGGCAAGCTTTCAATATCAGTAATAACAGAAGCTCCGGTAGTTGTAAAACCGGAAATAGATTCAAAAAAGGCATCACTGAAACGAGGAACTGTCCCACTTAAAATATAAGGCAGACTACCAAACAAAGCAATAACGATCCAAACGCAGGTAACAACAATAAAACCTTCGCGCTTAATCATATCTTTAGGCACCTTACGGGTTAACATCCAGGCACCTCCTCCAATTATTAAAGCTATTAATCCTGAGTATGTTAAGGCCATAGTATCACCTTCATCATAAAAGAAAGCGACCAGTGCACAAATAAGCATAAACAAGGCCTCGAACACAAGAACAAGACCTAAAATATTGATGATAAATTTTTTATTCAACATGAGTTAAGCACACAATATGCCAGTGATATCCTAGCTAAACATTTTTTCAACTTTGGCAATACCCATTGGCATAGCAAACATAACTACCTTGTCATTGGGTTCTATAATGGTATCTCCGGTAGCAATAATAGCAGATTCGCCACGAATAATACCTCCGATATTCACATCTTTAGGTAAGCCCAACTTATGTAAAGGACCTTTGGTAATTTTCGAACCTGGTTGAGCTGTTAATTCCAACACTTCAGCATCAGTTGCAGTCAGACACCTTACATGCGATACATTTGCTCTAAGTGTATATCGATAAATATGGCTGGCTGCAATTAATTTTTTATTAATCAATGTTCCAATACCAATATTCTCTGCCAAATCGATGTAGTCGATGTTTTCAACCTCAGCAACAGTTTTAGGTACACCCATCTTTTTCGCCAATTGACAAGCCAGAATATTCACTTCTGAATTACCTGTAACGGCAACAAAAGCATCCATCTTTTTAATACCTTCGTCTTTCAACAACTCAAGGTTACGACCATCACCATTAATCACTAAGGTATTCGATAATTGATCAGCCAATCGAACAGCTCTCTCTTTATCGATCTCAATCAGTTTTATATTATAGTTTCCTTCAAGGTTTTCAGCTACTTTCTTTCCAATTCTGCTACCTCCAAGGATCATCACATTTTTAATTTCAAACTGCTTTTTTCCGGCATCTACCATAACCTGCTGAACGGCTGATTTAGTAGTAATAACATAAACCAAATCGTTATGTCTTAAATCATCCTGACCACGAGGTATAATTGTTTCACCACTTCTAAGAATGGCAACTATATTATATTCCTGCTTCTCGTACATAGCAGAAATCTCAGCCAGTGTTTTACCCACAATCAAGGCATTGTCACGCACTTTTAAGGCAAACATCACCAACTTACTACCAGTAAATTCAAACATCTGACGAGTACCTACCTGCTTTAATGAAGCACTCACCTCTTTGGCTCCCAATTGCTCAGGATATATCAATTCATCAATACCCAGTCTTTTGAAGAAAAGCTTATTTTCTTCCATCAGGTACTCATGATTATTAACTCTGGCTACTGTTGTTTTAGCTCCCAACTGTTTGGCAAGAATACATGAAAGAATACTCATATCCTGGTATGGAGGCACTGCAATAAACAAATCACATGATTTCACATTGGCTTCCCTTAAATCTTCGATAGATGAGATGGTACCAACAATGGTCATAAGATCAAAGTGAGAGTCTACCTGCTTAAGCTTCTCTTCATCTTCATCCATTAAAATGACGTCGTGGTTAGCATTACAAAACATCTTTGCCAAATGCGTACCGACTTCTCCTGCTCCTGCAATAAAAATCCTCATGATGACTCAATTCTTTTTCCCGTTTTACCCGTGGGCAAAAAACACCGCAAATTAAGATATAATAAAGGAATAAATCCAAATAATATTGACAGAAATCACTGCCCCAACCATAGAGATATCTTCAATAGTAAAGAAACACTAGGGTTTTAGCTCATATTTTTTTTCTTCATAGAAGCACAAATAAGGTTTCTCATATAACATAATGCTCTTAAACCCATTATCCTCGTTGTTAATTATTCTATCTTTGGGAGAAAGATTTACAATAAAATCAAAATTCATCTTTACTTTATCAACCTCCTCTTCAACGCCATTTCTGACAATTAGTATTGATTTACCATCAATTACTTTCACAATACACAAAGAGTCAATCTCCATACAATCTTTATAATACAAAGGCTTTGAATGAATACCATAACTCTGCCATACACCAGACAAAAACCAATCTATATCTTTATCAGTTAATTCAGAAACCATATAGACTTCGTTTACATTTGGATTGAAATAATTGACAAACGTTCCCTTTTCAGTTTCCACCGCTATTAATCCCTCATCAGGAACCAAAAACCTATTCACATGCAGACAAATAACAAATAGAATTGCCATTAATAATAACAATCGAAGACTCTTTAGGGTTTGAACTTCCAGGCGAATTATCAATACAACCAGGAAACTATAAAAAAACAGCATTTGCCACCAGGTAAAAGGGATTTGTGTAATGGAAGAATAAGGCAAATTACTTATTAAATGAGTTATATTATTCATAAAACCCAACAAATCATTTAAAGCTGGAACGATAACACTTAATAAAATACCAATTGGGCTCAATAATGCACTGAGTAATGCCAGAACCAAGACAGGAGTCACTACAGGAATCAACAACCAGTTTGTAAAAATAAAAAAGACAGGAAACTGATGAAAAGTAACAAGACTTATTGGTATAGCTCCCAGCTGAGCCGTGACTGACAAAGCCAGTATTGACCAAAACCATCGAAATGGTGGGAAACTGAAGTATACGAGCCGGTTAACATATGGATAGAACAAAACAATGCTTGCAACAGCACAGTGACTTAGCCAAAATCCAATACTATAGATAAAAAGAGGATCAATAAGCAAAATGATGAACATGGAAGCCGATAGCAAATTTACAATGGTGATTCGACGTTGACTAAACTTTCCAATTTCAATAACAGAAAACATGATGGTTGCCCTCAATACAGAGGCCGAGAAACCCGTTAGCAAAGCATACAACCACAACATTATAAATACACAAATAAATACCGCCACCTTGTTCCTGATCATTAAACGAAAGAGCCATGATACAATCAAATAAATAATTCCTACATGTAAACCAGAAACAGCTAACAGATGCATGGCGCCAGCCTGGGTAAATGCCTGCTTCTGCTCTAGCGATAATTGGTACTTATCACCTAAAAACATAGCATTTAAGATGGCTAACTCCTCCTGACCCAACCCATATTCAATGAATCTTTTATTAAGGTATTCCTTGAACTTCTCAAGATATAATCTCAAACTAATAAATTCACCTTCATCAACCAGAACCTGATAATCTTTTACAATCATTCGAAAAGCTACACGATTGTTCTTAAGATAATCTGAATAATCAAACTGAAAAGGCAATGTGGGTGGCTCAAAAGATAAAAGCTGACCAGAAATATATAAATTGGTACCAGCCTTAATTTCTTGTTTTTGGCTGTTCTTTGATAAATAAATAATACCACTTTCTTTGATGTATGATGTTAAAGTATCCTTTGATACATCAATTATTGAAGCTTCGTACTTATTATTTATATCTGTTTCACCAACAAAACTGATTACCTGCACTTTAAATACAGCCATTTCATTACTATCGATAAATAATGGTTTTCGTAAAGCATGCAGTGTTGCACCAAAACTTAACATACAGATAGTCATAAGCAGGCCGGCAACGAAACCAAGTCGAAAAGTAGGCTTTAACTGATAATAATAATAAAACCCTGCAAACAAAATAAATAGAAGGATTGATATACCTGTTAAATAAAAGGAAGGCAATTGAGTTTTACCAGATAACCAAATACCTGTAATTAAAGGTAAAACAAGTCTTAAAAATGGCGAATCTGATAAGAATAATTTAACCATTTAAATGTTGCTAAATAATTAAATTTAATCAACATTTTGTTCAAATTCAACTTTTCTTACCTACCGCAAAAATTACAGTATTTAATAAAATTAAAGTGCCCGAAATAACAACCAGTCCATATCCAACTCCCATATATTGAACCAAAAATCCAATTACAACAGCAAAAAGTGAAGTGAAAATTGTTTCACTCTGTGATTCTGCAGACAAGACTGTCGCCATTAATTTATCATCAAAACTTTCACTGATATATTTAACAGCCATCGGTCTTCTGGCATTCTGAACCACAAGAATCAATGAAAAAAACAAGATGGCAAGAATTTCCAATTCCAAAGCATACATGATTCCGGCAATTACACCTCCAGCCCATCCGACAAGTTGAATAATTGAAAGGCCTGATTTAATACTACTAAAAACAGATTCAATTTTATATACTCTTTTACTTACAAAAGCATTTATCAAATAGAGTACCGAATAAATAATTCCTATTACTAAAGCAGTCTTCTTCTTTTCTGCAATATCCATTAAAAAAGGCAACGAAATTGCCAAAGACACCAGCAAAGGTTGAATATAGTCTTTGACAGCTTTATAATAACCCGTATAACTGCTGGTTTCCACAATTAACCGGAAAGGTTTCCAGCTTGAAAAAGCATTCTTAACCGAAAGAAAATGCTCTTTAAACAATTTACCAACACTCATGTCCGACTGCATATTATCACCATTCAAATAAGATGGGTAGGACATCATCAGAAACAGATCGATTAAATAAGGAATAATTGAAAGTAAAAAAACATACTTATACGATCCACTATAAAACACCAGTATTGCACTGATTATTGAAGCCAATGCCGAACCTCGTTGCGACCATGAACGTGTATTTCCATAATAAGCTGTCTTTGCTCCCTCCCAACCTTTCTTTTTAAGATAAGCCAATATCATTGCCTTATGTGTACCTGTTCGAAAAGCATCACCAATTCCGTAAAAAATAAATGCGACAACAAATCCCACAAAGCCACTTAGAAAGTAAAACATCAGGAAACTTAAAATATAAGCGACAAATGAAAAAATCATTGATCGTTTTCTACCCACGATATCCGCTATCATTCCAGAAGGGACTTCCAGAATATTAATGCTAATTTCACGGATTCCATACAAAATACCTACCTGAGCATACGAAACCCCTTTTTCTAAAAAAAATAACAGAAGAAAAGGATCAAAAAAACGAAGATTCTTAAAAAAACCGTATGCACAGAATTTATAAAATTGTAAATCTTTTTTATACCCAGCTTCTTCTTGTTTCATGAAATAAGTATTTAGCTACCAAAATACACAACCGGGATTACCTGTACAAGTATATACAAAAAGAAAGCCGCCTTAAAGCATTCTTTAAGACGACTTTCAACTTTTAACCAAACCTAACCCTAAACTATGAGAAAACTTACTCAATATCTTGAAGCACATAGTGCTTTGTTATCATTTCAAATTGTAAGATGTTGTTTTCCCTCTTATCTTACACTGCAAAAATACACCCTTTTTCATTACACTACATAAATATAATTGTTAATTTTTGTTAATCCAAATGTTAACGTATCTTTATCTTCATATAATTAAATAATTAAAAGTGGTATTTGAATGCTATATTAAAATTTTCCTTGATTTGCACCTTATCTGATTCAGTCGTAAAATATCTTAAATTTCCTAACAACCTAGTAGATAGGAACTGATTAATCTTCATATCAACAATAATTTCCCAGTCTATTTGTTTCTGATTTTCACTATCATCGCTCAAATACTGGTAAAAAATATCAAGCTTTGAATTCAGATTAATTTCTTTTGAAATCCGATAGCTGAAATTATTTACAATTGACAAACCATTCAGTGTATTCGTCTTTTTATCATTATCTATACCATATCTGGTTTGATCAAATTTAACTGTATCTGAAACAATTGTTAATCTTGATGTCAGAGGTGATAACAGTAAAGTGAATTTATTGCTGGGTTTAAAATCCATACCCACAGCAAATGACATATAAGCCGGTGCCAGAAAACCTGAGATAGGTGTCTCATGTTCTTTATCTGATTTCTCATATCCGTAAAACACCTGTGTTTTAAAATTATACAAGAAACTATAATACCATTTCTTCGATGATTTTAAACCATACTTTGTATTTATTTCAAGAAGATCGTCATTTACCCTACCACTCTCCGACTCAGTTGAAATAACACCAACCTTATGGATAATATTATTTTCCCAACTATGCTTGTCTTTTGTAAAGTTGGCATTAAATCGCAAATCACTACTTAATGCAATATTGTTTTCTCCCCCTTTTGTCCAATTTTCAAGATAACCCTGAGAAAGTTGTACGTTCTCTGTTCCTTCAAACTTCCACGGACTTTTTTTAATAACAATCTGCTCAAGATTCGGCTTTGTGTTAAAAGTATCAGGTAAAAGGGTACTAATTGATTTGTCAACAGCACGACGCGATAATCTTCTCTTTCCTACATTGGATACATCCGGAATATCATTCCATAAATAATCAACATGATAAGGAGTATTGATAGCAGCCTTTGCCATAACATGATAAATAGGCCTCTTATCCAAATTCACCAACTTTGAATAATATCCTCCGTATTTGTGTAGTCCAATAAACTCCTGATAGTTTTTTAAAGCCTTCCTGGAATATGAAACCGAATGATACTTAATCTTTTTATAATGTGGCAATTGATACTTTAAACTAAAAGTATGTGGCATATATTTAGACTGAAGATTACTCGAAAATTCCAATCTTCGCAACATACTTCCACCATATATCTGTTTACGTATATATTTGGTCAGGTACCCTTCGTGAAAATCCCAACTGATTGAATCTTCAGTACTATAACCTTCTTTATCCATCTTGTTATGCCAGATTTGTTCCAGCAACCGCCCAGACATAACCTGCCCATTTAAGGCTTGAACACCACCTAAATTCAAAAGAAACAATAAGACAACAACATACAGACAATCCGTCCCCAGATTTTTTATTTGCACAGTAAGGTAGCTTTTATGAATTTCTCATGACAAAAATAGCATGAAATACGATTTTGAAAAACAATTAAAACAAGAATACTCAATTAAATAAGCGCTTTTTAAAAACTTATACTTTAAACATGATCTATATAATTAATTTGAGACTAAATAGTTTAATTAATGCTACCTTACAATTATTGTTCCAATTGTAAGTGATTAATGTCAGTAAATGAATTTTTATCTCAATCTCAATTTTATTAACTTTGTATCCGGATAAAAGTTCTGATGATGGTTAATTATATTATAAAATCTGCTTTGTCATCCCGTGTTTACCTCAACATCAAAAACAGAGACGAGTTCTCCTGTTAATTAGCTGCTATTTGCAGCAAATCAAATCTGATTTCAATTTTATTTTATTTTTAATTACACCTCAATAAATTGAGCTATGTAATTGCATTGATGTTGACATTAATCAAATTAACATGGAATTACCATTTTCTGAATCATACAAAATAAAAATGATTGAGCCTATTAGAAAAAGCTCAAGAGAAGAACGCGAACGCTGGATTAAAGAAGCTAAATACAACCTGTTTAACTTGCGAAGCGATCAGGTATTTATCGACCTGCTTACTGATAGTGGAACAGGAGCAATGAGCGACAGACAGTGGGCTGCAATGATGTTAGGTGATGAAAGTTATGCAGGCGCATCATCATACTACAACTTAAAGAATGCCATTAAAAACATTCTGGGTTTTGATTACTTTCTACCAACACACCAGGGAAGAGCAGCGGAAAATGTATTGTTTTCTGCTTTGATAAAAGAAGGAGATGTGGTTCCCGGCAACTCACATTTCGATACAACCAAAGGGCATATCGAATTCAGAAAAGCCAGAGCCATAGATTGTACTATCAACGAAGCCTTCGATACAACACTGAATCATCCATTTAAAGGTAATATTGACCTGAACAAACTGGAACATGTATTGGTAACTCACCCCAAGGAAAACATTCCGATGATTATTGTTACCGTTACCTGCAACTCGTCTGGAGGGCAACCTGTATCGATGGAAAATCTTCGGGAGGTATATAGTATGGCAAAGAAATACGGCATCAGGGTTATTTTTGACTCGGCTCGCTTTGCCGAAAATGCATATTTCATTAAAGTGCGCGAAGAAGGTTACGCAGATAAAAGCATTAAGGAAATTGTTAAAGAAATGTATTCTTATGCTGATGGTATGACCATGAGTAGTAAGAAAGATGCCATCGTTAACATGGGCGGTTTCATTGCACTAAAAGAGGAAGATCTTTTTAAGAAAGCCAGCCAGTTCAATATTATTTTTGAAGGTTTTATTACCTACGGAGGTATGTCAGGCCGGGATATGAATGCCTTGGCTCAAGGCTTGGATGAAGGTACCGAATTTGATTATCTTGAGACTCGTATCAAACAAGTTGAATACCTGGGTAATCGATTAAAAGAATTTGGCATTACCATTCAGGAACCTACAGGAGGTCATGCAATTTTTGTCGATGCTAAAAAATTTCTTCCTAACATACCTAAAGAAGAATACGTGGCTCAAACCTTAGCTATTGAATTATACAAAGAAGCAGGTATCAGAGGAGTTGAAATAGGAACACTACTGGCTGACAGAGATCCTGACACCCGAGAAAACAGGTATCCGGCCCTGGAATTGCTGCGACTGGCAATACCACGACGAACCTATACCAATAATCACATGAATGTTATTGCTGTTGCATTAAAGAATGTATTCGATCGCCGACATGAAATAAAAAACGGCTACAGAATAATTACAGAAGCCCCTATTATGAGGCACTTTACTGTTGAATTAGCTCCGGCTGTCAAGCAAAGTGCCAACATATAATAATTATCCCCAATTCAACGATAAAGGTTGTGTCATTCGGCACAACCTTTTTCTTTTTTCTGTTTGATAGCAGCCTTTTTTTAACTTGCTTTGTAGTCCTCAAAGGATCGTTGCTCTGATAATTTGAAAACACCTTTATATAATCAACAACAAGCTGAATAGATGAAAGATTTAACTGTAGGAAACGAAGCCAAATTAATTTTCAGGTTTGCTTTACCTATGGTTTTCGGCAATCTGCTTCAGCAAATGTATCACTTTGTCGATAGTGTAATAGTTGGTCGCTTTATTGGTAAAGAAGCACTGGCTGCTCTGGGAGCCTCTTCCCCTATTTTTTATGCTTTGATAGCTTTTATAATTGGAATTGGTAGTGGCGCAACTATTGTAATCAGTCAATATTTTGGTGCCAAGGAGCTTGACAAAGTAAAACGTGCCATCGATACAATTTTCATCTTTTTATTCTGGGCTTCAATTGTAATTACAACGATTGGCATTTCGTTCAGTGAAGAAATTTTTACTCTCTTGCGGGTTGATGAAGCTGTAATACCAATGGCTACAAGCTATTTTAATGTTTTTATGCTGGGTATGATAGCCTTTTTTGGCTTCAGTGCCACATCATCGGTATTAAGAGGACTGGGAGACTCAATGACTCCTCTTTATTTCATGCTCATTGCAACTGTGATCAACATTGTACTGGATATCGTTTTTATCGTTATTTTCAATTGGGGCATTGAAGGTGTAGCATTTGCAACAGTTATTGCACAAACAACAGCTTTTATTGCAGGAGCAATTTACCTTACCCGAAAACATCAGATTATTTCATTCAATATATTCCAGTTTACATTTGATAAAGAACTCTTTATTAAGAGCATCAAAATAGGTCTTCCAACAGGCTTTCAGCAAACATTTGTTGCACTGGGAATTATGGCATTGATCCGTATTGTAAACAATTTCGATACTGATGCTCTGGCTGCCTTTACAGCAGCCAGTCGTGTGGATGCATTAGCTGCCATGCCAGCCCTTAACCTGGCAAGCGCTCTATCTGCCTTTGTTGGACAAAACCTGGGAGCTAAAAAAATAGACCGTATCAAAAAAGGCTTAAAGGCTACCTTAGGAATGGCATGGAGTCTTTCATTAATCGTTATGATCGTGGTTATTTTCTTTGGTGATCATATTATGCGTTTATTTACAACCGATGCCAATGTGATCCAATATGGTAACAACTACTTAATCATTGTCAGTTCATTTTATCTTATCTTTTCAACCATGTTTGTAATCCATGGTGTTTTACGTGGAGCCGGTGCTACATTGATACCCATGTTTATCACCTTGTTTTCGTTATGGATTATACGAATACCATTTGCCATATTCTTATCCAAACATTTTGGAATCAATGGTATATGGTGGGCAATACCCATAGGCTGGTCAATGGGGCTAGTCGGATCTATTCTATATTATTTTAGCGGTAAATGGAAAAGTAAAGTAATTATTAATTAATATCTCATGACCCGAATTACCATCCTAACAGTATCAATCCTGATTTCAGTCTCAGGTCTTTGTCAAAAAGCTAATATTACTCAAATAACAAAGCTTTGTGATGACTTGATTGAAACTTCGGGTCTCATTTATTATGACAACAGCTACTGGACCATCAATGATAGTGGTGATTCTGCCTTGTTATACAGAATAGATGAAAAAGGAGACATCAATCAAACCATATCCATTGCCAACGGGAAAAATATTGACTGGGAAGATATAGCCCAAGATGACAAACACATTTATATTGGTGACACTGGCAATAACAACGGGAATCGTTATGATTTCACCATCTATCAGATCTATAAAAGTGATATACCCGAAAATCTGGCAGACAAAAGCATTTTAGCTAAAGCCATTCATTTCAGATATGAAGATCAGCCTGAGAATCTTCAACCATATGCGCATAATTTTGATTGCGAAGCACTTGTCACCCTCAATAATCAATTGGGTATATTTACCAAAAACTGGGCTGATGGTAAAACAAATTTCTACCTGATTGACCCTCAAACGAAGATCGCAAAACACCAGTTTACATTCAATTCTTTTGGATTAATAACCGGAGCCGAATACGTAAAAGAAGAAGATAAAATGTTATTGATAGGTTATCAGTATATCAACCAGACCCAACTTCCATTCTTTCTGATGATCACTGATTTTTCTGAAGAATCAAAACGTAAAGAAACACGTATTCAACTATCTCAGATAAACGGAGAACAAACAGAAGCAATTTGCCTGGGCAAAAACGGAATGGTTATCAGTAATGAAGAAACCACTGACTTACCAACATCATTAAAAAAAATAGAGTTAACCTACTAGAATTTTGACATTTCCTGCTTAAATTCTCTGGCATTTAACACCTTCACAAAGTGATCAGGCATTTTTGGTTCCAGTTCCTTAACCTGAAGACCCATTATAAAGAAAGGGGTATTTGGAATCGATTTGGAGTAATCGTTCAGTATTTCGTCAAGTTCTTCCTTAGTTTGGGCTGAAACGAATGAGGTAAAAAACACATCTACCTTGCGCACATCAACAATAATCTTTAAATCACTCATGGGTACCGATGCGCCCAAATAAACCACGTTATAGCCTTCTTTACGGGCAATCAAACTATAAAACAACAACCCAATTTCGTGGAGTTCATTCTCAGGAAGAAAGAAAACAATATTCTTATCAGATTTAGGGATAAAATTTTGCATCTCATTATCAATCGCAACAATCAATTTCTGACGGATGAGATTGGAAATAAAATGTTCCTGCGCAGGATTTACCGTTCCTGCCTGCCAAAGTATTCCAATCCTTTCTAAAAATGGAAATAGAATAGATTCAACGGTTGATTCAAAACCTAATTTAATAATAGAATTGGTCAGCACGTTGGTAAACTTTCCTTCATCCAATTCCAGCATTGCAACCAGCAAACTCTCAATCTGAACATCAATATTCCTTGTGTCCAGACATAAGTCAATCACTCTCTGACGCAGTTGGTCCTGAGTTAAGTCGGCTATCCTTGAGATCTTAATCCCATTCTGATTTAGAATAGAAACATTTAATATTCGTTTGAGATCATCATCGCTATAAAGCCTGATATTTGTTGAAGTTCTTTGTGGCTCAATCAGTTTATAGCGTCGTTCCCAAATACGAATAGTATGTGCTTTTATTCCAGAAATTTTTTCAAGATCTTTAATTGAGTAGACAGCCATACTGAATAAATAATGTTTTAATAATTAGGTTGCCTCTTAAACAGGCAATTTGCATTTAATGTTCAACTTTATTTCAACTTTTATATACAATGAAGGGAGGCAAAGCCTCCCAAGAAGAAGTTATAATGAGTAATATCATGCCTTATGGCACTATTACCTGATCAATTACATGTATTACTCCATTTAAGCCCTGAATATCGGCGGCTACAACCTTTATACTATTATCTATTATAACGCCATTATCAACATTCACCATTATTTCTTTCTCTGCATTTAAAGTGGGGACAGTACCATTTGTTAAACCTGTTGATACTGCATTAGCACTAACAACATGTGCCAGTAGAACAGGTATTAGATCTTCTTTTGACAAGTCATCCAGGCTACTAATTTGTAAAGCTTCAAATAAGTCTTCAAAAGCATCGTTGGTAGGGGCAAACACGGTAAAAGGTCCATCTCCTGATAAATCATCCACTAATTCAGCTTTTATAAGAGCATCCACCAATATACTGAAATTTGAATTTTGCAAAGCAATATCAACAATGGTAGGTGGTACAATCACCTGATCAATCGCGTGTATAATTCCATTGGTTGCAACCACATCGGTAACAATAACTTTAGCTGATGAATTTAGCATCACCGCATCAGCAACATCTACTTTTAAGTTAATATTATTATCAAATGCGGATGCTAATGTCGAAACATAGCCTGACTCAACCATTGAAGCAGGTATTACATTACCCAAAACATGATAAAGCAGTATTGGAGTAAGTGTTTCTTTTGTAAGTGCATCAAAAGTTAAATCATTTGATTCCAAAAATGAATCAAATGCACTATTAACAGGTGCAAAAACAGTAAATTGATTCTCATCACTATCCAATGTTTCTGCTAATTCAGCCTTAACTACTGCAGATACTAAAGATGAAAAGTTTTCATTGGAAATAGCATGATCAGTTATACTCATCGGTAAAATCACTTTATCAATTACATGAATCACACCATTGGCTGCTTCAATATCTGTTTGCGATATCATTGCCCTGTTATTAATTTTCAGAGTGCTCATATCAACATAAAATGAAAGCATATAACCATCCATTGGTCCTGCCGACAAAGAATTATAATAACCTGTTTGTAAATTAGAAGCCATTTTACTTCCTGACATTACATGATACAGTAGAACTTCAGTTAACACTTCATCTGAAATATCATCCAAACTGGAGACGCCCAATTCATCCAGTAAAGAATTAAATGCTGAGTTAGTAGGTGCAAATACTGTGAAATCTCCACTTTGATCTAAATCATCATCCAATCCCACTTTTTGTAATGCTGATACCAGAATACTAAAATCATTGTTAGAAGCTGCTATAGCAGTAATAGACTGTGACGATTCAATAGGATTGTCTTCCATTGTTTTATCATCTTCATCATCACATGAAACTGTTACAAACATTAAACCCACAAAAAGTGCCAGTACCCAATAATTCATTTTTAATGCTTTCATGATTTCAAATTTTGATTAATAATTAAATCTTTAGTAGGTAAACCGCATGTTGAATTTTTTGTTTAATGTTTTTTAATTATTATTAAACATTTATTTAGCAAGCAATAAGTTAAATGCTGAATATCTGCCAATTACACTCTTATTGTTTTGTTCATCTTTTTTAATATTTCATTAAACCATATCTCTTTAAAGTGACTAAACCATAGTTAAATAAAAAGCTTAACTTTGCATTCAAAGTAAAAATATTTGCATGGTTCATTCAATGACAGGTTTTGGGAAAGGGGTTTGCGAACTTCCCAATAAAAAAATCAACATCGAAATCAAATCACTCAACAGCAAACAGCTTGATTTAAATACACGTATCCCTAATTTATATCGCGAAAAAGAAATAGAAATACGTAATACCGTAGGAAAAAAACTTACTCGTGGTAAAGTGGATGTAAGTTTCTTTGTTGAAGCTGCTTCTTCTGATAAAATAACCAAGGTTAATCAGCAGGTTATTAAAGATTATTATGCGCAGCTAAAAGAGGTATCGGCAGATTTGGGCTTTTCGGAAAATACAGATTTTTTGAAGGTAATTATGCCTCTACCAGACACTGTAAAGATTGAACTGGCAGAATTGGACGAAAAAGAATGGGTAGCCATCGCCAAAGCCATTGATGCTGCAATTGAAGACATTATTTCATTCAGGATAAGAGAAGGTAAAGCGTTAGAGGCTGATGTTCGAGAACGCATAGCTACCATTGACGAACTACTTCAGCAAGTTCCAAATTACGAAACTCAACGTATTGAAAAGATTCGTAATCGTATAAAAGAAAATCTGGAAGAGCTTTCAATGCAAACTCAGGTTGATGAAAACCGCTTTGAACAGGAGATTATTTTTTATCTCGAGAAACTGGATATCACAGAAGAAAAAGTTCGTTTGGCCAATCACCTGAAGTATTTTATCGAAACCATGGAAGCTGGTGAAGCCGTTGGTAAAAAACTTGGTTTCATAAGTCAGGAAATAGGAAGAGAAATTAATACGTTGGGATCTAAAGCTAATGATGCTGATTTACAAAAGATTGTAATTAGAATGAAAGATGAATTAGAGAAAATAAAGGAGCAAATCCTAAATATTCTTTAACCATCAAAGAAGGTAATATGACAAAAAAAGGCAAATTAATTATTTTTTCTGCTCCTTCAGGATCGGGTAAGAGTACCATTGTTCAGGCGTTATTAAAAAAGAATTTTAACCTCGAATTCTCTATTTCAGCCACCAGTCGGGCTCCCAGAGGAGAAGAACAGCACAGCAAAGAATATTACTTTTTAACACCTGAGGAGTTCAGGCAAAAGATTAAAGAAAATGCTTTCCTGGAATGGGAAGAAGTATACACTGATACTTATTACGGAAGCTTACGAAGCGAGGTGGAACGCATTACCAATGCGGGAAATAATGTAGTTTTTGATGTTGATGTGGTTGGTGGGGTAAATATTAAAAAAGAGTTTGGCAATACTGCCTTAAGCATTTTTGTTCAGCCACCATCCATTGAGGCTCTAAAAGAAAGATTGATTAATCGTGCTACCGATTCACCTGAAAAAATACAGGAACGATTGGCAAAAGCTGAATATGAGTTAGGATTCGCTTCTAAATTTGATAAGATTGTTATCAACGACAATCTGGAAGAAGCTATCAAAGAAGCTGAGAACTTATTAACTAATTTCTTACAATAAGATGATGCAGATCGGACTTTTCTTCGGATCATTCAACCCAATTCATGCAGGCCATCTGGCATTGGCGAATTACATGTGTGAATTTGAGGAAATGGACGAAGTCTGGTTTGTGGTCAGCCCTCAAAATCCTTTCAAATCAAAAGCTGATTTAATTGATACCAACCACCGCTTAAACATGACCCAACTGGCAACTTCGGAATACAGTAAGTTTAAAGTAGTGGATATTGAAACGCAATTACCAATTCCATCATACACTATTGACACCTTAACAGAATTACACAAGCGTCATAAGAACTGCATCTTCAATTTAATAATGGGTGCCGATAACATTCAGAACATCCAGCGTTGGAAAGATGGTGATCGCATCCTTTCTGATTATTGTATTCTGGTTTATCCTCGAACTGGTTACTCAACAGAAAATCTTGAGGTTCCTCTTAGCGTAAAATATACAGACGCCCCAGTTATTGAAATTTCGTCAACGAAAATAAGAACCTGGCTAAAAGAAGGCAAACAATTGCCTTACTTCATTACTCCTGTTGTATTGGAATACATCGAACTAAATAAGCTTTATCAATAAAAAAGACCAATCGAATGACTGGTCTTTTGATTAAGGAAAAGTAAGGTTCAAACAAATATCAAATAACTATATCTTCTTTAATAAAATAATATAAACCGGAAAGTGGTCGCTATAACCTCCCTGATAACGATTACCAACATAGGTACGCAATGGATACCCCTTATATTGTCCTTCAGGCACTAACATCTTAGGATTATTGTAAATATGCGATGATTTAAATTGGTAAGTAGAGTAATTATTACCCAATAATGATTCGGTAATCATTACCTGATCGAAGAGATTCCATTTATCGCGATATGCCAGTGTACCTATACCATTTTTATAATGTTTATACATAGTATTAAACATGTCACCTTCACGCATTTTATTCTTTTTACCCATGGCGCGTAAATACAAACCAACACTTTCATTTATTGGATCATCATTTAAATCGCCCATTAGAATAACCTTTGCTTTTGCATCCACTGATTGAATTGAATCGACTATAGAGCGACTAAGCTTTGCGGCAGCATTGCGCAAGGGTGCACTTCGTGCCTCTCCTCCATAACGCGATGGCCAGTGATTAACGATAAAATGCATCGGTTCACCATCGAAAATACCAGAGACCATTAACTGATCGCGTGTAAAAATTCTTTCTTTAGAATTTTCGTCAAAAATCATTAATGGAATTGATTTGGAATTTGTAACCTGGAAAAATTTAGGTCGATAAATCAAACACACATCCACTCCCCTTTTATCAGGAGAATCATAATGTACAATCTGGTAATTATATGGCTTTAATTTCGGATCATTAATAAGATCCTCAATTACTGCCTTATTTTCCATTTCACACAAGCCAACAACTGCCGGAGCTCCCAAACCTTTTTCTTGTCCCAGTTCAGAAATAATCTCGGCCATATTACTGATTTTCTTCCAATATTTGGTGTCATCCCATTTCTTATCTCCTTCTGGTGTAAATTCAGTATCTCTTACATCCGGAGTATCTATCGTATCAAATAAGTTTTCAAGATTATAAAAAGCTATTACTCCCGCCTTGTACGTTTGTGCTTCTACCTGTGAAAAGCCAAAAGCAAACAGTACTAGAAAGCTCCAAATTATTCTATTTAACATACTACTATTGAATTTTTGTGAGCAAGTTAGTATTTTTTAATCAAAACACACTCATCTCACCAACCTATAACATGACTAAACACAGTTAAATTTTGATTAAGCATCAACTATCAATTTTAATAAGATGTTAAGTTCATCAAATTTAAAGCCAGACCGTCCGGTCTGTACAATTATTTTTATTTAATTTGTAGCATTGAATATTAAAACCGATATTTAATACTGACTTAAAATCTGTAAAAAACCATCTACTTATGCAACTTAAATTCGCATGGCTTCTGAGCTTGTTATTACTTGCATTCAACGCATTAAGCCAGAACTCGGCCATTCAAGGTGTAGTGAAAGATGCCGATTCGAACCAACCTCTCGAAGGTGTAATGGTTGAAATCGCCAACACCACAACAAACTCTGATCTGCAAGGCCAGTTCACCCTAAAAATTGCCACAGGTAACGATTATCAGGTTACATTTTCAAAAGAAGGCTACCGTAGTTTAACTATGTACGCTTCGGTACTTCAGGATAAAATAACTGATTTGGGTAATGTTTTCCTAGTTAATCTTACAACAGCCAATCAGGATGTACCAACCATAACCATTACCGATTCTGATAGTGAAAATTCTCTGGAATCACAAACTATTCACGGTTTGTTAAGCTCATCGCGTGATGTTTTTGTATCAGCTGCTGCTTATACATTCGGACCTGCACGTTTTAGAATGAGAGGATACGATTCTGATCAGCAAAAAGTGATGATCAACGGCTTCATCATGAATGAAGCAGAAAGCGGCCAACCGTATTGGAGTAATTGGGGTGGACTAAATGATGTAATGCGAAATACAGTTATTACAACCGATGCTGCTCCCACAGGCGCTATGAACGAACCTCTTGGAGGATTAACTCAGGTTATTACTGCCGCTTCTCAATACCGTCCCGGTGTAAAAGTAGTTTATTCTAATTCCAACCGCTCATACCGAAACAGAGCTATGGTAACAGCTTCAACAGGCTTAATGGATAATAACTGGGCTTTTACCGTATCCGGATCACGAAGATGGAGCGAGGAAGGATATAAAGAAGCTACATTTTATGATGCCAATAGTTTTTTTATATCAGCTGAGAAAATTATTAATCAAAAACATCGATTAAATTTTACTGCTTTGACTGCCATGTACGAGCGCGGAGTTGGTGGAGGGGCCATGCAGGAGGTATATGATCTGGTTGATGATAATTACTATAATCCTTACTGGGGTTATCAAAATGGTCAAAAGCGTAATTCAAGAGTTAGAAGTGGTAACAAACCATTATTTACCTTACAGCATACCTGGACACCTACCCCATCAACTAAAATAAAATCAACAGCCGGTTATTGGTTTGGTAAAGGTGGTTATACCTCTTTAAACTGGAATAATGCAAAAGATCCCCGACCAGACTATTACAGATATTTACCAAGCTATTATACCAACTCAGTTGATCAGGAAAGAATAACTGAAATGTGGAAAACAGATCCTTCTGTCAGACAAATAGACTGGGATGCGCTCTACCGTGCCAACCGTAACAACGGATACTTTGTTGTTGAAAACGCAAACGGCAGCACTCAATCATATAGTGGCAACCGCTCATTCTATATTGTAGAAGATAGAAGAAACGATATATCACAATTCCAATTCAACTCTAACTTAGAACATACATTTAACGACAATTGGAAAGTAAACGGAGGTATTAATTTAGATATGTACACCGGAGACATTTATAATGTAGTAGATGACTTATTGGGTGGTGATTACTGGCTGGATATTGATCAGTTTGCTGAACGCGATTTTCCGGATGATAACAATGTGATCCAAAACGATTTGAATAACCCAAACCGAATTGTGAAAGAAGGTGATATCTACTCACATCATTATAAACCGCATATTAACAGTTACAACGCCTGGTTGATTACTCATTATTCAGGAAACAATTACTCAGTATACCTAGGAGGTCATTATAAATACAATGAATTTTGGCGTGAAGGATTAATGAGAAAAGGTTTATTCCCTGATAATTCATATGGAGACTCTGAAAAGCAACAATTTAACACCTATGGTTTTAAAATAGGTGGAGATTATAGATTTACCGGAAGACATATTGTTAAGGCTAATGCCAGCTACAGTACTCAACCTCCCGTTTTCAGGAATGCTTACGTTTCGCCTCGCACCCGAGATAATCTTGTTTCGAACCTGAAAGAAGAAAAACACATGTCTGTTGACGGAGGATATTATTTCAGTTCTCCTAACCTAACACTGAGAGCAACCGGTTACTTTACCCGTATTGATGACCAGGTTAAAAACATGAATTTCTATCATGAAGAGCTACGTACATTTGTAAACTATTCAATGTACGACATAGATAAACAATACATTGGTTTTGAATTTGGTACTGAGTATAAACTAACCAATACCATTACCGTTAATGCTGTGGCATCAATTGGTGAGTATACTTACCAGTCAAATCCTGGTGTTATCATTTCTCAGGACAACAGTCAGGAAGTTTTAGAAACCAATACTGTTTACTCTCAAGGATTTAAAATAAGCGGAACGCCTCAAACAGCTTATTCGGTTGGAGTAAAATATAACTCTCCTCAATATTGGTGGGCTGGTGTTACAGCTTCGTATTTCGATCAGATTTACATGGATTACAACCCAATTCCCCGAACATCTTATTTGTACTGGAGTACTCCAGAACAATTGGATGCAGCCTATACAATAGATGCATTTGCAGGTAAAAGCTGGAGAATTGACGGTTACTATATTTCATTAAGTGCCAATTTAAGTAATATAACCAATAACCAAAGTTTTATAACAGGTGGTTATGAGCAATTACGATACAATCCGGAACGTCCTGAATTGTTCGCACCTAAATATTATTACTACTATGGCTTTAACTATTTCCTAAACCTAAGCGTTAGCTTCTAAGAACTCGATATGATGAAAAGATTTAACACCATATTTATCATTTTATCCGTACTTACCTCATCGTTATTTGTTGCCTGTGACTTCAATAACGAAGATGCTCCCCCTTACGAAGAATTTGTAGAAGGTGAATTAAGTACAATCTCATATGTAAAATCATTATATGCTGAAGAGCTGGCCAAATATTGGACAGAAAGAGTTCCGGTTGAAATTACAGAAGATATCTGTATCAAAGGAATTATCATAGGCGATGACAAAACATCAAACGGCAATTTATACAAAGAAGCTTATGTTCAGGATGAAACAGGAGGTTTACGTATAACATTTCTGTCGACCGGAGGCATTTACAAAAACGATTCAGTTACTATTAATCTTAAAGGATTATACTTAAGCGATTATGGTGATTTTATTCAATTAGGCGGAGTACCCTATTTTGATGACAGTAACAACTATCGTTTAACCGGAATCGACAAACACGATTACATCAAACGTACTTATGTAGAAGGTCAGGTTCAGGAGCCTGCCATCATAACTATTGATCAGGCTGATGAAAATTACATGGGCATGCTGGTACAATTTAATGATGTTCAATTCGCCGATAGTCAGTTAGGTTTAACTTATGCTATTCCTGAAACAGATACTCAGGACGCAGCATCAGCCAACAGAACACTTGTCGACTGCGATGGTAATTCAATCATTGTTCGTTCCAGTGGTTACTCTTCGTTTGCCGGCACTTTGCTACCAGAAGGGAAGGGAACATTTGTAGGAATTGTTACCAAATTTACAAGTGGCTCAACCACTACCACACAAATTGTAATTCGTAGCTTTGATGAAATCGATCTGTCGGGTGATCGTTGCAGCAATGAAATTGATATTACATTAGGTGATCCGGTGGATACAATTAATGAGGATTTCAGTTCTCAAACTAATAATGCCGATATTAATCTGACAGGTTGGAATAACTTTGTAACTGCCGGAAGCAGAACCTGGAGAGGAAAAACTTACAATACAGAGATTTACGCACAGGCAACTGGTTATAATTCAGGAGAAGCATCTATTGAATCATGGTTAATGCTGCCACCAGTTACTGCTAATTCAGCGAAAACATTATCGTTTGAATCACAATTTGCCTACTGGGAACATCTTTCAGGAAACAAGCCGATGAAAGTGGTTTATTCTACCAATTATACAGGTGGAGATGTTAACTCTGCAACCTGGACTGAGTTAGACGCAACTATGGCTACAGATGGAGTGGATGCGCAAAATACCTGGGTTGAATCAGGAGCAATTGCATTACCAACATCGAACAATCCTATAGTTATTGCCTTTATATATAATGGCTCAAACACTGAGAGTACATCTATGCGTATTGATAATATTGTTATAAACTAACCATAAGAAGAACACTATGAAATTATTTAAATCTGGTCTTTATCTGCTTTTAATTGCTTTTGCAACATTTAGTTGTACTGAAGATCCTTCAGCTCCGGAAACTCCGGAAGGTACAAAATTAACAATCAGTCAGCTTCGGGCTTTATATACCGGTTCTGACATCAGTGTTTCAGATGATGTTTACATCGAAGGGACTGTCACATTTACTCCCAGCCAGGGAAACATTCCTGATTTTGTAGCATATATACAAGATGAAACCGCTGCCATCACTTTAACTGAATCAGGTACAAATTCCTTCACTGAAGGCAGCAAAATAAAAATAAACTGTCAGGGATTAACTTTGACCGAATACAATGGTCTGCTTCAGTTTGGAAGCGTGGATTATTCTACTATGGTAGAGGTTCTGCTTCCAACAGGTTCTGAAGTAACTCCAAGGACTGTTACTATTGCAGACATCACCGATGGAACTTATCAGTCGGAATTAGTCCAAATTAGTGACGTACAATTTTCAAATGTTCCTGGCACTTTCAGTGGATCTCAAACTATAACTGATTGTACTAATAGTATTGCAGTTTATACAAGAAGCGCATCTGGTTTTGCCAGTGAATCTTTACCAGAAGGTAATGGCACTTTAATTGGTATTGCTTCTTACTACAACAGTGCACAAATATTATTACGCGATCCTTCAGAATTAGATATGACAGGAGAACGTTGTTCAAATGGAGGTGGCTCTGGCAGTGGTACCGGTACCAAAGAAGATCCATACGATGTTAGTTATGTTTTATCAGCAGCTGATGATGGATCCATTACAGGATGGGTTAAAGGTTATATTATTGGTACTATTCCTAATACCAGTGAAGCTACTCTTACTGGTCCTTTTGACGTGGCAACCAACATGTTGATAGCAGAATCTGCCAGCGAAACTAACGTTGCAAATATGGTTTCTGTTCAATTACCAAGTGGTGATATAAGAACAGCTCTTAACCTGGTTGACAATGGGTCTAATCTTGGTAAAGAAGTATTAGTTTTGGGTTCATTGGAATATTATTATGGATTTAAAGGTGTTAAAAGCTTAACCGGATACTGGATTGATGGAGCTGGAATAGATCCAGACAATCGTTCAGAAGATGATCCTACAGCTGAAGCTGATTATCCTGCTGGTAGCTTCTACTATGAAAATTTCGAAAATGCAGCAGATGGTATGGATATCTTTATTACTGGCATGAGCAACTATGCAGAAACCGGAGAACGTTTATGGCAAGGTAAAACTTATAACAATAACAAATATGCACAAGCCACAGCATATAGTTCAAGTGATGCTACAAACGACATCTGGCTAGTAACTCCTTCAATTAGTTTGGATGGTAAAACCAATCCAAACTTCAACTGCGATATTAACGGCGGTTATGATAACGGTGCTACATTGGAAGTATATGTATTAACAGATTACGATGGCAGTTCAAATCCTTGGGATGCAACGGCAACTAAACTTGACGTTGCACTACCTACCGTGCCATCAGGCAATTATGCAACTTTCGAAAATTCAGGTGATATTGATTTATCATCATATTCAGGAACAATACATATTGCATTTAAATATTCAGGAAGCACAAGCCAAACAACAACCTGGCAAGTTGATAACATTAATTGTTTTGAGAAATAATTTTTCCAACCAATAAATCAAAAGGCCGTGTTCTAATTACAGAGCGCGGCCTTTTTAATCTTTATCATCTCTGAAAGAAGTATCCGATCTGATTAACAATGTTCATTAATCAGATCGGATCCTCATTTAAAGTCATTTGACATCTTCCATATTTAGACTTCAAAATGCTATTTACAGTAATAATAATCTCAACTGAAAAAAAATTACCAAAAAATCATTAATTATGAACCTATCCATTTGACATCATGCTATTTTTTTGTCTATTTGCACCTTAATACTTTTAACAGATTATAAATTTAAAAAGAAGAATGGGTAAAGTTCTGATTATTGGCGCTGGCGGTGTAGGAACCGTTGTAGCCCATAAAATGGCATCCTTGCCGGAGGTGTTTACTGAAATAATGTTGGCAAGCCGTACAAAAAATAAATGCGATGCCATTGCCAATAAAATTGGAAATAACAGGGTACAAACTGCACAGGTTGATGCAGACAATGTACCTGAGTTGGTTGAATTGATCAACTCTTATAAGCCTGATATCGTGGTTAACGTAGCTCTTCCTTACCAGGATTTGACCATTATGGATGCCTGTCTGGAGACTAAAACAGCTTATCTCGACACAGCTAACTACGAACCTATTGATGAAGCTAAATTTGAATACAAATGGCAATGGGCGTACCAGGATCGTTACAAAGAGGCTGGTATTACTGCTATTTTGGGATGTGGCTTCGATCCGGGAGTAACAAGTATTTATACAGCTTATGCAGCTAAACATCACTTCGATGAGATTCAGTATCTTGATATTGTAGATTGTAATGGTGGTGATCATGGTAAAGCATTCGCTACTAACTTTAACCCTGAGATTAATATCAGAGAGGTTACCCAAAAAGGTAAATATTGGGAAAACGGACAATGGGTTGAAACAGAACCACACGAAATTCATAAGCCATTAAACTATCCAAATATTGGCGATCGGGAATCATACGTCATCTATCACGAAGAACTGGAATCGTTGGTGAAAAATTATCCAAGTATTAAACGTGCCCGTTTCTGGATGACTTTCGGACAAGAGTATCTTACTCACCTTAGAGTAATTCAAAATATTGGAATGGCCGGTATTGAGCCTATCATGTACGAAGGAAAAGAGATTGTACCTATCCAGTTCCTGAAAGCTGTTTTGCCTAATCCTGGAGATCTGGGTGAAAATTATACAGGTGAAACATCAATTGGTTGTCGCATTAAAGGTTTGAAAGACGGTCAGGAAAAAACCTATTACGTTTATAACAACTGTAAACATCAGGATGCATTTAATGAAACAGGCACACAAGGAGTTAGTTACACTACTGGCGTTCCTGCTACCATTGGAGCAATGATGTACTTACAAGGTATCTGGAAAAAACCAGGTGTATTCAACGTTGAGGAATTTGATCCGGATCCATTTATGGAACAATTAAATAAATTGGGATTACCTTGGCACGAACTACACAATGTTGATCTTGAATTGTAAAAAATAACCATTTTATAATCTGAAACCGCTAATACTTACATTAGCGGTTTTTTTCTTTTATTAATTTCCCTTTTACAAGGTAAACACTCTTATATTTTCAAATCGAAACTTTATTGATTTTTTTTCTAATAAATCATCATTTTTTATTTTTTTCAACACCTCCCCCATTTATCACTTCAATAAATATTTTTTTTAATCAAAATGCTTGACCACCCCCAAAACCAGAACCAAACCAACTCATTTTTTGAGACTTTCAACAGACATACCCCCACTTTTAATTTGTGTTGATTTGATAGTTTAAATAGCCTTTATCTTATTTTTTGATAGTTTTTATTGCTTTTAAATATTAATTCATTACTTTTGAATTAGAAATTTAAATCAAATTACTCCATTACAATTATAAAAGTAGAACGACATGTGTGGATTTGCAGTGTATACAGGAAGTGACATGATGGACAAACTTAAGTTTGCCAGAGAGTTTAAAAAGATCCAGTACCGTGGACCAGATAATTCAATTACCCGAGATTTTGATGATGATGGATGGATGGGATTCCATCGTTTAAGCATTATGGATGTTTCAGCAGCCGGTAATCAACCGCTAGTTTATAAGCACATTAATTTGGTATGTAATGGAGAAGTATACAATTATAATGAGCTTAAAGCAACATACGAATCATCTTTCGAATTTAAATCAAGCAGCGATTGCGAGGTAATTATTCCATTATTCCTGGAAAAAGGAATTGAAGAAACTGCCAAGGCCCTGGATGCAGAGTACGTATTTGTTATTTATGATTCAGTAGCTAAAAAATATTTCGCAGCACGTGATCCTATCGGAATACGTCCTTTGTTTTACGGATATTCAAAAGATGGCAACATCATGTTCGCCAGCGAAATGAAGAGTTTAACAGAATTGTGTGATGATGTAAAGCCATTCCCTCCGGGACACTACTACGATGGTGAGAGCATCAAACAATATCGCGACATTTCAAAAGTTGAAGCTTTTGTTGATCATGATTTAGAAGAGATTTACAAAAACATCAACGAAAAACTTACAGTAGGTATCGAAAAAAGACTTCATGCCGATGTACCGGTAGGATTCCTATTAAGCGGTGGTTTGGATTCAAGTATTGTATGTGCCGTTGGTGCTAAAATGCTTAATAAACCAATCAGAACCTTTGCTGTTGGTATCGAAGACGATCCTATTGATACTAAATATGCCCGTCAGGTTGCAGATTACCTGGGAGCAGATCATACAGAAGTATTATTTAAACGTCAGGATATTTTCGACTCATTAAGTCACCTTATATATTGCATCGAAACATACGATATCACCACAATTCGTGCATCGATGGGTATGTATATGGTAACGAAATACGTAGCTGAAAACACCGATATCAAAGTATTGATGACCGGTGAAATCAGTGATGAAATTTTCGGATATAAATACACCGATTATGCTCCATCACCTGAAGCTTTCCAGGAAGAAGCAGAAAAAAGAATCAAGGAAATATTCATGTATGACGTATTGAGAGCCGACAGGAGCATATCATGTAACGGGTTAGAAGCTCGTGTACCTTTCGGTGATCTTGACTTTGTTGAATATGTAATGAGTATCGACCCTAAAAAGAAGATGAATTTCACTGGTGTAGGTAAATACTTGTTACGAAAAGCTTTTGAAGGTGATTATTTACCACATGATATTTTATACCGCGAAAAGGCTGCCTTCTCTGATGCAGTTGGACATAGCTGTGTTGACTATTTAAAGGCTTACGCTGAAGAAATGTATTCTGATGAAGATTTGCAGAAAGCACAGTTTAAATACAAACATGCTACTCCAATCTCAAAAGAATCATTAATGTATCGCGAAATATTTGAATCTCATTTCCCTGGAC
This sequence comes from Carboxylicivirga caseinilyticus, assembly GCA_025499705.1. GTDB lineage: Bacteria > Bacteroidota > Bacteroidia > Bacteroidales > Marinilabiliaceae > Carboxylicivirga > Carboxylicivirga caseinilyticus. Next base: position 36,539 of record JAFMVE010000023.1, read on the forward strand.
GAAGTGAAACTGTTGTTGACTTCTGGATGCCAAACAAGACTTGGGAAAATTGTGATGTTAACGATCCTAGTGCACGTGTATTACCAAACTACGGTGCAAGCGGCAGCTAAAATATACTTAGCAAAACATTAGCCATAAAATACATTAACCACGAAAAAGCCGGAATGCATTGAGCATTTCGGCTTTTTTATTTTTATTTGCAAAAAAATAGAAACAATGGCTATTGACTACAAGCAAGTACCTTCTCCCTGTTACGTTTTAGATGAAACACGTTTAAGAAAGAATCTTGAACTAATAAAAACAGTTCAGGACAAAGCCGGAATAGAAATAATAATGGCTTTTAAAGCCTGTGCCATGTGGAGTGCATTCCCAATCATTAACGAATACATTCCAAGAGCAGCTGCCAGCTCTATTCATGAAGCTCGTTTGGCCTTTGAAGAAATGGGAACCAAGGCTCATACTTATTCTCCGGCATTTACTCAGAAGGATATTGCTGAAATTTTAAAATACAGCAGCCATATTACCTTTAATTCTATCACTCAATTTGAAATGCATAAAGATGCGCTAGCTGCACACCCAACAGCAATTTCTGCAGGTTTACGCATCAATCCTGAATTCAGTGATGTTGAAACAGACCTGTACAATCCATGTGCTCCGGGAACACGTTTAGGTGTTGCAGCCAGCAATCTTCCAGCTGAACTTCCATCTGAAATTGAAGGCCTGCATTTTCATTCGTTATGCGAATCATCTTCTTATGATCTGGAAAAAACGCTGCAGGCAATTGAAAAAAGGTTCGCTTCATACCTGCAAAAGGCCAAATGGATTAATATGGGCGGTGGTCATTTAATGACTCGCAAAGACTATGACACCGAACATCTGATTAAAATACTGAAAGCATTTAAAGATAAGTGGAATGTAAAGGTTATCCTTGAACCGGGAAGTGCTTTTATGTGGCAAACAGGTGATCTTGTTGCATCTGTTGTTGACATTGTTCTGGATCACGGAATAAGAACTGCTATTCTGGATGTTTCTTTTACAGCACACATGCCCGACTGTCTTGAAATGCCATACAAGCCTCGAATAACAGGTGCTTATCACGAGCCTCAAAAAGATAAACCGACTTACCGTTTAGGTGGCAACAGTTGTCTTGCCGGTGATTTTATGGGCCTTTGGTCGTTCGATGAGGAATTGAAAACAGGTGATCAGCTAATTTTCGAAGATATGATACATTATACTATGGTAAAGACAACCATGTTTAATGGTGTACCTCATCCTGCCATAGCTATATGGAATGATACAAAGGGACTGAACATTGTTCGCGAATTCGGATATGAAGATTATAAAGGTAGAATGGGCTGATAGCCTATTCTATCTCTAGAAATTCTTTTATTGGCCCAAGATAATATTCGTTCCACCCTTCTACTATTTCATCAAAAGCTTCGTCGGGAATGTTGGTATGAAAAACATCTACCTGCACTTTATTTCCTCCCTGCGGGAAAAGCTTAATGGTAACGATCGATTGCTCTTCCTGCGGACCAAAATACCACTCCTGTACAATTCGCTGCTGGTCTTCAACTTCTAGAATATGGCCGGCAATATCTCCTTCCCAAAGTGAAAACTCCGATCCCGGAACTGTACTCATAACTGCAGGGTAACCACTCCATAACTCAATGGTAAAAGGATTGGTGAAAGCAGCAAATACATCTTCCAACTCAGCTTTTATCTTAACGCGTGTTTTAAAATCCTTAGGCATATTTGAATATTTTTGCAAAGAAACGAAAAAAATGGCCTTGCCCCAATTGACAAGACCAAAATCCAAAAACCAGTTTCTGATATATTTCTTAAATACCTAAAGCATCAATCAAATCTGCCACCCTCGATAAATGCACTTTAGAGATACTGACCATTTGTTTGCGCAGAGTCTCATGTTCTTTAAAGTACTTATGATCCATCGTTATCGGAAAATCCTTATTGTAAAACTGCATTTCATTCTCCTGAACTTTAATAAGATTGAGCAGCTTATTTAGCTGATCAACATGCTGATCGAGCACCATCAATTCAACAGTATTTAATTCATCAATGTATTTTTCCGATTTTACTTCTTCATTCCTGTTTTTCAAAATGTCAATCTCCTGAACAAATAGGGTCAATCTGTTTTTCCACATCTTGTATTCAAAATCAAGATCCACCAGATTTATCTTTCCGTTTCTCATAACACTGGCATTAGAAGTTATACACATGGAATGTAATCAAAAAAGAAAACTTTTCAAAGCATTTGCAACGCAGAATTACCTTCTTGATCACCTTTATTTAAACATCCTTCTCTTTTAATCGTTTTATCCGAAAAACAATTGAAAATGACAGACGCCAAATATATATCAGAACAATTCGAAAATCTTCAACAACATATTTGCCAGGTTCTAAACGTAGCAGATGGTAAAGCATTATTTGAAATGAACTCCTGGCAAAAAGATATTGGTCATGGTATTTCAGGTGTGATGCAGGATGGCAAATACATTGAAAAAGCTGCTGTTAATTTTTCTAAAGTTAGTGGCAAATACACGAAACAAATGGCCGGGCTATTAGGTGAAGATGCAAACCATTACACTGCAACAGGAGTTTCTTCCATTCTGCACCCTGTTAATGTTCATGTGCCCATTATACATATGAATGTTCGCTATTTTGAACTCGACAATGGCATTAGTTGGTTTGGTGGAGGTATTGACCTGACACCACACTATATTATAAAAGAAGATGCGAAATGGTTTCATAAAGAATTAAAACAGGTTTGCGATAACGCTCATCCTGATTTCTACAGCAAATTTAAACCATGGGCTGATGACTATTTCTTCTTAAGTCATAGAAATGAAACACGTGGTGTTGGCGGAATATTTTTCGACAGGATTAAACCAGGAGAATACCTCAATATAAATGATTTGCTCACTTTTTGTCTGAATCTGGGCAAATTATATCCTGAGGTCTATTCTGAGTTAATTAAACTACATGGTGATAAATCAGTTACAGAACAAGAACGAAAATGGCAATTATTACGCAGAGGAAGATATGTAGAATTTAACCTTGTTCATGACCGTGGAACCAAATTCGGTTTGGTTTCCGGAGGAAATACAGAAGCCATTCTTTTGAGTATGCCACCCGATGCTTCATGGGAATATATGCACATGCCCGAAGAAGGCTCAAAAGAGGCAGAAACACAGGCTTTACTAAAAAAAGATATTGACTGGATAAATCAATAAGACAACTGAAATAATTCAATTTATAATTTAATCTTCTAAATAAAAACCCACTTCACCTCTCATTTTTTCCCATTGGCAATTCAAAGCGACACACCATTCTTATTTTATAAGTAAAATCGTGATGAATTACAATAGGAGGAAAATATGAAAAAATTTTTATTTTATATCTTAATACTGCTGGCATTTGGAGCTGTTCAATATAGCTGCGATCGATCTTCAGATATCGAATCCATTGAGGATGATGATGACACAGCAAGCGGTGATAGTCATGATGAAGAAATTGACTATAATTGGGATGAATCTGACGGTACCCTAATTGCCCTTGAAGGAACATCTATTCATGTGGAAGGCACAGGCGTTACTGTTTCCGGAACCGTTGCAACCATTGATAGCAGTGGCTATTACACAGTAACAGGCACACTAAATGATGGTCAGTTGAGAGTAAATTCTTCCGATAGCGAGAGCGTTCATATTCAACTGAATGGAGCGAACATCAATTGCTCAAACAATGCAGCTATCTACATCGAAGATTCAGAAAAAACAGTAATAATGCTGGCTGATGACACCTCCAACAGTTTAACCGATGGTTCATCTTATGGAAGTGAAGCAGAAGCCAATGCTGCCTTGTATAGCAAATCAGACCTGACATTATATGGTAACGGTACATTAATCATAAATGCAAAGTACAACGACGGTATAGCCAGTAAAGATGGATTAATCATCTCAAGTGGCAATTATAATATAACTTCTGTAGACGACGCCATCAGAGGTAAGGATTACCTGATTATTAAGGATGGTGTTTTCGATCTTGATGCCGGAGGAGACGGATTTAAATCAGATAATGAAGATTCAGGTACAGGCTATATCGAAATTGATTATTGCGATTGTAATATTGTTGCCGATGGCGATGGTATTCAGGCCTACAGTGATCTTACCATTTCAGAAGGATACTTTACCATTACCTGTGCAGGTGGTTCATCTGGTTATTTGAGTTCTGGTGCATCAGCCAAAGCTTTAAAAGCTGGTTCTACCTTACAAATTAATGCAGGTACATTCAACATTAACACCCCAGATGACGCAATTCATTCCGATGATGCATTAACAATCATTGGGGGTACAGCAACCATATCAGCAGGAGATGATGGGTTACATGCTGATAATTCAATAGAAATAGAGGATGGTTATATAGAAATTACCAAGTGCTATGAAGGTGTTGAGAGTAATAGTATAACCATGAATGGTGGTACTGTAATTCTTCATTCAAGCGATGATGGATTCAATGCTTCTAACGGATCAGGAAGTATGTCTGCAACAAACTCTCTACTGGCAATCAATGGTGGATTTATAGCTGTATATGCATCAGGCGACGGGCTTGACTCTAACGGATCTGTTACAATGACAAATGGAACAGTTCTTGTTCATGGTCCAATCAGCAGCGGCAATGGTGCTCTCGACTATGACGGTACCTTCAAAATAACAGGAGGTATTCTGGTAGCGGCAGGAAGTTCAGGCATGGCTGAGGCTCCTAGCTCATCCTCATCACAACCATCAGTACTTATTAAATTCACTTCAAGTTATTCGGCTGGCACGCTATTTAATCTGCAAACCAGTTCAGGTGAAGAGATTGTAACCTTTAAACCAGGTAAGACTTTTCAGTCAATTGTAGTTTCTTCTCCAAATCTTTCAGTTGGATCAACATATCAGGCCTATATAAATGGTTCTCATAGCGGAACCGAAAACGAAGGCTTATATACAAATGGTACATACACATCAGGAAGTCAATATACAAGTTTTACAGCCTCCAGCATAACAACCACAATAGGTAGTTCAAGTGGAGGGGGTGGTCCAGGACGTTAACTGTTTTTCTTTCATACTGAACATAGTCTCTTGCATAAGTGCAAGGGGCTATGTTATTTCTTACTAACCTAAGCAAAAGGATAGTTAAAAATCATATATTTACTATTCTAATAATTAATACCAAGTGACAGATTCACCTTTTAAACTCAATACTAAATCAATAAATTGGCTGGCAGCTGTAATTATTGGCCTGTTCATCATTTTTCCTGATGTAGTAAGAAACCTTGAAAATGATGATATCATACCTGAACGCATGGAACAATTCAGAATTCCGCCTCCCGGTCAGAATCCTGATCATATCTCGCCCAATGATCATTCATTTGAGATGCCTCCCCGAGACATGGATTTCAGTCTTCAGATGCCGGGCTCTAAACATTCATTAGCAAAAATTTTAATAGAATTCATCTATTTTTTCTTTCTCGCGTTAATACTACTCTATGTTAACAATGGTGGAGCATTGTATCTAAATTATTTTCCTTTTTTTACACGCCACCGATTAACAATTTTTATAGTATTAACGCTGATTATATGCATATTGGCTCAGTTTCTGTATGCCGGATTAAAAGGGTTTAACAGCATGCCCGGAGGGGGACCTGATTTGGGAATATTCAATGGCATGGTGATGTTTAAATGCTTTTTCGTAGGTATCATCACAGTTATTTTCAGTCAATTAATACAGGTATTATTCAAACAACAGGAAATAAGACTTGAAATGGAACGATTACGTTCTGAAAATCTGCGTAACCGTTTTGATGCATTAACCTCACAAATTAATCCGCATTTCTTTTTTAATTCTCTTAATGCTTTATCTGGCCTTGTAAGGATTAAAGACAATACTAATGCACTTAAATACATCAACGAATTATCACTCATCTTTAGATATGTATTAAAGGGTAACTGGAAAGAATTGGTTCCTCTTCAGGATGAGATGAACTTTTTATGTGCATACCGCTACCTACTTCAAATCAGGTATGGCGATCGACTTGATTTTGACATTGATGTTAATAGTGACGATTATAGCAAATACCGTCTGCCCTATCTTTCTCTTCAACCCTTAATTGAAAATGTTATTAAACATAACACTATTAGCAGTACTCATCCGATGACAATCAAAATAAATATAAAAAACGAAGATACACTGGTGGTTTCCAATCCCATTCAAAGTAAAATTGAAACCGAACCCGGCACCGGCATTGGCTTAAGCAACCTTAGCAATCGATATAAATTACTCTCTTCAAAGGATATAAGTACAAATATTTCAAATGAAATATTTGTTGTAGAATTACCTTTAACACACGTGAATCAAGAACATCATGAAGGCACTGATAATTGAGGATGAACACACGGCTGCAGAAAACCTGAAAGCCATCGTGCATGAAGTTGAACCCGACATTGAACTTATAGGCGTTCTGGATAGCATTCAGGCTTCCGTTGAATACATCAATAATAATGATATGCCGGATATCGTATTTATGGATATCCACCTTGCTGACGGACAATCTTTTTTAATTTTTGAACAAGTCGAATTAACCTGTCCGGTAATTTTCACCACAGCTTATGATGAGTATGCTCTGGAGGCATTTAAAGTAAATAGCATTGATTATCTTTTAAAACCGATCGAACCTGAAGATGTCAGTCGGGCCATCAAGAAGTTAAAACAGCTGACCAATGCCGATAAAGATGAGTATGCCAATCGGCTGGAAACTTTCATCTCTAATCGCACCAACTATACCAAAACTTTTCTTATTCCACATAAAGACAAATTAATTCCGGTTCCAACCTCACAGATAGCCTATTTTTATACTACTAACGAAGCTGTTTCAGTCACAACCCTTGACGGCAGAACCTTCCCAATGGATAAATCATTAGACACGTTAATGAGTAAACTTGATCCGGAAAACTTCTTTAGAGCCAACCGGCAATTTATCATTGCTCACCAGGCTATAAAAGAAGTTGCAGTATGGTTTGGCAATCGTCTTTCTGCCATACTTACAGTTGCTACTCAAGAACGAATTATAATTAGTAAAGCAAGGGTATCCTCATTTAAAAAATGGTTGATGCAAAATTAACTCCATTTTTAAGCTCCTGAAAATTCCTAGTTCACCTGCCAAATTGGTTGCTTAATAGTCAAAGGCTTATACTTTTTCCTTCATTTAGGGTAAAATCGCAATGGAAAGAGATTAAAGAAATGAGTATTTCGCTCATTCCACACACAGGTAAATAAGTATAAATCTGTTCGGTTAAAACTGAATATAAAATTAAGCAGGAGCAATGAAAATATTGGACACTTCATGTTTCCGTCCCATATCTCTCGAACAAATGGATGGAGTAAAGTTAATGAGTCGCACCGATACAAAATTCTGTGCCACCATGGACCAGCTTAACGAGTTGTTTCAAAAAATCCAGCCACATTATTATGCCCTGACGATGGATGGTGAAAATCAACTTCCATACGAAACAACCTATTTTGATACTCCTTCTGCAAACATGTATTCCAATCATGTTAGAGGTAAGAAGAATCGATATAAAATACGACGCAGAACCTACTTGTCAACAGGGATTCATTTCCTGGAAATCAAATTTAAAAACAACAAGGGTAGAACAATCAAGGAAAGAATTTCTACACCCGTTGCATTTGATAAATTAAGTGGTAATGAACAAAACTTTTTATCTCAGAACACACCTTTTGATCCAACTTATCTAAAACCAGGATTACAGAACAGTTTTCTTAGAATCACATTGGTAAATAAGAACTTTAAAGAAAGGTGTACCATTGATTTTAATCTTCAATTTACAGGAAAAGACGAAACTGTTTTATTGAAGGATCTGGCCATTATTGAATTGAAGACTGGTGACAGAAATAATCAATCTGAATTGGGCCTGGCTTTGCGTGAACTTCGTATAAGACCTTCTGGTTTCAGCAAATACGCAATGGGCAGATCTCTCGTTGATGAACAAATTAAGTCGAATGCCATCAGACCTCAATTACGTAATCTTTACAAACTTTCAAGAATATCATTTTTAACTCATCAATTAACATCGAATTAATGAATACATATTTTGCAATCATCACATCCATGTTTTCTCAATTATTAAAAACATTTTCATGGGAGGAGGATATCCGTTTTTTAGATATTAAACTGATAAACATTGGTGACTTCACCGAATTGGTAGTTCGCTTTGCACTTAACTTACTGCTCATTTTTATCATTGTACATTTCATGTACGCCCGAAACAGCAAACGCAAAGATTTTTATTTCAGCTATTTATCAATAGGTGTAATTGTATTCTTAATGTGTTTTCTACTAAGTAGTGTAAAACTCGAATTAGGATTTGCGATGGGGCTCTTCGCCATTTTTGGTATTATACGCTATCGAACAGACGCTATTCCAATTAAGGAAATGACTTACTTGTTCATCGTTATCGGAATCTCCGTTATCAACGCTTTGGCCAATAAAAAAGTAAGTTATACTGAATTGATGTTCACAAACGGCATCATCTTACTAGGGTTATGGTTTCTCGAAAAACGCTTAAGCCTGAAACAGGAAAATAGCATCACTTTAATTTATGAGAAGATTGAGAATATTAATACCATGAGAAAAAGTGAATTGTTAGCAGACTTACAAGAAAGAACAGGAATTGCAATCAAACGCTACGAGATTCAGAAGATAGACTTCCTGAGAGACATTGCTGAAATCACACTGTTTTATAACGTAAATGGTAACGATTAATCATTATAACAGGAAATTAATGAAGTTTAAATTATTTATATTCAGATACTTTTCGGTCATTCTTCTATTGTTGATGGTACTACCATTATCTGCGCAGAATGCTGAAAACGAATGGCAAACCCGCACTGCCTTTACTGCTCAATTTAAACTGGCTAAGAAATTAAAGCTGGAGCTTTCTCCTGAATTTCGCTTTGAAGACCAGTTTAAACTCGATCGTACTCAACTGGAAGCCGAATTAGAATACAAGGCCTTTAAAAATATCTCATTTGCTGCACGATACCAGTACATTATCAATTACAGAGATAATAAAGATACGGAGTATTTACCACGGTACATGTTGAGTGCCTCATACAAGAAGAGCTTTGATCGCTGGACACCTGGTTTTCGATTAAGTTATACTGATTATAATGACGACAACGATGGATCGGCTTTTTTCAGGTATAAAGGTTCGTTAGAATATAATATAAAGAACAGTAAACTTACACCCGAGGCAAGCATTCAGGCCTATCACGACCTAACCAACTCTGATTGGTACAAAATAAGATACGGATTAGGATTTAGTTATAAGCTATTTAAAAAGAACAGCATAAGCTTATCCTATAATTTGGATTACTATTTAAACGAAGCCAGAAACCGACATATCATAGATATAGGTTACAAAATCAAGTTTTAGCAACAAACCGGAAGAGTTACTAAATTCCCAATTGTAAAAAGACTCTTCCGGTTTTATTTCATTAAAAAAGCGCAACTTTTATGTAGTCGCGCTTTTTTTAATGCTGTCGATCCATTGCCAGCTATGACTATTGGATTTATATGCTTATCTCTTTGATTAAACCACCAATGAAACGTCTTTTATAATCTGAGTTCCACGCTCAATAGCTTTCTCATTCATTGGAATAAGATGATGGTGACGCTCAGGTAATGATTTTTTTAAACCCTCGATAACATTATTCATATCAACAACCGGCTTAACCTTCAAAAAACCACCCAGTACAATCATGTTAAATGTTTTAACCGAATGCATGCGGGCAGCCTCTTCTGTGGCGTCAACTCTGTAAACATTTATATCAGTGCGCTCTGGATGACGGGTAATACCATTACCATCATATATTAATGTTCCACCTGGTTTTACATCCTTTTCGAATTTATCCATCGACTGCTGATTCAGAATGATAGCTGTATCAAATTCATGAAGAATAGGTGAACTAATTCTTTCATCGCTGAGAATAACAGTTACATTCGCTGTTCCTCCGCGCATTTCAGGACCGTATGATGGCATCCAGCTTACTTCCTGACCTTGCATTACGCCTGAGTAAGCTAAAATCTTACCCATTGAAAGTACACCCTGACCACCGAAACCGGCTATGATTATTTCTTCTTTCATTTTATTAATTTTTAATCAAGGTTACTATTCGTCTTTTAAATCTCCCAACGGATACATTGGAAACATATTCTCTTCCATCCACTGATTGGACTGTACAGGACTCATTTTCCAGCCCGAGTTACAGGTTGCAACAACCTCAATCAACGAGGTTCCTTTATTCGCCATTTGATTTTCAAACGCCTTACGCAAAGCTTTCTTCGTTTTACGCACGTTGGCAGGTGTATGAACTGCCTGACGGGTTACATAACAAGTACCTGGTAATTGAGCCAATAAATCAGAAATTTTTATTGGCATACCATCATGACTTACATCACGCCCTTGCGGACAGGTTGCTGCTTTCATTCCAGGCAAAGTTGTCGGAGCCATCTGCCCACCTGTCATTCCATAGATACCGTTGTTAATGAAAATAATTACAATATTTTCACCACGGTTGCAGGCATGTATGGTTTCTGCAGTACCAATAGCCGCCAAATCACCATCACCCTGATATGAAAACACTACTTTATCGGGCAAAAGACGCTTAATTCCTGTAGCCACAGCAGGTGCTCTTCCGTGAGCTGCTTCCTGCCAGTCAATATCAATATAGTTATAGAGCAATACTGAACACCCAACCGGAGCTACTCCAATTGCTGTTTCCTGAAGACCTAAATCCTCCAAAACCTCAGCCAGTAACTTATGAACTGTTCCATGGCTACAACCAGGACAATAGTGCATGGTTGCATCCGTTAAAAGAGGTGTTTTTTGATAAACAATGTTTTCAGGAGATATAATAGAATTTATTTCTGACATGTCTTACACTTTTAAGAGTTTATTTTCCAATGCCTCTACTACCTCACCTGGTGAGTGAATAGCACCTCCGAAACGTCCATAATGCTCAACCGGCACTTTACCGCAAACCGATAGGCGAACATCCTCCACCATTTGACCGGCACTCATTTCAACCGATAACATACCTTTCACTTTATCAGCATAATGTGCAATTTGCTTGGTTGGGAACGGCCATAAGGTAATCGGACGAAGTAATCCTACTTTAATTCCTTTAGATCGTGCTATCTCCACAGATTTTTGACAGATACGGGCACTGGAGCCATAGGCAACAAACAAATATTCTGCATCCTCGCACATATATTCTTCATAGCGAACCTCATTCTCTTCACACTCTCTGTATTTTTTCTGAAGCTTGTGATTGAATGCCTCCTGAACACTTGGTTCCAACTGCACAGAAGTAATAATATTACGTTCGCGATTCTTTTTACCCATGGTAGCCCACGGATAATTCTCCTCAATATACTCATTGGTCCATCGAGGCTTGTACTCTCCCAGCTCAACTTTTTCCATCATCTGGCCAATTACACCATCTGACAGAATCAATGCCGGATTTCGATATTTAAAAGCTAAGTCAAATGCTAACTCAACAAAATCAGCCATTTCCTGTACTGAAGCTGGCGCTAATGTGATTAATTTATAATCGCCATGACCACCACCCTTAACAGATTGAAAATAATCGGATTGAGCAGGTTGAATTGTACCCAATCCAGGTCCTCCTCTAACAACATTAACAACGACACAAGGCAACTCTGACCCGGCCAGATAAGTTATTCCTTCCTGCATCAAACTGATACCCGGACTGGATGAAGAAGTCATTACGCGCTTACCACAACCGGCACCGCCATATACCATATTAATTGAAGCTATTTCACTTTCGGCCTGCAACACAACCATTCCGGTTGTTTTCCAAGGCGCCTGGTCCATGAGGGTTTCCATTACTTCCGACTGAGGTGTAATAGGATATCCGAAATATCCATCTACTCCACAGCGGATAGCAGCTTCGGCTATTGCCTCATTACCTTTCATTAATTTTAGTTCTCTCATGTGTGACTAAATTTCCATTCAATTTTAATTTTTAAGCAGTAGCATCTGCTTTAGCTCGATAAACAGTAATACATGTGTCGGGACAAACAATCCCACAATTGGCACAACCGATACACGAATCGGGGTTGGCCATGTAGGCGTAATGATACCCCTTACCGTTTACTTCGGCAGCCAATTCAATTACTTTTGTAGGGCAAGCAGTTACACACACTCCGCAACCCTTACAGGCCTTTGTGTCAACAACTATTGCACCTTTCGCTTTTGCCATAATTTTTGAGTCTTTTAGTTTAATTTCAAATTTACACATCACTCACTAAAAACAACATGATTAGTATCACTATCCACTTGTTTTTAAACACATAAAGACAACTTACAAATCGTCACACACTTTGCCTTTTATGTATGATTATTTCTGAACAACTCTAATCTCTCTTTTAACTCAACAAAGCGTTCTTTGCCGGTTTGTGATACACAAGCTCTTAACCCTTCTTGTTTACTACCTGTTTTACCAAGTGTTATGGCACTTACACCATAATACAACAGCTCTTTCAATAATTCACCACCACTCATTTGGCCATATCGGATAGTAAAATAAAACCCATCAGCCAAGGGCTCATCCATATCCTTATCGTATATCAACTCAAATCCATTATTTAAAAACAACTCTTTCATCCAATGTCCTCTTCTTCCATACTCTTTTACTTCATCCAGAAACTTAAATTCTCCATCAGAAGCAGCTTTTAACATGGCAGCTAAAGCATATTGAGCAGAGTGACTGGCGCCGGATGACAAGCTGTATAATACCCGGGACACCAAAACCTGTCCGTATTTAGGTAATCCAAATCGTTTCTGCAAATGATCATATTTACGATGAAACAATTTATCCGAAACACACATTAAACCAGTCCGTTGACCAGCATAACTAAAGGCTTTTGAGCTCGAGATCAATAAAACGTAATTATCGGTAAAACGCCCGACACTCGATTGAAACGGAGCCTCAAAAGGTTTAGATAAATCCTCTCGGAAATCCATTGCAAAGTAAGCGAGATCTTCGATAACTACCACATCATATTTTGTTGCCAACTCTCCAATTATCTGTAACTCCTTATCTGTAAAACAAATCCACGTTGGATTATTAGGATTTGAATAGATAACAGATGCAATCTTTCCTGTAACAAAATACGACTCCAGTTTTTCGCGCAAAGCCTCACCTCTGTAATCATATACATCAAACGACTCATATTTGTATCCTAGTACATCCAGCTGCTGTTTTTGCACCGGAAATCCCGGATCAATAAACAGAATCGTATCTTTTTCTGCAAATAACTGTCCGGTAACCAGAAAATTGGCATACGAACCTTGCATCGAACCAACGGTAGGCACGCAACACTCTGCAGAAACATCTAAATCAACAAACGCTTTCACAAAGCGACTGGCTTCCATCTTCAAAGGTTTTATCCCCTCAAGCATTGGATATTTTGATGCCACACCTCTTTTAAGTGCTTCAATTTCAGCTCGTGTTCCTATTTCAGACGGAAGTAATCCGGGAACCCCCATCTCCATCCGAATGTATTTCTGACCCGATTCTTCTTCAATATCGTTTACAACAGAAACAATTTCACGAATAGTGGCTCTATTAAGGTCCTCTATTTGATATTTTTCCAACACCCTGTCAACTATTGACCTGGCTATTGGTGTGTTACTATTTTGTTGCATTGCTTTACGATTAATTCATCAGACCCAATTACTAAATCAGGAATAATGACACAAAAAAGGTGGCATACAGTACACCACCCAATTTTATATTTTAGAAACCAAACTCATTAATGAGTCGTTTCACCCAATTTTTCACTCTGAGATCAGTCATTTCTGGTTCAGTATCTTCATCTACAGGAAGCCCCATAAACTGACCATTGCGAACACCTTCTGATTCAATAAAATCATAATCTTCAGCAGGACAAAAACCAACCACCTCAACATTCAGCTTTTCCAATCTTTCATAGATCCAGCCAATGGCATCAACAAAGTGTTCTGCGTATTGTATATGGTCACCCAGACTATAAATTGCAACTTTCTTTCCTTGCCAATTGGCGTTTTCAAGTTTGGTTGCAAAAACATCCCAATCCGTATCTTTATATTCTGAATCCCAATTAGTTTTTCCAATCGTAGAGGCACCAAAAATAATATTGTCGAATTTATTAATGACTTCGGCCTCACAATTCTTTACAGGAATAAGTTCAACCCGATCTTTTCCAAGACGTTCCGCAATTAAATTGGCAACTTTTTCAACACTTCCAAGTTGCGGACCATAAAAGATTCCAATCTGAGACATAGTTTGCGTTTTTACTAATTCTGTTAATTCAAATATGCTTTTTTTATGTGAGATATGCAACTTACACCTAAGTCTGCAATATTCATTAAGCATACAACAACCAATAACTCACTTAATAGAGTTCAATCAAGAACTTTTAAAGAATTGGGTCTTCTCCAGGTTAACTGAATTATTTTCCAGAGAATTCCTTTTCAAATGTTGGGTATTCCCAATTTTCGATTTGTAAGTACAAACAAATTTAAGAGGATTTTAAAACTTAACAGCATTATACCGGATGATATAAATCAAGTTTTCAATCTTTTCTGAATTAATTTTCGTTTATCCACCAAACATAGCCCAACTAAAGTCAGTCCATAAAAGCCATCAAATCATCTTTCTATCCTGATCCGTGCATCAACCGCAACAATCCGTTCATCTTCTCCTAGTAAAGGATTTATATCCATCTCTTTTATTTCAGGTGCACACTCTAACATTTGAGATATTCGAACGATGATATCAGCAAAAACCTCTTCATCAACTCCTATATTACCCCTTACTCCTTGTATTATCTTATAACCTCTTAGTTTTTGAATCATTGCAAGAGCCTCTGTGTGCGAAACAGGGCACAAACCAGAGCTAACATCTTTTAAAACCTCAACAAAAATACCACCCAAACCACATAAAACAATGTGTCCAAACCCGGGCTCATAACTTGCCCCTACAAATAATTCAGTACCCTTTAACATTGGCTGAATCATTACGCCTACGGCCTCATTTATTTGCATCATGCGTCTAAACTCAGCTATTAATTGCGCTTCGTTTTCAACATTTAATACAACACCACCCACATCTGATTTATGAACTGGCCCCACAACTTTCATCACAATCGGAAAGCCAATTTCACTGACAGCACTCAAAAGTTGATCAACATCATCACTTACTATTTCCTGAACCCTTGAAACACCTGCTGCATCTAATAATGCCTGAACAACTTCAGGAGCTGCATATCCTGAAACCTGATTTTCAATTATCTGACGAACATCATAGCAATTTACATATTGCTGATGATCAATTATTTCTTGAGAAAAAGTGGTATTATAAACTTTCACCAAAGCCTGCCCAAGATTCACCTCATCTGAAAAGCCAAAATTTCCTTTGGATAAAAACTCATCAATAGCATCTTTTGCATTAACAACAGATGGCAAAACCGGATAAATAGGCTTTTTACATGTGCTCATTTTCTGATGAAGCACATCATACACTTCATTTATTGGAAACAAACCCGGACTTCCAAATACAACTACCATTGCATCAATATGATCAAAATCCAGCTCACATGCATCGATGATATACCCCAGTTGCTCAGCTGTTCCGGTAGCTAAAAAATCAATGGGATTTGAAATACTGGAACCCGGAAACAGCTTTGTTAATAACACATCTGCTCTATCTCCTTCGATTGTTGGAACCATCAACCCTCCGTTTGAAAGAGTATCCGTTAACATAACCGCAGGTCCACCAGCATGTGTAATTACTGCAATATTTTTGCCCACCAATGGCTTCCCCATAAAAACAGCAGCTACATTGGCCAGTTCTTCACGTCCATAGCATCGAACAATACCTGCTTTTCGAAACAAGGTATCTACTGCCAGGTCACTATTTGCCATGGCTCCCGTATGACTGGAAGCTGCCCGACTACCCGCTTCTGATGCACCTGCTTTGATTGCAGCTATCTTACAGCCTTTTCTGATTAAAGATGAAGCATGCTTCAATAGCTTCTTTGGATTACTTATACTTTCGAGATAAAGTAATTTTATTTTGGAACTTTTCTCCTGATCAAAAGTTATATCCAAATATTCCAATACCTCTTCAACACCTATCTGAGCACTGTTTCCTACCGAAAAAACACTGTTAAACTTCAGGCCTTTTGAAACACCAGCCTCCATAATAAATACTGCGGTTGCTCCTGAACCTGAGATAAAGTCAGCCCCTTCTTTCTCTAATGGCGGAATAGGCGTAGTGAAAACACTATTATGGTGCGTGGTTAGAACACCAATACAATTAGGCCCTATCAAGCATCCACCAACCTCATTAACCACTTTTACAATCTGCTTTTCCAATGCGGCACCTACCTCGTTCTCTTCTCCAAACCCTGCAGATATAATAATAAAAGCTTTTACCCTTTTCTGATAAGCCAAAACCTCAACCGTATGAAGACAATATTTGGCTGCCACAGCAATAACGGCCAAATCTATTTTTTCAGGAAGATCAGTAACATCACCAAAAGCACTAACCCCCTGAACTGAAGCACTATTCAAATTGGTAACATACAATTTACCCCCAAATCCTCCATCAATAATATTTTTAAGAATCTTACCTCCCGGTTTCTGAATATTATCAGATCCTCCGACCACAACTATACTTTTCGGGTTAATCAGCTGTTCGTTTATCATACCAGTTTATTATAGATTCATTTCTTCTTTCAATTTATAACAAATACCATTAATTTAATATTCTGTTATTTACAACCCAATAATAACAAATTAAAATACATTTTAATAACAAATTGTAACGACATAAAAATAAACGAATGATTGTACTTTCAAACTGACAAATATTCTTTTTTTCTTATTTTTACCCTTTCTAAAAAAGCCATTCAAAGTGTTTGAAAAAACATACAAAATAGTTCATCAATCAACATTTTCGAAAGAAGATCTTGTTCATCTCATTTCACTTGAAGGAGAAGAAAGAGATTTCTTTTTGAAAGAAACCAGTAATAAATATATTCAGAACCTTGGGAACAAAGTCTATTTCAGAGGATTGGTTGAGTTCTCGAATTACTGCACCAAAGATTGTCTCTATTGTGGAATCCGAAAAAGTAACACCTCATCTGAACGATACGACATTGATGATGCTGAGATTTTAAAAGCGGCCAAATTTGCTTACGACAATCATTACGGTTCAATAGTGCTGCAATCCGGCGAGCGTGACGACAAAAGATTCATTGACCGGATAACCGAGTTATTAAAGAAAATCAAAGAGGTAACTGACGGAAAACTGGGCATTACAATTTCTCTTGGAGAGCAAACTGAAGATACTTATCAGAAGTGGTTTGATGCAGGTGCTCACAGGTATCTGTTAAGAATAGAGAGTTCAAATAAATCATTGTATCAGAAGATACATCCCAATGACTCACATCATGACTTTGAAACCCGAATCAATTGTTTGAATTTACTACAAAAGACAGGATACCAAACAGGTACCGGCGTAATGATTGGACTTCCATTTCAAACCTACGAAGATCTGGCCGATGATCTGTTGTTTTTTAAAGACATGAACATTGACATGGTTGGTATGGGACCATTTATTGAACACACAGAAACACCTTTATATCAATACAAGGATCAGTTATGGTCACTTCAACGAAGATTTGAAGTGGCTATTAATATGATTGCTGCGTTGCGTCTCTTGCTTCCAAATATTAACATAGCTGCAGCAACCGCACTACAGGCTATCGATCCAATGGGACGAGAAAAAGCCCTTAAATTCGGAGCTAATGTGATAATGCCAAACATAACGCCAACCATCCATCGAAAAGACTATACACTATATCAGAATAAGCCCTGCACTGACGAAGGTGCTGATGATTGCTCAAATTGTTTAAGCATCAGAGTAGAGATGGCCGATCGAAAAATTGGCTATGATGAGTGGGGTGATTCAAAACATTTCTTTAAACGAACTGCTATAGAACAATAAAGCATTTCAGGAGTTTATTATTGAAACATATTTGCCGTGAAAAAACCTAAAAACCATATCTTAGTTATATTCGGAGCTTCAGGCGATTTGACTTATCGCAAGTTGATTCCAGCCGTATTTGATTTATTTAATCAAGATCTGTTACCTCAAAAATTTGCAGTCTTAGGTATAGGTCGAACAGAAATGGAAAACGAAGACTTCCGAAATAAAATGATGGAAGGAATAGAACAATTTTCTGTGACTAAGCCTGCCGGTAAAGATGCCATTGAAACATTTGTAGAGAAACTTTATTATTTTTCTTTTGACACTCAATCACCCGATGAATATGCCTTGCTAAAATGGCAATTGCGCGAATTGGATGAAAAATGTGGTACTGATGGCAACCTGATTTACTACATGGCGACTCCACCAAGCATGTATAACGTTATTCCAGCTCAACTGGCCAAACAAGGATTAAGTTCCGAAACCGATGGTTTTAAAAGACTTATTGTTGAAAAACCATTTGGTTATGATCTGGAAACAGCTCAAAAGCTCAACAAAGAATTATTGCAACACTTTGCTGAAGAACAGATATATAGGATTGATCATTACCTTGGAAAAGAGACTGTTCAAAATCTATTGGTGACTCGTTTCTCCAATGGTATTTTCGAACCACTATGGAATAGAAATTACATTCACCATGTTGAAATTACTTCTGCTGAGAACATTGGCGTAGGTAACCGGGGAGGCTATTATGAGGGATCTGGTGCCATGCGGGATATGATTCAGAATCATTTATTATTGCTGGTTGGGCTTGTTGCCATGGAACCTCCAACAATTATTGATTCAACCAATATAAGAAACGAAATTGCAAAAGTCTTCCATTCACTTCGTCCTATTAAAGAAGAAGAAGTTTCGAAATATGTAATAAGAGGTCAATATATTGCATCGAATATTAAAGGTGAGAAAGTTAAAGGCTATCGTGATGAAAAAGGAGTTGATCCTAATTCAAGGACTGAGACCTTTGTGGCAATGAAATGTTACATCGATAACTGGCGCTGGGCTGATGTGCCTTTCTACATTAGAAGTGGTAAAATGCTGCCAACAAGAGTAACCGAAATTGTAATACATTTTAAATCAACGCCTCATCACCTTTTTCTCAATAACGAAAGCATTGTCAATAACCATAATCAATTGGTAATTCGCATACAGCCTGATGAAGGTCTGCTGTTTAAATTTGGAATGAAAGTACCCGGAGCCGGATTTAAAGTACAGAATGTAAATATGGATTTTCATTACAGTGATCTGGACAGTGTTCATTTACCAAGTGCATACGAAAGATTATTGCTGGATTGTATGTTAGGTGACAGCACCCTGTACCACAGGGGTGATGCCGTTGAAGCAGCCTGGAGGTTTGTTGATCCGATTCTGAAAGCCTGGAAAAACAATAACGATATAAAAGTACATGGTTATCCGGCTGGAACATGGGGACCAGATATATCAGATGATTTGATAGATGGTGATAACATTACCTGGCGATACCCATGTAAGAATCTTGCCAATGATGGAAATTACTGTGAATTATAGCGATTCTTTTTAGTATTTACCCCGTTTAATTGTAATGGGTAATTAATTAAACACTTTGTTTTTATGCCATGAAAGCAAACATTGAAATTTTTGATAGCAAAGATGCCATTGCTCACTATCTTGCCGATTATATAAAAAAACAACAGCAACAAAAGAGTGAACTTTACATTGCTCTCTCAGGTGGAAGCACACCCAAAACCATCTTTAAAATTTGGGCACAAGAATATGCCAAAAGCATAGATTGGGCTTCCATTAAGTTTTTTTGGGGCGATGAACGTTGCGTGCCCCCAGATGATATTGAAAGCAACTTTGGCATGACCAAAGAATACCTTTTTGATCATGTAGGCACCAAGGGTATTAATATCTTCAGGGTTAAAGGAGAATTAACTAATCAGCAGGCTTTAGAAGATTATATCTCATGTATTGAAGAAAATGTTCCTTACTCAAATCACCTGCCGCAATTTGACATTATGTTACTGGGAATGGGAGACGACGGGCATACAGCTTCTATTTTTCCACATCAAATCGAACTATGGAAATCAGATGAGATCTGCACTTTGGCTCAGCATCCGTTAAGTGGTCAGGTAAGAGTTAGTCTTACAGGCAAAACCATCAATAATTCGGAAAAGATTTTCTTTTTAGTTACAGGGGCTAACAAGGCTGAAAAAGCTGAAGAAATAATAAATCAATCAGGCAATTATAAAAACTATCCTGCCTCGCTCGTCAGTAATAAACAAACAACCTGGTTGCTTGATTCAGAAGCTGCGTCAAAACTCAAATAAAATAAATTTTAACATTTTATCATAACATCAAACTTTTCCCTAACATTTTCCGTAACTTGTATATATCCATTATACATCTATGATAAATACAAAACCAACAATATTACTTGTTGACGACTCTCAGGTTAATCTTGAGATATTAAAAGATGCGTTATCAAAGTATGTCACTTATTCGGCAATGGATGGTGACTCGGCTTTGGAGTTGGCTTTATCAAGAGAAAAACCGGACCTGATATTATTGGATATTATCATGCCTGGGATTGATGGATTTGAAGTCTGCAAAATTCTGAAGAGTAACGAAGCAACCAGAGAAATTCCTGTCATCTTTATAACCGGCCAGAACGATATGGACAGTATCATAAAAGGTTTTGAAGCCGGAGCAGTTGATTTTATTTCAAAACCATTTAATATACTGGAGCTCAAAGCTCGTGTTAAAACGCAGGTTGCTATTAAAATGGCACGTGATCAGAACAAGCGGTTGATACAGAAAATTGAGGCGATCAATAAAAAACTGACCGACAGCATCGAATACGCAAAGAAGATTCAGAATGCAAGCCTTCCAAAAAAAGAAGATATGGATCGTTTGCTACCTGAATATTTTGTCATGCTAAAACCACGAGATATTGTAAGTGGTGACTTTTATTGGGTCAGTGAAATTGATAGCAAAGTGATTATTGTTGCAGCAGACTGTACAGGCCATGGAGTTCCGGGGGCCATCATGAGTATGTTTGGCGTTGCTTACCTTCACGAAATAATTAATAACAGAGGAGAAACAGAACCCGCCAAAATTCTCGATCGCCTGAGAGAAATAGTGATAGACTCATTACAGCAGGACGAAAAAAGTGAGATTAAGGATGGAATGGATATTAGCATCGTAACCATAGATAAAACAAAGAAAGAGCTACAATTTGCAGGTGCTTTTAATCCAATTATTCTCATCAGAAATAATTTCCTGAATATTTATCCGGCTGATCATATGCCTGTATCATATGGTGAAGTTGACCGGTCTTTCCGTAATCATACAATCAATTATGAGAATGGTGATTGCCTTTACATGTATTCTGATGGATATGCTTCTCAATTTGGAGGTCCGAACGATAAGAAACTGATGCAAAAAGGCTTTCGTCAGATAATTTCAGAGCTACATCCGCTTCCTATGGAAGAGCAAAAAGACCAACTGGAAAAACATTTTATTGATTGGAAAGGATCCAATGATCAGATAGATGACATATTGGTAATGGGTATCAGACTATAAAACTAAACTATCCCAATTCAATTCTGTAAAAAAAATCAATTCTGAGTAAGGGTATTTTAATTGATTGCTTGTCCTTAATCCGAAAGCACAAGTAAAATCAATTAATGCTATATACCATGAAAGCAAATCCTTTTTTCTCAGCCCAAATTAATCGTGTGTTTACACTATTAATTATTGCTCTTTTTATTTCGGGAAATATACTGGGAAGTACATTTCTGAAAAAACAGGATCAGAATGATACGCTATCTTATAAGCTTGTTAAAGGAACTATAATGGATTCAGACAATGGATCTCCATTAATATTTGCCAACCTAACCGTTGAAGATACCAACATTGCAACCGTATCCAATTCGGAGGGCGATTTCAGTTTGAAGATTCCTAAAGAAATGCTTAACAAAAAACTGACCGTTTCTTACATTGGTTACAAAAGCAAAATGGTCGACATAAAAGATTTAAAGGGTGATAAAAACAAAATTAAACTCGAACTATTAACAGTATCTCTTGATGCTATTAATGTTTTTCCTAAAGACCCATACTTATTAATACAGGCTGTTATTCAGCGCCGTAATGAGAACTACATCCAGGAGGAAAGTCTTATGACAGCCTTCTATAGAGAAACCATCAAAAACAGACGACAATATGCATCCCTTTCAGAAGCAGTAGTTGAAGTTTACAAGCATTCGTATGGTAACGATCGACAAGATGTAATCAGACTGATGAAAGGTCGAAAAAGTGCCGATTATTCGAAACTTGACACTCTTGTTTTTAAGCTTCAGGGAGGCCCATACTCAACCATAATGCTGGATATAATGAAAAATCCGTATATGATTCTGGATTATGATGTACTTGAAGATTATACTTTTAGTATTGCCAATATTACCCGTGAGGATAACCGATTACTTTATGTTCTTGAATTTGCTCAACGCGAATGGGTACAAGAACCATTATTCTATGGTAAATTATATATCGATGCCGAAAGTCTGGCGATTGTAAATGCAACATACAACATTAACACCGAAGATCAGGCTGCTGTTGCGCGCATGTTCATTAAGCGTAAACCTGCCGGAGCACAAGTCTATCCTACCGAAGCCAGCTATATGGTATCCTATCGTGAAAAAGATGGTAAATGGATCTATGGTTATTCAAGAGGCGAATTAACCTTTAAAGTAAAATGGAATAAGCGTTTATTCAACTCTGTATATCACACCGGAATTGAGATGGCAGTAACCGACTGGAAAGCAACAAATGAAAAACCTTTCAAATCATCAGACAGAATGAAAATGAATATTGTTATGACTGATGCTCAACTGGGTTTTGCAGATGATAATTTCTGGGGAAAATACAATGTTATAGAACCTGAGAAATCAATTGAAACAGCCATCAAAAAAATACAAAAGAATCTGGATAAACTGGAACATTAGAAGATTCCTACCACAGTATAATAGTGATAAAAGCAAAGCCGGACATTTTTTTTTAATGTTCGGCTTTTGTATTTAAACATCCAAAACTTATTAATTGTAAACAGCAATTTGTGCATTAAGCTTACGCATCTCTCTAAGTAAAAAGAAGAATGTTACAAAAGCTGAAATGGTATCTGCTATAGGACCTGCAAACCATACACCCTCCAGACCATAATATTTGGGTAAAATAAGCAAAACAGGCAATAAAACAATTACCTGACGAAGTAAGGAAATTAATGCTGCTAAACCGGCTTTTCCTGTCGATTGAAAATAATTACCCGTAATAATCTGAAATCCTACGAGAGGCAAAGCCAGAAGAAATATTCGCAAACCTTTAACACCTATCTCCAACAACTGGCTATCGTCAGTATTAAAGAGCTTAATGATAGCTCGCGGGAATAATTCACCTGCCAGAAATCCGATAACCGATATGATAGTAGCTGCAATTAAACTAATCACCAGTGTTTCTTTCACCCTGATGAAGTTTTTACCTCCAAAATTAAAACTGATTATTGGTTGTGCTGCCATATTAATGGCAATAACAGTCATCACCATCAGCATGGCAATACTTAAAATAATACCCATGGCTCCTACAGCAATATCACCTCCATACTCAACTAATTGCACGTTAAAAGTACAAATACCAGACTGGAAGCCAGCTGCATGGCAAAAGGAGAAAAACCAATGGTAATAATATACCATACAATATCTCTTTTTATCCTGAAATTTCTGGAGTGTAAACGAATCACTGCTCTTTCGCTACGAAAATGAGCCAGTACCCAAAAACACAATACTATTTGTGAAATAACTGTAGCATAAGCTGCTCCCTTCACTCCCATATCAAACCAGAAAATAAAGATAGGGTCCAGAATAATATTTAGCCCGGCCGCAATGAGCATTGAAAACATGGCTATTTTGGCACTTCCTTCTGATCGAATAAGATTATTCAGCGAATAACCAACGATATGAAAAACCGTTCCCGATAATATAATATCAAGGTAATCGTTGGCATAATCATATGTCTCGTCATTTACTCCAAAGAACGTTAATAACGGATGTTTAATAAGGAACCCAATAAGGGTAATAAATAAAGACACAAGCACCATTAACACAAATGCATTTCCCAACACCTTCTCTGCCCTGTCGAAATCCTTTTTCCCTAGATTAAATGACACCCTTACACCTGCACCAACGCCTATTAGCATGCCAAAGGCAACCATAATAACCATAATTGGAAAAATGGCACTTAATCCCGAAAGAGCCAATGAGCCTACTCCCTGACCAATAAATATACGATCGACTATATTATAAAGCGAACTGATAATTACTCCTGCAAAAGCAGGCATAAAGTATTTATAAAGTAGTTTTGATATTTTCTCACTTTCCAGCTCTCTTACATTCCTTTCAGACATTCCTCTCAATTTTGGTGCAAAGCTACTAAAAGCAAAATCAATAAAGGTTAATAAATATTGATTTTACCCAAACAACACAATCATCCTAGTTACCAAACAACTACATCACTTATACCAACACAAAACTATTTCTATCGTTATTTTTTAAGAAAATACTTTTGACAGATTGACTTGAATGATTATCTTTGCATCGCTTTTAGAAAAAGGCATTCAAGGATGGTTCCGTAGCTCAGCTGGATAGAGCAACAGCCTTCTAAGCTGTGGGTCATGGGTTCGAATCCCGTCGGAATCACTGAAAAGAACATCATAAACAACAAAAAGCGCTTAAAATGAAGGTTTTAAGCGCTTTTGTTTTTCCCTCAAATACCAAAAAATCGCTTAAAATACCCTCTTAAAAGAGACTTTACCGAGACCTATTCATTTTTTTAAAAAACAGGTCTCAGCAAATCATAACCTTCTGATATTTTGAAATTTATATTGGTTCAATTTAGGTCATTTTGGGTTTTATTTCGATAATTCAAGTGTGTAAATTCGAATTTGCCGAGACCTATCGAGACCAATTATTGATAAATAATTTTAAAATATTGAATTATGAGGCTCATTACTAACTTTTTATTAAAAAAATCAAAACGCAGAAAAGATGGTAAATATCCTGTTTACATTCGATGTACAATTGATTTAAAAAGGATAGAATTGTCAACAGGTGTGTATTTAAATTCATGCGATTGGGATAATTTAGCTCAGAAGGTTGCACCTCTAGCTGAGAATTCAAGGAATTTGAACAAAAAACTAAATAATTTTTCAAATACCATTTTTGATAAATATTACCAATTAGAATCTCTTGGAAATCCATATGACATCAACAGCCTAAAAGAATGTTTAACCAACACTCCCCAACATTTCATTGTTGTTACCTTTCAAACCATTCTTGATGATATTCATAGGCGTGTTGGATATGACTATTCTTATGGGACCTACAAACATTATAAAACCATTTTTGGGAGACTCAAGGAATTTATTAAAGTAACCTATAAAAAAACAGATATCCCTTTATCAGGCATCAATTACAAGTTTATAGCCTCATTTGACTCATTCTTAAAAATACATCATGGAGTCGGTCCTAATACAATTGGGCACTATCATAAAAAATTGAAAAAAGTATTAAATGATTCAATTGCCTTAGGTTTAATCAATAAGAATCCATACATAAATTTTAAGGTTAAACGTTATCAACCCAATAGAGATTTCCTCTCTCTTAATGAGATTAAGAAGGTTGAAAACAAGAAAATTGAAATTGAAAGAATACGAACTGTTAGGGACATTTTTATATTTGCATGTTATACCGGCTTATCCTATTCTGATATCTAAAAGCTAACTAAATCACATATATTTAAAGGTGATGACGGTGAAGAGTGGATAATAATTGATAGAACTAAAACATTAAGTCGTTGCAGAATACCTCTTTTACCCAAAGCAAAAGCTATTCTTTACAAATACGAAAACTATCCAAAGAACGAAAACAAAGGTAAACTTCTACCTATAAACTCAAACCAAAGAATGAATACTTATCTTAAAGAAATAGCTGACATTTGCGAAATTAATAAGGATCTTACAATGCATATAGCTAGGCACACTTTTGCAACTACTGTTACGCTTGCCAATGGAGTTCCTATCGAAACTGTTTCTAAAATGTTAGGGCATACCTCGCTAAAAACTACACAGATTTACGGTAAAATAATAGACTCTAAAATAAGTAAGGATATGAAAAAGTTGAAAAGTATGTTTTAATAGATCTAAGATGTATTATTCGCTTCAAAATATTAATTCACCTCGAAGAGCAAGACATCCGTTTTTCAGGTACTGAAAAACACATCTTGCATTTACTTCTTAGCTGTCAATATGCCATCCTTTTCAGTGGATAAAAAAAGGAAAAGTCATCCCTTAACTTTTCCCTTTTTAGCTGAAGGTTGAATGGTTTTCAACCTACTTTGACCCCTTTACTTTTTTTTTACCGTTTCGGTTTTGTCCTGTTTCTGATTTTGTGCTTTCTCTTGTTTAAAATCAGAAAACGAGATGGTACGTCCGGCAGGATCAACCTGGAGTGTAGCTGAGAATTTTTTATCGTTCTTTCCGGTCATACCATCCAGGCTGACTTTACCCCCTTCCATCAGGGTTTTCTTTTGCGATTCACTCAAACTAACCCCTTTAATAGAATCTGAAAGGGTAATATTCTTTTGCTTTAATGGAATGATCTCGTTGGTCTTAGTATCGACACCAATAAAATAATTGTCTTTCTTACCGTTCAGATCCTGCAGCTCAATCACGTTACCAATATTGCGGTCATTCAGCAAAGCTGCTTTTTCGTCATTGTTGAAAGTATGCCCCATAAACTGATCCGGGATATGAAGACGCTGAATAGGATGCAATCTGACTTTGATCTCATCGCCTTCCTGCTGTAAACGAATCTTGGCAGGTATACGATAGTTTTCATCATTGATGCTGGCATTGACGGTATAGAGTTTCTGAGACCGGAATCCGTTCAGAAAATCATTCAGTTCTCGCTGATCCATCTTTTCAATAAAATCCTTTTTGATCGCCACCTTTTCGAGTTTATCCAGTGGTACCTCTTCCAACCTGTTCCCAAGTTGATATAGATTAATTTTTAGGGTGTGATTTGTATAGATTTGATATTCGATCCATATGAAAAATCGATAGTATTTGTGTTGATTTGGTCTATTCCAGAGCTATTCAGATGGATTTAGTTCGTTGTGATTTTTCCATTTTAAGGTTATTAACTAAATAGTTCGCTTTGATATGATCTGTCATCAAAACATATTTCAGGTACATTTGTCGGCTTTTTTGTTCGCTTAAGCCACCTTTCATTTAAGGGCTGTCAGGATGCAAAAGGAAGGGGAATAAATGGACTGTGGGCAGGCCAATGATTGATGGGCATTACTTATTTGACTTACAAACTTATGTGCTTTTTGCGGGCTTTAAATCATTGTTTTTAATCTGTAAATAGGTATGAATAAAAGCACATGTGTTTTGGTCAAAAACCGGATCAATGCGCATCAATCAGCGGGTTTATGCCGAACACTTTTGCGCCCTGACAGACCGGCTATATCTTGGCTTAAGCGTAACTGAAAAAGCCTTATCTGCAAATTATTGATAGCTATTACGGTATAGTAGAAGAATTGAAAAATAGCTTATAAAACCAGCCTTGTAAAACAGGAAGCCCAAATATCAACGGCTTGGTGGGGCTCCGGGCCAGGATATTTGGGATGATCTGTTTTGTAAGGCTTTTAAGGGAAGGTGGTGCGTTGATGGCTTTTTTGGCAAACTGTTATCCTGTGTTTCCTGTAATAGTCTTTAAGTATCTTGTGTTTGGCAAATGTGCCGGAGGGAAGTCTTATAAGACAATTCCTTCACTCTGAATTTTCTTATATATGGGGGTATTTTTAAACTGCTTATTCCAGTTCTCTTTGTTATAAACATAAATAAATAATGACAGACCTGATTCCAGTTCTACCTTATATTTTGTTTCTATATATTCCTGTTCTGTGGCATAATCAACTTTTTTAGGCAATAGCACAAATACCTGCACTTCTTCATGCATATTCTTACCCTGGGGGAATAACAGCACGATTTCTGCATTAGGATCAATGGACTGAATATATTCCCTTACAAGCTCACTAATGTCTTTTTTTGTCTTACTCATGGGGTAAAAATACAAACATTTTTAAGGGTTATTCATTGTCTTTTATCATTGGAATCAACCGAAAAAGCCACCAGGTTGAACATCTCCCTCATCCGGCTTCTTAAACGGTTGCCATACAGTTCTTCCAGCTTTGAAGCCGACAGGTTGGTGGTAATATGGGTCAGCATGCCTTTTTTGACAAAATGATCATAACGTCCCAATAAAATCTCTCCCATAACATTGCAATCATTGCCATAGTATTGCATTGGTCTTTCTGTCCCCACATCATCAAAGCAATAAACGTTTGGCAAATAGCCTCCTGATGTATATTTAAAAGACTGAGTACTGTACTGGCTGATTACTCCATAACCTTCAATGGCAAAACGCAGACTTAGTGATCTGGCCGATACCATAGCGTATTGCTTCAAACTTCGAGAAAACTGAGAAATCAATGTCATTAGGGTTGTTTTACTGCAAACAAACAACCACTCAGTAAAAGACCTTAATGAGGTAAGAATACCGGCTTTATCATGTTTTCCCTGTCTCCAAAATTCACCACCCAACTAAACCTCTTAAAAATCATGGTCTGCTTTCAAGGATAGCAACCACTCCGCTTCTTCAACTGTATGCCTTTCGAGAACACAAATAACACTGTCATCCCCCACCTGATCTACCACCTCTTTAAGATCTTCAGGCCTAAACATTATTTAATAAAAGTCAATTCCTCATCAATCTATTCAAATTATTTGGATAACAATTCCAGAAATCACGATATGTATTAATTAAAATAATAAAGAGTATCTATACATATGGATAATAATTTAAAATAATAGCCTCAGCTTTTAATGCATTCCAGAATTCACCAGTAAATTCAGAATCCACTACATGCTTATTATGTAGCATCCTATGTGGTTTACTCGGATTTAAAGCCACGGCATTTACTTGTGGTGCAGATAAGGCAAATTTTAGGCAAGCATCACCCGGATCTACAAAAAAGTATTTACACACTTTAAAAAAACGTTTTCTCCATTCGAACAAATGAAGATTATTGAGATCCGATTCTTCAACTTTACGATAATCGAAATATTGCCCTCCCGTTAAAAAACCACCATTAAATATGGCAGAATTGATAATCACAACGCCATCTTTATGCAGTTGTTCAAAGAAATGAAGGATTTCTGCCGGGTGATGATAAAGGGTAAATTTATTGGCAAACATCACCCAATCAAAATGCACTTTATCATAAAGTTCCTTAATTACTAACCAGTCTTTAGAACCAATACCCACAGCCTTTACCTCTCCTTTCTCCTTCAGTTCAAACAATGCTTTGTATGCGCCCAAAATATTATCCATCCTTAATAATCTATCCTCTTCATTGTGAGCACTCTGTAAATATTCATCAGGATCGTGAACTGAAACCAATAAAGGTTTAAAACCATCCAAGAGACGACAGCCCTGTTCCCAACATTCTAAAATACCACTATAACTGATTTTTTGGACAGCATCATACTGCAAGTTAACCCAGGCTCCCGGCTCAAATGTTGGCTCTGATGATTCAAGGGGGACGCGATACCATCCCAACTTGATACTAATAGTTATATCTTTTGGCGAAAAACCCAACTTCTTCAAACCATGCGCGATAACTTCCAAGGCTAGACCAGCACCATATTTACCTGCACTGTCTATAGTTACATTCCCATACGACACATTGAACCATTCCTTTATCAAGGCCAACTTCTCCTCCTCAGTAAGCTCTTGGTACAAATTCCCGAGGTAACTGGTTCCGTATACTATCGGAGGACAAATCAAACCCGTATTCCCTAATTTTTTCATTTGGCTCTATCAATCAATTTCTTTAATCAGATAAAAAATAACGACTCAAATCATAATTCATTAAACAACTGTTTTAAGCAAGACATACATTCAAACTTATATATTTTTTAATTAGTTGCAATTATCACATTCAGGCATAATTCCGAAAGAGCAAATACCTTCACATTTTTAATAAGCTACCAAATTACAATAGTTCGTTAAAGTAAGAAGTAAACATTGACTCTTAATAAAATTAGCGGTGAATGAATTTAAATATAACATTAACAGTCACTGTCTTAATAGAGCATAGCAACAAATTCATTAAGGGGAAGGACTATCAAGAAAAATAATATTTATAGCACATATATAGAGTATATTATAAATTAAATATCAATAATTAAAGACATAAACCTCTTTATCAAGATCTTACTCCTTTTCTACACATATAAATTCGCATTAATTTTCTACTGTAGGGGCGCTTAATTGGCATAAAGGAACAAAGATATCGACAACACCTAAAAAAACACATGACTTTCAAATTTTAATTAAAGAGTTAACTCATTCATAGGTATGCGGTTAATTTGCCATTGCTTTTGCTTGTTCATATTTGTATTTCTGTAAACCAATTTATTTTTCCTTAATTTACTCTTCTCGATCATATATTGGTCACAATAACAAGTTAAAAGCCAATCAAAATAAGCCAATTAAACAACAGTATTTTATACTATACAAAGACCAATTTTGACCAAAACTTAATTGGTCTTTATTTAGTACCTCTTCATCCTTATTTAGTGTGCAATTTGCACTTTTGTCAAATTTTAAAATATCTTCTAATGCTCAAGTCGGTTGTTAATTACATAAACTTTAAACCATGTGATCATTATAAACAAACTCCTTTTTTTCAACACCTTATAAAAAACCTATCCGCAAAATAATTGTTCGACAAGTATAAAAAAGAACTAAATTGCTGATCAATTTATTGCTTAAATAATCACAAAATTTTTCAATAATTTAAAGAATCAGAATCTTGCTCACTAACCAAATATCAAACATCTTGAACTACATTTAATCTTCCAACTGGATTAAGACTACAGAATGTGCAGGCATAGTAACATGTAATTCTCCTTTTTTTACTTTGCCTATTGAGTAATCGGTTATTACAACTTTTTCATCTTTACCGAAATCATTATAATCGGTTATGGCTTTCGCATTTATTATCTTCCCTCTAACGTTTTTATAATCCTTGCCAAGTTGCAAATCAACAGGTAAAGATTGATTAGGGTTTGAGTTGGTAATGGTTATATTGGTCACTCCATTTTTATTCGATGCTGAAGCTGTAATTGCCGGGATATGCTCACCATTATAATCATAATCCTCTGATATCAATTCAATTGGAATCAGTTCAGCATCTTGATGAACATTATACATTTGAAAAACATAATAAGTTGGTGTTTTTACCATTTGGGCGCCTCTTGTCATGATTACAGATTGCAATACGTTAACGATCTGCGCAATATTGGCCATACTGATTCTGTCGGCATGGTTATTAAAAATATTCAGATTGATACCAGCTACCAATGCATCGCGTAAAGTATTTTGCTGTTGTAAAAAACCTTCTTGTGTACCTTCTAATTTATCGTACCATGTTCCCCATTCGTCAACAATAAGTTTGATACCACCATCAGGATCATACTTGTTCATAATCGCCAAATGAGACTGAATGTAATCTTCTACATACATTGTATTTCGTATGGTTGCAAACCACATTTCTTCATCAAAATCAATGGAAGAACCTTTTGACCCTTCCCAATTTGCTGTTGGTAAGGTGTAATAATGCATTGACAGACCTTGTGCCAGATTTAGCTTATCTTTTATCACCTCAAGAATATTTTCTGTCCATTCCAAATCGTCTGCACTTGGACCGCAAATGACTTTTTGAAAACCATCTCCTCTTATGTAAGATGAAAAATTTCTAAACACGTCAGCATAATATTCTGCTCTCATATCACCTCCGCATCCCCAGTTTTCATTGCCGATACCCCAAAACTTAACATCCCATGGGTCTTCTCTTCCGTTCTTTTTACGTAACTCTGTCATCGGACTTTCATTAGAGGAAGTAACATATTCAACCCAATCTATTGCTTCCTCAACAGTTCCTGAACCAACATTTATGCTTAAATAAGGTTCGGTACCTATTAATTCACAAAAATCCAGAAATTCATGTGTCCCAAAGCTGTTATCTTCGGTTACACCACCCCAAAAAACATTAACAATCGACGGACGATCTTCCTTGGGGCCAATTCCATCTTTCCAATGATAGGTGTCTGCAAAACAGCCGCCAGGCCATCTTAAAACAGGAATCTTTAATGCTTTAAGAGCTTCAACCACATCGGTTCTATAGCCGTTAATGTTTGGTATGTCTGAATTTTCGCCGACATAAATTCCTTCGTAAATACAAGTTCCCAGATGTTCAGAAAAATGTCCGTAAATTTCTTTATTGATCTTAATGCCCGTTGAATCTGTTTTGAGAATTAACTTGTTTTGCGCGAGAATATTCCCCGCAAGTATCAGGCAAATAAAAAAAGCTGTTGTTTTCATTTTAGATATGATTTAATTTTATCAAACATTGAACACATAGAAGTTAAAAGATAGATATTTAAGCTAAATAAATCCCATAAAAAAGGGATTCTTTTATTATAGTGTATATCATTCGCAGGAACAATGCAACAAAGTTTCTACTTGAATATCAACACACGTAGAATAAAGCTTATAGCTATCACTACTATGTTTTTTTAATTTCATTTTCTTTCTATTTCAAAGTTAACAATAGGGATTATCCTATCATCCGGAAAATATTTACTCAGTTTATTTTTACGGTTGCTGCAGAGGTTTAATCCTCCAGAAACAACTGTTGAGCATACTGATATAAACACCTTCGCCAGGTTAACCATTCATGAGCTGTTCCTTCAGACTCGTAGTATATATAATTGATTTTTTGCTTGTCTAACATCTTACAAAATGCCCCAACTGAACCCGGGAAAGGTGCAGGCTCAGTAGTTCCTAACCCCAACCATAACACTTTTAGTTGCTTATTTAATGCATCAGCATCTTTAAACTTACCATCAAGGAATTTCGCAGGATCTATTTCGTTGGAATTTGGATAATTAGCCGTACCGCTGAAACCTCCGTAATACGCAAACTTATCCAGATGATTCATAATAATCCGCACAGTTTGATTTGCTCCCATTGACAACCCGGCAATTGCACGGGCTTTCCTGTCAGCAATAGTGCGAAAACGGCCATCAACCATTGGTATTACCTCATTAACAATCATTTCTTCAAAAACCATTTGAGGCCTTTTACCGGCAGTTTCATGATCTTGAGGTCTAAAAGCATAGCCGTTATCCATTACAATAATCATCTCCTTCGCTTTCTTATCGGCAATCAGGTTATCCAGTATTAGGTTCGCTTTTCCTTGTGACGACCAGCCTGTTTCATCTTCAAAGCTTCCGTGCTGAAGATACAATACCGGATAACGATTTTGCGTATCTTCCTCATAGCCAGGAGGAGTGTATATAATACATCTTCGCCATGCCTCGGTTATTTCAGAGTAATACTGAACCTGAGTAACTAAACCATGTGGCACATCTTTTAAAGCATAAAATTCCTTGTCAACAGCCGGGATTTCTATGGCACTTCCCCAACGACCGGCACCATAATAGTATTTTGTTCCAGGATCCGGAACCGAGGCTCCATCGATATTTAACTGATAATAATGAAAGCCTTCGTCTTGAGGAGCTGATTCTCCCGTCCAAATGCCTTCTCTATCTTTTACCAGATTATACTTTACACCACCAATATCAAGCTGAACCATCTTTGCATCAGGTGCTGAAACTTGCACCCTTACACGGCCTTCAGAATTAACCTGCGGGTAAAGCTTGCCGGGTTGATTTACAGTAGACGGCTTAAAATCTTCAATAAGCCCAACATCCTGTGCCTGTACTACCAATACTTCAAAAAAAATAAATACCAATGTAAGTAAACTCCAAAAACTATATTTCATAAACTATAAAAGCTAATTGATTAAACATAGAGATATTTCATTTTAAATTTCCTCCAATGACCAGGCGCCTATCGGAAGAAATGAAACTAGCAAGCGAACTTGGCCAGATCCCGCTTACTACCCGTTTCATTCGTATTGTCTAATTATTCACTAAACTGCCAGGCGTCAAAATTGAAAAGTTCACCCTCTTTGCCTTTAAAGACGAAATACAAATCGTGTATGCCCTTTACCTTTTCTACCTTTGTGCTAATTTTTTTCCAGTTATCTACACTGCCAGTATTTGCAATTTCACAAACACCCATCAACTGGCCATCTTTAGTATCCAAACGAATTTCAATTTTTCCACCTTCAATTGAAGCGACTGTTGCTTGGAACATTTTAGCTCCTTTGGCAAAATCTACACTTATGACTTTTATATAATCACCGTTATTGATTTGTGAGACATATACCCCATTTTTACTATCTCCTGTAGTCTTTACACCTTCGGACCAGGCTATTGTTTCAGCCTCATTTCGTTTAAAAGGGTTTAAGTAAGCAACACCAGTTTTAATACCTTCAACCGTTGATGCTATTGAGGGAATAGAACCGTCAGCATTATATTCAAATTGTTCCACACAAGTAGAGCGTCTGAAACCACCACCGTTTGGTAGTGCTTCGTTATGATAAAAGAAATAGGAATTGCCTTTAAAATCAATAACTCCTGAATGATTGGTAAACGCAAGTTTTGGATGACGTTCCATAATTAAACCTTTGTATTCCCACGGCCCTGTTGGCGAATGCGACGTTGAATAGCCAATGCTTTCAGGGATTCCATTGACAGCATAAAGCAGGTAATACAGGTTGTTGCGCTTATAAAACCACGGACCTTCAACATATTTGGTGCCAGGAGTACCATCTTTTTTAACTCTTTCGCCAAACGATTCAGCAAGCATATCAACCGATACAACTCCATTTTTACCAATGCTCTTGTCATACGAAATCATATCTTCGTTTAATTTCACATACCATACACTAGGGTTACCCCAATACAGGTATGCCTGCCCGTCGTCGTCGACAAAAACAGTAGGGTCAATATCTTGCCATAAATGATCGCTCTCTACTAGTTTTTTACCCAAAGGGTCGGTAAAAGGACCATAAGGCGAATCGGCCACCAAAACACAAATCCCGGTTCCATGAATAGGAACATAAAGGTAAAATTTGCCATTGCGTTCAATACATTGAGGCGCCCAAGCCCCGTTATCCTTTTCAAGCCATTTAAAAGATTTTAATGAGGCAACTGCGCCATGATCCGTCCAGTTAACCATATCGGCTGTTGAGTAACAACGCCAATCGTACATGGTAAAGAAATTAGCCTTTGTACTATCCTCATCATGAGAGGTATAAACATAGACTGTATCATTATAAACCATGGGTGCCGGATCGGCAGTAAAGTAGGTTTGGACAATGGGGTTTTGCGAATAAACCGACATCCCCAATAAAAAAACAGTTATAATTGATAATATTACTTTTCTATGCATTATTGTAATTTCTGGATTGATATTATTTTATAGATTCAATCTTCCAATACAAATCGAAGACCTGGTAACGAATAAGTCGTTTTTCAATATTCTCATGGGTAGATGAATTAATGAGTTTTTTAAAAACAATTAATTTCATCGTTTTCAATTATTCATCAAGAGTTTACAACGCTTCGCTCTCTAAACAACAACTATTTATCACTTAGCCCATTCTGCTCCTTCTTCTGTTCTTCTCCATTTAAAATACTCATCAAGAACTTTTAATGATTCTTCACTTGGTACGGGACCTACATGAGGCTTTTGCTGCAAATACATTACTTCCGGCTTATCATCGCTAAAGGCTGGCCACTCAGGAATACTTTCTCCATTGGGATTACCATATTTTGCAAAATTTGTCCAATAAGTACCCATCGCCTCAGAAATATCAATATCCGATTGCGAAGAATTATTCGGATCTAAATGTTGAAAAACAAAAGCCACATCCTGCCCATGTGGTGAGCCATATCCATACATTGGCGAACCTTCTGGAAATTCAGGATGTTGATCGAAATAGTAATAGTATACATTTGACTTGCCTGTTTGAGATTGTAGCCTTGCCCAAATCCAAGTTTGCCAGCCAAAGGCTGCATCGCGCATAAGGTCGCGGGCTGTTTTTGGTACACTATTTTCGGCAAGCGGATAAGCTTCCAACAAAGCATCAGCATGCTTCCCGAAACGTTGATTCACACTATTTCTAACCTTTTCAGGATTCTTCTCCCACATAAAACTGGCGCCTTCGTCGGAATTATAACCAATCAGGACAGGTACATCATTGTATTGACCTTTTTCATATAACTTATATTGATCATCTGGAATAACAACACCATCTACAATTGGCCATCCTCCAGGCATGGTCCACCCGGCAGGAATAAATTTTTCAGCTTCCATCTTGCGCAAATCGGCAATTGATGTACCTCCTTGTTGTTTCACATATTCAATACCATCTGATTCAGCTTGTTTTAAAGTTTTCATATTTTCTCCTGGATAAGTAGTCGGACGCGATGGTCCAAACGAGCCTCCACTCTGAGATATAGCACCATGAAAAAGCCCTTTCGCCAATGGCGATGCACACAACATACTTACTGATATTCCCCCTGCTGATTCGCCGAAAATGGTCACTCTGTCCGGATCACCTCCAAAAGCAGCAATGTTCTTTTGAATCCATTTCAATGCTGCTATCTGATCCAGCAAACCATAGTTTCCTGATACGCCTTCCGGACTTTCGGCACTTAATTCAGGATGAGCCAGAAATCCAAGTTGCCCCACACGATAAGCAATACTTACTAAAACAACTCCTTTGTCAGCCAAGGCTTGTCCATCAGATACAGGTTCCGATGTTGAGCCAAAACTAAAGCCCCCACCGTAAATCCAAACCATAACAGGTAGTTTTTCATCTGCTGACTTTGCCGGTGTCCAAACATTCAGATATAAGCAATCTTCGCTTTTGCCTGAAGGAGGATTACCTCCCTGCATTGGAGCTGGAGCATACTCAGTGGTTTGTTTAACTCCTTCCCATGCTTTAACGGGTTGTGGGGCTTTCCAGCGTAAATCTCCTACAGGAGCAGCGGCAAATGGGATACCTTTATAAATGGTCATGTATTCCATGACTGTTCCCTGGATGATGCTGCCCTCAACCTTTAACTGGCCTGGTTGAAGTTTACTATTGCATGAGATCATCCCCAAAACAAAAAGCAGAAATAATAAGGTTTTTAAATTTTTCATTGTTAAGTGGGTTTATGATGGGCTACTGATAAAATCAGCAACCAATTTTTAATTTATTCATTGTTGTGCTTTGGGGATTGCCCCCAAAAAAAATGAAAAAGTCAATCCGTTGAAATGACATCGGTGATTGAAAAAGCATTCAGCATACTCGATGCCTCTTTACCCATAAATTTAGTCAACTTCATCGGCAGTGCACCATTGAAGTTGACTACAAATGACAATATATCTGATTACTTAAACAGTAATTGAGCAAATTCATGCAAGCTTCTTCTCCAGGTATGGAATTCATGAGCTGTGCCTTCCGACACATACCAAACAGCATTGATACCGGCTTCTTTCAATGCTTCGGTGGATT
This sequence comes from Carboxylicivirga caseinilyticus, assembly GCA_025499705.1. Lineage (GTDB taxonomy): Bacteria > Bacteroidota > Bacteroidia > Bacteroidales > Marinilabiliaceae > Carboxylicivirga > Carboxylicivirga caseinilyticus. The sequence goes on from JAFMVE010000023.1 coordinate 74,381, forward strand.
TTTGTACTGCTTCAGGACGCTCTTTGCTTCCGCAACTTTGAAAAATAAGTTTCACATTACTTTGGTCTTTAACTTCCTCTGGAGCATAAAGAGCACCGCTAAAAAGACCAATGTGCGAAAACACATCAGGCCTGTTGGTTGTAATGGCTTTTGTTTCCATCGATCCCATGGAAAGTCCGGCCATGGCACGGCTTTCCTGATTGGAAAGCGTTCGATAATTCTCATCAACATAAGAAACTAATTCATCAACCAAAACAGTTTGAAAAGGAATGATATCGAATTCACGCAATTTTCCGAATTCAATATCATTGGTCATGCCATATGTCATTACAATGATGAAAGGTTTGGCTTTTCCTTCGGCAATTAGATTGTCCATGATTAAATTGGCCTTTCCCTGCTCGGGCCAGGATGTTTCATTTTCGCAGTAACCGTGTTGAAGATACAAAACAGGATAACTTTTTGAAGTTTCATTTTCATACCCGGGTGGTGTATAAACAAATGCCGTACGGCATGTCTTAGTACTTTCTGATGGGAAAAGAATTTCATGAACATGACCATGAGGAACATCTTTTACAGCAAAAATATCCTGGTCATCTGAAGGAATTTCGATACCACTTCCCCAGCGACAAGCACCAAAATACAACAATGTTCCCGGATCGGGAACCGACGCTCCGTCAATATTAAGTTGATAGTAATGGAAACCGACATCCTGCGGAGCCGATTCTCCGGTCCACATTCCTTCTGCATCCTTAACCATGTCGTATTTAACACCACCAATGTCGAGTTTTACATATTTGGCATCGGGAGCAAAAACTTGTGTGCGTACACGTCCCTCGGAATTGACCATGGGGTATACATGGCCTGGTTGGTTTACCGACGAAGATTCAAAATCTTCCACTATTTGATCATTCGATTGGGCAACACAATAGTTACCAACAATCAGAAATATTGCTAAAAGCGATTTGATTTTGTAATTCATTTTAAACTTGGTTTTTAGTTTTGATGAAATAAGAGTGATCTCTATTCTTTTATTAAAAGTTCATTGACTGCATTAGCAAGGTAAATATAGGCTGCACCAATATCGATAATGTACTCATTCTCTCCCCAGAAAAAAGGCCAATCCTCCTTGTTCTCTGGAAAATCCGGATTCAATATCAGCACACCGGGAACTATTCCTCCGGCGATAAAACTAAAATCGGCTCTGTTGCTTCCATACGCCACTTTCTTCGAACGAGTTCCCACTGCCGAAACAAAGGAGATGTTAGAATCTGGATGACATCCAAACAAGTAATTTAACCCTTTGTACACATCTTCCTTTTCGATGATTCCCGGGTATGCTTTGTAAGCCATATAGTTGGTACTTGCCCATTCTATAACCCCTGCATTTCCAGCCCATCCTCTGGTTGAAATAGGCACTCCGTAAGGGTTCTCGGCTTCTAATTGTTCAATCTCAGTTTTGTGTTTAATTACGTGTTTTTTAAGTTTCTCTTTAAATTCATCCTCCATGTGAGGAATTGCGCGAAGAGCCATAGATAGTGTCCATTCGGATGATTCATCCAAAGCAGGCCATATCAATTCTTCATAGCGTTCTGCATAGGCCTTGTCTCCCGAAGAAATATACAACTGAAGTGTTGCCGGTATTTCATTAAAACGTCCCCATCGTGAAAATCTGTCGGTTTTGGCTGTTTTCATAATCTCCCTGGCTTCGGTATAAAGAGTTTTTGCCAGGCTAAGGCATTTATCTGCCAGTTCACTGTTGTACTCTGTTAATGCTCTGTTGGCAGCAGATAGGGCAGCAACTGTTGAAAAGTCGAGACTATAATTTCGGTTGGTAAAAGCCCATCGATCATCCAAGGTACCAGAGCTAACTCCATCGCTTTCGTATGGTTTCAGATTGGGGTTGTATGGCAAATTATCCGTTTCGGTTGAAGCATCTCCTAAATGATGGTATTGATGCAACCTGGGAACAATGATACCGCGTACAGGATGTCCAATATTCTCAATTTGTGCTACCAGATTTAGTATACCGTGTTCAATTTGTTGAAGAATATCCGCATCGCCATCAGGACGATGGATATCAACGTAGCGAGTTTCCTGATTGATAAAAGTCTGGTCTCTGTTAACTTTGAAGTATTCCCATGAATCAACCAGGCTTTGAATGGTACGGCAGTGAGTGCCGGTTTGGATATCATAGTCACCCGCATCAAACCAGCCGCCAACGGCCAATCCGGGTATGCGCTCCAGAGGCTTATACTTGGTATCAGTTACTGAATCCATGTTGTAACCATCAAAAAAATCGATATTAACAGGAGCCTGCAATGCATCGTCCTTAAAAGGTTCGCCATGCCAGGTACGGTAAGCTTCGTTTACTTTCATGTGATCCATCTGCACGGGCAGGAAGACATCTAATGTAGGATGCCAGACATTTTTAATTGTATTGGGGTCAATTGAGAAAGGACTTGTAGTTTGATCGCCATACTGAATGCAGTACAATCCGGGTTTAGTGATTGAGCTGAAGTCCACCTTCAGATAGTTGTAGCGCAAATAATTTCCCCATTCTTCAGTGTTTACCGATAGCTGTTTTATTTTCTTTCCTGATACAGTTACTTCGTAGATGAAGGCTTCTTTCTGTGGAACGTCATTCCTGTCAAGTTCGATGACAGCAACTTTCTTTTGATCAGGATGGTACCCTACTTGTGAGAAACCAATATTGGGTTTACGCACCCAGTTTTCAATGGCATTGGGTTCAACATGCCATTCAAGGACTTCTCCGGTTTGGTTCGAGGGTAAAATACTTCGAGCTATAAACCAACCATTTTGTGCCAGATTGCGACCGTCGAAAAGCATAATTTCCGATTCTGATTCTATTTTCACATATCTCTCAGGATCTTCGGGTGCCAATACCAGAGTCTTTCCTTGCGCAAGTGGTTTGGGTATAATAAATTCATCAAGTCCCCGATCATCAAAGGTGTTGTGCCCTCCAAACTGAGGAGTTTTGCTTTTTGATGATTGAATGGTTGTATCTCCAGAAGGGTAAAGGGGGAAATAGGATGGTTTGCCATCAACCAGATAGCTTTTTTCGAAGTAGGCAGAAGGTAGAAATTCCAGGTTGAATCCGGCCCTACCTTTCAATGATTCAGGCACCGGTTGATCTAAAGAGACTACGATTTGAAAACCATTTCCTTCAGGAGATACTGTGATCTTTGAATCAAAATCATAATCTTCATATCGGAGCGTAAACTCAATACTTTTACTGGCTTTGTCAATACTTTTTTCGATGAGGGTTGGGATTAAATCCCATTGTTCGGGTGTATTTTGCAGCCTTACTGCTCCTCCGGTAAATGTTCTTACTCCATGATGGATGAGCTCTATACCGGCTGTTTTTTCATCAAAAAAGAAACCATTGTATTGGTTGTTAAAAACCAGGACGTTTAGACCCTTTGTCTCGAAATACTCTTTTTCGTTGAGCGTTAGTTTTTGTGCAAAAGACGAAGTGCTAATTAAGAACAATAAGCTTAACAGGAACTTATAAGGATTGAATATGTTTTTTAAAACCATTGTTATAGATTTAGGTATTTGAAGGGTAAAATAATTAAGAGGAAATGATAAAGGTAATTGCACCAGCTCGGCCATTCTTGGCCTCCTGGATAAGCAAAACAGGTATAATTGGAGTCGGTTTCATAAAACTTTGCCATCATTAATTCTCGGTTAGAATATTGCGCACATTTGAAAGGCTTTTAATTCTGATCAGGAAGGATGATCTGATATTTTCCACTCAGATGCATAAGACTGAACAAGTATAGCAGCCCATCATAATAGGGATCAAAATACCCATCATCGTAAGGTTCCAATTTTGCATCCCAGAGTTTATGGACAAAATCCATACTAGTATCGTTGTTGTTAATATTAATCAGTGAAGCTGTGGCTGCAGTAGATATTAACCCCAACGAATGTCTTAATTTGGGTTCATAATCACCTGCCGGAAGTATCCATTCGGGTTCAGAACCATCTAAATTGTACTGATCTTTAAACGAATTCATTCCTTTCGATCTGAGGAAGTTTTGAAATCGCTCCGCATAACTTTCCTGCCATTCTTTATCTTTTCCGTACCACAAATAATCCATTGCTATATTCATTGGTACACGCCAGGAATCGTAACGAAATCCGGGTTTCATCCACGGAGTAGGATGAGGTTCACCATTGAACTCAGTATAGTCAGAATTAAGACCGGTAACAGGGTGACATGCACGGTGCAGAAAAACCCTCGACGTATCGGCACAATCACGATAAAATCGTTCGTGACCGTCATTGGCATACTCAGCCCATAATTCATAAAACGCTGGGACATGGTAAGAGGGGTCGGTCCAATTGTATCCGTGTCCTCCCGGAACAAAAGAAATTTGCTTGTGTTCAAGATTTATAAAAGGTTGCACATATTCAGCCCCGTCTTTTTCCCACATGGCATCGAGTATGTATCTGGCTTCTGCATAATAGTCGATTCCGGTGTCATTACCCCAACGGTTAGATGCAAGCAACAGAGTTGTGACAAAATATAATTCTCCGTCGGAAGCACTTCCGGGAGAATTCATCTTCATTTTTTCAGGATCAAAGCTCCATGCAAAATAGCCTTTTCCAGGACCATCCTGATGTTGTAGATACTTTTTTGACCAACGCCAAATGCGATCAAAAACATCTTTTTTATCCAACTGAACGGCAACCATCATACCATATGAAACACCTTCGGTGCGTACATCCTTATTTTTTATATCAGAAACATACCCCAATGAATCACCAACTTCGAAATAGATGCGATCAGGTCCTTCAAACAGATCGAAATAAGCTTTTTCAACCTTCTTGTCAATTTCGTTCTGACTGTACCCGGCTTCAAGAAAGAGATTTCGGTAACTTCCTAATGAGTGGTTCTGAGCAAAAAGTGGGATTTGCATTAACGAAAAGGTAAACATTAAAAAGGTAACTGTTTTTTTGAATTGCAATTTCATAGTCTTATACTTGCTTTTAGGGTCCATAAACAACGGTTTCATAATAGTAGAATTAGAGAATTTCTGAACTCTTCATCCACAGAAAAAGAGGATCAATCCAGGATTCTTGCTTAAAGATAAACCCATGATTTCCTTTGGGGTAGATATGCATTTCAACAGGTACCTGATGGTGTCTTAATTGTTCGAAATAGAAGATGCTATTGTCAACATCTACCACATTGTCATCAGCAGCGTGAGTAATATAAGCTGGTGGAGTATCTTTAGTTACCTGCCATTCCGATGAATATTGAATAATTTCATCAGGATCTGGATTTTCTCCAAGTAGCTTGGTTCTGGATCCCAAATGGGTGAGACTGTCGCTCATACTAATGACTGGATAAACTAATATTTGAAAATCGGGACGCAGATTTGTGCCTTCGGGATTATTGATTACGGGATCATAATGCGTAGCTAATGTGGAAGCCAGGTGTCCACCGGCAGAAAAACCCATAATCCCAATTTTTTCAGGGTTTATATTCCATTCTGACGCGTTTTCCCTAACTATTTTTAGCGCTTTCTGCGCATCCTGCAGAGGTATCATAGCGCTATCATCTGAAGAGGGGTCGGGCAGTCGGTACTTAAGGACAAATGCGACAACTCCGTTTGCAGCTAGCTTTTTTGCAGTAGTAATCCCTTCTCCCTGGTAAACAATTACACTATAACCTCCACCCGGACATATAATTACAGCAGGACAAAGAGTGACATTTCCTTCAGGAGAATACATTTCTATGCTTGGAGATATCACCTTTCGGATCAGGCCATCCGGATTCTCATTCTCAGAGTTTAGTTTCTCACCAACCTTATGAATTTCTATTTCATTGTTGTATAGTTTAATAATCTTCTGAGCTTTTGTTTGTGTAAAAAAAAGAGCAACCAGAAGTAGAAGTAGCAACCGAGTTAGCTGATCCATTGGTCTTGTATTTATCTTCTTATTTATCAATTTACATTAACTATCTGGAATATTCTGATACGACTGTATTTAATCTATTAGTAATTTAATAAAAGCCAACTCTAATAGTATTCATTTCATTCAATTAGGCAGTTTTTAATATTTAGAATTGAAACATGTCATAATTTTTCCATAAAACATTTTGATTTTCTAACAATTACCACCTCCATTGTTTCTTTTTTTGCACATTAAAAATGACCGATCCGCAACTCCTTTAACAAACCAATTATTTGTCCATTAATTATTATGGTTGATGCCTCAAGAGTTATCTTGCAGATTGCTTCCTGGTGTTTGAGGAAAAACTTAACCGCGTTTGAATATTGTGGCATTTCATTCTAACAGCATTAATCAAACTTAAAGATTTTGACTCATTGAGTTTTTTGATTTTAGATATTTGATTTTAGATTTCGAACCGGATATGATATAGCGGAAATCACATTACAAATTATTCAATAGCTAATTTAATGTGAGTCAACTTACTATAGAAATACTTCACAAATAATTCTGCAAGCTTCAAAATTTCACTATGTAAATCATCTTTATTTTCAATCTGATTTTTAAGATTAAAATCGAACCCTACCTTTTTGAACGATGGAAATTGAGACTCTGATTTGCTGAATCAAAAGATGACAAAAAGAAAACCGGAAGAAAGGATCATGTCTTCTTCCGGTTTTTGTCCTGAATACAGGATACTGTTAGGGTAGATTAATTAGTAAATCCAGGATACAGATCACCACTTGTAAATCCGGGAGTTTGTTCCAATAATCCATTTGAAAGATCGATTTGTCTCTGTGGAATAGGGAAGAAACCTTTGGTCTCATCATAACGAGCACTATAACCTTTGTTATTAAGTCCGTTAAATACAGCAGGATTACCAAAGTTGTATACTGGTGTTCCCACCTGAGTCTCAAGGGCTGTTTTGGTATAAGCAGCACCCCAACGACGCATATCGTTCCAACGCAAACCTTCAAAAGCAAGCTCATGCTGACGTTCCTTTTGAATATTCTCCAACGAATAAGATACTGGACCAAGGCCCACGCGACCACGTACCTCATTCATGTATGAGGCATCTTCGGTTAACTCAGACATCATCAGCAACACATCGGCAAAACGAATGAAAATCAAATCATCACCATGCGATAACTGATTATTGTCTTGATTACCATACATGATAACACTATAATCATTCTTAATACTGCCGTCATCAGGAGATTTTGCAGTAACGCCATTGTATTTCTTACCCCAATAATTACTTTCCATTACAAAATCCCATTGACCTTTTGCATAATTAGGAAGCTCAGATTCAATATCAATTACAGAAGCCCAAAGACGGATGTCGCTAGGTTCATCAATCTGCCATTGATCAATAATATGTTTAGGGATAGAGTTACCTTGTCCCCAACCTCCTGAGAAAGGAAAAGTATTAGCTACTGATTGCAATCCTCTCAAACCGAAGAATAATTGAAATGTATTACTATAACCTCGTCGTATATCCCAATTGGCAAAGTTCGAAAACTTAAGCGCAAAAACAGTCTCAGGGCTTACGGCTCCATTGTCAGCAGCATACAGAAGCTCTTTTCCTGTCTTGTTCATATAATCAACCATGTAAGGATAATCATTAATTGTCAATGAATTTGTGTAAGGCCAAAGTTCGTGAAAATCATCTACTAAATGATGACCACTGGCACTGATACATTCTCCCAACCAGGCAATAACTTCAGCCTTGGTAACACCAGGGAGTGTAGCCTCTTGGTAAAATCCGGTATAAAAAAGCCATACACGAGCCATCAAGGCTTGAGCTGCCCAAACAGTAACACGACCTTCTTCTGTTGAAGAATAAGGCACTTTCGGTAATAGCTCGATGGCTGTTTTTAAGTCTAATGTAATTTGTCCGTAAATCTCTTCCGTGCTGGCAGCTGGCAAGTTAACTGCTTCTGTAGTAATTTTTAGCGGCACATTTCCAAAAAGAGTTGTCAATCGGTAAAAAAAGAAAGCTCTTAAGAAAAGGGCTTCTCCCTTGTATTGTTTTTTCAGATTGGCACTTACAACATTGTCACTGAGCAGATCCATATTTTCAAGGGCAAAATTTGCGCGGTGAATTCCTTCGTAAGTTACTTCCCATGTATGAGACAACATTTCGTTATCGGAATACATCATGGCTTCGTACGATTGAGCCTTAATATCGTTAAGACCACCACCGCCTAATTTCTCGTCACTGGCTACTTCACAAACAAACAGGTAACTTTGATCAACATTACGCTGTTCGTTATTCATGGTGGTGTATATACCTGCCATCATTTGTTTGGCATCATCAGCTGTCTGAGGAAAGTTATCCGAAGTTTTTTGAGTGAGTGGCTCCAATTGCAGAAAATCCTCTGAGCAACTACTCAACATCGCAGCAGCAATGATTAAATATGCTATTTTTTTCATAATCATCTCAAATAAGTTTATTAGAATTTCAAATTAAATCCCACCATATAAGTTTTTGGAGCAGGATAAAAACCAAGATCAATACCTTGTACAAAACTTTGTCCGTCTCCATAACCTACTTCAGGATCTAAGCCAGAATAGTCGGTAAAAGTAAATAAGTTACGTCCTGCGACAAACATGCGAGCCTGCGACAGTGGCAATTCAGGCAATAACTTCTTAAAGTCATAACCAAGGGTTATATTCTGAATTTTAACAAAGTCACCATCTTCAATGTATAGCTCAGATATATTCAAACGGTTGGTACCATTACCTGCAGTCATGCGAGGAATTTTATTGGAAGTTCCTTCACCATGCCAACGACCCAATATATCGGTGGTATAGTTATGGAACTCGTTGTCACCAAATGAACGATACGACTTCAGTATTTGATGGCCAAAAGCACCATTACCACTCATTGAGAAATCAAATCCTTTGTAGGCAAAATTAACGCTGAAACCAATTCTAACATCGGGATGAGGATTACCAATCATGGTTTTATCAGCTGTGGTCACTTCACCGTCACCATTTACGTCAGAGAAAATAACATCCCCTGGCTGAGGATTAGCCTGTAGGAAGCCATGAGTCCAGTTGGCAATTTGTTGTTCATTCTGGAAAATTCCTTCTGTTTTGTATCCATAAAAATAACCTGCAGGCATTCCTTTTTCAACTCGCCAAACCGGGTCGGTACCTTGTGAAATAACACTCGGATCACTTGCATAAAAACCAGTATTGTCACCAAATTTGGTAACTACATTTTTATTTTTAGAGATATTGAATTGGGCTCCATAAGTAAATTCGCCCACATTGTCATTCCAGCGTAATGCCAGTTCAAATCCTTTGTTTTCGATATCACCAGCATTGGCAAACGCAGCTACAGGACCCATAATATCCGAAACATTAGGACGAACCAACCAATCTATGGTGGTCTTGACATAATAATCGAACGATCCCTGAAGTCTTGAACTTAAGAAATGAACATCCATACCAATATCCAATTGCTCAGAAGTTTCCCAAGTAATGGCAGGATTTGGGAGTACAGCTGGATAACCACCTAATTGCATTTTAGAGCGATCGTTTCCAAATCTGTAGTTATTTTCAGCATCAAAACCAATGAGGCTCAAAAACTGATAAGAATCAACATTGGCATTACCGTTTTGTCCCCAACTGGCTCTTAACTTCAAGAAATCAACCACGCCATTGTCGTCCAGAAAACTTTCTTCGGTCATTACCCAACCGCCGGAAATTGATGGAAAATAACCCCAACGATTACCTTGTGCAAAATTAGAAGATCCGTCAGCACGCATTACCAAAGTAAGCAAATACTTTTCTTTGAAGTCGTAATTAACTCTTCCAAAGTAAGAAGCAAGAGCTCCTCTTCCATTGGGTGCCCCCCCAATACTAGTTATACCGGATGTTAACCCATCAGTATTGTCAAGATAAGCGTATTCATAACCAATAAAAGTTGGATTGGCGTTGGTGGCACTCATATTGGTTCCATATCCCCATTTTTCCGCAGATTGTCCTACCAACACATCAAAATTATGCAAATTCACTTTAAAGCTGTAATTCAATGTATTTTCAAGAGTCCAACGGTATCCGCTACCTGCATTTTGTGTAATTCTACCCGGTGTCATAAATGCATCACCAGCCAAAAAATATTCAGGTTGGTAGCTACGATAAGAATCTGCATGCATTCTGTATCCAAAGTTAGTTTTCCAAACCAAGCCATTTATTGGTTGTATTTGAAGATAGGCATTACTATTCAGGTTATAATTTATGGTCTCATTCTGACCACGATTTAAATCCATCAAAGCCAATGGATTATATATTCGAGATGATAATCCTTCAAGACCTGAAGCCTGAAGATCTTGTCTAGCATAATACTCACCTTTATCATTGTATACAGGTACCAAAGGATTTCCTGTCATCATGTTACGAACGTCGTTAGAATACATACCACCAATGGCAATACCACTTCTTTCGCGATAGCTGTAATTTAATGTTTGACCCATTTTAATGATGTCCAGTCCGTTTTTCTCATATAAAACATGGTCGCTGTTCAAACGCAAAGTATATCTGTCGCTTATGGGTTGAACAGGTTTTCCCAAAGTACCTTCTTGTGACGAATAAGAAAATCCCATTGCGAACACCGAATTTTCAGATCCTCCGGTTATATTAATAGAATGGTTTTGGATGGGAGCATTCTTATTCTCGGTTTCTTTCATCCAGTCTGTTCCTTGCCATCCATTTTGAATATCCTGGTATATACCAGGAATCATGGAAGCGAAATCAAGAGGATCTTTTCCTGAAATCACACGCTCCTCGTTGTAAATTTCTATAAACTGTTCAGCATTCAATAATTCAGGCATTTTATAAACATTCTGAACACCGTAAAAACCATCGTATGTTACCACTGTGCGTCCTGATTTACCACTTTTTGTGGTTACCAAAATTACACCGTTGGCAGCTCTGGATCCATAAATAGCAGCAGAAGCCGCATCCTTCAATACGTCGATCGATTGAATATCTGAAGGGTTGAGCGTATTGATATCTCCACCAGCAACACCATCAATCACATATAGTGGATTTGAATCACCAATGGTACCCAAACCACGAATATTGACTTTATAACCTTCACCTGGCATACCCGATCCTTGAGTAATGTTCACCCCTGGAGACATCGTCTGAATAGCATCTAATGCCTGAGTCGAGTTCTGACGTTGTAGATCATCTGATCCAAGGGAGAGGTTAGCTCCTGTCACTAGTTTCTTCTTTTGTACACCATAACCAACCACCACCACTTCGTCCAGGTCGGCCATATCAGGTACCATGTTCACTATAATGGTAGTTTGAGTGCCAACTGTGATTTCTTGAGTTTTCATTCCTATGAAAGAGAATACTAATACGGCATCGTCTCCAGGAACTGTTATTAAATAATTACCATCCATATCAGTAATGATTCCGTTGGAGGTTCCCTTTTCAAGAACTGTTACCCCAGGAATGGGCATGTTCTCATTGTCGTAAACAGTCCCGCTCACCTTTTTTTGGGCAAACACAGTAAAGCCTACAAACAAAAAAAGAAGCAAAATGAGATTTCTTTTTTTCATAAAATTTTGGTTTTATTTTTAAGCAATAAGTGTGAATTTTGATTAAAATATGTTAATTCCATCCACAAAGTATACTTTTCCATAATCGCTTAGTTTTAATATTGGATATCATTGGTGGGCGCTTAAAACCCACTGATTATTAATTGTTTATTTTTAAGTTCTTTGACATTTTTGTAATCGTATTTCGTAAGCACCTCTCTT
>JAFMVE010000024.1 GCA_025499705.1 Carboxylicivirga caseinilyticus
CTTTTAGGGGAGGTTTGGTGGGGTATAATGAAAGTAAAGTTACAATTTGAAAGATTCCTTATTTGCAGAATCACTTTTTGGACACCCTCTTTTAATATAATGATCAAAGTGCCTTAATACTAATATTCCTGTAGTCGAGATGATGCATTATTTCACGAAGTAAAAGGATGACAGCAACATCCTTTGGGGTTATTTCAATACCTGAAATAACAGGAGAAGCTCCCATTACAATGTAGGCATATTGATTAAATAACTCTTCAACTCTTTGGCGCGAATAAATACTTTCCGTTAACCCATTTTTTAAAAATAAGTCTTTGATTCCCTTGTCTTCAGTAATTAAATTCTCATTAAAGCTTATTAATTCTTTCTTACTCATCAACTCATCTTCAATATAATTGATGGCATATTCTATATCTGATTCAGAAGGAATTTCATGCTTAAAGAATGTCTTTACAATATAATCAAATCCAATAGGTAAAGATATTTCATACGTTTCAGAATCTGATTTATAGAACTGAAATCGAACCTGATCATTATCTATCGTTATTCTCCGGGTATTATTTAATTTCTTCATAACATAAGTATAAAAAAGATTCTGCCGGAAAACCTGGCAGAATCTCTTCATTTTATCTAATTCTTAATAGATTACAACACTTGCTTTACCGATTGACTCAATGGTGTAGTTGGCCTTCCAATTAATTTGGACAACTGATGCCCATCATCAAATAAATCACCTTTTGATGCTCCAACATCCCAACTGGCAATAGCATCTGCAAAACCTTCCGGAAGACCGATACTCTTTAATATTTTTGCATATTCTGTTTCGGGCATATCACTGTATGGAATATCTTTTCCGGTTTGTTTTGAAATTTCAGCGGCTAATTCACTTAGCGTATAAGCTTCATCTCCTGCCAGTTCATAAACATTACCCTTGTGACTATCATCACTAATAACTACCGCAGCTGCCTCAGCAAAATCAATACGTGCCGCAGACGAAATCTTACCCTCACCAGCGCTACCTACGAATGCTCCAGCTCCAACTGCTCCAGGAATCGAACCAGTATAATTCTCACTATACCAGCCATTACGTAGAATAGTATATTCAATACCTGATTCCTTTAAAGCTTTTTCAGTTGCCAAATGTTCTCCAGCCAGATTTAAAGAAGACTGATCAGCATGTAATAAACTTGTGTATACAATCCACTTAATACCAGCCTTTTTAGATGCATTGATAACATTTTGATGCTGAACAGCTCGTTGACCAATTTCATTTCCTGAAATCAATAGCAAATAATCGATCCCCTCTAACTGCGATGCTAAACCTTCTGGTTTTGTGTAATCAAACGCCTTAGCAACCACACCCAAATCTTTTGCTTTTTCTGTATTACGCACCAAAGTAATAACATCTTCGCTTGCCACTCTTTTCTTCAATTGCTCAACAACCAATTGTCCTAACTGCCCAGTTGCACCTGTAACTCCTATTTTCATATTCTTATTTTTTAATTGTTTTATTATTGATTTTTATTTGATACAAATGTACAGCTTATGCATACCTGTTACAATTGACCTATGTTAAGAAATAAAACTGATGTTAGTACACTGATACTTTAAAGAAGAACATGAAAAGGGTTGATTGGTTTAAGAAATATCCTATCTGAAAAAGCACAAAAAAAATAGGGCATCCATTTTTTTGGACACCCTATTTTCTGTAATTATCTAATTTCTGAATATTTATTTCTTACGATTACGCCCAGCTAATTGTTGTTGCTTTTGCATATCCTCTAATCGTTGCTGAAATTTCGATTTTTTTGCAGGTTTCTTTTGATTGGCTTTTAATTTTGCCAATAAAGCCTCTTCATCAACAAAACGACGAATCAATAATGTTTGACCAATGGTTATTAAAGTTGAAATGAAATAATAATAGCTCAATCCTGCTGCATAATTATTAAAGAATACCAGGAACATTACCGGCATTAAGTACATCATACCTTTCATACCTGGCATTTGCTGTGTACTTTGAGTCATTTCCTGATTAATGTAGGTATACACAATATTTGTGATTGCCATTAATAAGGTGAACAGACTGACATGATTTCCATAATATTGAGTAATCAATGGAATATCTCCTGTCCAGGTAATGATTGCGTCGTAAGAAGATAAATCGGTTGCCCACAAGAAACTTTCGCCACGTAATTCAATTGATGCTGGGAAAAACTGGAACATAGCAAACAAAATCGGCATTTGGAATAACATAGGCAAACAACCTCCCATAGGATTCACCCCTGCTTTTCGGTATAACGCCATGGTTGCCTGTTGACGCTCCATTGCTTTTTCTTTCGGTATCTTATTATTTATCTCCTCTATCTGAGGCTTTAACACCTTCATTTTAGCTGTAGATACATACGATTTGTATGTGAATGGGAAGATAATCAGCTTAATAAGTATGGTTAATATTAAAATGATCAAACCATAATTACTAAAATATCTCTCAAGAAAATGGAATACCTCAATTACACCAAGGTTAATATATCGAAGGAAACTCCATCCTAAATAAACCAATTGACGTAGACCTAAATCGGCATATGGCTTTAAGGCTTTAAAATCATTCGGTCCGAAATAGAAATTAAAACTGTGCTGATCATTACCTGTAAAAGGAACGGCCACCATTGCGCTGGCATCCATTATTACAGGATGATTATCATCTTCAGGAGTAACCGCTTTTACATCACCACTTAAGAAATAATCACCAGAAATAAATACAGATGAAAAGAACTGGTCTTTAAATGCTACCCATTTCAGCTTGGTTCTTAATTCTTCCGATTTGGAACCACTGGCAGTAATATGATCTACATCATTCTCTGCAAAACGATAGTAAACACCAGAGTAACGACGCTCGAAACTAACGCCTTTTTCCTGAGCAGGAACTTCCATCTCCCAGTTAATATCCATCGATCCGTTAGGAGTCGCAATTACATTACCTAAGTTTTGTGTTGTTATATTAAAATCAACCATATAACCATCTTCAGGCAATACATAGGTGAAGATTAATTTACCTTCAGCAGCATTCACAACAAAATCTACCTTATTAGGAGATGTTTGAGGCAGTTCTGTAAAGTATAAATCATTTGTATGAAAGAATCTACTGTTGTGGGTAAAATTAAATCCAAACTTATTTTGATCACCGTCCATTAATATTACAGGACTCTCATCGTAGTTATGGTATTTTTTTAGTTCTACAGAATAAACACGAGCTCCCTTCGAACTCAGAACCATTTTAACTAAATCGTTCTCTAAGGTTACAAAAGTTTGCTCCCCTTGAGCTGCATCGGCCAATAAGCCAAACTTATTAGTCAACTCTTCAGCTATTGTAGCAGAATCTTTCTCAACAACAGCTTTAGTTTCAACCTCTACTTTTGCAGCATTGGCAATACGATCAGCCTCAGCCTTTTGTTCTACCAGATCAATAGAGTCTCGAACCCTTTTTTGTTCGGCAAGCTGTTCCTCCGATGGCTGATTCCACCACGTAAAGAACCCAAAGATGAGTACAATCAGTATTATTCCAGTTATCGAATTTCTATCCATTTTATGCTTGTTATAATTTTTATTGAGAAATGGCGGCTTTTATAAACGCCATAAAGATAGGATGTGGTTTTACCACCGTACTACTATATTCAGGATGGAACTGAACACCAACAAACCATTTGTGAGTAGGAATCTCCATAATCTCAACCAGTCCTGTATCAGGATTACATCCGGCAGCTTTCATTCCTGCTTTCTCATATGTTTCAAGGTATTCACTATTGAATTCATAACGATGACGGTGACGCTCATGTACCAGTTCTTTGCCATAAGCGGCAGCCGAATTGGTTCCGGGTGTTAACGCACATTCATAGGCTCCCAGACGCATGGTTCCACCCATCTCACTAACATTCTTCTGATCTTCCATCAGGTCAATCACAGGATTAGCAGTTGTGTGATTCATCTCTCGTGAATTAGCATCAGGTAAATTTAGCACGTTTCGCGCGTACTCAATAACAGCACATTGCATCCCTAAACAAATACCCAGGAATGGAATATTGTTTTCACGTACATATTTAACTGCATCCAGTTTACCTTCAATTCCTCTGTGACCAAATCCCGGTGCTACCAATACTCCATCCAATCCGCCTAATTTTTCGGCTACGTTTTCGGATGTTAAGGTTTCAGAATGTATCAGTTCAATTTTCACCTTACGATCGTTGTAGGTAGCTGCATGGATCAAAGCCTCAATTATTGACTTATATGCATCTGCCAACTCAACATATTTACCCACCAAACCGATTTTTACTTCTTTGGTGGCTTTACTCATTTTCTTTAAGAAACCTCTCCACTCTTTCAAAGCGGGTTTCTCATCGATAGGTAATTGCAATTTTTCCAAAACAATCTCATCCAAACCTTCTTCCTGCATCTTAACAGGCACTTCATAAATGGTTTTAACATCGATGGATTGAACAACCGCTTTTGGATTAACATTACAGAAAAGTGCTACTTTTTTACGGATATCAGCTGCTAAATCGTGTTCGGTACGTAATACCAAAACATCCGGTTGAACTCCTGTTTCCAATAATGCTTTTACGGAGTGTTGGGTTGGTTTTGTTTTCAACTCACCCGAAGAATTCAAATAAGGAACCAGAGTAAGGTGAATAACAGCCACACGGTTACCCAGCTCCCACTTTAACTGACGAACAGATTCAACATATGGTAATGATTCAATATCACCAACTGTTCCTCCGATCTCAGTAATTACAACATCGTATTTATGCTTGGTACCAAGTAATTTGATGTTTCTTTTAATCTCATCAGTGATATGAGGAATAATCTGTACTGTTTTACCAAGGTAATCACCTTTACGCTCTTTGTTAATCACATTTTGGTATATGCGACCAGTAGTAACATTGTTAGCTTGCGAAGTAGGCACATTCAAAAAACGTTCGTAATGACCTAAGTCAAGGTCTGTTTCGGCACCATCCTCTGTTACATAACATTCTCCGTGCTCATATGGATTCAATGTTCCGGGATCTACATTTAAGTATGGATCCAGTTTTTGAATGGTTACACTATAACCCCTTGCTTGCAACAATTTAGCCAATGAGGCTGATATAATTCCTTTTCCCAAAGAGGAGGCTACACCCCCAGTGACAAATACATATCTTGTTTCTGACACAACAGTATTTTTAAATTATTAATCCATCAACTCTCACGAGTCAAAATTAAAAACCACAAAGGTAGAAAAATACCATCAAAAATTATGGATCATTATTGCTTTCAACAAAAAAAAGGTCGACTTTTTGCCGACCTTGTTATTTTATCACTAATCCATGTCTTCCAACATGTCCAACTTCTTATTGAGTAGTTTGATATTGCGGCGTCCCGTTTCAATTTTATGTTTGAAATCTCGAACCAGTGCTTCCGATTTCTTCGATTTGGCAAAAAAACCGATGTTATTTTCCCAAACAGTAATATCATTCTCAAGTTGCTTCAACTTATTGATAATCTTATTACGTTCCTGTGTGAGCTTATCACCCGCATAATCATTGGTTTTATAGTTCTCAATCTTATTACGGAACTTCTCTACATTTTTATGATACTCATCCAGATTCAGATTATCGAAATACTGATTGATCAAACCACGGAACTCTTGGTTTACACGATCTTTATCTTTAATTGGCACATGACCAATTTCGTTCCAACGATGTTGAAAATCCTGCAACTTTTCAAAGTTTTCTTCCGAATTTTCACTTGCTTCAAATGCAGCCACCTCTTTTATCAAGGCTTCTTTTAATTCCAGATTCTTCTCTTGTTCCTCATCTTTGTGATTGAAGAAATTGGATTTATGATCGAAGAATGCATCACACGCAGTACGGAAACGCTTCCAGATAATATCACTTTGTTTACGAGGTACAGGACCTATTTCCTTCCAGCGTTTCTGGATCTTAATAAATTCATCAGTTGTACGTTTCCAGTCGGTGCTGTTTTTCATAGCCTCAGCCTGCAAACATAATTCAGTCTTCAATTGCAGGTTAGTAGATTGCTCTGATTTATATGATTTAAAGAAATCACGCTTAGCATTAAAAAATGAGTCACATGCTGTGCGGAAACGATCGTATATCTTATTATTGTCTTTTTTAGGAGCAAAACCAATTGTCTTCCAAATATTTTGTAATTCAATTAATTCTTTACTCTTGGCCTCCCACTCTTTTGGAGTATGCAAATCAACAGTAATCAATGCTTCCGCCTTTTCACACAATTCCGTCTTTGCTTCGAGGTTCTTTTGCAACTGATCCTTCAATCCTTCAAAATATTCCTGGTGACGTTTGTTGATTAATGAAGTAGCTTCTTTAAAACGAGCCCATAACTCTTCTTTTTTATCATGAGGTACCGGACCAATTTCGCGCCATTGCTCATGATATTTCTGAAGTGTCTTAAAAGCTTTTACAATTGTTGGTTCCAACAATAATTTTTCTGCTTTTTCGCACAATTCAGTTTTAGCTTCCATGTTTTTCTTTAAGTCAAGATCACGAAGCTCTTTGTTTATTTTTATATAATTGTAAAAATTCTCAATATTATAGTTGTACGTTTCCCACATATCATGAACCTTATCTTGCGGAATAGGTCCGATATTGCGCCAACGTTGTTGCAACTCACGAAAAGCCTGGAATGTTTCATTTAATGACTCCTGACCATTGATAAGCTCTTTAATGGCCTCAATTACATCAAGCTTTGCATGGTAGTTACTTTGTCTTTCTTCCTCAATGCGTCGATTAAATTCAGCCTTACGGGCTTTGAAATCCTGAAGCATATCCTTCAGTTCAATCTCAAGATTATCAACCGGAGCGGCAAAATTCTCTTCCAACTCACCAGACTCAACAAACTTACGCTTAAGATCTTCCAGTTCAGCTTTATGTTTTTTATAAAAGGCAGATTTAATCTCTTCAACTTCCTCCTTAATTTTTTCAACAGGATAGTGTTTCAGAACATCCCTAAGCCTTTTAACCAATTGCTCTTTACTGAGCATAATATGATCAACCGACTCTAATTCAATCTCCTGTCCACCTTCTTCAGAAACTTGATCTGCAACCTCATCTGTTACAGCCTTTTCTTCTGTTGTTTCTTTAGTCTCAGCAACTTCTTCTTTTTCGGATGCTGTGTTTTCTGCCTGCATATTTTCAGATTCATTTTCTGAATTCAAACCATTCTCATTCTCAAGAGGTTTGTTTAGGTCATTTGCTTCCATAAGCTTTACGTTCTAATTCGCAGAATCCACTGATTCTGTCTCAATTCATTTATCTTACGAATATATTGTAATTCGCTTAAGTGACAAACTTTTTAGCTAAAAATAAGATATTACAGCCAAATACAAAGAAATGTAATTAGCAAATAGCTGAAATCAACATTTTGTTTGAACATTCTGAAAAAATACTCATTCTTTACAAAACTAAAACTTGGTGCAATATTATTATCTTTGCGCAAAATTTCAGATTGTCATGCGAATCGATATTCTTACTCTTTTTCCAGAAATGTTTCAGGGTCCATTAACTGAATCGATTATTAAACGAGCGGTTGAAAAAGGACTGGTAGAAATGCATTTTCATAATATCAGGGATTATTCGCTTGACAAACACAAAAAGGTTGATGATTATTCATTTGGAGGGGGTGCCGGCATGGTTATGACCATTCAACCCATTGCTGATTTAATTGATAAACTTAAGGCTGAAAGAGATTATGACCACATCATTTATGTAACTCCTGATGGTGAACGTTTTAATCAGAAAATTGCCAATACGTTGTCCTTATCCGGTAATATCATGATTCTTTGTGGCCATTACAAAGGAGTAGATCAACGCATACGTGATCATTATATCACACTGGAACTAACCATTGGCGATTATGTGCTGACAGGTGGCGAACTGGCGGCAGCAGTCATCAGCGATGCAGTTATCCGATTGATTCCCGGTGTAATGTCTGATGAAACTTCAGCCTTAACCGATAGTTTTCAGGATGGTTTGCTATCACACCCTGTATACACTCGACCTTCTGATTACAATGGATGGAAAGTACCAGATGTACTATTGAGCGGTAACGATGCTAAAATTGATGAGTGGCGCGAACAAAAAGCTTATGAACGAACTAAAAAAATCAGACCGGACCTACTTAATGATTAATGGTTAGTTATTTATTACAGACGGCCCTCTGGGCCTGATTCTTATGTCGCTATCTCATAGCACTTACGTACTATTCTTTTACATTCGTCCCTGACGGGCCTCAATCTTTCAAAAGCTAAAACACTATCCTTCTGTTAAATAACTAAACAATTTAACTTAATTTACCATTCACAATTTATCATTAACCATTAAAGTCATCGATTACACAAAACCTTATAGGTACAATAAGTGCACTTATCGGTGTCTTCGGCTCCATTAAACGGAATAGTGTCGTCGTAAATTTCTTCCAGTAAATGCTCAAGATTGGCTTTAAATTCTTCTTTTACAGATTGCAGCAGTATTGGATTCTTAGTGCTTCTGCCCTCTTTCAAATACAGTTTGGTATCGTAGTTGGCTTTAAAAACATCGCGTACCCAGATAACGGATGGCTGTTTGGGGACCATTGCATTCTCTGTTTCATCCAGAATTAAGGAGTATAATAAAGTCTGGAAAATGGCTTTATTTTTTTTATGCTTATCTGTATCAAAAAGCTCTTCTATCGAATTAACTTCAGCTACTCCCGAGCCGGTTTTATAATCCATAACATTCCAGATACCATCCTTCTCCTCAAGACGGTCAATGATACCACCCAATTTAAGATGTAAACCATTAGTGGTAGTATAGTTCCATTCAACATGTTTTTCAAGATCAATAATTGTAAACGGAGTCTTTTTCTTCTCCAGTTTAAGAAATTGTAACAGATAACGCTTAATCACTTCAAATACCATTACATTTCGTCCCTGTATCTCTGCAAACGACTGTCGTCCCTGGTCGTAATCCATCAAATATTTGCGAAAACCATCTTTTATAAGCTGGTCGATCAAAACTGTATTTTTTAGCCAGTAATCAATGTCATCAGATTGTATTTCCTTTCCGGCTTTCCCTTTGTAAAGATTTTCAACTGCATCATGAAAAATCAAACCAAAAATACGGGCATCTGCCTCCTCCGTTATCTCGTCAGGCTCTTTTATACCAACAATCTTCTGATAAAAGAATCGCATGGGACATTCAATATAAACCGAAAGAGCACTGGGTGAAAGAAGCTTTTTACCATTCGTTGTAAATAAAGACAATCGTTCCTTCACTTCTTCTTTCTTACTGGCTGCCACAACAGGAGGATTGAGAAGTGAAACCTGCCCGGAGAGGGTTCGCATATTTATCTTGGCATTAAACTCATACTTAAGCTGATACAAATAACGACTCATCTCATTGGATTTCATTCCCTGCGCTCCGGTTGAATACAGTACTTCAACCTTTTTAGCCCTGTGAATCAGACGAAAGAAATAATAAGAAAAGATGGTATCCTGAAACTCAATGGTTGGTAAATCAAATCCCGATCGTAAAGTTGCAGGAATAAAAGTATTTGGAGCCGATGTTCGTGGAAATACACCTTCATTCAAATCCAGAATAATCAACTTATCGAAATCCAGGGCACGTGTTTCCAGAATTCCCATCACCTGAAGACCAGCCAATGGTTCACCCCTGAATGGTACTGTTTGAAACTCTGCCAGCTTTTTAAACAGGCGAACCCATGTTTTGGTATCAATATCAGCCTGAGCATTCTGCTCCAGTAAATCCTGTAGTCGTATTATACATTTCTGAAGAGCAAAAATAAACTCCTTCTCCAGCACCTTATTTTCGTCGGGTTGTAAGAGTTCGTAAACTTTCCCCAAAATATCAATCAGATAGGCCGACAATTCAGAACCCGTGCTCACCTTAACAAAAATGCTTTTAAAAAGTTCGTTAATATGCAAACTATCAGCCTTTACAAAGATGGCATTGTTTTTCACCAATTGTTTGTGTAATCGACGCGTATCGGCTTCGGCCAACATTGAAATATATTGCTGTTGCAACAATGGTAAAACATGACGATGATACATCCATACATCACTACCACTTCCTTTTCTGATCTGTTGTTGCAGATTCAATAATAACTCAATCAAACCATAAGCCGGAGTATGATTCAGTGGGTAACCCATGGTCACATTCACCTTGTCAACTTTAGGAGGAATACCATGTAAAACAGGCATCAGTAATGTTTCATCAGCCAACACTACCGCCGATTTCATTTCACTCACATATTCTTCATCCAAAAACTGATGAACCGATTTTAACTGCTCGGTAGGATTTGCAACTGCTGTTATAGTAATCTCAGGCCCTTCGGAATTCAATGGCATACTAAAATCCTTGGGTGATGGAAACTGAAGGAGATTTTCTTCAATAAAGAATCCAGGCCCCCGACGTTTGATCTTAACTTCTTCGTCCTTCTCCATCATCCATGGTGAATAATCCCAGAAGAAATCAGCTTTTTGCTTTTTTTGCAATTGTTTCATCAAACGATGCTCAGAAGGTGTTAGGGCATTAAGTCCAACGAAGATTACTCTATCCCATTTAATATCGACATCTACGCCAATTATTAGCTTTTCTGCAATTAAGCGATACACCATTCCTTCGTAGGCCAGGTTATCCTTTTGTAATTCTTCGCGATAAGCTTTATAAACCTTTGGAATTTGTTTCCATGCTTCTAAAAAATAATCCTGATGTTCTGATCTTTTCTTCTGCTCAAATGCTCCCCAAAAGGATTGAATTGCTTCCAGCTGTCTTTCGCTCAAATGCGAAAAGTCGTCATCCAGTTCCTTTAATGATATAAGGTTAGAAAAAAGTTGTTCGACTGAAACAAGGTATTTATCTATATCATCAAAATCGTTCAGTAACATTTCGCCCCAGGGTAAGAACTCTTCAAAACTGACTTCTTTACCGGTTACTTTCACATAAACCTTGTGCAGTGTGAACAATAATGTAATATTATCGGCAACAATTGATGACGACAAAGAAGCGAATAAATCGTTAACAGTAATGATCTTTGGCGACCACATAGGATCTTTAACTAACTGCCTCAGGTAGTTTGTAAAAAAAATACCTGCCCTTTGACTGGGAAACACGAAACAATATTTCGACAAGTCTGTTTTTTGATAATAATAAGAGGCAATGGAGTTAAGGAATCCTGATGTCATAAGTTTATTTGATTTTGTCGGATGAAATTAAACATTTGTATCTTAAAATAAACATAACTGACGGATATTAGAGTGCATTTTAATTAACTTTGATGCCCCATAAGCAGAACCTACTGTTCTGAATAATTAATTATAATCAATAGGAAACTAAATTCTTATGGATAAATTCTCTTTCGTTGGCAACAGTAATATAGAAGCCATCGATCAATTATACCAACAGTATAAAAACGATCCTGAATCGGTAGATGAAAGCTATCAACGTTTTTTTCAGGGATTTGACTTTGCTCTCAAAAACTATCAGCAACCCAATGGATCAGGCCTTGTAGATAAAGAGTTTCTTGTAATTGAATTGATACATGCCTATCGACAACGAGGTCATCTTTTTACCAAAACCAATCCCGTCCGCTCACGTCGTAAGTACTATCCAACTCTTGACATTGAAAATTTCAAGTTATCTGAGAAGGATCTCGACACAGAGTTCCTGGCCGGTAATGAAATAGGAATTGGTAAGGCTCCACTTCGAAAAATCATCGAGCACTTACAACAAACTTATTGTCAGTCGGTAGCGGTGGAATATCTATACATTCGACATCCCGAAGTAGTAAGCTGGTTAAAAGGTAAAATGGAAATGGTGCGTAATACTCCACAGTTTAGTGCTGAAAAGAAAAGAAAGATCTTCCACCAACTAAATATGGCTGCAGGTTTCGAGAATTTTATTCATAGAAAATTTGTGGGGCAAAAGCGATTTTCGCTGGAAGGATCAGAGGTTCTCATACCAGGTTTAAGTGCCATCATAAATAAAGGTGCCGAACTGGGTGTGGAAGAAGTGATGATTGGAATGGCTCACCGTGGTCGATTAAACGTGTTGACCAATATATTGCAAAAGCCCTATAAAAATGTATTCAAAGAATTTAATGGGGATGAATACGAAGAAGGTATTTCTCTGGGTGATGTTAAGTATCATTTGGGATACAATAATGAAATAGAAACCGAAACAGGTAAAAAAGTCAAAGTTAACCTGGCTCCCAACCCTTCGCATCTCGAAACAGTTGCTCCAATTATTGAAGGAATTTCACGATCAAAAATCGATCATCAATACAATCAAAACTACGATAAGGTAATACCGGTAGTTATCCATGGAGATGCAGCAATTGCTGCTCAGGGTGTTGCCTACGAGGTGGTACAAATGGCCCAGTTACCTGGATATAAAACAGGAGGAACCATTCATCTTGTTATTAACAACCAGGTTGGTTTTACTACTAATTATCTCGATGCCCGCTCATCAACCTATTGTACAGATGTTGGTAAAGTAACCCGATCACCGGTTTTTCATGTGAATGGCGACGATGTTGAAGCTTTAGTATATGCTGTTGAACTGGCTATTGAATTTCGTCAGAGTTTTAATTCTGATGTATTTATCGATATACTCTCGTATCGTAAATATGGACATAACGAAGGTGATGAGCCACGTTTTACACAGCCAACTCTCTACAAAGCCATTGCCAAGCATCCTAATCCAAGGGATATTTACAATTTGAAACTTCAACAGGAAAAAGTAGTTTCGAAGGAAGATGCTCTTAAAGAAGCCGATTTATTTAATCAAAAACTGGAAGATGCATTAGCTGAATCTAAAGAGATAGATAAGGTTATTATTCAACGCTTCTTACATGATGATTGGAAAGAATACGATTATTCTACCGACGAAGATTTTGTTGCATCACCTGAAACAGGTATCGATAAAGATAAGGCTTTATACTTATTGGAGCGCATCAATCATCTTCCTGAGAACAAGAAGTTCTTCAAAAAGCTTGAAAAAATTGTTCAGGACCGAAAATCAATGGTTGAGAATGATAAACTTGACTGGGCTTTGGGTGAACAACTTGCCTATGCTTCATTGCTGACTGAAGGTCATCCTGTACGGATAAGTGGTCAGGATGCAGAACGAGGCACTTTTGCTCACCGCCATGCTGTTATGACTGTGGAAGACAGTGAAGAGCGTTATCGTCCATTGCAATTTATTTCTGAAGATCAGGCACCATTTGAAATTTACAATTCGCTCCTTTCTGAGTATGGTGTGATGGGCTTTGAATATGGATATGCTTTGGCTAAGCCAGGCGGCTTAACTGTTTGGGAAGCTCAGTTCGGCGATTTTTATAATGTTGCTCAGGTTATCATCGACCAATACATATCTTCAGCCGAAGAGAAATGGGGTTTGATGAATGGGTTGGTACTATATCTTCCTCATGGTTTTGAAGGTCAGGGACCGGAGCATTCAAGTGCCCGTATAGAAAGATTCTTATCGTTGGCAGCCCGTAACAATATGCAAATTGTTAACTGTACTTCTCCAGCCAACTTTTTCCATGTTTTACGTCGTCAAATCAAACGTAACTTCAGGGTTCCTTTGATAATATTTACTCCTAAAAGTCTGTTGCGACATCCGAAATGTATTTCTTCTGTTGAGGATTTCACAAAAGAAGGTTTCAAAGAAGTAATTGATGACAACAATGTTGAAGTTGAACAAGTAAAAAGAGTTGTTTATTGCTCTGGTAAGATTTATTACGATTTACTTGCTCGCAAAGAAGAACTGGACGCTACAGACATTGCATTAATCAGAATAGAACAGCTTCATCCTTATCCAAAAAAGCAGGTTGAGGCAATCAACAAAAAATACAGTAATGCATTATTGCATTTGTGGGTTCAGGAAGAGCCTGAGAATATGGGAGCCTGGTATTACATCCAGAATAAAATGAAAGATATAGAACTGGTACCTGTTGCACGTTTATCAAGTGGTAGCCCTGCTACCGGATTAAATGGCCTGCATGTTATTGGTCAGAATGAAATTATCAATAAAGTTTTCAAAAACTGTCATTGTGCCCGTAAACAGAAATACTGCGGATTGCAATGTGTTGAAGGATTATCAAGAAAAGAAATTCTGAAACAGCATAAATATTTTGAAGAACCACCAAGGTTCTCTATCTAAATTATCTGAATAACCGTTTCAGACTAAGGTCTGTAATGATACAAACTTTGAAATATGATAGTTGAAATAAAAGTCCCTACACCAGGAGAATCCATCTCGGAAGTTGAGCTTGCCAGCTGGCTGGTTTCTGATGGTGATATTGTTGCAAAAGATCAGGAATTAGCCGAGATTGAATCGGATAAAGCAACACTTGCTTTAATAGCTTCTGAAGCTGGTAAGATTAAAATTTTGGTAGAAAGTGGTGAAACAGTAGCTGTTGATTCAGTTGCCTGTTCTATTGACACTGATTTTGCTGGCGAGGCTCCTTCAACTTCTCAGGCCGAAACTTCAAAAGATGATTCCCCCGAAGTGGAAGTTAAGAAAGAGGAAATTAATAAAGAATCAGCAAAACCTGTTCAGGAAAAAACATCACAATATGAAAAGGCCAAAGTATCTCCATTGGCTAAAAAGATGATGGAAGAAGCTGATTTATCTGTTGATGATGTAATTAACGGATTAAAGAGAATCTCTTCTAAAGAGGTGGAATTGGCTAAAAATGCGCCTACCACTTCAGATTCAGGTAACAGCAAATCAGCCTTTATTTCATCTGATGCCAGCAGGGAAGCACACCGTCAAAAAATGACGAACTTAAGAAAGAAATTAAGTCAGCGTTTAGTTTCTGTAAAAAATGAAACGGCTATGCTTACTACCTTCAATGAGGTTGATATGTCGGCTGTAATGGCACTTAGAAAAAAATATCAAAACAAATTTATCGATGCTCATGGTGTAAAACTGGGCTTTATGTCCTTCTTCATTAAAGCGGCTTCACTGGCACTTAAACATCATCCAATGGTGAATGCAATGATTGATGGTGAAGAAATTGTAATGCCCGAATATCATGATGTTTCAGTAGCTGTGCAGACTCCAAAAGGCTTGATGGTTCCGGTTATCAGAAATATTGAAACATTACAGTTACACGATATTGAATTATCCTTAAAGAATCTGGCTGAAAAAGCGCGAACCGGAAAGATCAGTATTGAAGAGATGAGTGGTGGTACATTTACGGTGACCAATGGCGGTGTTTTTGGATCGATGCTAAGCACTCCAATTATTAACCCTCCACAGTCGGCTATTATGGGTATGCATAATATTGTTGAACGCCCCGTTGCGGTCAATGGCAGAGTTGAGATTCGTCCTATTATGTATCTGGCCCTCTCCTACGATCACAGAATTATAGACGGTAAAGATTCTGTTGGATTTTTAGTTAAGGTGAAAGAAATGATTGAAGATCCGGCCAAACTGCTGCAGGGTGGTTATAATCCTGAAGAGCTGGTATTAGGACTTTAGAATATTGACAGAAAATAAAAACGGGATCTCAAAAATTGAAATCCCGTTTTTTTATGTCATAATTCTTAATTATCTGATTCGATCCATCGACTTAATCAATGCTTCATCTTTTCCAATTGATCTGATGGCTAAAAAGGTTAATATTAAAGCCACAATTGGGAAAACCATCGGTAACTTATAGGATATCTCTGCGGATAGATTCTTTGCTACCTGTGAACCAAGGAAATAAATCATTCCTGTAGTACCCAACAACAATCCCATATTTAAACCACCTAACCTAATTTGAATTAATCTTTTCTTATAAAGAAAAATGTTTACAAATGAAATTAATGTAGTAATGGTAACCAATATAGCTAAAGCCAGTGTTGGTGTTGTCAACTGCTCGCTATCAGCCAATCCCCTGTATAAAAGAGTATATGAACCCTCGTTATTAGCCAGCTCAGCCAATGGTACAAAAAACATGCTTCCTGTTAACAAACCACTGATAAGCAAATAAATTGATTGAATACGTTGTATCATTTTCTAATCTTTTCTTTTAAGAATGCGAATTTACTATTTAGCTCTTAATACCACAACAAATATAATGAATGCATTACCCATAGAGAAGATTAAGCATTGATTAAAACCAAACTGTGTTAATTGAAATTACAGTCCTAATTTGATTATGAATAAATATGCAGATTGATATTTTAAAATTGTAATATACAGTTTACAATTTACTACTTTATTCGTAACCTGATCATTTGATGCAAATCTTATATATTCTATTTATTTGAATAATAATTCAATTTTACCATCTATCTCAATTGTACTAACAGACTGCTATTCGATCCTTTTTAATTCCATATTTAGATATGTAAAATAGCTTGTAGTCAGCATATTCATGTTAATTTAATTTTAATTTCTCGATTAATTTTCTATATTTATTACTCAGTATTGTGTCACTTAAAACTTTTCATTATGAGTACAGCGACAATAACATTTAATCAGCTCAGGAGAATCAAAGACAGTCTGCCTGACGGAAGTATCAAGACTATTGCAGAAGAACTGCACCTCGACGTAGAGACTGTAAGAAATTACTTTGGCGGTGCCAACTACGATCGAGGGAGAAGCGTAGGAATTCATATCGAGCAAGGACCGGATGGTGGAATTGTGGAACTGGATGATACTACAATATTAGAAATGGCCCGCGACATTATTAGTCATCAAGGTAAAATGGCTGAAAGTTAGATGTAATATTCAACTATATATTAAAAAAGCGCCTTACCGGCGCTTTTTTACTTTCTGCTATTTTATAAATTTCTCCCGGTTCTGAAGATTTAACAACCCCCATAATCCTGCTATTACTGAAATAATAGACCAGGTTCGGATATGCTTGATAACAATATTCGCCCAAACAGCCTCACTCATATCATTGGGCAGTTCAAACGGATTTAAAAACAGATTCCAGGCATTATTTCCTAAAAAAGCCATAGTAAACCAGGCTATCAATCCAATAATTACCACAACTACTGCCGTACCATTCCCATTCTTTACAATTGTACTAAAAAAGAAACCCATCATTCCAATAAATAGAACCGGTATCATTAATCGTAAGGTCATCTCCCACTTAGGCACATTGATTAACAAAACGCTACTCAACGATGCCATAAGAAATACAAACCAGAAAACGATAAAAAATGAAATAGCCAGACGAAACAGCCAGATCTTATACCGGTAATTCGGAATTCCAAACAAAATTTCAAGAATGCGGGCATCTTCATCATTCTGAATACCGTATGATGTTGGAAAGAAAATAAGTAAGAAAGCAGGAAACATCAGCTGATAATATACACCCTGAACACTGATACTATCAGATGCAAACAAGTTAATGGAAGTAACCAGTAAATAGAATATCAATGAAGCTCCCAGAAAATAAACGAACTTATTACCAAAAACCACTTTTAAATTGTATTTCACAAAAGTGACAAAGGTGCCGCTTATTCTCTTACTTATATTTTGTTTTAAGTTATTCATTCGCTCTAAGTTTAAAAAGTTTGAAATTCATGCAGGTTACGTTAAACAGCCTGCTGACTCAATTCCTCATTTTTTAATAACCAGATATAAGCATCTTCAAGCACAGCCTGAACAGGAATAGCATCTTCCGTAGGCTTTTCTTGAGCCAGACACCGAACCCGTATCTTATCACCGTCGCGCATATGATGAACGATGGCAAACTTCTTATTTACTTCTTCAAATTGCGAAGCATCTACATCAAAGTGCCATACTTTTCCTTTTGCAATATTTACCATCTCACTTGGAACACCCCAGTATTTGAGATCACCTTTCTTCATAACCGCCACCTGGTTACACGAGCTTGAAATATCCTCTATAATATGCGTTGAAAACAATACCACACGATCGCGACTCAACTCCACCAACAAGTTACGGAAACGAATTCTTTCGCGGGGATCCAGACCAGCTGTTGGTTCATCAACCACAAGAATTTTAGGCAAATGAAGCAGAATCATTGCAATACCTATACGTTGTTTCATACCGCCGGAAAACGATCCAATTTTATCATCTTTTCGCTCCCACATATGAACTGATTTCAATACATATTTCAATCGCTCTTTACGTAAGGAATCTTGTTTAATACCACGTAACATGGCCTGATAATCCAGAAATTCAAATGCAGACATATTCTCATACGTACCAAATTCCTGAGGTAAATAACCTATCAAACCTTGCAATTCCTCTCTTTTTTCAGAAGTATCAAACCCATTGATATAAACCTTTCCGTAACTCTGATCAAGAATACCGCAGATGATTCGCATCAGAGTTGTTTTACCGGCTCCATTAGGGCCCAACAGACCAATCATACCTGTTTTGATATCCAGTGAAACACCTTTTAATGCTTTAAATGGCGTTTTCTCTTTGCCAATCAAAGGTATCACTCTTAACAAGCGATAATAGCTTCTGCGAATTCCGGCAAAACGACCGGTTACCCTTTCAATATTTGTTTTTTCTCTTTTTAGTTTCCTTCCTGAACCTATCAATGCCAATAATCCATACCAGATTAATGTGATACTAATAGCTGTTGCCAACGAATCCCAATGGATGTAATAAGCAACTGCACTTATAAGAGGATAGATCCATTTGATGATAAATACAAATCTCTTGTCCCACTTTTGCTTAGTTTCTGTCTGTCTGCTATACCTCCAGTGAATAGCTATTGAATGATAGATAGACTGCAAAATAAAATAATCAAGAATGAGAAAGACCAGTCCCACAAATTTG
Organism: Carboxylicivirga caseinilyticus; assembly: GCA_025499705.1. Taxonomy (GTDB): domain Bacteria; phylum Bacteroidota; class Bacteroidia; order Bacteroidales; family Marinilabiliaceae; genus Carboxylicivirga; species Carboxylicivirga caseinilyticus. The sequence continues at coordinate 18,840 of JAFMVE010000024.1, forward strand.
GAATCGAGATACCACCATGTGAAATAGATCATAAATCCCATTAATGGTAATTGCCAAACCAGTTTTTTCAGGCTGTCTTTTAAATTTACATCTTTCTCTGCCAGTAATTCTTTTTGTTTTGCTTCTCGCGACTTCCATTCTCGGGTAAATCTACCATCCCTATCGTAAACCTTAACCAGGTTACGCACCGTAATGGTCACATCCTCATCCTGAGCTATCAATTCACTATTAGCCATACGTAATGAAGAACGCACAAAATAAACGACAGCCGGCACCCCTGTTAATATCAGAACATAGTAAAGTAACTGCCAGGCAAACGAAACATCCGACCAATAATAAACCGCTCCTAAACCAAAAATCCAACTTAGGAATATAACAAGCTTTAGTTTCAATGGTAATGATCTGATCCAATCCAGTGAATGTTCAAATCCAAAGGCGAATGTTGGCATAAATACCAACGTAAGTAAGGTACTAAAGCTTAACCCTCCAACCACTGTGATTGCAAATGGAGCACCTAAAATACTCACATACTCTGATTTACCCATTGCTAACGGCATCATGGCAATAATGGTGGTAATGGCCGTAATAGTAATCGGGCGTATACGAGATATGCCGGCCTGAATCAGAGCACGGGCATGTCCATAACCCTCTTTACGTAATTGTCTTGAATAGTCAATCAATAAAATACCATTATTAACGACGACTCCCAACAATATTAAAAAGCCAATAAAGCTGTTATAATTCAAGAGTGAATTACCCGTTAATACCAAAGCAAGCAATGATCCAATTGCTGCCAATGGAACTGAAAACAGCATAACAACAGGTGCTGTAAATGATTCAAATACAGAAGCCAATATCATAAAAATGAGAATCAGTCCCACCAATGCCAGAAATTTATAGTCGGCAAACATATCTTCTTCGTGTATCACATCCACTGAAACAGATGTTGGTAAAGGAACAGTGGCAACCAAATCATCCACCTGCTGACGGGCATCTTCCAGCAAAACTTTTGATTCATTTACCTCATCGGAAAAGCGATATCTGACCTCTATTTGTTTTTCCTGATTTACCCTTAATATTTCAGAGCGACCGGAAGCATAATTGATCTCAGCAAAATCGCGCAAAGGAATAATGGTATTGCTTGATGTGGTGATATTCAACTTCTGCAACTCTTCCATAGTTTTAGCAGGAATCTCTGTCTGCTCAGGATTATCAAGCGTTTTCATGATGATGTCATAGGTTTCGTTATTCACCTTTAACTGACCACCCGAAGTCACTTCACCCCTGAAGGTAGATAATTCCGACATCACATTCTGAGGAGCCACATTATATAATCCCATCAGATAAGAATCCATGTTCAGATGAACCTCCGGACGATTATTGGAAGTGGAAATATTGACACGTTGCATGTTATCAATATTATTTTCCAGATAATATTTTACATCATTTGCCACCATCAGCATCTGATCATAATCCTCACCTTTAATTACCACTTTCTCTTCCTGCTCTCCCAAACCCAGCATCGTCAGCATACCTGCACCGGGGTTCGTTCCAAAGCCGCCCCCTCCGCCACCAATAGCACTGGTAGATGTTTGAGTAAGACTTATCTCCCCTCCTTCAACATTACTGATACGTTGTTGAATATCCTGTTTGATTTCAGGAATAGTTCTTTTGGCAACACTTTTATAATCTTCCTGAAGCTTAACCGTCAAAGTAGCTTCTTCATCCTGTACACGACTGATCACATCCTGCTTCTCACCCAATCCCTCCAATCGTTTTTCAACCTCACGCACCACTAAATCCGTGTTGTCAAGAGTTGATCCTGAAGACATATCCACACTGATATTAAATTCCGGAGTTTCAGCCTCACGGGCTGTTGTCATACTTACTCCCACAGAAATTAGTAACACAGCAAAAAAGATAATAACAACGGTTAGAATAGTAACAGCTGGTTTACGCAAGGTTGCCTTCAGAAGCAATATATAATATTGAACGATTCGGTTATGCAATGAAAGCTTTTCCAGTGCTTCTATCTTATGCTTCATAATACCTGAAAGGAATAAGTGACTGAGCATAGGAATAAGGAGCAGTGCTACCAGCAGCGAAACCATAAGTGTTGACACAATAGAGACACTTATGTGTCGGGCTACATCACGAAACATTACATCCTGTGAAAAAACGAATGGCAGAAAAACCGAAATAGTAGTTAATGTAGCCGCTGCTACTGATCGCCACACCTCTTTGGTTCCCTTTATTACACTTTCGTCGTTGGAGTATTTCCCCTGTGAAGCAATGCGATAGATATTTTCCATGACCACCACACTGTTGTCGAGCAACATACCTATTGCTAAAGCCAATCCAACCAGTGTTAAAACATTGATGGATATATCAGCGGCAAAGAAAAAGTTGAAGGCTCCATACACTGATAAGGGAATAGACAGCATAACCATGCCCACCAGAGGAATGTTATTCAAGAATATCCAAAGGATAAATAAGGCCAGAATACCACCCAGGATAGCCAGTTCAATAATGCTATCCAGGTTTTCTTCCATGGTTTCAGCCGAATTGGTTTCAACGACCAGCTCAATACCTTTGCTTTTATATTCCTGATTAATCTTATCAATCAGGTTAAGCGTAGTATGAGATAACTCAATCAAATTGACTTGCGAAGCCTTGGCCATTGTGATTGAAACTGTTTCCAGTCCATTCACACGACTATAAGAATCTTCCTCTTTTACGCCAAAATTAATGGTTGCTATATCCTTTAATAATACGGGCCCATCAGACTTAACAACTATATTTCTGATTTCATCAATCGAATTGTAATCTGCTTCGGCAGTAACATAAAACCTTCTGCCATCTTTGATAACCTCACCTGCAAAAATCTTTTCATTCTGCCCCTGGGTTATCATTTGTTGTATCTGACCCGAAGTAATATTATAACTATCCAGTACATTCTGATTAAAAATAATTTCAACTGACTTTTGCCGGCCTCCATTAACCTGAACGCTGGATATACCATCAATACTCTCAAGCTGTTCCAGTAAATCCTGCTCAATAATGTTACGGATTCGGTCAACTCCACCTTCTCCACGCACCTGAATGGTCATAAACTGGTTGTTCACCTGTTCCAGATCTGCTTTGATAACCGTTGCCATCATATTCTCAGGCAAGACGGATGATGAACCTTCAATTTTTTCAACCAGTTTCAAGTAGGCATATTTAGTATTGGTCTCTTTGGTGAGATAAGCAAAAATAGTTGCACTACCCGGACTAATGCGGGTTTCAATCTTTTCAATTCCTTCCAGAGTACTGATCAATCCTTCAATAGGCACCACTCCCTCCTGCTCCATATGCTTTGGATCAAGCTGGGTTGTTGCCCTCACGTTGACAAAAAGCATAGGAAACTCTGTATTAGGTATCAATTCGAACGAAAGTTGCTTGTACGAAATGACGCCTAGCATGGTAAGTGCTACAAAGAACATGCTGATCAGTACCTTCCTGTTTATTATTATTCTCATTTACAATTTCTTTGGATGATATTGATCAGACATTTTGTTTTCGAACAAATAATCCTTCAAATACATAATACACACATGGAATAACTACCAGTGTCAGTAAAGTAGAAGTAATCAATCCTCCGATTACTGCAATGGCCATTGGAGCACGTAATGATGCACTATCACCAAATCCGATTGTTAATGGTACCAATGCCAATATGGTAGTTAAACTCGTCATAAGAATAGGACGTACCCTTTGCTGACCAGCAGCCACAATAGCTTGTTTCAATTCCATCCCTGACCGTTTAAACTGATTGATTGCATCCACCAGAATAATGGAATCATTTACAGCAATACCTCCCAGCATCACAATACCAATGTAGGCCATAATGTTGAATGTTTGTCCCAATAAGAAAAACGCCCATACAGCTCCAACACCTGCCAGAGGAATGGTTAACAGAATGGTAAATGGGTGAATCAGCGATTCAAACTGTGATGCCATCACCATATAAACCAATATAATGGATAATATCAAAGCAAACTGAAGACTTCCAAAAGCTTCCTTCCTCTTTTGTTCCTGACCTAACACACTGATAGAAGAAGTACTTGGCGTATCCAACTCTTTTATATTGGTTTCTATCTCTTTCACTAAATGGTCAAAAGGCTTCTCATCGGTTACCATGGCTGTAATTTTTGCCACTCTCTTCTGATTATTTCTGATCAACTCACGAGGAGCCTGTCCTATTGAAATAGTTGCTACCTCAGAAAGTAATACTTCCAGATCACCTGTTGAAACTTTTAAATCTTTTAGCTGTTCCAGCCTGACTTTTGGCGTTTCGAGAATAATACCTGTCAATTCACCTTTCAGCTCCATGGTTCCTCCATCACGAGCCGATAGATAATTAGAAACACTTGACATGATACTGCTTACATCCAGCCCAAAAATTCCTGCCCTCACACGATCGATAATCACATTCACTTCAGGAGCTCCGTCTTCAAATGAACTTTTAACATTATAAACATCCTCATCATCACGTATCAGTTCAGTTACCTTCTGAGCTGTTTCTTCGAGATTATCAGAATTTTCATCAGCCACCTGTATCAACAAAGGTGCTTCATCTGTACCCAACATGGTTTGCAGAGCCGATTGATCCTGAACATATCTTAATTCAACTCCTTGTATACCATCAAATAGTGTATTGAGATGCGTCACCAAATCATTAAAAGCAATATGAACATCCTCGTGCAGTATGAGTTTAAGATATCCGGTATTTTCACCTTGCTCGGTAGAAGATGTTGTTTCACTTGATTCCGGCCCCGCATGTGAATAAATACTTTCCAGCTTGTCGCTAAACGAAGCTTTCACCATCTCTTCCATTCGAAGTAAAGTAGCATCTGTTCTTTCCAGCGCTGTTCCTGCAGGCAAAACCGTCTCGATAGTTACTTCACTCGATTGTGTCTCAGGCATAAATTCGCTTCCAACCATTGGAATAAGAAGAACTGTTAATGCCACCAGTACAACAGCCCCAACAATTACAATAATTCTGCGTTCAAGAACACCCTGTAAAAACCGACCATACACCTTAAATCCAGCATCTTGTTGTACTATTTTAATCTTTTTATTCTTTTTTGGTCTTAAGAATACATTACTCATCACCGGAATAACCAGCAAAGCCACCACCAGCGACGATAAAAGTGAAAAAGCCACCGTCCATGCCTGATCTTTGAATAATTCACCTGATGCACCATGTATATACACAATTGGTAAAAACACAACAATTGTTGTGAGTGTTGATGCAATTAAGGCACCTGACACTTCACTTGTTCCTTCAATTGCCGCTTCTTTTAACGGTATACCTTGCTCAAGTTTTCTGAAGATATTTTCTACTACAACAATGGCATTATCTACCAACATACCTGCACCTAAAGCCAATCCTCCAAGGGTCATAATATTTAAGGTAAGACCATTAAAATACATCAGATTGAAGGTGGCAATAATCGAAATCGGAATGGCCAGACTTACAATTAATGTGACACCAAATCGTCTTAAAAAAACAAAGAGTATAAAAACTGCGAACACAATACCTATTAATGCACTTTCTTGCACTTCGCCAATTGCACTCTGTATGAATTTACCCTGATTATTAATAACAACCAGCTCATATGATGGCAAACGTTTCTGGATTGAAGCAAAAGCTTCTTCAAGCTTCTCAACAGCCTCAACAGTATTGAATCTGGTCTCTTTATAAACAGAAATACCCAGGCATCTTTCACCATTCAAACGAACAATTGTTTCCGGTTCCTGATTCTGAAATCTAACCGAAGCTACATCTTTCAATAGTATAGCTGCAGTTGATGATGATGTTGTTGTAGCAGTATTGGTGCTTGCTGTACTTGTTGATGATTCGGTTGTTTTTACAACCAAATTCTGAACATCTTCCAAATCGGTTAAGGCACTTAAACCTTTTATAATATAGTTTTGGCCCATTTCTTCGATAGAACCACCTGATACATTCTGATTGAAACTGGTAATGGTACTTAATACCGAAGACATGGTTAAACCATTAATTTCAAGCAAACCTGGATCAACCACAACCAGTACCTGGGCTTCTTCATCGCCTGATATACGCACATCGGCAATACCTTCAACACGAATTAACTCATTACGGATATAATTCTCAGTCACTTTTCGCAGCTCATTCATATCAGTAATTTCTTCGTTTTTGAAAGCAGCTTTTATTACTGGAGAAGCATTTGGATCAAAACGCGTGATATTTAATTCATCAATATCGTCGTTCTGGCTAACTGTTGTTAATGCTTTCTGAAGGTCGATAAATGCTTCATCGATATCCTTACTCCAATCATATTCAACTGTAATAACAGCAGAACCAACTCTGCTGACTGATGATACATTTATTACACCACTCTGACGAACAGACAATGCTTCGATCTGCTCTACAAAGCGTTTTTCAATCTCTTCCGGCGATCGTTCTCCAGCATCCAATTCAACATAGATACGGGGATTTTGCATCTCCGGAAACAAATCCGTGCCCAATCGCGACAATGAAATAACTCCCAGCAAAATGGTGGCGAGTACAATCATGGCAACAGTGACCGGATAATTAACTGAGAATCGTGAAATGGCTCTCATAGATAAATTTTAGCAGGTTACTTTTTAACGATGTTAATCTTAGAACGATTTCTCAAGGTCTCAAAGCCTTTCACAATCAGTCGGTCATTCTCTTTTAATTCTTTTCCGATAACTTCCACCTCAGTTAAAGTTTCAATTCCAGTTCGGATATATATTTTTTCGGCAACCTCTTTTTTAGCCACATAAACCAGCTTTCGATTACCTTCGGTCAGAATCACATCTTTAGGAATTACAAGGGCACTATCGCGATGATCAACAACAATCTCAGCTTTAACAAACATACCCGGCTTCAATAAACCTTGCTCGTTGCTAACGTTAATACGCCCTTTAAAAGTTCGTGCATCTACATCAATTGCCGGCGAAAGCTCAGAAATCTGACCTTTTAATGTATCGTTGGGCAAAGCATAATTCATAATGTTCACCGGCTGTCCCATTTGAACATTACCCATCAGATTTTCAGGCATACTCAAATCCATTACCATAGTGGTGTATTCCATCATTCCTAATATCTCAGTACCACTTTCAATTCTAACACCTGGCGAGAAATAAGGCATATTGGTAATGGTTCCGGTAAAAGGCGCCCTAATTTCCATTTTAGCCAATGATATTTCAGCGTTCTCAAAGGTTTGTTTTGAAGTCAGTAATGTTTGCTCAGAACTTACCAGCTCACGAAGGGTAACTCCACCTTTCTCATATAAGGCTTTTTGTTTTGTATATTCCATTTCTGAAATTTCCATTTCGAGCTTTGCCCCCTCTACATTGGCATTATTCTCATATTCCTTATCTTCGAGCTTGATGATAAGATCACCTTTTTTAACCTTATCGCCCATTTTATATTTTTTACCCGTTGCAGGATTTATCTGCAATAAGTAATTTCCAGCCATTTCGGAACTAATTGCAATTTGCATAGCTGGAGTAATGGAACCTGTTGTTACCAATGTTTGCTCAATGGGTTTGAATTTTACTTCTTCCACTGATACATTAACAGCCACATCAGTATCAAAACTGGAGGCTTGATTTCCGCATGATGACAGAACTGCCAGAACTGCCATGCTTACTATTGTATATTGTAATATTTTCATCGATTTTGTTTTAGGCTTATTGTAGGGTTTCGTATTTGATAACATCCGGCATTATATTTCTTTGATTTTCAAAATCAAATAGTGTTTGAAGTTTCATATTTAATAACTCCAGCTTATAATTGATAAGCGCATCAATCTTATCGTTTTTAGCTTGTGTCAGCTGATTTTGCACCAGATTTAAATCCATACTGGTTAAATCGCCATTCTGGTATTTCTCCAGGTTGATTTCATAAGTTAATTGAGCATTCTCCTCATTTTTCCTGGCGATATCTATCTGTTTCAGATAGTTTTTTAAATTTCTTTCAATCTGACGAACCGTTAGAACAATATTCTTTTTTTGGTCTGTAAGATTATATTCGTTGGTTTCCTGTGCCAGTTGAGCAGCCTTCATTCTTGCTTTCTTTTCTCCCCAATCCCAAAGTGGTACTTCTAAACTAAACTGAACATCCTGATTATCATTTCTATTGGTTTTGTCATATATATTTGGCAACTTTTCTGCATTACCAAACAGTCCCACCTGAACAGCTAAATTTCCTTTGAATTCGTTGGTGGCGTTAGTAGTTATGATATCAAACAATCCCATTTCAATATCAATCTGACGTTGGCGAATCTCCATCCTGTTCTCCAAAGCAAAATCAACCGCTTTTTGTAATTCAATATCGATGGGTAAAACAGAAACTTCAGCAATCACCATTATCTCTTCCGAAAAATCCATACCCAGCATTTGCTTAAAGTTGTCTTTTATGTTTTCAAGATTCACTTCGTTATTCTGAACGGTAGATTCACTTGATAACATATCCAACTCAGCCTGTAACTCTTCTTCCTTTGCAGTTAAACCAGCTTCAACTTTGTTTTTTATAATTTCAAAACTTTTTCGTCTGTTGGCCAGTTCCTCTCGTGAAGTAATCAACTCCATCTGAGCCTGGTAGATCTGGTAGAAATACTGTGTAATTTGCTTTTCTACATTTAAGGCCTGCAATGCATAATCTAATTGAGAATTTTCGTAGTTAAACTCAATTTTCTTATACTCCATTTTACGTGTATTATAAGTAAATAGAGGCTGCTCTAAACGTAGATTTAAACTATTGGTAAAACCGGTAAAAGGATCGTAATTAGGATCATCACGTTTATTGGTTTGCCAGCCAAAATCGTTACTCAGCGAAACGACACCATCAGTTAATAAAATAGGTTGGCTCACACTAAATGTACCGGAAGATGTAAAATTTTCATCATGATACCAGCTCTGAGTGGCCTGGTAATAATTCCGGCTATTGCTATATTGAAATGGAGAAAGATCTAGTCTGAAATTAGATTTCAATGATGCCTTCTGCGCATTCAACAATTCCCTGTAACGTTCCAGATTATAGCGGGCCCTCACTATATCCGGACTTTGTTTTAATGCTTCTTCCACCGATTGCTGGAGTGTAATCAGACGCTGAGCCTGAATCTGTTGCACAGCTAACAAAACGAAAAGCACTATTAATCCAAGTAACCTTTTATTCATTAGTTTATGATTAAGTTTAATTTATTTCTTTACCCATTTAACTGCATCAGCTATTACATAATCACTGTTTGTCTGATCCGAGAGTTTGATAGTAGTTGGTCCTTCTGAGAAATAATAATCGCCGAGCGATAGCCACCCATTATTATCCTGAGTAACATTCAATTCCACTTCTTCTTCTCCATCATCATGCTCAACGGTATAATGAAAATCTCTTTCATACCCTCGCTGACCGCCACCCGGACCGCCTCTGAATCGATCTCTGATGTTTGGAACATAGACATATACTTCATAATTGCCCGGAGCTTTAATTTGCCCTATCCAGCTAACATATCCTTCACCAGAACCTTTACGTTTGTAATATCCTGATTTCAGATACTCACCGAAAAACTCCTGACCGGCAACAGGTTGCCATTTGATAGGTGTATTCCAGAATCTGATTCTACCATATGTTTCACTGTTATCATCTTCTTCATTCTGACGACTCAGCCACCAATCCTTTATGGTTCTGCTTTCACCTGTATTTACAAACTGACAACCTTCATCTTCATTGTCAACAATTACCTCGAAATCCTCAGCATATTTCAGTTTTTTGGTCGATGGCCTTTTACCTTCGAAGAAATCAACCACTCGCTGATCTTTAATAACATCGTTAATATCCAGTCTCTGTTCAGATGGAATATTTTTAGCTAAATATGTATTAACAGTAACATCCCGGGGTACTTCATCCAAAACAAAACCAATATCAACCGTTTCATCCTTTTGAATTAAAAAGCTTTTCGCATTCGATGTCTGATCCATTGAAAATTCAGACCTGAATCGGCCACGCCCACCTCGTCTTTCGCCTTCACGAATAGTAAAACCGACAATACCATCAATATCACCTTTATTGGCAACTGCAACTTTAACGAAATACCTGATTCTGTTTCCTTCTTTTATTTCCCAAACATCAACATTACTAAACATAAATGCAGGAGAATCTTCATCTTTAAGCCAATTAGAATACAACTCACTAAAATCATTTTGAGCCAATTGATTCATATAAGGTGTAAATTCTTCAATATTCATATTCTGGAACTGACTTTCTTCAATGATCTTATTTAATTGTCTGTCAAAGGAGACGGCATCAGAATTTACCTTAAAGCTGGAAAGTAACTGATTTCCTTTCGAAGCGAATATATTACCCAATACATTAACTTCTTCTTCTTCGATCAATTTTGTCAGACTTCGATCTTTAAGTTTCAGAATTACTTCATCATTAGTTGATAATCCACCAAATCCTCCGGGAGGTCCACTTGTACTTAAACGTTCGTGCAAATAATTCTCTAAAGCAATGGTTAACAAAGGATAACCTTCCTCCTCAACAGAGTTGGTATATGTATAATAAAGTGGAAATATCTGATACCTCCCCCAGTTTTCTACACTTCGTTCACCGGTTTGCTGCCTTCCAAAAAAGAATCGACGAGGCCTAATAAAATTATCACCCAGATAATTCTTAAACATCTCAATCTGAATGTCTCTTTCCGACATTTCTTCATTTCGTTCTTTGGCTCTTTGATCAATTCTTCTTTTTTGATTGGATAAATCATTTTGCCAGTTACCTCCACCACTTTCAGGAAAGAAAACCATTTCAGGCATCACTTCTTCGGTAGATAAAGACCAGTTTCGTAAATAACTATAAAAGTTAATAGGTGATTCAACGATAGATAATTTTTTAAATGGATAACTAATGGCCAATTGTCGTTCGAAATCATCTTTCATACTCTTAATCAGAACGGATGCGGTATCTCCCAATTCCGTAAAATAAGGCTTGAAAAAAGTATGTTTTGGGTGATAATAGAGACTGAACTCAATACTATCAACCATTGTACTCACCTTCTCAAAATTACCTATAACCACACTATGGGCATTTAAAGCCTGCTGTGGGCTAAACTGCCATGCGCCATCATTCAATTGATTTGATTCACCTTGTGAAATAACTTTTAAATCTGGTTCTGACTCAACTTTTAAGTCCATTTTTACAAATGGATATCGAGTCCAATATAACTTAGAGGCAACAACCGGATACCAATTTGCTTCACGGGTTAATAACACATAATCCTTTTCTATAAAACTGAATTGTTTATTGGCAACAATCGGATCAAGACGATTCAACGATAATAATGTTTCGTCACTTACTTCCGGAAACATAACCATATCATTGATAACACCCATATATTTCAGTCCTAAAGCAAAACTCTCTTTAACAATTGTATTTTTATCGATAGTAATTAAATGGGCCTTTCTTTCAAAATCAATATTTTTTCCGTCAATAGAAACTTCTAAAACCTTCAGACCAGGGTTAAGAGCTAATACCAGATCCCCAGAATTATCCTCTTGCTTACTAACATCAATCTTGGTTTCCACATTAATTTTTTCGCCTTCATGTTTCAAATCAACATTATAAGCCTTAATCTGGTATGGAGTAGATTTTAATTTTTGGTTAAGTTGACTTACCTCTGCTCTTAAATTTTGGTTTGCATTATCGCCGTATGCTTTATATGACATCATGGCCAAAGCTCCGACTCCTGTTATTAATAATCCGGCTATTAATATTGATTTGGAAAATTTTTGTTGTTCCAGTCGAGGTAGTCTCCATACAGTTGCCAGAATAAAAAAGATACCCAACAACAAAAAGGCTGATCGAACAAGAATAAGATCTGTTTCATTTCCAAATCCGGTAAAATCGGAGCGCATAAATGGCATGAAAAATCCTAAGAAATCAATCAATCCATAGAATTTATTTTGCAGATAGAACAATGACAAAGCTACCAGACCTAACAAAACAACAAAAGTAATCGCCTGATTACGTATTAATGTCATTGCAAAAAATGACAAACCCAGAATGAATAGTAACGTTGGTAAAGAAATCAGCAATGGATAAATAAGATAGGAAGTCCAATTTACAGTTGTTTCACTTCCGATTATTGAGAAAAGAATTCCGATTGCCAGAACAATCACGTTTAAAACAAAAAACACTTTCAGAATCCCTAATGTCTTTCCGATTACGTAATCGATATTTGACATATTTCTTACATAAAAGGCTTCGGTAGTGTCTAGTTTTTTATCTCTGCCAAGAAAATCGGCTGATAGAAATATGGCTATTATCGATTGAGCAATATTTAAGATCCATATATTGAAATAAGGAACCGCTGAAGGCAATACACGTCCCGGCCAGGAACCATCTCCGAGGCCTGCAACAGCAAACATATTAAACATCAATAGAAAAACGATGGCAATGGCTGAGAATATTCTGAAAAACCAACTTCTTAATAAGGTTTTTGACTCAAAACGAGCTATAGTTCTGACATTAAATAAAGAAATCATGTTTAATCTTTTTGGGTTTTGGCAAGGTATTCCATAAAATAAACATAGGCATGCTCAAGGTTTGGCTGCACCTCTGTTGCCTTCCATCCATTCAGTTTATCGGCTACAAACTCTACTTCATAACCAGCGGGATCTGGAATAGATGTTATTACCGGATAAGCTTCACTGATATGCTTCATTTCATCAAAGGTGACCGAAGTTTTAAAGACATGACCTTCACTCTTTTTCACAAAATCTTCAGGAGAACCCGTAAAATGCACTTCACCTGCATTTAACAAGGCCATCTGACTACAGGTTGAAGAAATATCACCCACGATATGGGTGGACAGTATAATGATAACTTCTTTTTGACTTAGGTTTGAGAGAATATTACGAAACCGGATTCTTTCTTCCGGATCAAGCCCTGTGGTCGGCTCATCAACAATGATAATTTTCGGATCACCAATTAATGCCTGAGCAATACCCAATCTTCGTTTCATACCACCTGATAATTTATTGGCAAAACGATTTCTTACATCAAACAAACCTACCTGTTCCAATAAATCATCTACAGCAGACAATCGTTGCTTTTTATTCTTAATACCAGCAAGTGATGCTGCATAGTCAAGAAATTCCCATGTTCTTAATTTTGCAAAAAAACGAAAATCCTGTGGTAAGTAACCAAGGTATGAACGAACTTCCTGTCGGTTCTTCGACAATGGTTTACCATTTACAAACACCTCACCATGCGTAGGCTTTTGCAAGGTCACCAGAATTCTCATTAATGTTGATTTTCCGGCTCCGTTGGGTCCCAACAATCCAAACATACCGGAATTAATTTCTAGGTCAACTCGGTTAAGGGCTCTGAAGTCATTTTTATAAACCTGACTCAGATCTTTGATTTCTATCTTCAAGGCTTTTTGATTTAGGTATCCTTTTTAATAACAAAAAACGTACTATACATTATAGCACATTAATATACTGTAATTTAATTATATTTTTTAGTTAAAAAGGTGTACGATTTTGATACAGTATGTTCGTAAACGAACATTCAGAACAATCGCTTTCATTATGACGTCATTATTAATTTAAATCCTTCGCTTAAAATGTTTATTTTTTATTTTTTTTTTAATGCATGCTTAATTAATAAAAAAAGCTGCCTGTTACATTTACAGACAGCTCTTTAACCAATTTATTAAACAAATCTAGTATCTTCCATCTCTTCCTCTTCCACCTATAGGTCGGCTATCAAATGCAATTTTTTGTTCATCGGTAAGTTGGCTTCTCACTTCCATTCTATGATCAGCCTTAAGTTGTGCCATTTGCAATCGTATTTCAGATTGTTCATTAATCAACTTATCAACTTGTTTAAGGTCAATATTTTTACCTGTTGTTTTAGTTTTCAACTGAGCATCCAATTCGTTAAGTTTGTTTTTAAGACCTTGCTCTTTCTCTAACATTTGCAGCCGTGACTTATCCATAAATTCCTTTTGTGCATCAGTTAAATCTAATGAGTACAGTCCTATGCCATTTCCTTGTCCTTTACCTTGCCCCTGACCATCTCCATATCCTCTTCCTCTCTGACCCTTACCCTGGCCTTGTCCTCTTCCTAATCTCTGTCCATCACCACGTTTACCCTGACCTTGGCCAAATCCCTGGCCAGTTTGTGCACAGTCAAAACCTTGTCCTTTACCAGGTCCTTGTCCATTTCCATAACCTTTACCATTACGTCCCTGTCCTTGTAAGCCCTGATGCATGCGTCCTTTATTACGGGAATCAAATACAATAATTTGCTCGTCTGTCATATTTGCTTTAACATCCTGAAAATGTCTCACTCTTTCTTTTTGCAGCTTTGTTTGAACTGAATTTATTGAAGCCAGACAATCATACAACGCTTTTTTATCAACCGGGTTTGTTGTTTCTAAAGTATGTTTTCTGGCCATTAATTCATTCAATTGATTATGGTCAGCCTGAGTTTGCTTGTAAAAATCAACTCTTAATTCATCAAGCTTATCTTTTTGTTCTTGTGTTAAATCGTCTTGTAAAATGCAATCCTGTCTATTATTACCTTGTCTTCTTTGTGCCTGGGTTGTTGTCGATACGGCAACTATAGCTAATGCTACAAATCCCACAATTAATTTAGTTTTCATCGTATTAAAATCTTTAGTTAATTGATATAGTTATCCTATTAAGCTAAATCACTCACCTAGCTCTTACATGTAATTCAATAAGTTATATGATTTTTGGGCTTATTTAACGAGGCCCCATACCTCGTCTGCCTCTTCTGCCTTTTGGCTGATCCATCCAATGACGGAATGTATCATCCAACTTTAGCCTTTGTTCTTCATTTCGGCAAACAGCTCTTACCTTTTTGTAATGGTTAAAATTCAGAAATTCAATTCTTTTCTGTAATTCTGCAATATCATTAATACTCTTCTTCACAATTACAGAATCACTGGTTCCGGAAAAAGTCTGATTCATTAATTGTTCTTTGAGACTATCTATTTGATGTTGATAGCTAATAACCTGTTGTATATGTTCATTTCTTAATCGCTCAAACTCTGCAAATTGAACAGTATCCAAATCCAGCTTCCTAATAAACTGTTGTTTCCACTGCTCTTTTACCCTTGCTCTGTCACTATTTTTTACAATACCTGAATCATTATTATTGCCAGAGTTGGTTAACCACAATGATAGTACAACTATGTTACCTATAAAAAACACCGCCAGAATTATCCAACATATTTTACAACTCCTGCTCATAATTAATTAGTTTTATCGGCAGATGCCAAAAGTTCAATATCATAATAAACTGACCAATGACTATTTTCATCGGATTCGAATGTACTTGCCCACTCTTCAATAACTTGACTTTCTGCAGAACTATTTATTTTATTAAGAACTAACGTTAAATTTCCAATTAACATTATAAAAGCAAGTGATGCTGCAATGTTCACCATATATTTAAGATAGGGCTTTGAAGGCGAAACTTTTTCAACTTTATTCATCACCTTATCCACAAAGTCAACACTTATATTCATTTTATCATCGAATAAAGGTGTTTCGATAATGGAATCAATTTGCTTACTATATTTATTAAAATCTTTCATGTTCGTCCTTTCATTTTATTTGACGTCGTCATGTAAAACTTCCTGCGTTTTTTAAAAAATTTCTTCTTTTTGAAACAGTAGTATTTCTTTTAATTTCTTTTTCGCTCTAACTAAAAGCGACTCTACAGAACCTTCAGAAACACCCATTATATCAGCTACTTCTTTTTGCGGCAGCTCATCCAACTTTGATAAGGTTAAAGCCACCCGCTGTCTTTCGGGCAATTTATCCATTGCTTTAAGCAGTACCTTTCTTCTCTCCTCTTCTTCCATTTCCTCTGAGGCATCTCCTGCATCAACAACCGATAAATTAGCCATCTCATCATTATCTATCGATGTTAGCAGACCGTACCCTCGTTTTTTACGTTTCTTCTGTCGTAAGTAATCCAATGATTTATTAACCGACAAACGATACAACCATGTCGACAGACTCGATTCTTCGCGATAATTTGAGATAGATTTAAAAACTTCAATAAAAACTTCCTGAGCAACATCTTCTGCATCTTCCAGCTGATTGACAAAGGACATACAGATATGTATCACCCGTCGGTGATGGACAGTTACCAACTGCCTAAAGGCATCTTTATTGCCCTCTTTTACCTGTTTTACTAAAAGTCTATCTTCAATCATTATTTAAACTCTACTACTTTGACGATCTTATTAAATCTATCCTTCGTTTAAACCTATAAATTTACAACTTTTATAATGTTTACACATCAATTGGCCAAAAGCACTATGCTATAATGATAATTATATAGTAAATAATTTAGTATATTTATAAAAATTCGAAGCATTAATCAATTCACCCTAAATGATGTGCAGAAAAAAAGTTTTATACTTTTATTTATTACTATCTACACTACTTTCTCACTCTTTTTCAAGTTATGCAGAAGAGCTCAATGAAATAGTAGTATTAAGTTCATATCATATAGGTTTTAAATGGACATCTGATATTGACAATGCTATCATCAAATCTTTTGAAAAAGATGAGTCAACCAGACTCTATCATGAGTTCATGGATAGTAAACGCTTCCAGAATTCTGAATATTTCAATCTATTAAAGCAAACCTATCAACAAAAGTTTAAGAATCACAAAATCAATGGTGTAATTTGCTCTGACAACAAAGCTTTTGAGTTTTTTATCGAAAACGGATCTTCTATCTGGGGCGATGTTCCAGCTGTGTTTTGCGGAGTAAATAATATTGAAGATTATACCCATTTAATTGATTCAACCAAACATGCTGTTGTACTCGAGAAATTAGATATTTTCGGAACAATTGATTTAATCACACAACTTCAACCTGATCTTCAAGAAATTATTGCCATTTCTGATCAAACTTTATCAGGAAAAATATTTACCCAACAATTTATTGATGGGATAACACCCTTTTCCAAAAACATCGCATACAAAACATTAGACGCCTCCAATCCAAAACTCTTAAAAGAACAATTGGAAAAGACTGATCCTAGAGGTAAGGCAATTTATTTATTAAGTCTGTATACCAATAGAAATGGTATTGCTAATGAAATGATGAAAGAAAGTCAGTATTTTTTTAGCAATGTTAATATACCTGTTTATAGTAACTGGGATTTCTTAATGCCTAACTGCATAGTTGGAGGTAAAATTCTAAAAGGTTCCGATCAAGGGACACTTGCCGCCGATTTGATTATGAAATTAATAAAGGGACAAAAGGCCCCACTTTATACGACACCTAAGCAAAAGTTTATATTTGATCAGGCCAAGCTTGACTATTACAACCTGCATGTACCTGAAACCATTGCTAACTATCAAATCATTAATCAACCCCATAACTTTATCTCTGAATTTAAGCAAGAGCTCTTATTTCTGCTAATCATACTTTTAACACTCCTTTTGGTCATAACAATTTTGATTTCCGATATGATTAAGCGTAAGAAAATTGAGCTTGACCTTATTAAAAGTGAGAAACGATTGGAATTAGCTGTTGATGGAGCCAACGAGGGACTTTGGGATATCGATTACAACTCAAAAGAGGCTTATTTTAATGAGCGTTTTGCAATCTTACTTGGATATAATTCAACAGAGGAATTAAATCTGACTTTTGATAACTGGATTAAAAATATTCATCCCGAAGACATCAACAACCTGCAACAATCATATGATAAGCATAAAAAAGGTTTAGATGATGCTTTTAGATGTGAAGTCAGAATAAAAAATAAAAAAGATGAATATAATTGGTTTTCAATTCTGGGTAGAATAACTGAGCAGTTCAACAATGAACCACACAGAATAACCGGTATTATTCAAAACATTAACCAACAAAAGATATTCGAACAGGAATTAAGACAGGCAAAAGAGAAAGCGGAAGAAAGTGATCGGCTAAAATCATCATTTTTAGCCAATATGTCGCACGAAATCCGTACTCCAATGAATGCAATACTGGGTTTTACCGACTTAATTCTTGAGAATAATCTTAATGAAGACGAGAGAAACGAATACCTGACTCTTGTTAAGAAAAGTGGAGAAAATTTACTTACCCTTATTAATGATATAATAGACATTAGTAAAATTGAATCAGGTCAAATGAAAATCAATTTTCAAATGACTGATGTGCATCAAATGTTTAAAGAGCTTCAATCCTTAGCAAATTCATTAATCATTTCGCTAAATAAACCAATTGATTTTAAAATATCTGTTGAAGATATTGATCAACCTTATTACATAAAAACTGACCAGTTGCGTTTGTACCAAATCTTATTAAATCTGGTATCCAATGCCATTAAATTTACTGAGAATGGTTTTATAGAAATATCATACTCTAATAGTAAATCGGATAACATTGAAATATCTGTTAGAGATACAGGGCCTGGCATTTCAGATCATGATAAAAAAATTATATTCGACAGATTCCGGCAAATAGATGAATCAACTATCAAAAAACATGGTGGTACTGGCTTAGGATTATCCATAACAAAAAGTCTTACTGAATTAATGAATGGAACCATCAGCGTAAAAACTCCAACAGGCGGAGGTGCTGAATTCATAGTAGCTTTACCTTGTTAAGTTTCGGAAACGGCTAGTTTAACCAACAATTAAATCCAGACTCAAAATCCATGTAAGAATTTCAACTTATTATTAAATTTGCACAAAGATTAATGATATGGAACTTTTTTACGATCCCAGTTTCAAGGGAGACGGTATTCTTTGTGAGTCTGAGAGTAAACACTGTATTAATGTTTTACGACACAAAGCAGGTGATATTATTACGATAGCAAATGGTAAAGGCCAGTATTTCGAAGGTACCATCATTAATGCCCACCCTAAAAAATGTAAGATTGGATCAGTAAAAACAATCAATCATACAGAGCCTGAATTTAAGGTTCATTTAGCTGTAGCTCCTACCAAAAGCATGGATCGTTTTGAATGGTTAATCGAAAAAGCGGTTGAACTAGGAGTTGATGAAATCACACCATTGCTTTGTTCTCATTCTGAAAGAAAGAAATTAAGAATCGATAGAATAGAACGAATTGCCATATCTGCAATGAAACAATCATTGAAAGCTTATATGCCAAAAGTAAATGAGCTTACAACTTTCACAAAATTTATTGAATCAACACCTGCCCCTCAAACTTACCTTGCTCATTGTTATGATGATGAAAAACAACTTCTTAAAGATGCTTATCAATTAAATTCGGATGCTGTACTTTGTATTGGTCCTGAAGGTGATTTCTCTCCGGAAGAAGTTAAAATGGCAAAGAATAGAGGATGTCATATGGTATCACTAGGAACAAGCCGTCTTCGCACTGAAACAGCCGGATTAGCAGCCTGCCACACTATACATCTCTTAAATGAATAAACCATCTTAGTTAATGTATTCACTAAGAAAATGACTCTCCATATAGTTTTTAAATTCCCTGGTCATCGTTTTGGCAAGATCACCTAACATACATGATCCGATCACACAGGTTCGCTTATCTCCGGGACAACTATGTATTGCTATTTTACCTTCAATGGCCTCATAAATTTGAAGCAACGATAATTTTTCGGGATCACATTTTAAAACAAAACCACCACTTGGTCCACGATTCGAGCTCACAAAATCCTCTTTTGCCAAACGCTGCATAACCTTGGCCACATGATGTTTTGAACTTTCAATAGCTTCTGAAATCTGATTTACATTTAACTTCACTTCACTCCTGGCTATTAATACCATTGAATGCAATGCAATTGAGGCGGCTTCTGATAATGTTACAATTTTTGACATGATTTATTTAAACAGCTATTGAATACTTAAATAACTTTATTGTCGCTAAAATATAAAAAAACCCGTAACATGTTGTTACGGGTTTAATTTTATTGTTGAACTATGCTTGTTCGTATTGTAATGTTTTGGTTGTAATATCACAAACTTCAGATGGTCCAAAGTATTGAATTGGACCCGGGTAAACATATTTAGTGTTGATAGCCCAGTCTTCTCTTTGCTCAACAAATTTCTTATAAGGAGCTCCGTCAAGGCGAACCAAAGCTTTTTGAATTACAGGTTTCATTTCACCATGACGTTTTTCCATATTCATCATCATGGTTACAGGTACACCACCAGCAATCCACTCATCAGAAGAAGCAGTAAGGTTACGTACAGAAGCCATATAACCAGTTTTACCTTCTGCGATTAAAACGGAAGCTGTTGTTCCTAAAGAATAACAATAATCAGCATCGAAATTTGAAGGAGCAGCACAACGACCTTCGTATCCGAAGAAGTGAGCCTGACCACTAAATTTACCAACAAATTTGCCTTCTTTCTTCCAACCTTTCAATTTAGCTTTAACCATATCGATCAACATTTTTTCTGTTTCGATCAACGATACCTGAACGTTTCCGTGTGGATCACGATCAGCCATCAACTGGTTGGCAATTGAGTTAGGAAGCGATACAAATACTTCGCGAGAATCAGCTGAAAGTAACTCTGCTACAAATTCACGTTTTTCTTTGTTACCTTCTAAAGCATTAACTTTTTCTTCGTTGTGAGCCAATAAATCATTCAACTCTGCAATCAATGCTTTCATAGCAGGAATAAACTCTACTAAACCTTCAGGAATCAAGACTGTACCGAAGTTACTTCCGTTTGCAGCACGTTTTGCAACTGCCTCTGCAATATAAGTAACTACATCATCCAAAGTTTGTTGTTTTGCTTCAACTTCCTCTGAGATAATACAAATATTTGGTTGAGTTTGTAAAGCACACTCTAAACCGATATGAGAAGCAGAACGACCCATTAGTTTAATAAAGTGCCAGTATTTTTTAGCTGAGTTAGCATCACGTTGGATGTTACCAATTAACTCGCTGTAAACTTTACAAGCAGTATCAAAACCGAATGAAGTTTCAATCATTTCGTTTTTAAGGTCACCATCAATTGTTTTTGGTACACCAATAACCTGAACACCTGCAGCTTTATTTTTGTAATATTCAGCTAATACACAAGCATTTGTATTTGAATCATCACCACCTATAATAACCAAAGCAGTAATATCCAAAGCTTTACAATTTACTAAAGCTTTTTCGAACTGCTCTTCTTCTTCCAGTTTGGTACGACCAGAACCAATGATATCAAAACCACCGGTATTACGGTAGTGATCTACGATTTCAGCAGTTAATTCTACATATTCATTGTCAACCAAACCACCTGGTCCACCAAGGAAACCATAAAGTTTATTGTCTGGATTCAACTTTTTTAATCCGTCGTAAATACCCGAAATCACATTGTGACCTCCAGGAGCCTGACCTCCAGATAAAATAACACCAACGTTACGAGCTGCTGTTGGAGCAGCTTCACCTGGTTCGAAGGTCAATAAAGGCATTCCATATGTATTTGGGAACATTGCCTTAATATCAGCCTGATCAGCAACTGATTCAGTTTCTTTTCCTTCAACAATTTTCACGCTTCCTTTTAATGCTTTTGGCAATTTTGGAGCGTAACTTTCTCTTGCAATTTGAAGTGGACTCTTAATCATTTTTTATCCGTATATTATGATAACACTAAGGTGAAATTCTAATTTACTAATGTCATTTTGTAATAATCCTGCAAATTTGCTTATATTTTTTCAGAATAGAAATATTAAGGACCTATAATTTACAATCATTAACTTATTTATATCAATTATCTATTAGATAGATACTAAAGCAATTTTTTAATACAGCACCAACATCCTTCTTTGTTCCAAATAATGAGCTATGTATACAATACTTATTCAATTTATTTCTTAAATTTAAATAGATGATAAATAATTGATTCCTGATTGTTTTTCATTGTATTAACAGTCTAACTTAAAGTCAATGTTATGATACTTCAAAAACGTACCCCAAAAACAATTGGCATCTTAACAGGAGGTGGAGACGTTCCTGGATTAAACCCAGCAATTCGGGCTGTTACTATCAGGGCGATTCATGAAGGTTACAAAGTTATAGGTATCCGTAATGGTTGGAAAGGAGTTATCTCAATCAATCCTTCTCTTCCAATTGAAGATCAGGATTATTGTGTTGAATTAACTGAGAATATGGTTAATCGTCTTGGCCGGACCGGCGGAACATTTCTTCATTCAAGCCGAACCAAAGCAAACAATGTTCACATATCAGATATACCAGATCATTTAAAACCAAATTACAAGGATGAGTTTAATGACCTCACCGATGCAGCTGTTACAAATCTCAAATATTTAGGCATAGATTACCTGATACCTATAGGTGGTGACGATACCTTAAGTTATGGTGTAAGACTTCATCACGAAGGCATCAAACTGGTTGCAATACCCAAAACCATGGATGGTGACGTACCCGGCACAGAATATTGCATTGGATTCAGTACTTGTGTTACACGAACCATTGAGTTAACACATGCTTTGCGTACATGCGCCGGCTCTCATGAACGATTCCTTGTATTAGAGGTTTTTGGTCGTAATGCAGGTTTTTCTGCGCTATTACCAACTGTTGGTGGAGCTGCAGACAGATGCGTTATTCCCGAACATCAGTTCAACATTGAACAATTGACTGCCTTAATGGTAGAAGACAGAAATAATAATCCAAGTAAGTATTCGGTTGTATTAGTATCAGAAGGAGCCAGCTTTGAAGGTGGTCAGATCATTTATACCAGCCATGAAACAGATGCTTTCGGTCATAAAAAACTGGGAGGCATTGGTGAAACCATCGGACAGCAACTCAAAAAGCTAAGTCCTAAGTTTAACCAGGGAAAAGAGATTAACGTAATTAATCAGAAACTGGGATATCTTGTTCGTTCAGGCGAACCCGATGCTCTCGATTCTATAGTACCTACAGCATATGCTAATTTAGCAATGGATTTAATTATTAAAGATCATAGTGGGCAGATGGTATGCATCAATGATGGTAAATACAATCATATCAGTATAGAAGCTGTTAAAAAAGATGCTAAGGGTGAGAGTACTAAAAGAGTAAACGTTGCCAAATTTTATGATACCAACCGATATCGTCCGATTTATTCAAACATCATTGGTGATCCAATGATGATTTTAACAAAAGAATAGAATTTTAACCTAAATTTTAAGTTTTATTAAATCATCTAAACATTCCATTAACTATAATAAGTAACAAGATTTATTATCTTTGAGTCCAAACATAGGACCAAATGCAATTTTCAGTTATCATTCCAGTTTACAATCGTCCAGAAGAAATTGTTGAATTATTAGAGTCACTAACACTACAATCAGCAAAATCGGAATTCGAAGTTATCATTGTCGAAGATGGATCAACCGTAAGCTCGAAAGACGTAATTGATCCTTATTTCCATCAATTGGATTTGCATTATTATTATCAGGAAAATCAAGGTCCTGGTCTTGCCCGAAACTTTGGTGCATCCAAGGCTAAAAACGATTTTCTGGTCTTCTTTGATAGCGATTGTATTATCCCATCCAACTATTTTAATGTTATAATAGATGAATTTGAAAAATCTGACATTGAATGTTATGGTGGACCGGATAGTTCACATCCTTTCTTCACCCCTATCCAAAAAGCAATCAGCTATTCAATGACATCTCCACTCACAACAGGAGGTATCAGAGGTGGCAAAAAGAATCTGGATAAATTTTATCCTCGAAGCTTTAATCTGGGTGTAAGTAAAAAGGTATTTACAGAACTGGGAGGCTTTGGCGAGATGCGTTTCGGTGAAGACTTAGATTTCAGTATGCGTATTGCAGAAGCCGGATACGACATTAAATTAATACGAGATGCATACGTTTATCACAAACGCAGAACCAAATTTAAAGCTTTTTACAAGCAGGTATTCAACTCTGGTATTGCCCGAATTGATTTATCATTAATGCATCCCGGAACACTTAAAATAGTGCATCTTCTTCCTTCAATGTTCGCCATTGGTTATCCCATATTAATTTTAGGAGCTTTATTTTTAAATCCGCTCATTTTTATTCTGGTTTTGATATTTCCTCTCAGCGTTATTACTGACGCATGGATAAGAACCAAAAAATTCAATGTGGCTATACTCTGTTCAATGGCTTCGCTAGTGCAGTTATTTGGATACGGCTACGGATTTATCAATGCCTTTTGGGTTAGAATAATAAGGGGCAAAGGTAGTTTTCACAGCTTTGCCCAATCATTCTACGATTAACATTGATCTAATTAATTATTATTTCAGAATCAGCACCATTCAGACTAATGTTCTGATAAACTCTTGCAAAACCTTTCAGTTTTCGCACAATTAACTCAATAGAACTTTTTTGATGCACAAAAAAATCGTCTGGTATGCGATCATAAATATCCAACAGGCGCCCGGCCTCTCTTTCTTGTTGTAAGTATTCGTGAGTAAACAATTCTTTCATAGGCTATTTGTTTAATACTATTTACCAACAAAACGTAGCCTATTAAAAAATATTGCTTTGATATTAAGATAATGTAAATGAAAGATTACGCTCTTCCATCATTCGACGCAGATTCATTAATGCATATCTCATTCTACCCAGTGCAGTATTGATACTTACATTCGTTTCTTCTGCAATCTCTTTAAAGCTTAACCCTTTATAATGACGCATTTCAACCACTTCCCTTTGATTATCAGGAAGTAATTTCACCAATGAATTCAGTTCGCTTAATATCTGCTCAAAAACCATTTTATCCTCAATCGATTTATCAGAAAAACGAGTTGAGTTAAAAAGATCGAATTCATAATTATCATTCGAAATCATCACCTGATTCTTTTGTTTTCGATAGTGATCAATGATCAGGTTATGAGCAATACGCATTACCCATGAAGAAAATTTACCGGTATCAGAATAGTTACCTTTCTTCAATGTTTTAATTACTCTTATAAAAGCTTCCTGAAAAATGTCTTCAGCCAATTCCTGTTGCTTGACGCACATCATTATATATGAGAAAACTTTGGCTTTATGTCTATCGATAAGAATATCGATACATGTAACATTGCCTGCAATAAAGTTCTTTACAAGTTCTTCATCAGAAAGCATAATTTGCTTTTCCATACCACTATTTATTTAATAATCTTGTAAAGGTCTTCTATAGGCAAAGCATTTATGTTAGTTATAATTTGAGTTTAAAAAAAGTAAAAAAACATTTCAAAAGCAAATTTTTGACTTTTATATATTAGTTAGCTAATTGAAAAATAAGTTTTACTTAGTGTCTGACGATAGCTATATTTGTGCTTGATTTTTAGAAAAGAATGATCAGGATGCAGGAGAAAACAATAGTTATAAAAGGTGCCAGAGTTCATAATTTAAAAAATATAGACCTGGAAATTCCGCGAAATGAATTTATTGTAATTACCGGAGTATCGGGTAGCGGAAAATCATCTCTTGCTTTCGATACTTTATATGCAGAAGGTCAAAGACGTTACGTAGAAAGCCTAAGTAGTTATGCCCGACAATTCCTTGGTCGACTGGATAAACCCGAGGTTGATTTTATCAAAGGGATTCCTCCGGCTATTGCCATTGAGCAAAAAGTAAATACCCGAAATCCTCGTTCTACAGTTGGTACCAGTACCGAAATATATGATTATCTCAAACTCTTGTATGCACGAATTGGAAAAACCATTTCTCCAATTAGTGGACAGGAAGTTAAAAGACAATATGTTGGTGACGTGGTTGACTACGTAAATTCACTTCCCGAAGGAACGAAACTTGCAGTTTTGGCGCCAGTCCATCATTCTGAAGACAGAACATGCAAAGAACATCTTGATATTTTGCTAAAACAGGGATTCAGCCGTGTTGAAGCAAATGATACATTCATCAGAATAGAGGATATACTTAACAGTGAAGAAGATGATACAAAAAATTGTGAAACCATCAATCTGGTTATCGATCGTCTTTCCGCTGCCTCTGATGAAGAAACATTAAGTCGATTGGCTGATTCGGTACAAACTGCCTTTTATGAAGGAAAAGGGGAATGTACCATCAAACTATTTCTAAAAGACGAAACAAAAACTGTTGTCTTTTCCAACAAATTTGAATTGGATGGCATCACATTTGAAGAGCCAACAGAACATCTCTTCACCTTCAACAATCCGGTTGGAGCCTGCCCCAGATGTGAAGGATTTGGAAACGTTATTGGCATTGATGAAGATTTGGTAATACCCAATAAAAGTTTATCGGTTTACGATGGCGCAATAGCTTGTTGGAAAGGAGAAAAAATGGGTGAATGGAGAGATGTTCTCGTCAATAATGCCCATTACTTCAATTTCCCAATACATAAACCATTCTTTGAATTAAGTAAGGAAGAAAAAAAGCTTTTGTGGACCGGAAATGAACATTTCTACGGCCTTGATCAGTTTTTTAAACATGTAGAAGAACAGCAATACAAAATTCAATATCGTGTAATGTTATCGCGTTACCGCGGTAAAACTATTTGCCCTGAATGTAGTGGAGCCAGATTAAAAAAAGAAGCCAGCTGGGTAAAAGTAAACGACCGTAATATTCACGATCTGGTAAACCTGCCGGTCTCGGAATTAAATACTTTTTTCGCCCAGCTAACACTCAACAAACACGATCAGAAAGTTGCAGGTCGCTTGTTAACAGAGATACAGACTCGTCTTCAATTTCTGAATGATGTTGGTTTGGGATATTTAACTCTTAACCGACTATCCTCTACCCTTTCAGGAGGTGAAAGTCAACGAATAAATTTAGCAACCAGTCTTGGAAGTAGTTTAATAGGATCGCTTTATATTTTAGATGAACCCAGCATTGGATTACATTCAAGAGATACTCATTTACTGATTAAAGTTCTGAGAAATCTTCAAAAAGTTGGCAATACAGTTATTGTGGTTGAACATGATGAAGATATTATAAGATCATCTGATAAAATTATTGACATTGGGCCTCTAGCGGGTCGACTTGGTGGTGAATTGGTATTTCAGGGTGATTTCAATGAATTACAGGCATCAGAAAAAAGCCTCACAACAAAGTATCTGAAAGGTATTGAACAAATACCCATACCTTCCGGAAGAAGGAAATTCAATCATGCCATTCATATAAAAGGGGCATGCGAAAACAACCTTAAAAATATCAATATTTCTTTTCCTTTGAATGTTATATGCTCTGTTACAGGCGTTTCAGGAAGCGGAAAGTCTTCGTTGGTTAGAAAAATATTGTATCCGGCTCTAAAAAAACAGATGGGTGGCTATGCTGACAAAACCGGATCGTTTGACATGATAGAGGGAGCTGTAAAGCATATAAAAGATGTGGAATTTGTAGATCAAAATCCAATTGGTAAAAGTTCCAGATCCAACCCTGCTACCTACCTCAAAGCCTGGGATGAAATTCGTAAATTAATGGCTGATCAACAGGCTTCGAAACTGAACGGATTTAAACCATCACACTTCTCATTTAATATTGATGGTGGGCGATGTGATGAATGCCAGGGAGAAGGTACCATCAAGGTGGAAATGCAATTTATGGCCGATATCATTTTGAAATGCGAAAGTTGCCACGGCAAACGATTCAAAGATGAAGTTCTGGAAGTATCATTTCATGATAAAAATGTTTATGATATTTTAGAACTGACAGTTGATGAAGCCATCGATTTTTTTGGACAATCTAAACTAACAACAGCCAAGCGAATTGTATCCCGATTGAAACCATTATCTGACGTTGGGTTGGGTTATATTAAACTTGGTCAATCATCAAGTACATTAAGTGGAGGAGAAAGTCAACGGGTTAAACTGGCATTCTACCTAGCTAATGAAAAGAGCGAACCTACGTTATTCATTTTCGATGAACCAACTACCGGATTGCATTTTCACGACATTAGAAAGCTATTAGATGCCTTTAATGCTCTGGTAAAAAATGGACATTCATTAATAATTGTTGAGCACAATATGGATATCATCAAATCGGCCGATTGGATTATTGATCTTGGACCTGAAGGAGGTAATGAGGGAGGAAACCTGGTATTTGCAGGAACTCCGGAAGACTTGATAAAAGTGAAAGAATCTTATACCGGAAAATACTTAGAACCTTATTTAAATAAAAAAGGCTGATGATAGTCATCAGCCTTTAAATATAAAATGATTGATTTAATTACATTCTTTTCTTCTTATCCTTTTCCATTTCAACCCCAAACAATACCGCAACACACCCCGAAACAATATCTTCAGCTTCTCGCTCCAGCACCTGCATTTCAACAATTAACATTTGTGTTGATTTAACTTCAAAATCCCAAGACAAACTGTAATCGTGGTCCTTATTGTCGAATAAAACAGATCCATCACTATTGATTAATTTAAAATGTATAGGAGGAAGTTGCTCAATTTTACTTATACTGATTCGGTATTTTTGTCCTTCGAAGAATGTTTTAAAGAGCTCAGCTTTTTCACCTTCAGATAAAATAGTTGCATTATAGTTACCATCATGCACAAATGCACCTAATTTTGCTTTCCCAACATTTTTCGCAAAAGAAAAACATTGTGCACTCAAAGCACTTGTCATCAAAACAAGGCTTAAAAGAAGAACAATTCGTTTAAGAGCCAACATAAAACAGGATATTATGAAATAAACTCTGTTCTGATCTCTTCAACTTTCTCAAGAAGCTTTTCAAATACATCTTTTGAGATGTAGGTTTCTGATTCAGCTTTAATGGTGGTTACCTTATTGGCTTCATCGGTATCTGCTTCTACTTTGGAGGTGTTTACAATCTTAACCTGATCAAAAATTACCTTTAATTCATTCACTTTATCCAGAAGATAAGCAATGTCTTCATTCGACTTGTATTCTTCCATCAGATTAATAACAGTATACAAACTCAATTTTTGATAGATAATTCTTTCAATCAGTCTTTTGTTATTTTCTAAGGAGCCATTGGTTAAACGCGTTGCCAGGTATAAACCTTCAACCCATCCACCAACTAAAACCATCACTGCAATTGCAGGGCGATCGTTATCAGTTAAATATGCATTCGAAGTCATAAAAGTCTCAGAGATAATATCCATCATAACATCGCGGTTATTCATATTATTCTCCAACTTTTTCATTGTCTCTTCATCAATGGCATCCATAATACCCAATCCTTCAGCAAGTTTTTTGGTATTTGCCATATACTTTATAGAACTTTGAGTTTGATCAAACAAACTGGTATAACTTAAATCAGCTGAATATACACCCAGGTTTAATGCCATTTGTCTGTTTGTAGCATATTTTCCAACGTTATCCAGAGGATTCAATAATTCTTCATTATAAGTTGCACCAGCTCGTTTAATAAGCATAGCCGTTTCCAAAGGTGAAGGCAAGGAATAAAAAATCAATTTTGATTTTTTGAAATCATCTACAACCTTTCCGTCTGTACTAACCGATTCTACGATTTTATTCTCTTCAGAAGTTTGATTCTTTTGAGAACCCAAACCGCAAGAGCTAAAAATAGAAACGGACACTAATAATGAAAAGAAATAAAGTAATGGTCTGGTCAACATACTTCTCATGATGAAATATTTATATTTTATCTTATACAAATTTTACTAAAAAACTCAATTTTGGAAAATTACTATAAAAATTCCAAATAATACACAATAACAAAGGATTTGAAGATATTTTTTTCAACCAAAATCCCTTAAGTTATCAACATTACAATCAAATATATTGCTTAATAAGCAATTAGCTTAACAAAAAAAACCATAGCTAAAATAACTATGGTTTTCTATTAATTAACAATTATATCTTATTCGTGTTTCGAGAAATACTTCATAAACTGTGCTCTTTCGTACAATTGAGGATCAACAATTTTACTATAATTCATTTTACCTCTAAAATCATCAATGGTAGCAAAGCCTTTTTCATCCATCCAACTTTCGAGTTTTGATCTCATATCAGCAATAACAGATGACCCATTTTTATACACAGCAGAACAAACCTGCACTGTTTTAGCACCAGCCAGAATTTGTTTAATCACTCCTTCCCCATCATGAATTCCGGTTGAAGCGGAAATATCGATGTTTTCAATCTTTCCTGACACGATTGCCACCCATCGTAGCGTACGTCTTATATCAGCTGATGTACTAAAAACATCTGAAGAAGTAATAGTCATCTTATCAATGTCAATATCAGGTTCATAGAAACGATTAAACATAACCACTCCTTTTGCTCCTGAAACAGATATTTTATTAACAACACTAACCAAATTTGAGAAATACGACCCAAGTTTTATCGAAACCGGAATTTTTACAACCTGACTCACATTATTAATCACTTCATAATATAGATTTTCATACTCTGAAGGATCACTGTTTTTGTCGGTATTAACCATAAAAACATTCAATTCCAGAGCATCAGCTCCTGCTGCTTCAATCTGCTGGGCAAAGTCAACCCATTCATCAGCCGAAAAACAATTAATGCTCGCAATAACAGGAACATCAAATTTTGCCTTGGCATCTTTAATCAACTTTATATATTCACCAACTGCATTATCGTGTGTATAGCCTTTAATGTAGTCTACAGCCTCAGGATAATCAAATCCTTCACCTTTATAAATAGCATTATTAATTTCGTAGTTGATTTGCTCTTCGAAAAGTGATTTTAAAACAACTGCACCAGCACCTGCTTCTACTACTCTAGCAATTTTTTCAACACTATTAGTTAAACCTGAGCTGCTTACTATAATTGGATTTTTCAGCGTCAATCCAAGGTATTTAGTTTCTAAATTTGCCATTAGGAAAATGTTATTAGCTGTTTTTAACGGAAACAAATATAAAGAAATCTGTCACAGTCGAAAATTGAATTCCTTTTTTTTGTACTAACAAAACCTTTATAAAGAATATTTCCAGATTAATTATTTCTGATAGTTACGGACTCCAAATATTGAACTTCCAACCCGAACCATTGTGCTACCTTCTTCAATAGCAAGAAGAAAATCACCCGACATTCCCATACTGATTTCAGTAAAATCATCATTCTTTGCGAAAACTCCATTTTTTAATTGCTGGAAAAGATCTGATAAGGAAGCAAATTCTTTTCTTATCTGAGCCTCGTCATCTGTATAAGTAGCCATTCCCATCAAACCTTTAATAACTACATTGGATAAATTATCCAACACTCCTTCATTCACCATTTCCAACAACTCTTCTTTTGAAAAACCAAACTTTGATTCTTCCTCTGCAATATGAACCTGAAGCAAACAAGGTATCTTTCGATTATTTTTACTCCCTTCCTTGTCAATAGTTTTAAGTAATTTCTCTGAATCAACACCATGTATCAAAGCAACAAAAGGAGCAATGTACTTAACCTTATTGGTTTGCAGGTGACCAATCATATGCCATTCAATATCTTTGGGTAGACTTTCATATTTAGAAGTCAGCTCCTGAACCTTGTTTTCACCAAAAATACGCTGGCCAACTTCATAAGCTTCTAAGATATCTTCATTAGGTTTTGTCTTCGACACTGCAACCAGACAAGCCCTGTCTCCGATCTGCTGCTTTATATGCTTAAGATTTTCTTTGATTGACATACTCTTAATTTTATTACAAATTTACACCATGTGTCCTGAAAACAAAAAGCCTCCTGCAAAAACAGAAGGCTTTCTACTTGTATTTTTTTAATTACTTCGACTCGAGCTTATGAATTACTAATCCTGAACGCAACTTTGGTTCGAACCATGTTGTTTTAGGAGGCATTATATTACCCGTATCAGCAATATCAATCAATTGTTGCATCGACACCGGATATAAGGCGAACGCAACAGCCATTTCACCAGAATCAACCCTCCTTTGTAACTCACCTAAACCTCTGATTCCTCCAACAAAGTCAATTCTCTTCGAACGGCGTAAATCTTCTATGCCCAGCATCTTATCAAGTACATGCTCCGACAGGATTGTTACGTCCAATACTCCAATTGGATCATTATCATTATATGTACCAGTCTTAGCATTTAATTTATACCAATTTCCATCTAAATACATACTGAATTCATGCAACTTCGATGGCTGATAGATTTCAGTACCAACACATTCAACCTCAAAGACTTCTTGTAATCTGGTTAACAACTCTTCAGGCGAAAGACCATTCAAGTCCTTCACCAATCGATTGTAATCAATAATTTTCAGTTGATCATCAGGAAAGTGAACCGCCATAAAATAATTATACGCTTCCTCACCTGTGTGTTTAGAATTTTGATTTTTCTTTTCTTCACCAATGCGCGCTGCTGCAGCTGTTCTGTGATGACCATCAGCCACATAAGTTGCCGGCACTTTGGTGCTAAACAATTCTTCTAATTGAGCATTAATTGATGAATCATTAATTGCCCAAAGATGATGACCAAAACCATCTTCTGCAATAAAATCGTAATCTGCAGCCTCATTCTTAACTATACTTTCAACAATTGCATCGATTTCAGGAACTGCCTTATATGAGAAGAATACCGGCTCTATATTAGCATCCAGATAACGGGTTAAGATCATACGATCTTCTTCTTTATCCGGACGAGTTAATTCATGTTTTTTAATGATTCCGTTTGCATAATCCTCACAGGCAGCAGCTCCAACAATACCATATTGAGTGCGTCCATCCATTGTTTGAGCATAAATATAATATTTAGCTTCATCGTCCTGAACCAACCATCCTTTTTCCTGGAATACTTTAAAGTTGGCAACTGATTTTTCATACACTTCTTCCGAGTGAATATCAGTACCTGAAGGACAATCAATTTCAGCACGCGTAATATGCAATAAAGAACAATCTTTACCTTCCGCCATTCGAGCAGCTTCTTCACTGTTCATAACATCGTAAGGCAAACAAGCTAAGTCCTGAGCGATATTTTGGGGAGGTCTCAGTCCTTTAAAAGGTTTAACAATAGCCATTTTGTAGATTTAATTTTGTTAAATATTGATTGGGTAAGCAGACAAAAGGCCTGCTGATTAACACAACAGGCCTTTTCTGGTAAAATTATTTATTAACCTTGAAGGTTTCGTCACCGTTTTCGAAAAAGCCAATAATTTGTTTAGCAGCTGCAACACCTGCATTAACATTAGCTTCAGCAGTTTGAGCACCCATCTTCTTAGGGGTAAAGAAGAAACGACTTTCAAACTTGGCTTCAATATCAGCTTTACAATCAGGAGCAATATCAGAGATATATGTAAAATCCGGACGATCAGCCATTAATTTAACTAATTCTTCCTCATGAATCACTTCTTTACGAGCTGTATTTACTAGTGTACCACCTTTAGGCATTTTATTTAATAAGTCGTAATTAATTGATTTCTTGGTTTGCTCAGTAGCAGGTATATGTAATGATACATAATCACAAGTTGAATACAGCTCTTCAACTGAATCAACAGCCTTAAGACCTGCAGCTTCGATCTTTTCTTTTGCAACAAATGGGTCAAAAGCATACAGCTCCATTCCAAAACCTTTTGCAATCTCAGCTACATAATGGCCAACATTACCATAAGCATGAATACCCAGTTTTTTACCTCTTAACTCAGTACCTGCAGTTCCATTATATCCGTTACGGGCCATAAATACCATCATACCCAAAACCAATTCACCTACAGCGTTTGCATTTTGACCAGGTGTGTTCATGGCAACAACACCTTTTTCAGTGCAAGCTGCGAGGTCTAGATTATCGTATCCGGCACCGGCACGAACAACAATTTTCAATTCAGGTGCAGCTTCTAGAACTTCACGGGTAACTAAATCGGAACGTACAATTAGAGCATTTGCATCTTTAACAGCATCTAATAATTGAGCTGTTTCGGTATATTTTTCAAGAAGAGCAAATTCATAACCTGCAGCTTCCACAATTGGTCTGATTTGATCAATGGCAGCCTTTGCAAAAGGCTTTTCTGTCGCCACCAAAATTTTTTTCATGATTATTGATATTTATTTGAGGTGATAAAATGCTAAGCCCCAGATTAAAGGGGCTCAGACTTTATTTTTCAATTCAATTCTTAGTGTTTTGCTTCAAATTCTTTCATTGCATCGATTAATGCCTGAATACTTGATTTTGGCATTGCATTGTAGATTGAAGCACGGAAACCACCAACTGAACGGTGACCTTTGATTCCACTCATTCCTTTTGAAGTAGCATAATCAAAGAAATCTTTTTCCAATTCCTTGTATTCATCATTCATAATGAAACAAACATTCATAATTGAACGATCTTCAACGGCTTCAACAGTACACTTAAATAATTTGTTACGATCAATTTCATCATATAACAAACCAGCCTTTTCAATATTGATTTTTTCCATTGCAGCTACACCACCCAATTCTTTTAACCATTTTAAAGTTTGAAGAGCTGAGTATACAGGTAATACAGGAGGAGTATTAAACATAGATCCACTCTGAATATGAGTACGATAATCCAACATTGTTGGAATATAACGATCCACTTTACCTAAAGCCTCTTCTTTAACGATGGCAATAGTTACTCCTGATGGAGCAAGATTCTTTTGTGCACCTGCATAAATAATATTATACTTCGAAACATCTACTGGTCGTGAAAAAATGTCAGAAGACATATCAGCAACCAAAGGAACACTAACATCAAGATCCTTACGAATCTCAGTTCCATAAATAGTGTTGTTCGATGTGATATGGAAATAATCAGCATCTGAAGGCACTTCATAACCTTTTGGAATATAGTTATAAACAGCCTCTTTTGATGAAGCTACTTCAACAACCTCACCGAATCCTTTAGCTTCTTTAATTGCTTTAGCAGCCCAGGCTCCAGTATTTAAATAAGCAGCCTTTTTAGCTAACAGGTTAAACGGAACCATACAGAATTGAGTACTAGCTCCACCTCCAACAAATACTACTTCGTAGCCTGCAGGAACATCCAATAATTCTTTAACCAATGCAATAGCATCGTCCATTACAGCAACAAACTCTTTGCTACGGTGCGATACCTCAAGAATAGATAAACCGGTTCCGGCAAAGTTAAGAACGGCTTCAGCCGAATTTTTAATAGTTGAATCAGGCAAAATAGATGGCCCTGCTGAAAAGTTGTGAATCTTCATCTTATGAGTTATTTTACGTAAACTTGATTTTTTAATTTGGATAATGTTTTGAGACGATAAAATTATGAAATATCTCTTGTATCGACTACTATTTTTTACAGATATTGACTTACAATTCAAAAG
The DNA here is from genome assembly GCA_025499705.1 of Carboxylicivirga caseinilyticus. GTDB lineage: Bacteria > Bacteroidota > Bacteroidia > Bacteroidales > Marinilabiliaceae > Carboxylicivirga > Carboxylicivirga caseinilyticus. The sequence goes on from JAFMVE010000024.1 coordinate 54,115, forward strand.
CAAAAATCACCTGATTATCAATATAAGATGATTTCTTGCTTGTAAATAATACATCTAGATATAACACTATCAACCTTTTAAATTTAATATCACTCCACTTTCAAATGCTGACAAATATCAGTATTTTTTTTAGAAAAAATTCAAATAATTTATCAATGAATTACACAAATGGAATTTTAACCACTTTTGCTTTCAACTTCCGATTTCTAACTTTAATAAATATTTCTGTTTCGAACTTCGTATATGCTTTATCCAAATATCCCATTCCTATTCCTTTCTGAAGAACAGGTGACATGGTTCCTGATGTTACCCTACCAATTACTTCTTCTTGATTATTAACAATTTCGTAGTCTTTACGAGGAATACCTCTGTCTTCCAGAATAAATCCACGAAGACGTTTTGATACACCTTCCTCTTTTTGTTTTAGTAAATAATCTCGGTCGATGAAATTATTTTTTTCATTGAATTTAGTTATCCATCCTAAACCAGCTTCAATTGGAGAAGTTGTATCATCTATATCATTTCCATATAAACAAAAACCTTTCTCTAAACGTAAAGTATCACGTGCTGCCAAACCAATTGGTAGGATTCCTTCTTCTGCCCCAGCCTCAAAGATTGCATTCCACACTTTCTCTGCTTCCTTATTGTAAAAATAAAGCTCAAAACCTCCCGATCCGGTATAACCTGTATTGGAGATAATTACCTCATCAACTCCTGCTATTTCACCAGTGGTAAAAGTGTAATATTCAATTTCTGAAAGATTAACATCAGTAAGTTTTTGTAATACTTCAGTTGCTTTGGGTCCTTGTATTGCCAGCTGTGAAATATCGTCTGATGCATTTTCAAGTTCAGCTCCCATGGTATTTTGCTCATTAACCCAATCCCAATCTTTTTCTATATTAGAAGCATTTACAACTAACATATACTTTTCGTCATCGTAACGATACACCAATAAATCATCAACAATACCACCTTTACCATTTGGGAAGCATGAATACTGTGCCTGTCCGATTCTCAAAACAGAAACATCATTTGATGTAACCTTTTGCACTAATTCAAATGCATTTGGACCCTTCACCCAAAATTCTCCCATATGTGAAACATCAAAAACTCCTACTCCATTGCGAACAGTCATATGTTCATTATTAATTCCGGAATATTCTATTGGCATTTCATAACCTGCAAATGAAACCAGTTTAGCTCCCAGTTTCTTATGAATTTCGTTAAAGGCAGTTTTTTTCATCCTTATAATATTTTATACAATTCTTGATAGTTAAATTTCTAAATCAGATATCGAGGACTTCGCTTTTCCTTTGCCTAATATCTCAATTTGAACAAATGTAGAAAATTAATTAGCGGAGAAAAATGACAAATATTGCTTATTAATAATAACAAATATCATTTATGGACATAAAACCCTAAGAATGCAGAAATTCTTTATTGAAAAATGGTATAGACTGCTTAAGTTTTGCAACTATTTAATACAAAAACATCTAAGATTTAAATTCATCACAAAAGTGTTCCATAAGTTATATCAGCAGATAATAAGAACATGTGTTTTTAAATTACAAGGAATAATTAATACCAATTGAGGTCTATTCAAATAGAAACAGTAAATATGAAACCTTAACAATATCAAATTCATTAGAATATAGATTATGGTAGTTTACCACTAATAATTTGGTAAAAAAAGTTAGTTTTGCTGAAAATTTTGTATTTTCAGCGTCAAAATATTAATATCCAAAAATGCCCGAAAACTATAAGCATATTGATTTAGCATACCTGGAGAGTATTACTGATGGTAGCAAAGAAATAATTGCAGAACTGATTACTATTTTCATAGAACAGATTCCTGAATTTACTCAGGATTTTGAGGACGGACTTTCACAAAAGGATTGGAAAAAAGTCGCATCAGCTGCACACAAGGCAAAATCATCAGTTTTATCAATGGGTATTAATGAACTTGGTAATGTTGATTTGAAAAATCTTGAGCTTGTTGCCAAACAAATGCTATTAGATCGGATACTGGAAGAAGGAGAAACGTCTTCTGAAGCTGATCAACTTCGAAAAACATTGGAAAGTTATCCTGAAGATAAAAGAGAATGGATTGCCGCCAATAAAAATGAAGAAGTTTTAAAACAGCTGATTGATAAATTCAACTATATTGTTGAAGAAGCTGTAAAAGAATTAAATCAAGTGCTAGAAAATTGAAAACACTATAATATGTTGGAAGTTAAAGAACTAAACGGATATCAAATTGCATCATTGGCTGATACAGACAGACTAACAGCCACCATTGCTACAGAGATTAAAAGTGAGTTGACTAACCAGTTGGATGGGAATACAAATCTTGTTATAAACCTTTCGAACATTAAATTTATTGACAGTACTGGCATTGGTGTTTTGATTAGTGCTTTAAAAACAGCTCGTCAAAACAATGGCTCTTTTAAACTTTGTGAAATTCAGAAAGATGTAATGAGTCTTTTAACACTAATGAAACTTGATAAGGTTTTTGACATTATTGAAAGTGAAGCCGATATAAAATAAACCGCTATCAGGCGGTTTTTTTATTAATGCCGACACCGATTAACTTCAAGTCGATGCCTTATTTTTTCCACCAACCCTTCATTCAAATACCTGATAGTTGTTGAAGGTAGAAACAACTTCATTCGATCATATTCACCTTTAACAATAGCGTCTCTTACCTTTGACGCACTTATCCATTCTTTACCACCTTCACCTAAAATCTCCTTTCTTTTAATCTCACAAAAATCAATACCATATTTGGGTAGTAAGTTCTGCATTACGGTATTATACAACTCAGTTGTAGAACAATAACACTCAGTACCTACATATCTGGCTGTAATGTTTAAGGTTGGAGCTATGTATTGACAAAAAATTGTTATATCCAGTTCTGCTTGTTTTTGAGTAATCAAATTAGTTGATTCGTTTTTTAAGAAGTAGCTTGGAAATGTAGCTTCCGATACAACATACTCACCTCCTTTTACCATTATTACATTTGAGAGATGCCTTGTCCCTGCCTTTATCATATTCCATCGATCAGTAAATTTAAATGTAGACCGATCTTCCTCCACCACAAACAAATAAACAATCTCGTTTTCTTCAGAGGCTTTTTCAACCAAATACTGATGGCCTAAAGTAAATGGATTACAATTCATAACAATTGCTGCTGCACTGCCAATAGCATTGTCCAATTTTATACTTTTCAGATATTCGCAATAACGGCTAATATCTGCATATCCGAATTCCAGAACAGCAATCAAAGGTTCTGCTGTAGCAATAAGATTATATCCTAAACCTGTGAAGTAATTTATATTTTCGGGTCGTGTAAATACAAATGCCTGCTGATGCTCTGAAATTACTTTTTCGGTAAGAAAAGTAACAATATGCGCAAAAGCTCCTGATTCTCTAAATTCTGGTGCTACAACCAGATATTTCAGTATTTTTCCCTGATAGGAACCCACCCCTACTATATCATCATTTAAATTGTAAAGTATGATTGAATAATCAACAGCACCTGCATCAAAATAGAATCCTAACGGAGATAAAAACCTCCTGATCAATTCAACATCATACTTGCTACTTAAATCCGGCTCCTCAATTCTAAAATCTGAATTCTCAATCATAATATTTTACAATCCCTTATCGGTTTGACAAAACTGTACAAACATTGTTACAGACAGTAAATCAGCTGAACCACCAGGTGATATCTTTTTTGTATTGCACCAATCAACCAATTTATAATACTCATCTCTGTCACCATTAGTAACTTGATTAAGCACTTTTATTGATTTTCTTTTTAATTCTTCCAACACCTCTTCTCCATGTCGAAATAAAACATTGGTATCGTTATTTACAGACATTATTTTCAACAAAACAGGAGCTAAAATGGAAAACATGTTTTTATCATTCATATCCTCCATTGATAAATCCATCTCTTTTATAAATGGCAGTGCATGATGCATAACCGTTGGAAGTCCTTGTTCAGCTTCACCCCTTGCTCCGGAACCTTTCAAACCAAAATGTAAAAAACAAGATTCTCCATGTGTTATTCTGCTACTTTCTTCAACACTGCATAATTCACGCTGAATAATACCCCTGGTAATTTGCTGAACTGTTCCGGCAAAGATACCCGGTTTGAATTTCTTTTTTTTATGTACTACATGAACAGCAGAGAACATGCTTAGAGCCATTAAAAAAACAGCACCTTTATGAGTATTAATCTTACCTGTTGATTCATACATGGCCTCCTCCATTCTCAATCCAACCTCACGAATCTTTGGGAGACAATCAGCCATTTCCAAATTAAAATTATTAGCAGCCAACCACCCCAGTTCAATAAAGAATGGTGACAAGGCTGCTGTTGAATTGATGAAATTGATGAAATCCATATCGGTATGAGCACCTGCTGAAACCCTACAAACTAATCCAGGTTTTGGAGATAAACTCACTTCGTAGAGCAAAGCTTTCACTGCCCAAGTAGAGAATCGTTCGATGCAATTTTTCATTCTTTCTTTTTCAAGAAATAGAATTATGGCATCCAACATTTCTTTTCTCAACTGATCAATTGAATGAGTTTGTTCTTTACGACAAACATGGGCCGGTTTATCGCATATAAAACACTTTTTTTCCTTACCCGAACTGATCTGTTTCCCTTTTGTATCCAGTACATCCAGGTCAATAATACGTCCCAGAGAATGACTTTCTTCGAAAAGCTCCGTAATATTCTTTAATTCAAGAGAAGTAATTCCCTTTGCGGGTATCAGATAGTAGATACAATCACCCGCCTTATCAATAAAACATTTCTTTTCTTCTCTGTACTTTCCTGGTGCATGAGCCTTTAAAAAGCGAACAAATTGTTTATCAATCAGCTTTATAAACTGCTCTGTATTATCATCGTTTTTGGGATAACCCGGTAAGTTCAATTGCAGACTGACCACATGCCATCCATGTTTGGCCAGAGAAAGTTTGCTATTCCAGCGCTCCTCTCTGGCTTCCAACAATGCCTTAATAATTGAATTTGGTTGAATGCTGTTTTGCATGGGTTATTTTACCTGACGTATAACATCAATTATTGTTCCATCCCGATATTCAACAATCCCCACTATCCTTTCTCCGTTTTCGATTGGCTTAGCTTTACCAGTTATTTGTTCTACTTCAGCTGCCAGATCTTTGATTTCTTTAATCGCAATTCCACCCTTAATAAGGTTTTCTTTTAATTCCGGACGGTTAGGATTGACACAGATACCTCTTTCTGTCACCAGCACATCAATACTTTCACCGGGCGTTACAATGGTATGTACCTTTTCTTTTACAATAGGTATCCTACCTCTGAATGAAGGACATACTACAACTGTAAGATTCGCTCCCGAAGCAGTATCACTATGCCCGCCTGAAGCGCCTCTTACATATCCTTCAGAGCCTGTGATTACATTTACATTAAAATCTGTATCTATCTCCAAGGCTCCTAAAACAACAATATCCAGTTTATTAGTCATGCAACCGCAGTTAAACGGATTGGCATAAAGACCGGCTGTTATTTCAATGTGATAAGGATTTGTTAGTAATGATGAGCTTACTGCTGCATCAAATGATTGCACATCGAAGATGGATTTGAACAGGCCTTCATTTAGCATATCAACACCGTATGATGTAACACCACCCAATAAGAAGCTGCCTTTTATATCCTTATTCTTCATTATTTTACGGATATATTTAGCAACAGCTAAAGAAGCTCCTCCTGCTCCAACCTGAAAGCTAAATCCTTCTTTTAATAAACCCGAATGCTCAATAACCTGGGCAGCCAAACGAGCAATCTGAAGATCCATCGGTGCCTTGGTAATACGCGTTGTACCTCCTGCAATTTTTGAAGGATCACCTATTGAATCAACTTTTACCACATAATCCACAAAGTTTTGCGTTACTGCCTGTGGAACACATGGGTAATCAACAATATTATCTGTAACCACAACCACCTGACGCGCATAACGGGCATCAATCACCGCATAACCCATCGAACCAAACGCAGAAGGACCATGAGCTCCGGTTGAGTTACCTTCAACATCAGCAGCCGAAGCTGCAATAACAGTCAGGTCAATCTTTATATTTCCGGTATGAACACTTCGTACCCTGCCCCCATGCGAATGAATCACAAATGGTTTTGGCATCACACCCTGTGCTACGGCTTTACCAATCTCACCACGAATACCACTGGAGTATATCTGAGTAATAGTTCCATTTTTTATATAAGGTAATATTGGTTCGTGTGCTGATGTCAAACTACTTGAAGCCAATGTTATATCTTTTATACCCAGTTCAGCCAGAATGCGAATGGATTCTACCAAAATATTGTCACCTCCACGAAGATGGTGGTGAAACGAAACTGTCATTCCATTGCGAGGCTTGGTTCTTATGATAGCTTCTTTCAGGTTGCTGCACATCTTACTTGAATGGGGCATGGTTGCCTTGTTTGGCGGCGGTACTTTCTTTTCTTCCATCCAGCCTTTACGCAGCTTTGTAAACGCCCCTTGAAAAGGTTCTAACTCTCCAATTCCTTCTAATGTTTCAGGGATCTCTCTTTGCAATATATTTTTCACAATGATTTTTTTAAAGTTAGATTTCAGCTACATCAATATCAGCCATTTCCAAAACACGCAAAGCTCGTTGAACTACAGGAGCATCCACCATCTTGCCGTCTACAGCAAATACACCGATACCTTCTTTTTTATTACGTTCAAACGCCTTTACAATCTTAGCAGCCTTTCTGATTTCCTGTTCAGTTGGTGTAAATACTTCGTTTACAATCTCAATCTGACGCGGATTTATAATAGCCTTGCCGGTAAAACCTAACTTCTTAATGTATTCGGCCTCTTCTCGCAATCCTTCTTCATTTTCAACATCCACATAAACTGTATCAAATACATCAATTTTACATGCTTTTGCTGCCATCACAATTTGCTTACGGGCATAATCAATTCCAATACCATCGTTGGCTTTTACCAGCTGCATATCGGCTGCCAGATCCTGTCCTCCAATTGAAATCGCATCGATTCGCGCAGAAAAACTGGCAATATCATATACATTCTGTACACCCAAAGCTGTTTCGATCATTACATGAATTTTCATCTTATCGTGAGGTAATTCATGTTCATCTTCAATTTCTTCAACCATTTGAATAATGCGACGAATCTCATCAACTGTTTCAACCTTTGGCAGACGGATGGCATCGGGTTGTAAGGGAACAATCGCTTTCAGATCATCCATTCCAAATGGGGTGTCAATATGATTAACACGAACCGTAACTTCACATCCTTCATACGAGATGTACCTCAACATATGTGAAACAAGAATTCTTGCTGCATCTTTCTGATTCAAGGCAACTGCATCTTCAAGATCAAGCAAAACTCCATCTGCTCCGTAAACACTCCCCTGTTGAAGCATGGCCGGGTTATTTCCCGGTATATATAGCATTGTACGACGTTTAAACGTCTTTTTATTCGTATCCATTTGTTGTTAGATTAAGGTTCCGGTTTGCAGACCTGCAGATCGTTTTAATGCAGTTTCTAATCGTGCAGATAGTGTCGGAGGTAATGCACCCTTATCGTTTATTATCACTCTGATATCCTTTATACCATAGGCATCAAGGTCGCGATGTATCTGAAGCAATAAATCATCCCCAAACTGCTGCATAACAATAGATTCTAATTCAATTTTTCGTCCCACTCCTTGTGGTTGTGGCTCTACCATTATCAGAACATCACTCGACTCAAAGCTACCAGCCTGAGCCTTTAATTTCAATTCCATATTTTTATATTAAAGAAAAATTTCTTCAAATATAAATTTTCTCCAATTATTCAAACCTTTTGGCCATATATTATACAACATGTTTTGGTTAAGAAACCTTGAGTAATAATGTTTTCTATTGATTAATTGCACTTTACAGTAAATATGATTTTTCTCATAAAATGATTCTACCTTGCCTATTAACTCTTTTTAATTCAACAAAAAAAGGAAGGTTAATTAGCAAAACGCCAATCTACCTTCCTTTTCTTATAAAACTAATATACATCAAACCATGCCAGTGGCAATTAATTTATGCATTTCGAAAAACCAAATGATCTTGTTCAACATCTACAACAATCTCAGCATCTTTAGTTATTTCATCTGCCAACAGGCTTTTTGATAAATCATTTACCAGATAACGTTGCAAAGCCCGTTTAATTGGACGTGCACCAAAGAGTGGATCAAATCCGGCTGCTGCAATCCACTGAGTAGCTGCATCAGTAATACTGATGGATACATCCATGGCTGACAAACGCTTTTTCAATGATCTGAACTGTAATTCAACTATTAGAGTAATTTCTTCTTTTGACAAAGGAGTAAACATGATAACCTCATCAATACGATTTAAAAACTCAGGACGTATTGTTTGTTTCAACAATTCGAAAACCTCATTTTTTGTACTTTCAATTTTATCGACTGACAAATCAGTGTTATCACTCAACCGTTGCTGAATCAGGTGCGAACCTGCATTGGATGTCATCACAACAATGGTATTCTTAAAATCTACCACACGACCTTTATTATCCGTTAAACGGCCATCATCAAGTACCTGCAGTAAAATGTTAAATACATCCGGATGTGCTTTTTCTATTTCATCCAACAACACAACAGAATAAGGTTTTCTTCGTACCGCCTCAGTTAACTGACCGCCCTCATCATAACCTACATATCCCGGAGGTGCTCCAATCAATCGGGATACCGAATGACGTTCCTGATACTCCGACATATCGATACGTGTCATTTGATTCTCATCATCAAATAAGAACTCCGCCAAAGCCTTAGCTAATTCGGTTTTACCCACACCAGTTGAACCCAGAAAAATAAAAGATCCGATGGGGCGGTTAGCATCCTGCAATCCGGCACGACTACGTCGAACAGCATTTGCTACCGCATCAATTGCTTCATTTTGTCCAATAACCCGTTTATGCAGTTCATCTTCCAGGCTTAACAATTTCATCTTTTCAGACTTGACCATTTTTGAAACCGGTATACCTGTCCAACGACTTACAATGTGAGCCACATCTTCAGCATCCACCTCTTCTTTGATCATTACATTATCCTTTTGAAGGTCGGCAAGTTCACCTTTAAGTCTTTCTATATTTTCTTCTGCCTCTTTTATTCTACCATAGCGTAACTCGGCCACTTTATCATATAAACCTTCACGCTCTGCTCTATCGGCTTCAAAACGGTAATGCTCTATATCACTTTTATTCTGCTGAATCTTGTCAATTATAGCTTTTTCGGCTTCCCAAGCGGCACGCAAAGTAGTTCGCTCTTCCTTCAAATCGGAGATCTCCCGATTTAAATCGTCAAGCTTCACAATATCATTCTCACGCTTGATAGCCTCACGTTCTATCTCCAGTTGCTTGATTCTACGTTCTACTTCATCCACCTCTTCCGGAACTGAATTCATCTCCAACCGCAATCGACTGGCTGCCTCGTCCATCAAATCGATAGCTTTATCGGGCAGAAACCGATCAGAAATATAACGATCGGATAATTCTACAGCAGATATAATCGCTTCATCTTTGATCCGCACCTTATGGTGTGTTTCATATCTTTCTTTCAAACCCCGCAGGATAGAAATAGAACTCAACACATCAGGTTCATTAACCATCACCATTTGAAAACGTCGTTCAAGGGCCTTGTCCTTTTCAAAAAATTTCTGAAACTCACCCAGTGTAGTTGCACCAACAGCCCTTAATTCACCCCTAGCCAAAGCAGGCTTCAGTATATTGGCTGCATCCATAGCTCCTTCTCCCTTTCCGGCTCCCACTAAAGTATGTATCTCATCAATAAAAAGAATGATTTCTCCATCAGCATTCTCTACCTCTTTCACCACTCCTTTCAATCTTTCCTCAAACTCTCCTTTATACTTGGCACCGGCAACCAAAGCACCCATATCCAGCGAATAAATCTCCTTACTTTTCAGATTCTCGGGCACGTCTCCATTGATAATACGCTGTGCCAAACCTTCGGCAATTGCTGTTTTACCAACACCCGGCTCACCTACCAGAATAGGATTATTCTTAGTACGACGGGACAAAATCTGCAACACCCGACGAATTTCTTCATCACGACCAATTACCGGATCTAATTTTCCATTACGTGCACGTTCATTTAGATTGATGGCGAATCGATTCAATGTCTGATAAGTATCTTCAGCCGTTGAACTATTAACCTTTGCACCCTGACGCAACTCTTCAATAGCAGCGAGTAATCCTTTTTCGGTTAGTCCTGCATCTTTCAGCATGGATGAGACATCACTTTTAACCTGCAACAATCCAAATAACAAAAATTCCAAACTAACAAACTGATCGCCATGCTTTTTCGAAGCATCAGTAGCTTTTTGTAAGACATCTGAAGCAGGTCGGGATAAGTATGGCTCGCCACCTGCCACTTTAGGATATGAATCAACAACCGAATTTAAGACCTGAGTGTAATCATTCAATCCATTTTTCTTAACCAAAAAATCAATGATGGATTGATCAACCTGATGAACAGCCATAAGCAAATGCCCTGGCTCAATGGCCTGATGTTGTTTACCAACAGCAATTTGAGCAGCCTGCTGAATAACTTCCTGTGCCTTTATTGTGAAATTTTTCAAGTTCATAATTAATATCTTTTCTGGACACGCATCAAAAGATCTACCAAACTATATTTCAAGTCATTATGTCATTCAAAAAGCATTTGAACAGGTCATTTTTTCAGTAATAAAAGATCAATTCCGACGAATTGTCATTTATTGCTACATCATTTCAAAGGGAACTCTTATTTTTACATAGTATTTCTAACCAATGAAGAAACTTATTGCATATATTTTGAGCTATCTGTATATGGCACAGGCCATGGCTGTTGATATTGCTCATCCTCCAATTTATATTAATGACACCATTAAAAGAGATACTATTATTACAATAATACCACTAACTTTTACGAAACAGTCAGACTCTCTCAATAATACAGATCCCATCCTGGAATACATCAATCAGCGAAGATCGAAAAATAAATTCAACCAATGGGTTGGAGATTTATTAATAAGAGACAATGATACTGCCATAAAAGAAAGATCTATTGATTATTTAAAAGAATATAATCGTGTAAGTGAGAAAGAAATAGCGGTTATCCATATTATAAGGCTCGACCCTTTTGGCACATCTATTGACGACACTACTAAACAAGCGAATACCTGGATTGAACGAACTGGTAACAATCTTCGATTTACCACATCAAAGCGTATCATTAGAAAAAACATGTCCATTACTGAAGGAATGAAACTTGATCCTCAAAGTGTTTTTGAAAGCGAGCGCTTATTACGCCAATTGAATTTTATTGCTGATGCTAAAATAATGGTTGACATTAATAGCAGTGACTCTACAAAGGTGGATCTATTTGTTATCACACGAGATCGATTCCCTCATGCTTTTTCTGCCGGAGGTAATATTTCATCACCAGAAGTAACTCTTTACTCACGAAATCTGACAGGTAATGGCGTAGGTTTTTCGCATACAACAGCCTATGATTTTGGATCGAGGATTGGTAACAGTGAACAGGTTTCCATAAATAATTTTAACCGGACAAGAATTAACCTGGAGGCCAAATACTCGGATATGATTAATGATCATTCTATTTCTATTAGAGCTGATCGAAGCTTTTACATATCCGATTTAAAATATGCAGGAGGTGCACTTTTCAACAGATCTTACAGAAACATAACTCTTCCTGTCCTTTCTGCTGCACAATGGGATCATTACCTAAATTATAAATATACACGCATCTGGATGGGGCGCTCATTTGAGCTAAAGACTCAAAATTACTTCGACCAATCACACATTTATCTTATAGGACAGTATGCACATTCAAATATTTTTAATATTAATGATTCTGTTTACAATAGTGATGCAATAGGCAACAATTACTATTACTTTGGTTCTGTTACTTTTTCAAAACGCAATTATTATCAGAATAATAGGATATACAATTACGATCGAATTGAGGATGTACCACATGGCTTTATGGCAACAATTACGTATGGTGTCAACCACGCTCCCTCGATTAACAGACCCTATTTAAGGGGTCATTTTTCATTTGGTAAAGCCATCATTCCCAATAAAGGATATATCTATGGAAGTATCGAAGCCGGTTCATTTTTCAAAGCAGGTCAAAGTGAACAAGGCGAACTTATTGTAAGAGGTAAATATATCAGTCGTTTGTTTAATGTTGGAAACAATCAATTTCGAAATTTCATGGAAATTAAATACATTAAAGGTTTTAATCGATACGAAAATGAGTTTCTATTCCTAACTGAAAAAGCCGGTGGTGTAACAAGTTTCAACGATAAAAACTTAACAGGTAAGGAAAGACTGGTAATAAAAACCGAAAACGTGTTGTTTACAAAACATCGTCTGGCAGGATTTAACCTGATGTTATTAAGCTTTGCTGATTTGGGAATAATTGGTAATGGTAAAAACAACCTACTTAAACAAAACTACCAGACCAGTTTAGGTGCGGCTGTTCGTCTTATCAACAATAAACTTGTATTCAGAACCATTGAAATCCGCTTAGCCTGGCTACCTCTACTTCCTGGTAGTTCAATTCCTTTTGATTTGAGAATCAGTGGTGAATCAACTCCTCGCTTTGATGATTTTGTACCAGGAGCACCAAAAGAGGATACCTTTAAATAGTTTTTCTTTATTGTTCTTATTATTATGAATTTGAAAATAATAACAAAAAAAAACGACCGAACAACTTGCACGGCCGAATCTTGAAAATTTCAGAAGTTATTACATGATATTCTTTCTTCTAATTTGATTTTTTCAGTTCACTTCTGTCCTCTATAAAAAGTCGTCAAAATAACGACTCACTTTTTCCATAAGATGAATACGATCATGACCACGAACATTATGCTCATGGCGTGGATAAACAAAATAATCTAACTGAACTCCATTCTTTACACATTCACGAACGAATGAAAGGCTATGTTGCCAAACAACCGTTGGATCAATTGCCCCATGAATAACCATTAAACGACCTTCAAGCTGATTGACTTTATTGTTAAGATTAGACTTTTCGTATCCATCCGGATTTTCCTGTGGTGTATCCATATAACGCTCGCCATACATAATTTCATAGTATTTCCAGTCAATAACCGGTCCACCGGCAACTCCCACTTTAAATACTTCAGGATGTTCTGTCATAAGTGAAATGGTCATAAATCCACCATAACTCCATCCATGAACTCCAATTCTTTCTGCATCAACATATGGCAATGATTTAAGGTATTCGATGCCCTGCATCTGATCCTCTACTTCCAAAGTACCAAGCTGACGGTGAATAGCCTGCTCAAAATCTTTACCTCTCGAAGGTGTACCTCTATTATCCATAGTAAATGCAATGTAGCCTTTTTGAGCCATGTACAATTGCCAGCCACGCACACCACCTTGCCATCTATTTTGAATCTGCTGAACATGAGGACCTCCATAAACATAAACGATAACCGGATATTTTTTTGCAGGATCGAAATTAGTTGGTAACACTAAACGTCCGTATAATGGAGTTTCACCGTCTTTTGTGGTAAGTTCCACCATCTTAATCTCACCAATTTCCATATTCTCATACGGATTCTTTGCCTGTTTTAGTTCTTTTATTTCTTTCCCAAGGGTTGAGTAAACAACAGTCCTAACAGGTTGATCCAAGGAGCTGTAATTCGAAACAGCATATTTCCCATCCTTACTAATTATAACCCGATGAACACCGTTAGCTGCTGTAATTCTGTTCATCTTACCGGATGCCAAATTCACACGGTATGCATGACTTTCCAAAGGGGTTTCTTTTGTGGCACTGATAAAAACGTTCTTAGCTTTATCATCAAAACCAATAATATCAGTTACTTCCCAATTACCTTTGGTTAGCTGTTTAATTAGTTTACCGTCGGTATTATAGACATACAAATGATTAAAACCATCTTTAACACTTTGCCAGATAAACTGATTGTTTTTTCCAGGAATAAAAAGTGCCGGATGTTGCGGTTCTACCCATTTATCATCTTTTTCTTCAAATAGTGTAGCCACTAAATCACCACTTACCACATCATATTTATTAAGATACATATGATTTTGCTCCCGGTTTAATTCTGCAATTAGAATGTATTTTCCATCTGGAGTCCAGCAAACATTTGTAAAAAATCGATCTTTAGGTTCACCTGTTTTTAAATAAAGAGTCGTTTTGGATTTAAGATCATAAACACCAACAGTTACTTCATGACTTGTCATGCCAGCCATTGGATACTTAATATTCTCCAGTTCGGCCACACGAGGTTCAATATTAACCAATGGATAATCTGTCACCATGGTTTCATCCTTTCGGTAAAAAGCCAGTTTTGATCCGTCAGGCGACCAGTAGGTTCCCTTGGTTATGCCAAATTCGTTACGATGCACCGAGGTTCCATATACAATTCCCTTCTGTTCAGAAATTCCTACTTCCTGCTCTTCCCCATCACTAAAGAGGTAAAGACTGTTTCCTTTTGTATAAGCCAATTTATGTTGTAAACTAAGCCAATCGTTATTTTCAGCTCCTTCAGGCTTCGTAATAAAATCAGCCTTCTTACTATTCAAATCAACTAAGTAATAGCTAACTCTGTCAGAAAAGCTTATTAGCGATGAATTTTCCCATGTCAAACGTGGCAGGTATTTCATCTCTTTAATGCCATTATCCTTTAGGATAATATTTAATGACTCCTTATTAAAAGCATATTTAAGTTCGTTATCATTAATTGACTGAAAAAAAACGCTGTCATTACGCTGAATAACCAGATCATTACTTTCACCTTTAAATTTTACATCATAGTTAAACATGTAATATTTATAGAAATTTTTCCCGCCGGAAATAACATCTTCAAGACTAAGCTGAGCAAAGGCTCCAATGGCTACGATGCCAAGCATTAATGATAAACATATCCGTTTCATATTCAAAATGAGATTTATGTATTGATTGATTTCTTTCAAAATGCATAAATGCCTAAAAAAAGCGAATTATACAATGAGAAGTGTTAGAGTTTGGATGCATTTAATTATGAAAAAGCCTAAAAATAAGCATGGTGCTTAATAATAATTGATCTGAATACCGTAAATTATTACTCCAGCACAGATGTTTTTTGATTTAACGCTGGGGTTTTTACAAACTTTTAGATATATTTCGGAAAAATTCGTCTAATCGAAAAGTTAAATAATAACGAACGACCTCATTAAAGAACACAAAAAATGAAAAGAAGCCTAACTACTCTCTTCCTGATTGCAACGATGGTGTTGTTGCCGTTCAAATTAAATTCTCAGGAAGATGTTTTATTCACTAATTGCCTAAACCAGCTTAAATCGCCATTTATAGCTAGTGGACAACCCTTTAAAGCATTTCTAACAGGTGATGAAGTAGCCGAGTTTCATACAACATTTTTTGCTGGCAGTTTGTATAGAGTAGTGACAAGCAGCCATCAGGAAGGAACTATATTATTCTCGATATACGATAAGGACCGCAATCTTTTATTCAGTAATGAAAACCATGAAGCTTCCAGTTATTGGGATTTCAAAATTGAAGGTTCTGTTGAGTGCATCGTTGAGGCTCGTTTAGATACTGAAAAAACTACATCAGGTATTGCACTTTTAATGGTTGGCTTCAAAAGTCTGGAATAGTCAATTCAAGGGCTTCAAGGTAAGTAGCAATAATTAATAAGATTGTTAGGGTGATTGTATGAGCGAAGAGATATTAAAGGCACTAATTCAATTATTTGCACTTGTAGCATATCCTCGTACCGAAACCCAATCCAGACGCTTCATTGTCAAGTCTTTTCTTAATCAGCAACTAAACAAACAACTTATTGAGGAATACCTCGAATTATACGATAAGTTATACGAGGAACACGAACAACGTTTAAGCGATAAAGAAAAATTCAGAAAGAGGCACTCGGCCAGCTCCGTTAAAGTTCTAAAGATTGCCACTGAAATAAACGAAGCACTTACTTATTACCAGAAAATAATTGTACTCATCCAGCTAATCGAGTTTTTAAATATCGATTCAGGAATGAGTGATTATGAGAAAGAATTCATCGAAACAGTTTCTCAAACGTTTAATCTGCCAGAAGATGAATACCAGTCAATTATTGGCTTTATTATCAGTCAGTTTGAAGAAACACCTGATTCTCACGACGTTCTTATAGTCAACAATATTGTACGATATTCCGATAAGCATCACCGTCATCTCTTCTGGGAGAATTTGCATGGCGAGTTACGTATTTTATATGTAAAATCGGTCAGTCTTTTTGTTTTTAAATTTAAAGGCAGTCACGATTTATATATGAATGGTCAGTTGGTAAATGAACAAAGAGTTCAGATACTTAGACCAGGCAGTTCATTGCGCAATAAAAGAATTGAGCCAATTTTTTATAGTGATGTTATTGGGCAGTTTGTTGATGACAGCATTACTGCTCCGATTGATTTTACCTGCTCAAATGTTGAATATCATTTTAACAAGAAAAGTATTGGTCTGCGAAAAACCAATTTCTCATCGCGATCCGGCAAGTTGGTTGGTATTATGGGAGCCAGTGGAGCAGGCAAAAGCACCTTAGTTAATGTTCTTAGTGGTATCAATGCACCAACTAAAGGCAAGGTACTGATCAATGATATTGATATACATAAAGAAAAATCAAAAGTTGAAGGACTAATTGGCTATGTAGCTCAGGATGATTTACTGATAGAAGATCTGACTGTTTATCAAAACCTATACTACAACGCCAAACTTTGTTTTGATGATCTACCTGAATTTCAGATACAACGAAAGGTTTTAAAACTTTTGCGAGCATTAGGTCTATATGATATCAGGCTAATGAAAGTAGGCAGTCCACTTAATAAAAAGATTAGTGGCGGTCAACGTAAAAGACTAAATATCGCACTGGAATTAATTCGTGAACCGGCGATTTTATTCCTGGATGAACCCACATCAGGTTTATCTTCAAGAGATTCGGATAACATTATGGATCTCTTGAAAGAACTATCGATCAAAGGAAAACTGGTATTTGTAGTCATTCACCAGCCTTCTTCAGATATTTTCAAGATGTTTAACCAGCTGTTGGTTTTGGACACAGGTGGTTATTTAATTTACGATGGCGACCCGGTTGAAAGTGTTAATTACTTTAAGGCCTGCATCAATCATGTTAACCGTGATGAAAGTGAATGCCCTACCTGTGGTAATGTAAACTCTGAGCAGATCCTTAATATAGTTAATTCACGCATTCTGGATGAATACGGTAATTTTACATCAACACGAAAGATAGAACCAACAGAGTGGTACAACCTGTTTCACGAAGGAAGTGAATTAAATCACAAAGATCATCAGGAAAAGTCTCATGCTCTTCCTACAATATCATTCCGCATTCCGGGAAAAATCAAACAGCTGTTAATCTTTTTAAAAAGAGATTTGCTGGCAAAATTTGCCAATCGTCAGTATCTGATTATCAACCTGCTTGAAACACCTGTACTAGCACTAATTTTGGCTAGCATTATAAAATATCACAATGTAGACAGCAGTAATACAAGTGGATACACATTTGCCAACAATCCCAACATTACTGTTTACATTATTATTTCTATCATCATTGCCATTTTTGTAGGATTGACGGTAAGTGCTGAAGAAATTATAAATGACCGTAAAATACTGAAAAGGGAATCATTTTTAAACCTAAGCCGTTTAAGTTATTTACTTTCAAAATTCATAATTCTTAGCGGATTATCAGCAATACAAGCATTACTGTTTGTTTTGGTAGGAAACAGCATCATCGAACTGAATGGAATGTTTTGGCACTATTGGCTAATTCTTTTTAGTTGCTCAACATTTGCCAACATATTAGGACTGAATATATCTGATTCGTTTAAAAAGACTGTAAATGTATATATAACCATTCCTTTTCTAATAATTCCTCAATTGATTTTAAGCGGGGTATTTATCAGCTTCGACCGATTAAACCCTGGATTGAGTACTCCGGAAAAGATTCCTTTTTACGGCGAAATAATTACTGCAAGATGGGGATTTGAAGCATTGGCCGTTTCTCAGTTTAAGGATAACAAATACGAAACAATCTTTTACACAACTGACAAGTTGAAAAGTCAGGCCAATTACAGAAAAGAATATTGGTTACCAGCTTTGTATAACCATTTATCAAGCATAGAACGCTCCTATAAAGACGAAGAACAAAAAGATAAAGCATCATATTCTTTACAACTTATCAATAAAGAATTAACGAAACATAACCAACTCTATCCCAATAGAAATCAATCTTTATTGATTCCTGATCTTATTAACCTAAATGATTCAATATTATATCAGGCAAAAAGACAGTTGGACGAATTAAAAACATTCTACAAGAATTTATATAATTCAGCGGATAAAAACCAGGATTTAAAGAAGCACCAATTAAATTCAGATCCTGAAAAAAGAGCTGCTTTTATTGCATTGAAGAACGAGAATCACAACGAAGATCTGGAACGTTTGGTAAAGAATTCCAATCAGTTCTTTGCCAATAAAATAATAGAATATAAAGGTGAGTTATGGCAGAAAGTTGATCCTATCTTTCAGGATCCAGAAGAACCATTTTTAAAAGCTCACTTTCTGGCTCCATCAAAAAATATTGGATCCTACAATATTGATACATTCCTTGCCAACTTAATCATCATATGGATGATCAATGTATTTCTTTTTGTAACTCTTTATTTCAGGGGAGTTCCTAAGCTTTTACAAATTGGTACAACAATTCGTTCCAATATGGTTCGTTACATCGACAGGCATAAAAAAACTGATGAATAAGAATTATTCACCAGTTCTTTATATTTTGTTAGAAGACTAATTTACTCTTCCATTTCGATCATCTTAAACGGCACGTTAATGATAGACTGATAGTCTTCACCGGCTTCAAACATATCCTCATCATCTTCTTCATAATACCAGTTAATCTCAACTTTATTTCCTTTTTTATGAATCAATTCCAATCGTTTAAAGATATCCAGAATACATTTCGAAGAACTGGTATTAAAATACTCTAATTGAATATTTACGCCAGTTTCCGCAGCAGGCTCTTCTCCAAACTTCTCCAACCAATCAATAATAGGCTTATAAAACTCAACTGAGTTTTCAGGAATAGAACGGCCTTTAATCTCTACTAACCCATTCTCTCCATCCAGTCTTACATAAGGTGTTTTCGGTGTTCCCTCACGAATAATTGTTTCCATATTGGCAATTAAACGGTTAACTAATGTATACATCTAATGAAAAAAAGATGTATTCATCATCAAATTCATAAAAATAATACTCTAACTTATTTCCTGTCTTTCTGACAATATCCAACATTCCTAATCCTCCTCCTCCTTTGTCAGAAAATTCTTCATTACTAAGGATGTCACGGTACAACATTCGTACTTCTTCATCAGAAAGCGAATTGACCTGATCAATTCGATCTTTAATATAACTTAACTTTTCCTTTTTTACAAAATTACCCGTTGATATTCTGTAAAAGGTACCATCCTTACTTAAAATGATAATTCCAAAGTTGCTTTCTTGTTCTACGGGGGCTGTTACTGGTGGCAGATCAACATGGTGATAAAGATTTTGAAGACATTCAACAAATACATTGTATACCTTCTTCCTAACCCTGTTTTTCTCGTTCTTCAAATTGAGGCTTTTCTCTATTGAATCCAAGGCTTCAGAAATTAAATCAGAGGTAATACTGCCGTTGTACTCGAGCACTACCTCACCTTGCTTTTTTTCTGTATACCAGTTTTTTAATTCGAACCCCATTCTTCTTTGGTCTATTACCAATTACAAATATAAAAAAATAACCCAAAGGCTAAACCTTTGATATTTTAATAAACTTACACAATTTGTCAGTTGATCAAAATATTTTGTGACTAAGTTAACAATAATACTGACTAATCCAGTGATCATTTACATTTCTTATATTCCACCACCTTCAGAATATAGTAAATCCCGGGGTTTAAATTGAACCAGTTTGGAACTAGGTGCAACCGGATTAGTAACCCAAACGTTACCGCCTATAACAGAATTGGCCCCAACGGTGATTCTACCCAGTATAGTTGCCTGAGCATAAATAACCACATTATCTTCAATGATCGGATGCCTTGGCACACCTTTAATAGGATTTCCATCATCATCCAGTGGAAAGCTTTTTGCACCCAAAGTAACACCCTGATAAAGCTTAACATTCTTACCAATTATTGAAGTGGCACCAATAACAACACCCGTTCCATGATCGATAGAGAAATATTCGCCTATAGATGCTTTAGGGTGTATATCAATGCCCGTCTCGGAATGTGCCATTTCAGATATAATTCTTGGAATTAAAGGCACACCAATATTTACTAATGCATTTGCAATACGATAATTTGAAATGGCTCTGATCGCAGGATAACAAAAAATTACTTCTCCCCTACTTTTAGCTGCAGGATCGCCCAGAAACGCGGCTTCAACATCGGTTGATAAAACCCTTCGAATTTCAGGTAATTGAGAAACAAACTCAGCAGCCAATTGATGCGCTATTGCTTGTACTTCCCTATCATCCATAACCTGTGTATCTGAACATTCAAAACACAAGCCTGCCATTATCTGGTCAGCCAATAAAGCATATAACTTTTCTGTATTAACTCCAATATAATATCCGATACTATCCGATCGCATAGCCGTATCATCAAAATATCCGGGAAATATAATTTCACGTGCAAGATTTACAATCTCTGCCAAAGAATTGATAGATGGCATTCTGTGTTCCTGCACCTTTTGATGGCAAACAGACTTATATGATTGCTCTTTAGAGAGCTCCTCTATAGCTCTTTTGACTATTGCTGCAGTTTGGTTGTTTGTCATAATGTGGCTTTTCTGCTAAAATACGGTTAATATGCTTTATTGCTAACTTTTTTCTCACTTCACCAGATCCTTCAATAATACAGTAATTAAAACCATAAAAGTCCAGTTCTTGTTTATACAATTGAAATAATTCTTCTCTTATATGTCCGTTTTCTCTAACATTATCCTGAATCCATGGAATATCGGGTTTACACAAAAGAAACAAATCAACTTTTAATTGCTTCAATCCTTGATGGACCCATATAGGACATTGTCCATATACATAGGTAAACCAGATTTTGGTGATAATTAAAAAAGTATCAAAAAAAACAATCTCTTGATCCTTATCGATAGCCTCTTCATATTGCTTAACCTGTTTTTTGGCAATTAATTCAACATCTTCAATGGTATAATCACGTTTAAGGTTTTCAACATATTCACGGGCAAATTCCGGCATCCAACAAGTGTCATAATAATCAGACAAAACCTCACACAGACTTGTTTTACCAGACGATTCCGGCCCTGTCATTACAACAAAAGTTTTATCTTCAGACTTTACTCTCACGAATCATTATTTTTTGCCATTGCTTAAAGCCCCAATAAGCTCCTGCCGTATATATTAAAAATAAGAAACTATAAAAATACAGATCTGCTGAATTATTATAGACCTGTGCCTTATAGAAATACATTACCATTGATACAAAATCAACAACAATCCATATCAACCAATGTTCTATTATTTTTCGAGCCAACATCCAGGTTGCCATAAACGAAGCTGCTGTGGTTGCAGCATCAAGATATGGCATTTCAGAGCCCGCAATATCAAGCATAGCAGGAATTTTCAATAATGCCAGTAAGATAATAAGATAAACTCCAACACCTATGATAGTCAGGTTTACAACCTGACTTTGAGAAACCTTGCTTATGGGAACCTCATCTTTATTTTTGGATGTTGAAGAATATGACCAGAACCACCAGCCATAAAAACTTACTATGAGATAATAAAACTGGAGACTCATATCAGCATATAACCTGGAAGTAAAAAACACCCAGATTGATAAGGCCGATGCCACAATACCCCATGGCCAAAGCCATATTTTTTCACGAATGGAATAATACAAATAAATGAGAGAAGCCACAGTACCGGCCGCTCCCATTCCATACATCTTAATATATTCTAACATTTTATTTTAAAAGCTGAGCGTAGTCTTTTTTGGTTGATACTAACTCTATGGCCTTATTATAATCTTCAGATAAAGTATTGATCGTTTCAAAATATTCTGAAGTTGAAAATAAATCACGGGCAATTAAAGCTTTCAACTGAGTACGCATTAACAAATCAGATACCTTCAATTCATCATCGTTACGTTCAATCCCTTCTTTTTCTCCTGCTGATATTAATTGATTAATCAATTCCTCAGACACCTCAAACTGATCACTAAATTCCTTGTAACTGGTATATGCACCTTTCAGTAATTCACGATTATTATCAACATAGGTTAGAATCATTCTGTTAACAGTTCCCGATGCAACCAAATCACGATAATAATCAGAATACATCGTTGTGTCCATCGGAACAAATACATCCGGCATGATTCCACCACCTCCATAAACGGTACGACCACTAACTTTTGTATGATATTTCAAACTTTCATCAAAATGGATACTATCTACATTCTCCATTTCTCCATGCAAATAACGATTACCAATTTCGTAACGGTAAGCATCTTCACCTTCACTATAATCTTTTTGAATACAACGACCTGAAGGAGTATAATACTTAGCAATGGTTAAACGAATCATTGAACCATCAGGAAAATCAAATGGTCGTTGAACCAATCCTTTTCCAAAGCTACGACGTCCAACAACAATTCCACGATCCCAGTCCTGAACAGCACCAGCAACAATTTCACTGGCTGAAGCCGAACCTTCATCCATTAATAATACCAATTTACCTTTTTCAAAACGACCTTTTTTTCTGGCCGTATGCTCACGACGTTCGCTATTTAAACCCTGCGTATAAACAATAAGATTATCCGATCCTATCAATTCATCTGCAATGTCAATCGCTGCTTTCAGATATCCTCCACCATTACCACGAAGGTCAATAATTAAATTCTCGTATTTGTTTTCTTCGAGCTTATCTAATGCGTCAATAAATTCCTGATGTGTAGTTAAAGCAAAACGTGTTATTTTAACATAGGCTGTTTTAGGATCAGCCATGTAGGATGCCTCAACACTATGAATCGGAATTTTATCGCGCACTACTGTAAATGATAAATCCTGACCTTTTCGATTAATGGCCAGTTTTACCTTGGTTCCTTTTTTACCACGAAGGTATTTATAAACGTCGCTGTTTTTAATTCCAATACCGGCTACATTATCACCATCAATACTTACAATACGATCACCTGCAGCAATTCCAACTTTTTCAGATGGTCCACCTATCAAAGGTGTAACAACCATAAGAGTATCATGTAAAATATTAAATTGAATACCAATGCCATCAAAACTTCCATCCAACGGTTCGTTCATGGCTGCCACCTCATCAGCTGTTATATAAACCGAATGAGGATCAAGACTCTTAAGCATGCCTGCAATTGCCTCCTCTGTCAATCGTGTATCATTCACTGTATCAACATACAATGAATTAATCAACTGATAAGTCAATTGTAATTTCTGAAGGTTTTTATCCACTGACTGAGCCTGTAAATTAACCGCTATGATGGCGATCATCATTCCCAAAATCAGTTTCCTAAATCCATTTCTTACTTTCATAATGTGATGCTTTAAATTTCCGTCTCTCATGCGTACGAAAAATAAATTACAATGTTATAAATAAACAAAAGCCGGAACTAAAAAGTTTGTTCCGGCTTGTAATATCTATCAGAGCCAATGCCTACTCCCATTCAATGGTTGCAGGTGGTTTAGAGCTTATATCGTAAACTACCCGGTTAACTCCTTTAACTTTATTTATAATTTCGTTTGAGATACGTGCCAGAAAATCGTATGGTAAATGAACCCAGTCTGCAGTCATACCATCGGTAGAAGTAACTGCGCGTAATGCAACCACTCTTTCGTAGGTTCGTTCATCACCCATTACTCCAACTGATTGAATAGGTAAAAGCATAGCACCAGCCTGCCATACCTGATCGTACAAACCACTATCTTTTAATCCTTGAATAAAGATGTAATCTACTTCCTGAAGCAAAGCTACTTTTTCGGCAGTGATATCACCTAAAATACGAATAGCCAAGCCTGGTCCCGGAAATGGGTGACGTCCTAATAAAGAATCATCAATACCAAGTGCTTTACCTACACGACGTACCTCATCTTTAAATAATAAATTTAGAGGTTCTACAATTTTAAGGTTCATCTTCTCAGGAAGACCTCCTACGTTGTGATGCGATTTAATGGTAGCAGATGGTCCGTTAACTGAAACAGATTCAATTACATCAGGATAAATCGTACCTTGTGCCAACCATTTTACATCTTGTATTTTGTGTGCTTCCACATCGAAGGTTTCGATGAATACACGACCAATAATTTTACGTTTTGTTTCCGGATCAGAAACCCCGTCTAACTCACCCAGGAATTCTTTTTTGGCATCTACACCAATTACATTCAAACCCATGTGTTTGTATGAATCCAACACTGCTTCGAATTCATTCTTACGAAGTAATCCGTTATCAACGAAAATACATGTAAGGTTTTCGCCAATAGCTTTGTGTAAAAGAACACCTGCAACAGTACTGTCAACACCACCAGATAAACCTAAAACAACTTTATCGTTACCTAACTTCTCTTTTAAGCCAGCAACTGTTGAATCAACAAATGAATCGGGAGTCCAGTCCTGAGCACATCCACAAACACTAACCACAAAGTTTTTCAAAATTTGTGTTCCTTCAGTACTGTGGTATACCTCGGGGTGAAATTGCAAACCAAAGGTTGTTTCGCCTTCAATTTTGTAGGCAGCAACTTTAACGTCCTTGGTACTTGCAATGATTTTATAATTTTCGGGAAGCTTAGCGATAGTATCGCCATGCGACATCCATACTTGAGAATGATGGCTTACTTCCTTCATCATAATATTTTCAGAATCTACAAACTCAAGGTTAGCTCTACCGTACTCGCGTGTTGCAGAAGGTAAAACTTCGCCACCATAGTTGTGTGATAGGAATTGAGCTCCATAACACACTCCCAACAAAGGCATTTTACCTTTTATTTCTGATAAATCAGGTTCCGGAGCATCCTCGTCTCTGACACTATAAGGACTTCCACTTAAAATTACTCCTTTTACGGTATCGTCAAATTCGGTACAGTTATTGAACGGATGAATTTCGCAATACACATTAATTTCTCTAACACGTCTGGCAATCAACTGTGTATACTGAGAACCAAAATCCAGAATGATGATTTTTTCTTGCATCAACCTTAACCTTAAATCGTTTGTATGTAAAAATTTTGCGCAAATATAAGGATTAATTAAGTATAAAGGGGAAAGGATAAAGTAAAAAGAAGAAGTATTAACCCATTCGTTTTCAAATTAACTCTTTTATTGATGATGAAAATAATTTAACAATATTTTTAATAAATTACATTAAAATTCATTTTACATTTATTATTTTTAGAATTCAACCAAACACCCTTAACAATGCTTAAATACTTCCCAACACTTTTAGCATTAAGCTTCATATTTACAATAAACTCTTATGCTCAATATGAACTTAAATTGAAATTAGACTATCCTCCATTAGAATTAAAACTAGATCCTTTTATTGATTTCGAAATCGATCAATTGGAATTAAGCCAGCCCAGCGTTTTAAAATCAATTGCAGACACGATAAGTTTATTACCTAACTTACAACTGGATAGCAAAACATACATTGCGGAATTCAACGTTTATCACCGTCAGAAATTCAATTCCTACTTTGCTTTAGGTGCCTACGACTGGACCAATGCTGAAAAAAAAGCTGACTTATGGGATAATACAACCTTTTGGTATGGATTTGGGCTATTAAAAACTTTTAGTTTAATGAACCCAACTGAAGTTCAATACCAATACACATTAAATTTAGAATTAAATCAACCTATAAACAATTGGCTCAGCCTGCGATCTAATGCACATTATATAAGCAAACCCATTTATAAATTTAACAATGCAAATGGTTCACTTTTTCATATGAATCCATTATTTATGCAAAGTGATGTAGCAGCCAGTTTACAAGCGCAATACAATAATGTTAAAATTGATGTTGGATTCCGATCCATATTTAATACACAATCAAAAAACAGTAGTCCTATCAATATGATAAACACGAAGATGAGTGTAATATTCTAATTTACAAACCTTTTAACGAAACCTTTGTTATTTCAACCTTTTCTTTATTAGTAGTATAGGCAATATACAAACAGTCATTATAAACCATTGACTTAGGATAATGATATCCTTCTCGCTTATACTTTCCATCGTATTTTAACGATGGCAGTTCACTTGATTTTCTGAGGACATATGCTTTATTAAAAATCTTGCCATCATCACTCAATGTCAACACCAAAGGATAACGCATTTTACTATTAACCGGATTACTTACAAAATAAGCTGTTCCATCCGACAAATTACCAGCACTCTGTTTCGATCGCGAATCCGGCATATCGGTAATAACCGGTGTTGACCAACTACGCCCTTCATCCAGACTAACAGAAGCAAGTTTACAAAATGAACTTTTCTGATCGCGAAACACCATTACGAGAGCTCCATCTTTACGAAGATACGAACTCGGTTCCAGCTCGCGGGTCACATCTCCCTTGTACTCCATGTTATTCATCTGCCCCTGCTGCCATCCACTAATTCCAGAAGGATCATCGGTAAAAATCGGACTTAAATGAAGACCTGGTGAAACATGAACAGCATTAATAATTCTGCCTGATGCAATCTGATGTGGATCCTGTTCGAAGGCTCCAATCATCTCTTCTCCATGTAACCACCTTACTGTTTTTTTACCTGACCAATTTATACCATCTGTCGAAAGCATATATTTTACCCTGCAATAACGTGGGGATTCTTCATAAGTCCATTCATTAATATAAGCGACCAATGTATCGCCATATTGCCACCAACCACCCGATGTACAATAACCACTATCAGGACTGGCCGCTAAAATTCCGGGATTAGTCCAAATTTTCCCATCATCACTATATGAATATACTACCCTTGTATCATGTGAATCTTCATCTTGTTCAGAGCTTTGCCACATACAATAAATTCTATCTTTAAATGCGATTGCAACCGCTCCATTACAATATTTATCCGTTGAATCTGAAGCAGAATAAATAGTTGCCGTTTCAAGTCCCAAAGGCATTTCCAACCCAAGATCCTCAGCATTTGACTGATCGAAAAGATTATTCTTCACACTTAAAACAGGTTGTTTCATACAAGAAGTAACAAACAACAACAGAATAAACAAGAAAATATATAAACTTCGAATCATACCCTTCAATTTACTGGAGCAAACGAACAAACTTAGTTCAATTTTAACTGAAAGAGACTAAAATTCAATAAACATTTTTCTAAATCTCATTAATGTATTTGCATCTACAACGAATATTTATACTTTAGATTTCAACCTATCACCATATATTATGCAATTTTTTAGAAATTTTAAAAATATTGGTCCCGGTAGTCTCGTAACTGCAGCATTTATTGGACCGGGAACCATAACCACCTGTTCACTTGCCGGAGCAAATTTTGGTATGGCTTTACTTTGGGGATTACTTTTTTCCATTATTGCCACTCTTATTCTACAGGAGATGACTGCCCGTTTGGGAATTATTACTCAACAAGGCTTAGGTGACGCCATTCGAAATCTGATACAAAATCCAGTCTTAAAAATATTGTCTGTCGTTTTAATTATTTCAGCTATTACCATTGGCAATGCAGCTTATGAAACCGGAAACCTGATTGGTGCAGCCATGGGAATTGACACAGTTCTTCCAGAAGAACATATCAAAGCAATTAGTTTGATTATTGGACTGGCCGCTTTTGTACTACTATGGCTAGGCAGTTACCGTATTCTGGAAAAAGTATTGATTGGATTGGTCATATTAATGAGTCTTGTTTTTCTGACTACAGCCATTGTAATAGCACCTCATTTTCAATCTATTATTAAAGGAATATTTATTCCTTCCTTTCCTGGCGGTTCTGCGTTAATGTTGATTGGGCTGATTGGAACAACCATTGTACCGTATAATCTTTTTTTACACACTTCTGTAGTAAAAGAACGATGGAAGACAAAAGAAGATTTACCAAAAGCCAGATTTGATCTGTTTATTTCAATTATTCTGGGAGGTATTATTTCGATGAGCATTGTAATCACTTCTGCTATGGCATTTTATGCGACCAATCACGAAATAAAGGGAGCAAGTGATATGGCTATTCAACTTGAACCGATATTAGGTAGCTGGGCAAAATATATATTAGCCAGTGGATTATTTGCGGCTGGTATATCATCAAGCATTACAGCCCCATTGGCTGCTGCCTATGCAACCTCTGGCATATTAGGCTGGAAAAGCACCATGAAGGACTGGCGTTTCAAATTGGTATGGATGATTATTCTTGGCATCGGAATTCTTTTTTCATCGCTTGATTACAAACCTATTGAAGCCATATGGTTCGCACAGATCACAAATGGTATACTTCTACCTGTCATCGCAACCTTTCTGGTTTTAGTAATGAATAATAAAAAATTATTGGGCGACAAGATCAACAAACCCCTTGCAAATGTGGCAGGCATATTTGTGATAATTATTACCTTGGCCTTGGGTTTACGAAGCATTTTATCAGTAACAGGAATAATATAAAAGATGCATACAATAGATATCAATTGCGATTTAGGTGAAAGCTACGGTGCTTATAAGATTGGCAATGATCTTGCGATATTAAAATTCATTTCATCTGCCAATATTGCCTGTGGATTCCATGCTGGCGATCCGGGAGTAATCCGAAAAACCATTGAAGCAGCATTAAATCATAATGTCGCTATTGGTGCTCATCCTGGATTTCCGGATATACAAGGCTTTGGAAGAAGAAACATGTATTTGAGTGATGATGAATTATTTGATACCATTCTTTACCAGGTAAGTGCTTTAAAAGGCATAACCGAAGCACTTGGTGGAAAACTCCAGCATGTAAAACCTCATGGTGCAATGTACAATATGGCTGCAAAAGACTATCACATGGCGAAAACTATTGCCAGAGCTGTTAAGAAGATAGATCCTTCATTATTTTTTTATGGGTTGGCAAATTCGCAAATGATTCAGGCAGCAAAAGATGAAGGGTTAACAACTGTTAGTGAAACGTTTGCTGACCGCAGATATACAAAAGAAGGACTGTTAGTTCCCCGATCACAACCCGATGCAGTAATACACGACAGCAATCAATGCATTCAACAGGTATTAACTATGGCTAAAGATCAGAAAGTAATCAGCGCAGATGGACATGAAATCACTCTTAAAGCAGATACCATCTGCTTACATGGAGACAACGTGCAGGCTCTTGAATTAGCCAAGCATATAACTGAAGCCCTCGAAAAATCGGAT
The DNA here is from genome assembly GCA_025499705.1 of Carboxylicivirga caseinilyticus. GTDB lineage: Bacteria > Bacteroidota > Bacteroidia > Bacteroidales > Marinilabiliaceae > Carboxylicivirga > Carboxylicivirga caseinilyticus. The sequence goes on from JAFMVE010000024.1 coordinate 83,692, forward strand.
ATTCACATTTCAGCCATTAATAACTGGTCAATTGGAATTTAATTATCATATACTTGGTGACAGTGCTGTATTAATTCGATTAGAGCAGGAAATCAGTCCGCGCATACTGGAGAAGGCAAATGCTTTTACAAACGCCATTCAATCACTTGAAATAAAAGGAATCACCCAGGTACTTCCATCCTACTCTGAAGTTACCATTTTTTACAATCCAACATTGATATCTTTACCCAGACTTCTAAAAACCATTAAAAAAATAAAGATTGAAGATTTCTCATACAACAAGAAAGAGGTCAGACTCATACATATTCCGGTTTGTTATGACATCAGTTTAGGGTTAGATATTGAATCCGTTGCTGAACATCATCAAATTAAAATTGAAACACTTATAGATAAACACTGCTCCAATAAATATTTGGTTTATATGTTAGGATTTACACCCGGATTTGCCTATCTGGGCGGTTTGAATCCGCAACTGGCCACACCGCGTAAACAAACCCCACGAAAACTTATACCCGCCGGATCTGTTGGTATAGCCGGAAATCAAACAGGAATTTATCCCATTAACAGTCCTGGTGGTTGGCAAATTTTAGGACAGACTCCAATTAAGATGTTTGATATCAATCGTAAACCAGAGGTATTTATCCAATCAGGAGATTACATTCAATTCGATCCTATTACAATTGAGGAATTTAATAAGATTAAAGAATCAACGCCTCCTGAATACCAAATCAGGACAGAAAAATATACTCCTGAATATGAATAAGATTAGAGTCATAAAAGCAGGTTTAATCAGCACTATTCAGGATGGAGGAAGATCTGATTTTCAAAAGATTGGAATGCCAGTTGGTGGAGCTATGGACATAGTTGCCTTGAAAATGGCTAATTATCTGGCGGGTAACAACCCTTTGGAAGCAGCAATAGAGATGACCATGACAGGTTGCTGCATTGAATTTTATTCTGACAGTTTTATTGGTATTGTAGGGGCTATGCCAGAACTAACACTAAATAGTATGCCGATCGAACCTTATCGAACCATTCAGATTAAAGCTGGTGATGTTCTGGATATTTTAAAGATTAACCAAGGTGCCAGAACGTATTTATCAATTGCTGGAGGATTTGATTTACCTGACATTATGGGTAGTAAATCAACCTATTTATATGGTAAACTAGGTGGTTTCAATGGAAGAGTTTTAAAGGATGGAGATATTATTCTAATTAATCAAAGCAAACCGAATTTGAAACTGCGGAGAATTAAGGTGAAACATATTCCTCAACTTCCGACAGAACCCGTTCTACGAATTCTGCCAGGACCAGAAAAAGAAAGATTCACATGGAATGGCCTGGCAAATTTCCTGACTAAACCTTACTCTCTTTCACCACATTGCGACAGAATGGGGTTTCGCCTCGACGGACCTGCTATTGAACACCTAAACAATGATGCAGATATTATATCATCTCCCATTGCATTTGGAACCATACAGGTTCCGAGTCATGGTTCACCCATTATCATGATGGCAGATCGACAGACAACTGGTGGATATACCCGGATTGCCAATGTGATAACGGCAGATTATCCGATTCTGGCACAATTAAAACCCGGAGATAAGATACGTTTTAAAGAAGTCAGTTATAAAACAGCAATTAAAGCTTTGAAAGCACAGGAGAAGATTATGAAGAAATATAGCTAAAAATCCATATTGTTCTCTTGTGGTTTCAACACAGACGTCCCTGCCGGGACTATTGCTTAGCATCATCTTTACATAGCACTTACGTACTATGCTATTTACAAACCTTACTTAGTGTATAACTTTTTTTAGTAAAAGTCTTTCACACAAAGATCGCCATGTTACTTACGTACTTTTATTTCTTTTAGCAAAAAACAAGAGGGTGTCCAAAAAGTGATTCTGCAAATAAGGAATCTTTCAAATTGTAACTTTACTTTCATTATACCCCACCAAACCTCCCCTAAAAGGGAG